>JAVSBY010000042.1:0-36280 GCA_031960925.1 Gilliamella sp. CRA003912
GGCGAGATTCACTAAATAAACTTTCCAAATTATCACTAAAGTTCTTCATTTTTGTGGCAAACTCTTCTGGCGTTATGTCGACATAATCAATTTTGACATCAAAATACTGCCCTGCACTTAATGAGTAGTTTTTATTAGCAATCTCTTCATAGCTCACTACTACCGAAAAATCATCTTTTGCTTGTTTTTGGTTAAAGGTATCAATAATTTGTTGTTCTTCAGTTGGTTTTAGTACCGTTTTTTGGTTTTTACCCTCTTTTATCTTCGCACCCAAATTGGAGGCATCAACTAGAACAACATCACTTTTATTAGTGCCATCGATAAACAAAATTGAAACATTGGTACCCGTTGTGGCAAAAATATTACTGGGCATTGAAACCACACCCGCTAGCATTTTATTTTCGACCAAATGTTGGCGGATCGCTTTATCAATACCAGATTGGGCGGTAATAAATCCCGTTGGTACAACAACAGCCGCTTTGCCTTCTGGTTTAAGTGAAAAAATAATATGTTGTAAAAAGAGCTGATAAATTTCCATCTTACTTTTGTCTTTTGCTTTAATTTTTGGAATACCAGCGAAAAAGCGTTGTTCATTTTCGTCACAATCCAACTGATCTCTAAAATCGCTAAAATCAAGTTTAAACGGTGGATTAGAGACGATATAGTCAAATCGTTTTAATTGATTGCCTTCTTTATGATAGGGGTGTAGTAATGTATTGCCTTGAATCACATTGGAAATAGAAAGAACCAAGCTATTTAAAATTAAGTTAAGGCGTAAAAGATTAGATGATTTTTGCGAAATATCTTGTGTGTAAATAGAACAACGATCTTCACCAATCGCATGAGCAAGATTCATTAATAATGTACCAGAACCTGCCGCCGGATCGTAGCAACTAATATTATTTAATGTGTTACGTTGTTCTTTGGGTACTAAAATTGCCGCCATAATACGTGCCACTGCATGAGGTGTATAATATTCAGCATATTTTCCCCCACTGTTACTATTGTAATCTTTAATAAGGTATTCAAAGATTGTGGCATAAAAATCATAACCTTTTGCAAAATTACCTTCAAAACTAAATTGAAAGTTCACCAGTTTATTAATAATGGCTCGACAGAATTCATCACGCCTTGCGGGATCTGCAATAAATTGGCTGATTCGGTCAAAAAGAACCACCTTTGCTTCCCCTTCCGTTTTGATAGCAAAAATGTCATTATTTAATGCCGCTATATCTAGCAAGGTACTATCAACTAACTCGGCAAAGTCACCTTGATTTTGCCGCTGAAACAAAAAGCGAATAAAATGAATCGGCTTTAATTTAGCAATATTGCCATCCATTTTTCGTTCTAATTGAGCAAAGTCATCGTCACTCATTGCGGATATACGCTCATTAAACTCTTCAGCATCTTTTACTTTGGCAAGATTCTTATCTTTCTTTTTGGCCTCAGCAATAAACTGATCATTTAAAAATTTATATAAAAATGCCTGAGTAATGATTTTAAATTCATTACCATCGTTGCCCAATCCATAATTAGCGCAAACGCTTTTTAAATCATCGATAAGTTTTAGGGTATTAGTTTGTAATTCAGTTTCTACTGCCACGAATAGGCTCCATAATTAAATTCTTTTAAATATTCATTTACAATCAATTGATTGAGGTAGTCAGATGCGTTAATGCTGAGTTTGATATGTTGGCGTTCAACAAAATGTTCAATAATAGTTGGCATAACCATTCGTTTAAAATAACTTTCGTTATCCAGTATTTGTAGGTTACGCAAAACTAAATCATCCGTATTTTGTTTAACACCTAATAATGCTTCATAAATATTGCGTTCTGCTGCTTGGGTTTGATTATTTTCTAACAAACGTTTATGCAAACGGGTGTACTTTCGGTCACCGTGATACTTCTGCCGAAGTAGTTCATTTTGGCGGTTTAGTTCTTTAACACGCTGATAAATATGATTTAATACCGGTATATTTTGTTGCAACTCTTCTTGTGTGATTTCACGTAAATTTTTCTTTTTGAATAGTCTTTCCAGCTCTTCTTTAAGTGTGATAAATTTGGGATCTTCCTGATCAAAATTGTTACTTAATGCTTCACGCGCTTTACGAAGTGTTTCCCTAAATTGATCAGCAAGTATAAGCTCTTCTTCACCGACTTTGATAAATTCAAAAATAATATCTTCTAGAGCAATATTGATCAAGTTGAGATCATCATTGCCTTGTTCAATGCTTTCTTTATAATTTAATGTCGCTAACCGATCGGCGGTAACGCGATAAAGATGATTAAGCTTTTCAAAATCAAGATGAGTTAAAAAAGCATAATCTTGTTGCAAACGAATAATATTATAAAGGCTTCTCGCATTATCTAACGCTTTTTTTAATGCCAATAACGTTTTTTTATCATCAATTTGATTAATTTGATCACTAAAAATTTCCGCATTTTCACAATCAAACCTAAATAATACATCTTTGATATGCTCGATTTCTGTTGCAATTTCTTCAGACGATTTAAATAAGTGGGAATAATGCTCAATTTCATCACCTAATTCCTCTTGCAGCTCATTAAAATAAGCGCGATTTGTCGCATCAAACTCTTTACGTATATCAGCAAAATCGACAACATAGCCATAACGAAAATCTTTATAAGGCCGATTAACTCGTGTGAGTGCCTGTAGCAAGTTATGTTGGCGAATGATACGTCCAAGATAGAGCTTTTTAAGTCGTTTAGCATCAAAACCGGTAAGTAACATATTGTAAACAAATAAAAAATCAATATTTCCTGCTTTGAACGCTTCTACCGATTTTTTGCGCTCTTCTTTGGTTCCAACGTCATGTAAAATTAATGCAGCAGACTTCACCTGATAATTTTGCCATTTTTTAGTTTCATAATGGCTGTTCGGCTCTGCGATTTTTAAAATAGAATAAATACTTTCATTGGCCGCTTTAAGAGGTGCTTGTCTTGATTTTTCAGCGTATTTTTCATTGAAAATCTGAAACATTTGTCTTGCTTGTTCGGCGCTATCACAGATTACCATTCCACCAATTGATTCATCATTATATGCATGACGGCTAGTTTCAAAGTCAGTAATAATGTAATCAAGCATTGGCTCGACAAAATGGGGATCGGCATAAACTAGAGAACGGTTAATTTCACCCTGTTTAACTTCAATTTCATCAATCGCTTTTTGCAGTGAACGTTTATAACGTGTTGCAATGTCTTCACGAATTAAACGTAATGTATAACCATCAGAAATAGAGGCGTTATAGTAGTACTTATGGATATAATTACCAAATAAACGACGCGAATTATCAATACCTAATAGCGGTGTTCCAGTTAAACCAATATGAATCGCATTTCGATCAGATTCATGTAAATTGACTATAAATTTACCTGTAGGCTTATAGCTTCGATGCACTTCATCAAGAAAATAAATTCGTTTAATTTCAAGGTTGTAATCATTTCTTGACACAACATCGGCATCATCTCGAAACTTCTGAATATTAACTACGGTAATTTCAGGACGACCACTATGATTATGAATCGCTTTTTGATTTTTAATTTCTTGACTAAATTGATCTCGAGAGTTGATGGTATGGACAACTAATCCTCGATTAGTAAATTCTCTCTGAGCTTGTTCCAATAAATCAATCCGATCCACAATGAAATAGAACTTAGGAATAATTTGCTTTTGTTGAAAATAATCGGTTAAAAAACGGACATTATAATAGGCTAATGCGGTTTTTCCACTACCTTGAGTATGCCAAACAATACCTGATTTACTATCATTATTAAGACGCTGTTCAATTGCTTTTGTGGCAAACAGTTGTGGGTAACGCATGATGTGTTTTTGCAATCCATTGCGCTCTGCGACATAAGCTAAAGCATATTGTAGAATGAAGGCTAAACGTTGGCGACTTACTAATGAGGTACAAATTCGATTAGTTGGTCGATTGGGGTTTTTATTAATATCAAATTCAGAACTCGTACGAATCACTTCCAAGTTGTTATCTTTTAAAATGGTCAGCTCTTTTTCTTCGTTTAGTGGCTTAAGTAACGTCGAAAAGTTTAAATCCTCTTCCTCTCGGAAATAGTTAAAGCTCAGTTTGTGGTAAGATGGACTAGCATAAAATGCGCCATCAATTGGCTGCAATGCATTTTCATCATATTCCATATTATTAGAAAAAATCATGAACTGTGTGATGTTAACAAAACGCCTAAATTTTTTATTCTGAAAACGTCTGTTGATGCGGTTATACTCATCTTGCATCCCCTTTCGATTGTTTGGTTTTTTTACTTCAATAAAAATAAGCGGTAAGCCATTAATCAATAAGGTAATATCGGGGCGAAACTCTTCATCTTCGTTTTGATAAGTCAACTCTGTCACAACATGGAAACTATTATTATTAAAATTTTCAAAATCAATCAGCTTGATACCAGAACGATTAATTAGCATTTCATAAAAAGCTCTACCAAGGTCTTCATTATCAAGGCACAGACTAATATCTTGCAACAGGCGATTAATATCCTCTTGGCTTAGATCAGGATTAATTCGAGCCATGGCTTCATGAAATTGAACCGGAAAGATGTTGGTATTTTTATCCCATTGCTGGGTTTTGAGTGATAGATATTGATAACCCAAACGGACTAAATGCAGAATAACAGGAATCTTTACTCGAGTATCTTCATTAAATTTCATTATCTTTACCAACGTGGTCGCTTAAGGAGGAGATATTAAGCCGTAATTATAACAAAATTTAGTAAGTAGCGAAATGTAACTAAGTATAATAAAAGTTTCTTCAACTCATAATTATTGATCTTATAATGATAAGATTAATATTGTTTTTAATGAAAAAATGACACATATATATAACCAGTAGCCAATAATTCGAGCCGATTATTTTACCTACCCCCCCCAATCCGCTCATGCCCAAGTTCCCTGCTAATTATCTGCCTAGCCCATTGATCTTTGATCTTCTGCTCTGGAGTGAGTTCTTTACTTCTTACCCCACCCGCTTTCGGTGACAGCCATCCAGTTAACATTCATATTTTGCCTGCGCGTAAGTGTGCCGTAAGCCGCACATGTTACTGAGCTCGATTTTTTGCATTGTCCGTCATAGTTGTTTAATTGCTAAATGTAGTTTTTATGGGCAGGGATTAGCGGCAGCTGCACTTATATTCTTTCTAAATACACTCATTGAACTTAAAACCGTTACAATCCCTGTAGCACCTAAATCAAATATTAAAATAACGTCTTATTTTAACTCACGTTTTTACCCGCACCACCCTATTTCTATTCATATAGCGAGAAGGCCAAATCTGTTCTGGCTTGATATCTAGCGCACTGGCGATAATTCGCTCCCCTTTTGTCCAAGGTCGCACAAGTGCATTAGATAACGTTGATGAAGCAAAGCCAGATTGACGCGATAACGCGGCTAATGTGGTCCCTTTCTTTTTAAGCGCTGCAATGATATCGGCACCGTGCCAGTCTTGATCTTTCATAATTGTTGCCTATAAATCTGTAGGTTACCCATTATGGCGCTCAATTTTTTGTGGCGATACTACGACTTTCGTAGTGATTAAGAACTAAGATAATACGTTAAAGCTATTAAAGATGAATTGATAAATCCTGTATAAGTAAATCCACATCAAAAAAAGTTCAATCGATGTGACAATGTAGGAAATTTTTAAGACATAAAAAAACCCGAAAACCGGGTTTTCAGGCTTAATTGATATTGATTCAAAGTTAGTGGAGCTGGCGAACATTGACGTATTTGCTGTAAAGCCTTCAAAATAAGAAATCAGATAATTTAGAATATCGTGCTTTTATATAATCAAATCTTTTTAAGTTAATCTAAATTGTTATAGATATCGTCTGAAACGTCATGTAAAACCTCCATTTCCATGTCGTCTGAAGGGACAGTAATAGCTATGTGAGTTAACCAACAATCTTTTTTAGCTCCATGCCAATGTGTTGTGCCTGCTTTTACATTAATAACATCGCCTTGTTGGATTTTTACCGCATCCTCTCCTTCAATTTGATGCCAACCAATCCCACCCGTTATTAATAATATTTCGCCAGTATGGTGCTTATGCCACTTAGTCCTGCACGATGGGGGAAAGGTGACATTGTCGATAATAACCTGTTCTGTCGATAATCCATTTCTAAAGCTAGTGCCACCATTGAAGAAATCCGCATATTTTTCATTCGCTGCGCCTTTATCAAACACACCATTACCATCATATTTTGATTTATCCATCATCTAGACCTTTTTTATATTATTAAAAATATGCATGTATTCTACCTTCAAAATAGAACAAAATACAAACGATTTGATTATAATTTAATCTTTTATCAATCAACTAAAATCTCTACTTTTAAAATATACTTTACGATTCGTTTAGTAGTAGCCTGCTTGTTGTCACTTCTTTAAAAGACTGATTTTACAGAGCCGACAACTCTGGTTATCTCAAGAAATAAATCCCATTCATGGCGATAAGTTGGCGCCATTAGCAAAGCCGAGACAGTCCGCTCGCTCTTTTGGCATTTTAGGCATTAACAGCACCAACATTGATATTAAATTACGGTGCTTTAGTATGATTTACTATGAGGCAGGTATATAAAGAAAAAGCCCTTATTAAGGGCTTCATCGATCATTATAGGTCATCTTGATTTATTGATTTGGTGGAGCTGGCGGGAGTTGAACCCGCGTCCGAAATTTCTACATCCTTGGCACTACATGCGTAGTTTGTCTTTAAATTTCATTTACCCGCTGCGAACAAACACGCCACTGATAAACTAGCTTGATTATGTTTAATGCTTCCGCCCCAAGCAAGGCTTCCACACGATCTCGTTTGGGTTTGACTCCCCTTGATCCCCGTCCTACGAGCGAAGGCTAGGGAGGGAAGGCTCTATGCAGGTTATTAAGCTGCTAGTGCGTAGTTTTCGTCGTTTGCGACTATTTTTTGCGGTTTGTTAACGAGGCCTACCGCACCTCGGCATGCACCTTGGGTTTCGCAAATCCCGTCGAATCCAGAATCAGCCCCAATATGTGATCTTTATGCAAGATGCAGGCATTATAGGTTAATTCAAGGGGGAATACAAGTTACCCAACATCTGGATTGACCCAATTTTCGGTAGGTTTGTCATCACTCAGCGCGGCAATAATATTATCAACCGCACATTTTGCCATGGCATAACGGGTTTCGGTTGTGGCCGATCCCACATGGGGGGATAGCACAACATTACTGAGCGTTAGCAGCGGCGAATCCATGGGTAGCGGTTCAACCTCAAACACGTCAAGCGCTGCGGCTTTAATTGTGTGGTTTTGTAATGCATCAATCAAGGCATTTTGATCGATAACTTTTCCTCGGGCGCCATTGATTAAAATTGCCGACGGCTTCATTAATGCGAGCTTTTCTTTGGTGATAAGTCTTTCGGTTTGGTTGGTTAATGGCAAAATAATCACCACAAAATCAGCGACCTTTAAAAGTTCGTCAAGTTCAAGTCGTTTCGCCTTAAACGTTTGTTCAATATCAGGCTGCGCAGATCGGTTGTAATAGACAATGTTCATATCAAAACCACAATGTGCCCTTTTGGCAATCGCTTTGCCGATTCTTCCCATCCCTAAAATACCAATGGTTTTGCCCGAAATATCGGTACCAAATAGTGAAGGTGTTATGCTACGGGTCCATTTTCCATCATGGATAAAATTGGATAATTCAACCGTTCGTCGCGCCGCTGTCATCAGCAAGGTAAAGATTAAGTCTGCGGTTGCATTGGTTAATACTTTAGGTGTGTTCATTAATCTGACACGATGCTTTTTCAGTGCGTTAAGGTCATAATTATCATAGCCAACTGATATGGTCGAAATCGCTTTTAATGCTTTGGTATGAGCAAGAAAGGCATCATCAACTGCAATACCGATATTGGAACCAATCATCCCATCTGCATTGGCGACAGCATTGATAAATGCGTCAGGATTTTTCTCAGCATGACGATCTAAAATAGTTAAATTAAATGCGTGCTCAAGTCTCGCTTGTTGATCGGCGGGAATGGGACTGAATAATACGACATTCTTTTTCATATGCTTTCCTTTTTGAGGTGACAATTACCTTAGCAATGCTGTCTGCGCTGAGTTCTCACAGACAATGAATAATTTTTTCAGGTTGACCGGTTTATCATACCTGAAATAGTCGACAAGATGAAAATAAAATAACGATATTAATCAAGTGAATAAAAATATTTTTAAAAATAATTAAAATAAGTAAAATAAAAATGAACTTTTCTTTTTTTATATTGTCTATATCTGTACATTACGTTTTTTCATTTTTTGCCCTCCACTCAATTTTTCGAGTGGATTTTTTTTGTCTACCGTTTACCCAATCGCTTAACGTCCCTGTTTGTTTAGTGACAATGCTCACATTCTCAAATTTATTTGCTTTTTTTTGATAAAACTATTTGCATTTTTGAATCAAATTCTTTTATGATAAAAAGGCTTTTTATTTTTAACTTTATAATTAATAGACATCCTATGAAACAACAATTCGCGACACGTTTGAATAACACGTTAAGAACTGCATTAAATTGCGCAGTGCTCCTCGTCGTCTTTGTTGTGGTCGGTAATTTGCCGTAACGGGATGATTTAATCAAATTTATAACCCCGCCGGCGCACACCGAGTGGGGTTTCTTTTTATCTAACAACACTCAAAATGCCCGGCCTTACAAAAGGAAATGACGAATGCAAACTTCAACACGTTTGCGATTAACCGGCGCAGAGTTAATTGTTAAAATGTTAGAAAAGCAAGGTATTGATACCGTCACAGGGTTACCGGGTGGCACCATTTTACCTGTCTATGATGCACTGAGTAAAAGTGAAACCATTCGCCATATCTTAGCTCGGCATGAGCAAGGCGCAGGGTTTATCGCCCATGGCATTGCCCGTTCAACCGGTAAACCCGCTGTGTGCCTTGCCTGTAGTGGCCCTGGTGCGACCAATTTGTTAACGGCGATTGCAGATGCAAAATTGGATTCCGTGCCTATTATCTGCATTACCGGGCAAGTGCCGACTAACCTAATTGGCAGTGATGCTTTTCAAGAAGTTGATACCTATGGTATCTCTATTCCTGTCACAAAACATAACTACCTTGTTCGCTCAATTGAAGAGCTGCCAAGTATTTTCCAAAATGCATTTCGAATTGCGCAATCAGGCCGCCCGGGCCCGGTGTGGATAGATGTGCCTAAAGATATCCAGCTTGCAGAGATTGAACTCGATGCGCTGCCCGATATACTGCCTTTGAATGCATCACCGGTTATCGATAACGCCGACATTGAACAAGCAGCCAACATGATTAATGGTGCAATGCGTCCTGTTTTGTATCTGGGTGGCGGGATTGTTGCCTCAAGCAGCAGTCAATCGGTCAATCAACTGGCTAAAATCGCAACCATCCCCGCTGTGATGACGTTAATGGCCTTGGGTTCACTGCCAGCCGATGATGAGTTATCGTTAGGTATGCTTGGCATGCATGCTAAGCGTTACACCAATTATGTTTTGAACGAGGCTGATTTACTTATCGTATTAGGTGCGCGCTTTGATGATAGAGCCATTGGTCATGCCGAAAAGTTTTGCCCTAATGCAAAAATTATTCATGTCGATATTGATTGCTGTGAAATTAATAAAATCAAAAAGCCAGATTTAGCTATTCACGGCGATATTAACGTCGTGTTACAAAAGCTGTTGCCTTTGATTCAAAAGGCGACACGTAAGGCGTGGATGCAAACCATTAATCAAATCAAAATGCGTTATCCCGCTCAAACCGATTATCCTATTTTGAATCATTATGGGTTGATTCAAGCAACCGCACGCTGCGTGTCAGATTCACAAAGCATTATTACAACCGATGTGGGTAAACATCAAATGTGGGTTGCTCAGTCGTATCCGCTAACGCGAACAAGACAATTGTTGACATCGGGCGGGCTTGGTACCATGGGGTTTGGTTTGCCAGCGGCAATTGGCGCAGCGCTTGCTAATCGAGATAAAAAAATTATCTGTTTTACGGGCGATGGCAGTATTTTATTAAACATTCAAGAAATGGCGACCGCGGTTGAACATCAGCTTGATATTAAAATTATCCTGATGAATAACCGATCGTTAGGAATGGTTCATCAGCTGCAAACTCTTTTTTATGATGCTCGTACCTTTGAAACCACTTACGGCTATCAAACTGATTTTGTGACAATTGCTAAAGGGTTTGGTCTTAAAACCTGTGATTTGAATCAATCAATCGATCCTTATGCTGAATTACACGCGATCATAAACCAGCCGGGGCCGGCATTAATTCATGTTGATATTGATCCCAATGAACAAGTCTACCCAATAGTGCCACCCGGTGCCGGCAATACAGAAATGATTGGAGAATAACGATGAAACAGCTTATTTTAGAATTGAAAGTGAATAATCACCCGGGCGTGATGACACATATTTGTGGGCTTTTTGCGCGACGTGCTTTCAATGTAGAAGGGATTTTATGTTTACCCATTAAAGGGACCTTGCAAAGTCATATTTGGTTGTTAGTCAATAACGACAGCCGATTGAATCAGATGATTAACGAAGTGGATAAACTTGAAGATGTTCAAACTGTATTAAAAAATGAGGATTTGACCATTTTTAAGCAGCTCGCAACGTTTCAAAAATAAGGCCAATCTCTCTTTCAATTTATAGTGTTAACGATTTGGCAATCGCGCTGACTATAAATTGAAAGAACTGCAAGTTTAGTGCGAAATTACTGCATGCGTTTATCAATCGCATTCATAATAATTTGCCCTAGATGCTCATAATTTTCATCAAAGTGATGTCCACCCGGTAATTCATAAGCTTCGCCTTTCATTGCCGGTTGTAAACAGCCTGTATCGTCTTTTTCTTCTGCACCATAGATACAAAATAGTTTATTCGCAGGCACTTTTTCAACCTCAGGCCCGGTTTCGGCTTCATCGGCCTCGCTGCCAAGCCAGCCGGTCACTTCAATTTCAAAACCGGCCATTTTAGAGAAGGCAATCATCACAATTGCGCGTACACTTTTTTGATCGTCTAGCGACAGTCGATTATACAGCGCAGGTAAAATGTCCCCACCAAATGAATAACCGGCTAACACAAATTGCGTCGTTCCCCATTTTTCACGGTATTGCTGCATCAAATAGGTAAGATCTTTTGCACTTCGCTCAACCGAACGGTGCTGCCAAAATAATTTTAACGCATCAACCCCAACAACCGAATACCCTTTTGCAGACATATATTCGGCTGATACTTTATCCAGATCACGCCAGCCACCATCGCCAGAATAATAGAGCGTAACGGTTTTAGGATGCACTTCGTTCACTGGCGCCTGTAATTCAATGACCGGCAATACTTCGTGCTCACCAAATAAAATCGACGGTAAATGTAAACTGAGAAGTTCGGTAGGTGAGGCTTCATATTCACCAATTGCCGTTGTGACTGCGATCTTTTTCTGTTCACGAGGAAATACCGCTACATCATCATTAGGCGGATTATTCCAAATCACTTGCCATGCACCATGCGTTGCTTGATTGGGTAAAGGCGCATCACAATCTTTATGATCAAGCGTGAACTCAACCGATAAAGCATGAGCGTTGTCATCGTTTTGTGAAGCAAGCCAACGGTAAGCAAATGCAGCGCCCTCTTCCATGCCGGCAACGGCAAAGCGTGTATTTGCTAATACCTTAGTCGCTTGATTAAAACGCGCTTGTTGTTCCGCGCAGCTCCCTTGCGGTTTAAGCTCAAATTGAACCAATTTTGCGCCCATTTTTTCAGATAAATTGAGTAATTGTTCTGAGGTAAAATGTTGATTTTTGGTGGCAACAATAATGGCTGCGGCCTCTGGCGCTGATTTAGGTTTAGCTGAAAGGATTGAAAAATCTTGATTGATAGTAATCGTTTCAACCGATGCTGCACTGCGATTTTTCACAAAATACCAACCTAAAATAGCCGCGGCAATGATCAGTATTAAAAGGATAAACAATAAAAAATAACGTAATATTTTCTTCATATTATGAATTCTTACTCTTTTTTAGGCCGGTGATTCCGCCGGAAATTAACATGGTTGTATCGATTAAAGCAACTAACGGATCTAATCCTGCTGGCACAGCCATATAACGAGGCTCCCACTGCGTTGCAAATTTTTCTTTAAAGCGGCGTAGGCCTTGGAAATTATAAAAACGCCCACCACGTCTAAACACTAACGCACCGAGTCGCTGGATAAGCGGTGCGCCGCGGCGTCTTTGCATGCCGGCAAGTGGCACAACGCCTAAGCTAAAATATTTATAGCCTTTTTCTTGATAATGTAAGATTAATCCGACCATCAAAAATTCCATGGTTAATTTCGGAATATCTTGTACAACGCGCATTAAGTCAATGCTGGCACTGTAGGACTGCTCGGTTTCTAACAGATTAACGAACGCAATAATTTTATCCTCGAACTTAATGGCCGCGATACTGAAATTATCTAAGTATTCTTTGGAAAAAGACCCTAATGAGAATTTCTTCTCTTTAGAATGTTTATTTTTGAGCCATGCATCAGATACTGCTTTTAATTCGTCAAGTGGTGCGGTGCCTTTTTCGTAAAAGACTAAAGATAATCCATCACGTTGGCCTCGATTCCATGTGTATCGCAGATCTTTATAGCCTTTAGAGGTTAAATCGAACTCATTTAAATTCACCAGTGCTTCTTCACCAAGTTTCACAACCCGTAATCCAATATCCATGTAAAATGGCAAGTTAGCCGTTTTCACTTGATAAAAAACAGGACGCAAATTATGTTGGTCACACAGATCACGAAATGTCCAAATTAACTCTGCTCTATCATGGCTACTGCCGATTGGATCAAAGAGTGCAACCATGCTGCGTCCTCGCCTTGAGTACATGATAAAGGCCGATTCTGATTCATTAAATAGCAGTGATTTATCGCCACTCATAGCAAGCCCGCCTTCTGGCTGCTTTGATTGTTGAATAATTTGGTAGGCTTTTTCAAGCTCTTCTTTTTTCGGATTGGCCAAAATAGGTAAAGCTGGACGAGAAATCCAAAATAACATGATACAGCTAAGCAGAACAAAGCTACCTAATGCAGCGCGCAAGGCACGCGGCACTTTACTGTCGAGTTCAAACTGCCACCAGAGCGAATAGCTGTAAGGGACATCTTGATACACAAATAAAATCACCCATACAAATAAGGCAATCATACAAAAACAGACAGCAAAAAACTTAAACGAAAACGGCATCACAATTAAGCGACTTTTGCGATAAAATGCTCGGCGAAAATTAATCAGCAGTATCGCAATCAATACCAAAACTAATGCTTCAATCCAGTGTAATCCACGCAATATTGAAAGTACGCTGCCGGCAAGTAATAATACCACCGAAAAACACCACGCTGAAAATAATCGTCGTCTTAATCCCATCGCTAACAATAAACACAGCACCCCCACTAAACTGGCACTTAAATGAGCGATATTAATCACTTTTTTAGGGATCAACGTGCTTATTAGATCATGATTAAAACCCGGGATTAAACTCGAAAACATCATCACAATGCCAGCAAAAAACACAGTTGCAGCCATAACCGATGCAGCAATACCTGTTTCGGTCTGTTTCGCTTGCGGCGTGGATAGATACTGTTTACCTTCGTTAATTAATAATAAAAATCCTGCAATCACTAATGGAATTAAAATGTAGATAACGCGGTAAATCACCAAAGCAACGGTTAATGATGCCATGCCAATTTCTGAAGATAATGCGGCAAGCATAATCGCTTCAAACACCCCAACCCCACCGGGTACATGACTTAATACACCGGCAACAAGTGCTAAGATATAAACCATAATGAAGGTGACAAAATTGGGTTGAATCGGTAATAAGAAATAGAGAATAGCGCCAGCAAAAATCGCATCAAATAAAGTGATAACAAATTGACTCGATGCAAGGCGAAGACTCGGTAAGCGTATCGCCCAGCGCAGCACTTGAAATAATCGGGTATCTTTGCTTGGTCGTTCAGGCAACTGATGGAAATACAAAAAGACAAACAGAACCAGATAAATAATAAATACCGTACTAGCCATAATCCAAACGCCCAGCTCGGACATGTGCAACGCTAACATGGTCTGTTTAATGTGAATTAATGCAGTAATTGCGGCCAACAGCGGCAATGTGCCACCTAAAGATAATGTCACAAACAGTGACATTCTAGCGACATCAATGGTAGTTAAGCCATGTTTAAAATACAATCGGCACCGAACCGCGCCACCTGATAGTGCCGATAAACCAATCGCATTGCCAATCGCCGATGCACAAATTGCACCAAGAACCAGTACTGACGATTTTAATTTCACCCCGGCATAACGCGCAGCAGACCATTCATAAAGAATTAACATCAAGTAGCTGCCAACTGCGGCAAGACAAGAAAATACGATAGCTTTAACCGACAGCCGGCGCAAAGCATACTTTAGATCATCGAGGTTAATTTCTTTTAGCAGATGCCAACACACAATTAGCGCAATAAGAAATATAGATAACCCGAATATTAAAGCCAAAAATTGACGGTAGCAAGTGAAGCGTTCTATGAGCTGCCATGGCAAAACTTTACGCACTGTTGTTTTCACTGAACGAACTCCAAAACTTGATCTGATAATACGTTTAAACCGCGCATTTTACATCTAGGGCATAACGAAAACAATCACAAAGATGATAAAATCACTTCACCTCGGGAATGCAATTGCTGTTCGCTAAGCTGTATATGTCGTTGTTATGCATGCTTTATCTATTTAATGTTTTTGCCAAAGTAAAATTAACCAAACAAATAATCAATAACTAAACTGCGTATCTTCCCTGCTTTAGCTGTATAGGTAATAACCAGCAGACATAATACGATAAAGCGCTCATTTATACTATGCAAAATAGGCTAGCAGGGAACATATTATTGTTACCTGTTGTGAATAAAAGCTAATTGCTGATGTAAACTTGCCAGTGGGGATTGCTTAACAAATGTTCCGTTTGATAATAAGTCAAGTTAAACAAAGTAATAGTATTGATAGTTATTACTAAATTGTCTTATTGGGCGATATGTTTTACTTTAAGGGTAACTTCTTGATAGGTACTGACTAAATTATCTCTCAAGTTTTAACGATTAATAATTATTTTACATCTCACTGTTTAAGTATTAAGGAGCAATTATGTCACAAGTTATTACACAACTACATCAATTACAGGCAGATTCTCATTCTTTATATATTAAGTTTCATGATTATCATTGGAATGTGAGAGGCATGCACTTTTTCGCGGTACATGAATACACCGAAAAAGCCTACGATCAAATGAGCGAATTATTTGACGAAATTGCAGAAAGAGCGTTACAACTTGGCGGTAAAGCATTAACTTGTCAAAAATCATTGCTAGAAACAGCCAAAGCACCAACTATTTCGCAAGAAAGTTATTCGGCAAAAGATGTGATTGGTGCCATGAATCAGGCTTATCACTACTTAAAAGATGAGTTTTTGAAATTACGCCATTACGCAGATGACGCTGACGACTTTACGACAGTTGGCCTTGCAGAAGATAATATTGCCGAATTAGAAAAATCAATTTGGATGATTAACTGCACATTAGATAGTTAATCCTAGTCAACTTATGATGTGTAAACTACTAGTTTACACATCATTCTCTATTGTCATTTCTCATTTCATATTTCTCAGTACTAACGTTGAAATACGCATTGATAAAATCAAACACAAAATGTTCAACTCGGTTATAGCGTTCTTTTTTAGCGCGGCAAAGTAACACGGTCCACGATATAGGATCAGTAAAGTGCTTTTCGATAATATTTGAATTAACATGGACATTATGTACGGGCGACGGTAGCACCGTAATTAATTCTGAATTTTGTGCAACCAACATTAAAAAGTCCCACGATGCAGACATGGTTGATTTTTTCGGTACAACCCCACACTCATCGAATTTTTTTTGCAATTGATGATGGATAATAAATGAGGGATCTAAAATAGCCAATTGCTTATGATTCAAATCACGCCAATCAATCTTATCTTTTTGCGCTAACGGATGGTTTTTATTCATAAACGCACTGAGCTCATCTTGCCTTAACACACATTTTTCAATACGGGCATCACTGATGTGAGTGGGATCTAACAAAATCGCAAAATCCAGCTCGTCCATCATAAATAAATGACTTAATTCATACGCGCCTTTTTCAATAATGACAAATTCTATATCAGGATGATTAATTATCAATTGTGCAATAACATCAGCAAAAACTACGCCTAAAATAAGTGGAGGAATACCAATCCTAACTCGTCCCCGCAGCTGTGTTTTGCCATCGCGAATATCATCTAACATACCGTTATATTGGATGAGCATTTTCTTGGCATTTTCATAAAATATTTCACCCGCAGGGGTGAGCTGTTGTAATCGCCCTTTATAACGTTCGAATAATTGAATCTGTTCGCTTTGTTCAAAGGCTTTAATAAATTGGCTGAGTGCCGGTTGTGAGATATATAATTTTTTAGCCGCCAATGACAAATTAAACTGACATTTGACCACTTCAATAAAATAACGAAATTGCCGGATATCCATAATTAATTCCTATAATATTATTTATTATTTCATCAATAATCACCCGAAAAAATCGTAATACCCCCCTTTTTCGACCCGACTTTGATTTTATCTATAATTTAAAATTATAGCCACTATAAAAAACAAGACTTAGACAATACGCCTCGCTTTAACCTAGCATGTTGAAAAGAAAATTAATCAAAGACAAGGAAAATCATCATGCAAGATGTTGTGATTGTATCAGCTGTTAGGACGCCGATCGGTTCATTCGGCGGCGTATTTAAACATGTATCGGCAGTCGAACTGGGCGCATCGGCATTAAAAGCAGCGATGGAAAAAATAACGCTGAATCCGGCCGATGTCGATGAAGTTATTTTGGGTAATGTACTTGGTGCCGGATTAGGACAAAACGTCGCCAGACAAGTTGCAATAAAAGCCGGACTGCCAATTGAGACAACCGCATACAATGTCAGCAAAGTTTGCGGCTCGGGTTTAAAGTCTGTCATGCTTGCTGCGCAAACAATTATGTGTGGCGATGCAAAGGTCGTTGTGGCCGGCGGCAGCGAAAGCATGAGTAATGCAGCTTATGTCTCGCCGGCAACGCGATTTGGTGCGCGCATGGGGGATACACAGTTTATCGATTCGCTGATTAAAGATGGCTTAGTTGATGCCTTTTCAGGTATTCATATGGGCATTACCGCTGAAAATTTAGCTGCGAAATACCAATTAACCCGTCAACAACTCGATGAGTTTGCCCTTCATAGTCAACAAAAAGCAGAACAAGCACAAAAATCGGGGAAATTTGATGATGAAATTGTGCCGATTGAAATTAAAACCAGAAAAGGGATAGAAATTATTGCTCAAGATGAGTATCCCAAACACGGCACCACCTTGGAATCGCTCACAAAGTTAAAACCGGCATTCAAAAATGAGGGCGTTGTGACAGCTGGCAATGCTTCTGGCATCAATGATGGGGCGGCAATCTTAATTTTAATGAGTAAACAAAAAGCCCAAGCATTAAACCTAGTTCCCCTTGTTACAATTCGATCTTTTGCTAGCGCCGGGGTCGATCCATCTATTATGGGAATCGGCCCTGTACCTGCCACTCAAAAAGCATTACAAAAAATCAATATGTCAGTCAATCAACTCGATTTAATAGAAGCCAATGAGGCATTTGCTTCTCAAGCGATTTGTGTGATGCAAGATTTAAAACTCGACCCTCAGCGCGTCAATGTGAATGGGGGCGCGATTGCTTTAGGTCATCCAATCGGTGCATCCGGCGCGCGAATTTTAGTCACATTAATTCATGAAATGCAGCGCCAAAACGCACAACATGGGCTGGCAACCTTGTGTATTGGTGGCGGACAAGGTGTGGCAATGGTTGTCTCTAAACCACAAGGAACAGGCAATGAGTAAAGTTATTCATCGCATTGATGATGCGTTAAAAACCATAAAAGAAGGTTCAACCATTATGGTTGGCGGATTTATGGCCAATGGCACCCCTGAAAAATTAATCGACTATTTATGCGCCAAGGAGATAAAAAACCTTACGCTAATTTGTAATGATACCGGATTACCGGGCAAAGGCGTTGGCAAAATGGTGATGAAGAAACAATTTAGTCGAATTATTGCCTCGCACGTTGGTCTCAATAAAGAAACAGGCCGACAGATGAGCACCGGCGAAACAGAAGTGACGCTGATTCCGCAAGGCACATTAATTGAACGTATTCGCTGTGCTGGCTACGGATTGGGTGGCGTTTTGACACCAACCGGCATTGGCACATTGGTTGAGCAAGGAAAGCAGAAAATACAGGTAGATGGCAAAGAATATCTACTTGAAACCCCACTAAAAGCTGACATCGCCCTGATTTTTGCTTCTAAAGCAGACAAGCTAGGCAATTTGGTGTATCAAGGTTCAATGAACAATTTTAATAATATGATGGCGGCAGCCGCTGATATTACCGTTGTTGAAGCTGAACAGATTGTTGAGATCGGAGAGATCGATCCGCATCACGTTATGACCCCCGGTGTGTTTGTCGATTATCTTATTTCGAGTGGAGAGTGCGCATGATGGACAAAGAGCAGATTCAAAATTACATAGCAAAGCGCGTCGCTTTAGAACTGCGTGATGGCGATATTGTTAATTTAGGTATTGGGTTACCAACCCGGGTTGCCAATTTTTTGCCCAGCGATGTGCACATTATTTTGCAATCAGAAAATGGCTTCACAGGTCTTGGGCCTACGCCATCGGCTGATCAAATCGACCATACGATTGTCAATGCCGGCGGACAAGCAGTTACGATTTTACCGGGTGGCTGCTTTTTTGACAGTGCGGTATCTTTTGGGATTATTCGCGGCGGGCATGTTGATGTATCGGTACTTGGCGCATTACAAGTGGATGAAAAAGGAAATATTGCCAATTATATGATCCCCGGCAAAATGGTACCCGGCATGGGCGGTGCGATGGACTTAGTGACGGGAGCTAAAAAAGTGATTGTTGCGATGGAACATACCTCGAAAGGTGCTATCAAAATTTTAACAACCTGTTCACTGCCGTTAACTGCGGTTAATGCGGTCGATGTGATCATAACCGAAATGGGGGTAATTGAGGTTACAAAGCAGGGTTTAGTCTTAACTGAAATCAATCCAGCATTTACTGTTGAGCAAGTTATTGCAGCAACACAGGCACATTTAGACATAAAACTTTAGCTGAATGAGTCGAATCCAGCTTGATACTTTACTCGCTAAAAATATCACCAGCTCAATGGCGATATTTTTAGCGAAAAAGCGAATAGCAAGCTAAAACTATTCACCTTTCGACAACAAAACTGACCCAATTTAGCGTGCGTTTTTAACCGCTTCCCCCAATTGCCAAACGGCCATTGCATAATGGGTACTGTGGTTATAACGGGTTATCGCATAGAAATTAGGTAACCCATACCAAAATTGATAACGATCGCCCATGTCTAGCCTGAGTAAGCTGACTTGCTTATTGCCGCCTAACGAGCTTTGTGGCTTAAATCCAGCATTTGATAACGTCTCTACGGAATATTTTGTACTAAATCCCGTGTCTAATGTGGTGTTTTTCCCCTCTGCCATAACGGCCACTTTTTGATCTTTTTGCCAGCCATGTGATTTGAAATAGTTAGCAACGCTACCAATCGCATCCACCGGATCCCATAAATCAGTATGGCCGTCATGATTAAAATCAACCGCATAATTTCTAAATGCTGATGGCATAAATTGACCATATCCCATCGCACCGGCAAACGATCCGGTTAAATCAAACGGGTCAATATCCTCATCTCGAGCCATCAATAAAAAGTCTTCGAGCTCATTACAAAAATACTCAGCACGTCTTGGGTAGGCAAAAGCGAGTGTGGATAAGGCATCGATAATCCGCGTTTTGCCCATAACCCGGCCCCATCCCGTTTCAACGCCGATAATGCCGACAATGATTTCAGGTGGCACCCCATATTCTTTATACGCGCGCTTTAATTCTGATTCATATTGATTCCAAAAATCAACACCTCGCGTGATGTTATTTGGGGTAATAAATTTATTTTTATAACGAATCCATGCACCATTAGGGGTGGTTGTAGCGCCTGATTTGGGGGCTTGTTTATCCATTAAGCGAATCACCCAATCGAGTTCATTCGCTTGCGCTAAGACACCTCGCAATTGCTGACCGTCAAAACCATGCTTACTTACCATTCGACTGATGAATTTTTCTTTATCTGCGCTTAATGGCGCGCTGTTGATGCGTCCACCGAGGTGATCACGCTCTAAATAAAATCCACCTTTGACATTTGGCTGACCACGATGGGCGGTCACAGGTGAGGTTGCTGAAGGAGTAGAAGGCTTACTACTGCAAGCAGTAAGCCCTAAAATTAAACTGACAAAAATAAAAGTACGCCACATAAATTATCCATAAAAAATGAGTATAAGATCAACAATCGTGTTAACACATAACTATCAGTCAACAATATTTGAACACGCTTTACCTTCTGAAATCAGTTTAATATTATTCAATGTGGTATCAGAAATATTTAATAGTGCTTCTTGCGTTAAAAATGCCTGATGCCCAGTGAACATAACATTATGGCATGAAGACAATCGACGAAAAACGTCATCTTGAATCACATCATTCGATTTATCTTCAAAAAATAATTCACGTTCATTTTCATAAACATCCATACCAAGCGCACCAATTTTTGCTTGCTTTAATGCATCAATTGCAGAGCAAGAATCAAGTAATTGCCCTCGGCTTGTGTTGATAATCATGACGCCATCTTTCATTTTACTGAACGACTCTTTATTTAATAAATGATAATTCTCAGGTGTCATTGGGCAGTGCAGCGTAATAATATCAGATTTCGCATATAATTCATCTAAACTGACATAGTGTACGCCCATTTCAACAACGGCCTCATTAGGATAAGGGTCATGCGCTAATACATGCATACCAAATCCTTTTAAAATTCGAATCACAGCTTGCCCTATTTTGCCAGTACCAATAACGCCCGCTGTGCGATTATGCATATTAAATCCGGTGAGTCCTTCAAGCGAAAAGTTGGCATCACGAGTGCGTTGATAAGCTTTGTGGGTGCGCCGATTTAATGTCATCATTAATGCAACGGCATGTTCTGCAACAGATTCAGGGGAATAAGCCGGTACACGCACAACGGTGATTCCGAGTTTTTTAGCTTCAACTAAATCGACATTATCAAAACCTGCGCAGCGTAGTGCGAGGATTTTAATGCCTAATGATGCCATTTCTTGTAATACTTTTTTATCGATCTCGTCATTTACAAACACACAAACAGCATCAAACCCTTTCGCTGTCACAACCGTTCGATGATTTAATTGATGCTCATAATATTCAATAGTAAAACCGAACTTTTTATTAGCGATTTCAAGATGTTCTCTATCATAATGTTTACTGCTAAATACCGCAATTTTCATGGCGTGTTTCATATGGGCTTACCCTCCTATGACGATGAATATCATCGACTTAATCGATACAATTATCACCAACCACATATAGCACAGCCAATGGTGGTTAGCAAGAGTACAATTGGCAGATTTATGATCACATCTGATGTTTTTCCATCAACGTGTTATGCTATGATAACACGTTGAAATATCGCTTACTAATTGGGTTGAACAATGAATGACACAGCCAATTCCGTGTTGTCAGTAAAATCAAAAATATTGACCAAAAAAATGGTCATTTGTATCTTCACTGGATTCGCATCAGGCTTACCGCTTTACTTATTATTGCAACTTGTTCCTGCTTGGCTAAAAAGCGAAGGGGTGTCTATTACCGCAATTGGGATTTTATCGCTCACGCAGTTTCCCTATATTGGTAAATTTCTGTGGGCACCATTTATGGATCAAATTTCGCCTTTTGGCTTAGGACGGCGCCGTGGTTGGATGCTCATTTCACAGCTGAGTGTGTTGCTGCTCATTATGGCGATTGGTTTTTGTTCCCCCAAACTGGATCTGTGGCTTATTTCAACACTCAGTTTATTACTGACACTTTTTTCAGCAACGCAAGATGTTGCCCTTGATGCATTTAGACGAGAACTACTGGCTGATGATGAACTCGGGCTAGGTAATAGTATTCATATCAATGCCTACCGCGTTTCGGGCTTAGTGCCGGGCTCGCTATCTTTGATTTTGTCGAGTTTTTTACCCTGGTCAAGTGTCTTTATTATTACCGCTCTATTTATGATACCAGCAATTATCATGACACTATTAGTTAAAGAACCAAGCCGTTTACCACCTAAACCGCCAAATATCGAATCAATCATTATTAAACCGTTTAGTGAATTTATCACCCGACATGGACTAAAATCAGCCATTATGGTTGTGTTGTTTATTTTATTTTATAAACTCGGGGACAGCATGGCGACTTCACTGGCTACCCCCTTTTACTTGAGTATGGGCTATAGCAATTTTGATATAGGCTTAATTGCTAAAAATGCAGCACTTTGGCCCAGTGTAATCGGGGCATTATTCGGTGGAGTATTGATGATTAAAATAGGGATCAATCGTGCTCTGTGGCTATTTGGCATCATACAAATGGCGTCTATCTTAGGGTTTGCTTGGTTATCAGCTCAAGGGCCGTTTTTAACTATTGATACCCTTCAAAAAATTTGGTTAGCCCTTGTTATTGGATTTGAAGCGCTGGGCGTTGGGCTCGGCTCTGCCGCCTTTGTTGCGTTTATTGCCAGAACAACCAACCCACTTTATACCGCAACACAATTTGCACTTTTCACAAGTATTGCCGCCATTCCTCGCACATTAATCAATGCAACTACAGGAATGATGGTCGACTATCTCGGATGGACAACATTTTTTTGTTTATGTACTATCTTAGCTATTCCAGGCATGTTATTACTTTTTAAAGTCGCACCCTGGAACGTAAAATCTTAGGAGAAAATATGGATAAGTTAACGCAAGCATTTGACTTTCGTCATGCATGTAAACAATTTGATAATGATAAAAAAATCAGCCAAGCTGATTTGAATTATATCTTAGACGCTGGGCGTAATTCTCCGTCGTCATTTGGTATGGAGCCTTGGCATTTTGTCGTTGTTGAAAATAATGATCTCAAAACTGAATTAAGGTCAGTTTGTTATAATCAAGCACAAGTAACAAGCTGTTCCCATTTTATTATCATGCTTTATCGCAAAGCGAATCAATTTACTATGCAAAGCGATTATTTAAGACATGCTGTCGCACGTGAATTAGCTGACAGTAACGATCAAACGAGTATTGATATTGCCTGCCAAGGGTTTATTAATTTCTGCGAAAATGGGCTGGCACAGGGCTTAACCATTAATCACTGGTCTGAAATGCAATGCTACCTCGCTGCCGCCAACATGCTAACTGCGTCAGCGTATATTGGTATTGATTCTTGTGCGATTGGTGGATTTGAGCACGATAAAGTGATCAGTATTTTAGAAAAAGCCATTCCCCAATTTAGTGGTAACACGTTTGGTGTGGCGCTTGGCTTGGCATTTGGCTATCGATTGAATGAACCGAGTTCGCGTATTCGCTGGTCTTTAGATGAGGTCTGTACATTTTTATAGTGAGATTACAGGACAACGTTTAAATCAATTGAGACTTTTTATTGGTTAAAAAGTCTCATACTTGGTTGTCAATACGTCAAATTGCTTGTTTTACTTGAAAAGTTGAAATAAATCTTCAGCATCTGTTGATGCAGAATCCATAATAAATGCAATACCAGATAAAATATTGGCTATTTGTGGGTCACTTTCGGTTTGTTGAACAGAGTTCAATATTTCTTGTGCCCATTTTATTTTACGAAGTACGGCTTCTACTTTTTCAATTGATACATTGCTCATTTTATTCTCCCCTAATTCACAAAACTATATAGAACCGATACCTACAATTGCATTATCATTAAAAGCGAATTAAATATCAATAACACGAAAAAAATAGACATTGCCCCCTTGAAATTTATGTCATTCAAAAAAGAGAAGATAAAGAAATAAATCTGAATATAAATAGATATTTAATGCTATGCCTATCTATCAATGCTAATATTTTAACTTTTACCTATTACTATAATAATCATTTTTTTTGCACGATATCGGTTGATAATGTTAGACTTAACAACATTATCTTAACGAGAATTTTGCACTGTAAAATCGTGCTAGAATCAAAATCGATAAAGGATTTAACTATGAAAACCAAGCACGCTCAATTACTGATTTTAGGATCAGGTCCCGCAGGATACACCGCTGCAATTTATGCCGCTCGCGCTAATTTATCCCCAGTGCTTGTAACAGGGATGCAACAAGGCGGCCAATTAACCACAACAACTGAAATTGAGAACTGGCCCGCAGGGGAAGCCGAACTGACTGGCCCTGACTTAATGGTAAAAATGAAAGAGCATGCTGAGCGCTTTGATACTGAAATCATCTTAGACCAAATTGATCGTGTGGATTTCACAAATAAACCTTTTGAGCTCTATGGTAGCGAAACAAAATACACATGCGATGCATTAATCATTGCAACAGGTGCATCAGCGCAATATTTAGGGTTACCGTCAGAGGAAGCCTTTAAAAGTAAAGGTGTATCGGCTTGTGCAACTTGTGATGGTTTTTTCTATCGCAATCAGAAAGTGGCAGTTGTCGGTGGCGGTAATACCTCGGTCGAAGAGACCTTATACCTTGCCAACATTGCCAGCGAAGTGCATTTAATTCATCGCCGCGACAGTTTTCGCGCTGAGAAGATTTTAATGGCTCGTCTCGATGAAAAGGTAAAACAAGGTAAAGTTATCTTACACACCAACAGCACCTTAGATGAAGTCCTCGGTGATGCGATGGGCGTAACCGGAGTGAGATTGCGAAACACGCAAGACACCAATCAAACTGACGAAGTCCAAGTCATGGGCGTTTTCATCGCCATAGGACATAAACCGAACACCGCACTGTTTGAAGGGCAACTTGAGCTAAATAATGGTTATATCAAAGTCAAATCTGGCTTGCAAGGTAATGCAACACAAACCAGCATCGAAGGAATTTTTGCAGCGGGTGATGTGATGGATCAAGTTTACAGACAAGCGATTACCTCGGCAGGAACAGGCTGCATGGCCGCTTTAGATGCCGAACATTATCTAGATAACCTTGCTGTGCCTGATCATTTAAAATAAGTTAACTCATGTCTTTAGATAAAAAGCGCCAGACTTATCTCCTTAACTGGCTCAAACAGAACGCAAATGCACAGAAAGCCTTATTAAGGCTTTCTGTTTTAACTGGCTTTGCTCTAGCATGTATGATAATTATTCAAGCCGCACTTTTTGCCATTATTTTACAAAAACTGATTATCGAGCAAGTCAGCTTTGCATCAGTTTCTGCTTATATAATTGGTCTCGTCGTTGTATTTTTTGCTCGCGCCCTGCTTATTTATCTGCGCGAGAAAATTAATTTTTCAGTCGGCGTTAGTATTCGGCAATCAATCCGTCGTCAAGTGATTAATCATCTTGAAAATTTAGGACCTGCTTATATCAATCACCATACTACCGGTAGTTGGAGTACGTTGCTCATTGAGCAGGTGGATAATCTACAAAACTTTTATGCGCACTACTTACCTCAAATGCGACTTGCGATGATGGTGCCGATCTTGATTTTTATCAGCATCTTACCTTTGAACTGGTCAGCAGCGCTGATTTTACTCTGCACAGCGCCACTGATTCCGCTATTTATGGTGCTAGTTGGTATGGGCGCTGCCGATGTCAATCGGCGTAACTTCAAAGCGCTGAGTTATTTGAGTGGTCATTTTTTAGATAGATTAAAAGGATTAAAAACCATTCGCTTGTTTAATCAAGGGGATAGACAAACAGAGCAAATCCATAACGCGTCTGAAGATTTTAGAATAAAAACAATGCAAGTATTGAAGATGGCCTTTTTATCTTCAGCTGTATTAGAATTTTTCACATCAATTTCAATTGCGGTTGTGGCGGTTTACTTTGGGTTCTCTTATTTAGGTGAATTTGAGTTTGGTGCATATAACGGTGCGGTGACGCTCTTTGCCGGTTTTTTTGTTTTGATTTTAGCACCTGAATTTTTTCAACCTCTGCGTGACCTTGGTACCTTTTATCATGCTAAAGCCGAGGCCATTGCGTCAGCTGATAATCTCGATGCGTTTTTGAACCAGCAGCAAGACGCGTTAGTGAGTGAGGAAAAAAGCCCAATAAATCACATTGACACCATCGAAGCTGACAATCTAATTGTGTTATCAAGCACGCAAGATAAGCTAGTTGGCCCTTTATCGTTTCAGCTAAAAACACCGTTCAATTTAGCCTTGATTGGCACCAGTGGAGAAGGAAAAACGTCATTAGTTAATGCATTAATGGGATTTTTACCTTATCAGGGATCACTAAAAATTAATGGTACCGAGCTGCGTCAACTCGATTTAATGAGTTGGCAACAACATATAAGCTGGATTGGTCAAAATCCTTATTTATTAAATGGCTCAATTCGCGAAAATCTATTATTAGCCAACCCAAGTGCAACCGATAAAGAGCTTGATGATGTCCTTGTCAAATCACAGCTGGATAATGTCATATCTCGATTACCGCAAGGATTAGATACCGAAGTGGGTGAGGATGCCGTGAGATTGTCAGTTGGACAAGCGCAGCGCATTGCCATTGCAAGAGCCATGCTAAAACCCTGCCAACTGATCATTTTAGATGAGCCGACAGCCAGTTTGGATAAACAAACTGTCAGCGCATTAAAATTACACAATATTGCTTCAAATAGCATCACAATCACGCATAAACTCGCTGATAATGCTGATTATTATGATGTCATTTGGCAGTTAGAAAAAAACGCCATCACCATTAAGAAACCGTTATGTTAAAAACATTGCTGCCTTATATTTCCCTTTATAAACGTTACTTGTTAGCAATTATTCTCGGCCTATCTTTGGCTGTGACAACGTTAGCTGCCAGCGTCTTTTTATTATCCCTATCGGGCTGGTTTTTAGCTTCAACCGCGTTTGTTGGCGTTGCTGGTCTGTTTACGTTTAATTATATGCTACCAGCAGCCGGCGTCCGTGGTGCAGCCATATTACGAACCACGGCACGTTATTTTGAACGGCTGGTTAATCACAATACCACGTTCAAAATTTTGGCGTATTTACGCACGCTTGCCTTTAAAAAAATCTTACCGCTTAGCGATAATCAACTTGAGCATTACCAAAAAGCAGATTTATTAAATCGATTCATTGCTGATATTGACCATTTAGATCATCTTTACCTGAAATTATTTTCACCGATCATCACTGCACTGATTATTATTGGCTTGCTGTTTGTCGGATTGAGTTTACTAAACCTTCAAATTGCACTTGTTATCACTCTCGTTTTAGGTATAACGATATTAGTGGTACCCATCGTATTTTACCAAATGGGTAAACAACTTGGTGCGAAACTTGCACAGCAAAAAAGTCAATATCGGCAGCAGCTAGTCAATTATTTACAAGGTCAAGCTGAATTAACCCTATTCAATGCAAGAAATACTTACCGCACGCAGCTTGATATGCTTGAAGATGACTGGTTAAACAACCAAAAGATTCAATCAAAACTTGTCGGCCTATCCAGTGCTTTAATTGCATTGATTGTCGGGCTTTTAACCTTGGTGGTACTTGGGTTAATCGCGAGCGTCGCCTCATCCCCCATGATTGCGCTGTTTGTTTTTGTCTGCCTATCAAGCGCTGAAATCCTAGCGCCTATTCCAGGTGCATTTATTTTTCTAGGCGAAGTGCTGACCTCGGCTAAAAGAACAACAAACTTATTTAATCAGCAGCCGGCAATCGCCTTTGTTGATAAGGGGCAACACATCTCACTTACCTCGGCCAAATTGCAGATCGACAATGTGACATTTTGTTATCCAAGTCAACCACTGCAAATATTGCATGATTTTTCACTGACCATTTTGCCGGGCGAACATATTGGATTAATCGGGCAAACAGGCTGTGGTAAATCGACATTACTCGATTTAATCACCCGTTCAAGGGAGCCAGATAAAGGCCATATTTACCTAAACGATGTCGAACTCAATCAGCTTACAGACGTGACATTAAGGCAAGCGGTGGGCATAGTGCCACAAGTGATTACTATTTTTAGTGATACCTTGCGGGAAAATTTACTGATCGGTAACCCTAATGCCACAGACCACGATTTGATTCGTGTCATTGAACAAGTCGGACTCAAAAAGTTATTGTTAAATGATGGGTTAGACTTGTGGTTGGGCGAAGGTGGTAGACCGCTTTCTGGCGGTGAGCGAAGACGTATTGGTATCGCCAGAGCATTACTGCATAACGCCCCATTAATTTTAATGGATGAACCGACTGAAAGTTTAGATAGCCAAACTGAGCAGCAAATGATGGCGCTGATTAAACAACATTGTCTCGATAAAACCCTGATTATGGTTACGCACCGCTTAACCGATGCGCCGCTGTTTGATCGCACTATTTTATTAAAAAGCCATCACTAACAACCTAAAACGTGTTTTGCGTTGGCTATTTTCTTTTTTTGGTGATTTTTTTCAATATCGAGTCCATTAGAGGTTTATGGCATTGATAAATCGTAATAGGTGGCAGCATCACTAAGTGTGCAAGCGGCTGAGTCCAAAGTGGAATCAAATGACGCTCTTTCATGGCGTCTTCAATTGAAACATCAAGTGCATAGCGTTCCATGTCAGAAAATAAATGCTGTTTTTGTTCACTATCGCGATCATCTTCATCACCGAGCATATTGCATTTGTCTAAGACGTCTTGAGCAAATTGATCTGCCCAATTCGCTGATGAATTAGGCGGTGTGATAGAGATTGAAAGGTGTCTTAACATATCTCGAAAAAGAACAAGATACACCATCTGTAGGTTTCTCCCCGATAGATTAGCCAATTGCTTATCTGACAAGTGATTGTTAATCACGCTCGGCCCCCATTTGAAAAGTAGGGTTTCTTTATAAAGGTGAATTATCGGTTTTAAAACCCGATAATTGTTTTGTACCACACTATCAATCACGCGAGAAAGCTGCATGGTTGGATAACCAACACTATTACGACCGCTAATATCTCGCGCCGATAACGCTTTTTGCTGTTTGCTTGGAAAAATTTTCTTTAACAAATTTAACATTATTTGCTCGTAAGGCCTGTTTTTTGACGAACGATTTCAAATAAACAAATGCCCGTTGCAACGGACACATTGAGTGAGGACACTATGCCGGCCATCGGGATACTGACCAACTCATCACAATGTTCTTTAGTTAAACGGCGCATTCCTTCACCTTCTGCGCCCATAACTAAAGCAATAGGACGATTTACCGATGAATGTGGATAAAATTGGGTTTGGTAGATATTTTTGCTCGCCTCACCTGCTGTGCCAACAATCCAAGTATGATAATCATTTTGTAAAAGGCGCATTGTACGTGCTAAGTTGGTTACGCGCACAACAGCGACACTTTCAGCAGCGCCACAAGCAACTTTTTGTACGGTCGAATTTAATGGTGCAGAGCGATCTTTCGGCACAATGATAAAATCCACACCCGCCGCATCCGCGGTACGAATACATGCGCCTAAATTGTGGGGATCGGTCACGCCATCTAAAATCAAGATAGTCGGATTTTCAAGCTGTTCCATCAATCCAGGAATATCATTTTCTTGATACGCTCTTTTTTCCTTTACCATCGCCAAAATACCTTGATGCACGCCATGATGCGACTTTTCATCTAACCACTGACGACTGGCCACTTTAACGGGTAACGCTAGCTGCTCAAGCTCTTGTACAAGCGAGATAAGCCGTTTATCTTCACGGCCTTTCGTGATAAATACTTCAATAATCCTTTCTGGCGAACGTGCTAATAATGATTCGATGGCATGTATACCATAAACTATTTCACTCATTTATTTTTTACTCTTTGTGTTTTTGTTACTGGTGGAATTCGTTTTTGCTTTTGTTTTTGACACCGCTTTTGTCTTACTTTTTCGTGTTGACTTAGCCGATGTGCTATTTTTCGATTTTTTACTCTTACGTTTAGGCGCAAAGTCGTTATCTTGATTTAAGGCAACCTGTTTAGTTCTACTTTTACTTTTATCTTTTTCTGTTTTACCTTGGCGCTTGGGTTTATTGTCACTGCTTAATAAAGTAAAATCGATTTTACGCTCTTCTGGATTGACATTATCCACTTTAACTTGGACTTTATCCCCTAATCGATAGCTAAAACGGGAATTTTCACCAATCAATCGGCTACGCGGAGCATCGAAATGATAATAATCGTTTTCAAGTGATGAAACATGGACAAGTCCATCAACAAAGAGGTGATCAAGTCTTACGAAAAACCCAAAATTAACGACACTTGAAATGGTTCCATTATAAACTTCACCGACATGATCTTGCATGTAATCACATTTTAACCAATCGACTACGTCTCGAACCGCCTCATCAGCGCGGCGCTCGGTCATTGAACAGTGTTGGCCAAAATACAACATTTCGCCCATAGTATAACAATGGCCACCTGTTTTACTGGTTTTATTTTCTTGATTGGCAATAATCCATTTAATTGAACGGTGCAATAATAAATCAGGATAACGGCGAATAGGGGATGTAAAATGGGCGTACTCTTCAAGTGCAAGCCCAAAGTGACCGTGATTTTCAGGTTCATAAACGGCTTGCTTCATTGAACGTAAAATAAGTGTTTGTAACATTTCACGATCAGGTCGCGTGTCGACATCTGACATCAATTTTGCCACATCTTTAGGCTGTGGCTGCAAGCCACCATTGAGTGTCAGGCCAAGTTCACTGAGTATGCTTTTCAAATTATTGATTCGTTCTTCATCCGGTCTATCATGGATACGAAACAGGGACGGTATATCAGCTTTTAAAACAAATTGCGCCGCCGCTACATTAGCAAGAATCATGCACTCTTCAATGATTTTGTGCGCAACATTGCGCTTTGCAAGCTCAATACTTTCAATCCGTTTATCGGCATTAAAAATAAATTTCGGTTCTTCAGATTCAAAGGCAATCGCCCCACGGGCTAACCGATTTTTATCTAATATAGAATATAATCCGTGTAAATTTTCAAGATGAGGGACTAAGTCATGATAATGCTCCCTCAGCTCTGCATCACCATCTAGAATTTTAGCCACTTTGGTGTAAGTTAAGCGGGCATGGGAATTCATTACTGCTTCATAAAATTGGTAAGATGTTAAACGCCCTTTATTCGACACAGTCATTTCACAAACCAAACAAAGCCTGTCAACTTGTGGGTTTAAAGAACATAGGCCATTTGACAACACTTCGGGTAACATGGGAATCACTCTCGATGGAAAATAGACCGATGTCCCTCGCTGGCAGGCTTCTTTATCTAACGCTTTTCCAAGTCTGACATAATAGCTTACATCAGCAATAGCAACCCATAACCGATATCCGCCACCACGATTTTTTTGACAAAAAACAGCATCATCGAAATCACGAGCATCTTCACCATCAATAGTGACAAGTGGAAGTTGCCTTAGATCTTTGCGCCCTTTTTTGGCATTTTCAGGTACCTGCTCGGTCAGTTTTTCAACGTCTTTTTCAACAGCGGCTGGAAATTCATAGGGGATTTCATGATTACGCAGTGAAATATCAATGGCCAAATTGGTTCCCATAATCTCACCAAGCACTTCTTTAATTTCGCCAACGGCTTTTCGGCGGCGCTCTGGACGCTGCTGTAATTCGACAACGACAACCGTGCCCATACGAACCGTTTGAGCGGGTTTGCCAGCAATTAATATATCAAAGTTTAATCGGCTATCATCTGGAACAACAAAGCCAACACCTTGCTCAATAAAGTATCGTCCGACAATTTGATTACTACGAGGCTCTAATATTCGAACAACTCGTGCTTCAGGTTTACCTCGATATTGGCTACCCATTGGCTGAGCAAGTACGATATCGCCCTGTAACACCGTTCGCATTTGCTCGGGTGAAAGAAAATAATCGATTGGATTGCCTTCAACTCGCAAAAAACCAAAACCATCACGATGAGCGATAACGCTACCTTTCACCATATCAAACTTTTCTGGCAACGCATAACATTTACGGCGCGTGAACACCACTTGGCCATCGCGTTCCATCGCGCGTAATCGACGATGCAGTGCCTCTTTTTGTTCATCATTTTCTATCGACATGGTTTGTGCGATTTTATCCAAATTAACCGGTTTACCTTCTTTCTCAAGGTAATCCAAGATAAGTTCACGACTGGCAATAGGCGCATCATATTTTTGTGCTTCGCGATCATAAAAAGGATCTTTCATATCGTCATTTTCCTTTTATTAACTATTAAGTAAAGCATAGCATAGAGTTGATTAACTTAAAATGAACATTCAATTTTTCGCATCGTATCACGCGTAAATGGTCATATTTTTACACTAATCTAAAAAACCACTTTTTATGACCAAAAATCAATTTTGCATTTAATTTTAATATTTGCTTAATTTTTGTGTCGTTTAATAGTATAAAACAGCATCAATTCACTTTAGGGGAATTACTATGAAAAAAAATATCATTGCATTAGTCACTGTTTTAACATTATGTTCATCTGGCATGGCGCTTGCGGCTCCAGATCAGGGTAAAGGTGGCTTTGTTAATCCAAGTCAGCCAACACAAGGCGGCTTCCAAGGGCCTTCTATGGCAATTAGCACAGTTGAACAGGCAAAGCAGATGAGCGATGATCAGCATGTGGCTTTACGGGGCTATATTGTTCAATCATTCGGTGATGAAGACTATCTCTTTAAAGATGATAGCGGCACAATCAATGTTGAAATTGATCATAAACGTTGGCACGGCCAAGTGGTTACACCAAACGATTTAGTTGAGATCCAAGGTAAAATTGATAAAGACTGGAGTAAGTTAGAAATTGATGTGAAACGTATTTTTAAAGTTGAACAAAACAAAACTAATTAATCCAAATGAACCAATCAATCTATAACTATGGCGCAAAACGCGCCATAGTTATTAGAGACAGACAACCAATTATTGCGTTTCTCGTTCAATAGCACGATAACCAATATCGGTTCGGTAAAAACAGCCAATCCAGTGAATATTTTTGATATGTTCATAAACACTCTGCTGAGCAGAGAGTACCGTATCACCTAATGCGGTTACACAAAGTACCCGTCCACCATTGGTGCAAATCTTACCATTTTCTAAGATAGTTCCAGCATGGAACACTTTACAATCCTTGGGTGATTCGGTTTGTAATCCGGTGATTTCATCTTGGGTATTATAATGCCCAGGATACCCCCCCGCAGCCATAACAACCCCTACAGCAGGTCTTGGATCCCACGTTGATTGGATCGTGTCTAAATGTCCATCAACAGCCAGTAAACAAAGTTTAACCAGATCAGACTGCATTCGCATCATAATAGGCTGCGTTTCAGGATCGCCAAAGCGACAATTGAATTCGATCACTTTCGGATTGCCTTGTTTATCAATCATCAGCCCGGCATATAAAAAGCCAGTATAAGTATTGCCTTCAGCCGCCATGCCGTTAACCGTTGGGTAAATAATTTGTGTCATTACCCGATCAAAAACGTCAGGAGTGACAACCGGGGCCGGCGAATAAGCGCCCATGCCACCTGTATTAAGTCCTGTATCACCGTCACCAACACGTTTATGATCTTGGCTTGTAGCCATTGGCTCAACATGCTGACCATCAACCATAACAATAAAACTGGCTTCTTCACCGTCTAAAAACTCTTCAATAACCACTTGATTGCCCGCTTCGCCAAATGCGTTACCGGCCAACATGTCACGAATAGCCTCTTCCGCTTCATTAAGCGTCATGGCAACAATCACCCCTTTACCAGCAGCAAGCCCATCCGCTTTGATAACTATCGGTGCGCCTTTTTCACGCACGTAAGCAAGTGCGGGTGTCACCTCGGTAAAACATTGGTAGTCAGCAGTTGGAATATGATGACGAGCTAAAAAATCTTTTGTGAAAGATTTTGAACCTTCTAATTGAGCAGCGGCTTTGGTTGGACCAAAAATTTTTAAACCTGCTTTTTGGAAACTATCGACAACGCCAATCACCAACGGCGTTTCGGGACCCACAATGGTTAAATCGATTTTTTCTTGCTCTGCAAAATTTAATAATCCACCAACATCGGTTGTTTTGATGTTAATATTCTCTATCCGAGGTTCTTGCGCAGTGCCTGCATTACCGGGTGCCACATATACTTTCGAGACTAATGGTGATTGAGCTGCTTTCCAAGCCAATGCATGTTCACGCCCACCATTACCAATCACTAATACTTTCATAGAAAATCCTTTGTATGCAAAGCCAACCTTAACGGTTTGGATCGAAGTTTAAAATAGAGATGTAATTAAGTCTATTTTATCTACTCTTTTTTTTATTGGACGAAGATCAATGTCTAAAATGACGCATTCCGGTAAAAATCATCGCAATATTATGTTCATTTGCAGCTTCAATCACTTCATCATCACGAATCGATCCCCCAGGCTGAATAACACAAGTTACACCAACAGCTGCGGCAGCATCAATGCCATCCCTAAATGGAAAAAAGGCATCAGAGGCAACCACGCTGCCCGCAATATCTAACTTTTCATCTTGGGCTTTGATACCGGCAATTTTTGCAGAATACACTCGGCTCATTTGCCCCGCGCCAATCCCAATTGTCCTATTATCTTTCGCATAAACGATTGCATTGGATTTAACAAATTTGGCCACTTTCCAACAAAATAGAGCATCTGACAACTCTTTATCGGTTGGTTTTCGATTTGTCACAACGGTTAGCTGATCGTTTGTGACCATCGAGATATCTTTGTCTTGAACGAGCAGCCCACCATTAACACGTTTAAAATCCAAGCTTGAGTTAGCCGATTTAAGCCACGGTCCACACTCAAGCACCCGAATATTCTTTTTAGCCTGGGTTATTGCTAATGCCTGCGAACTGACTTTCGGCGCTATAATGACCTCGACAAATTGCCGTTCAACAATGGCTATAGCGGTTTGTTCATCAAGCTCTCGATTTAGTGCGATAATGCCACCAAAAGCGGAAGTTGGATCAGTTTGATAAGCACGCAAATAGGCATTTACTATACTGTCGCTAGTTGCAACACCACACGGATTAGCATGTTTGACAATCACACACGCCGGTTCATCAAAACTTTTAACACATTCTAAAGCGGCATCAGTATCCGCGATATTATTGTAAGAGAGCGCTTTTCCTTGTAGCTGCCTTGCGGTTGAAATCGATGCATCTAGCAAGTTACTTTCAACATAAAATGCCGCTTGTTGATGTCCGTTTTCCCCATAACGCATGTTTTGTTTTTTAATAAATTGCAAATTCAACGTTCGCGGAAAAGTTCCTGATGGTTCGTTGGTTTCGTCCATATAAGCGGGCACTAAGCGACCAAAATAGTTAGCTATCATCGAATCATATTTTGCCGTATGCTCAAATGCTTTAATCGCAAGATCTAAACGACAGTCAAACGTCAGTGAATGTTGATGTGTATCCATCATGGCGATAATTTTGGAATAATCATTACAATCAACCACAATAGCGACATCTTTATGATTTTTAGCTGCCGCTCTCACCATTGTTGGTCCCCCAATATCGATGTTTTCTACAGCAGCGTCAAAGGTACAATTTGGGTTTGCAACCGTTTCTTCAAATGGATATAAATTCACAACGACCATATCGATCGGATTGATATGATGGCTTTGCATCACGTGATCATCAATGTCCCTTCGCCCTAAAATTCCACCATGAATTTTAGGATGCAGCGTTTTCACTCGTCCATCCATCATTTCAGGAAACCCGGTATAATCCGAAACTTCAATAACTGGTATATTATGTTGAATAAGTAATTTTGCAGTACCTCCGGTTGATAGGAGTTCTACATTTCGTTGAGATAAGGCTTTGGCAAATTCCAAAATCCCCGTTTTATCAGACACACTCAGTAGTGCTCGGCGAATAGAACGAAGTTGTTGCATAAAAAATGCTCCGAAGTCGATGTATTAGATCACTAAGTAGGAAAATTATTATATATAAAATCGTTATAAATGTTTAGCCTAAACTTAGCAACAATGATGAAAAA
>JAVSBY010000043.1:0-1530 GCA_031960925.1 Gilliamella sp. CRA003912
ACATGTTGTTCAATTAAACCAGCTTGCCTCGCAGACATATCATGTTGTTGCCACTGTTTTGGCGTGGCGAGATAAATAGCAATAACATTAGCTTCATTATCTTGGCAAGCTTGATAAAGCGCTGTGTTATCGGTAATTCTTAAATCCTGTCGGAACCAAACTAAATGTGTTGCCATAATGTTATCCTTAAATCAAGAAAATAGTAACGACGTTTATTTATTATTCGAATTATCAAAAAGTGATAAATATTCGGCATATCCTTCCTTTTCAAGATCGGATTTAGGAATAAACCGTAATGCGGCAGAATTGATGCAATAACGCAGTCCGCCTAGTTCACGGGGTCCATCGTTAAACACGTGACCTAAATGAGAATCCGCATCTTGCGATCGGACTTCTGTGCGAATCATGCCATGACTTTTATCGACTTTTTCAATCACATTATGAGACACAACCGGCTTGCTAAAGCTAGGCCAGCCACAACCTGAATCAAATTTATCCAATGAACTAAATAGGGGCTCGCCTGAAACAATATCAACATAGATGCCCGCTTGTTTATGACTGTTATAATGATTATCAAAAGGCGGCTCGGTACCATTTTGCTGAGTGACATGATATTGCTGTGGGGTTAGTGTTGCAAGTTTAGCGGCTTTTTTATCAGGATTCATAGTGGGCTCCTAAATTGGATGAAAGAGAATATGATAACGAAAATACGTTAACAACTTATCGCTTAACTGTAAACAAGTTTGTCTATTTAAAATACCGTATCCGCAGAATTAATAACCATGATTAAAGATAGAGATGATGGGCGTCGTGTACTAGGCAATGGACATTTATGTATTAAATCACACGCCAAATTACAATAGCCCCCTTGATATTATGTTTGCACATTGGCGTTTTATATTACCGATTATATGCCAGTACCAAGGGGAGATATGTCCCGTTCAATTGAGCACGTTAATTCAGCTATACCTTAATGTGAGTTAATGCGTCTAATATCAACTTTGCAGTGGGTGGCGGTGTTGATTTCATTTCTTGATACGATATTTCAAGTCTTTCCAGAAAATCAGCCGAAGAAGGCCTGCCTGAAAAATCATCCAAACTCGGTATAAAACTGATACCGATTGCTTCGCACATCGCTTTTTCTAGCCCTTGTGGCCTTGCTTCTACCTGTTCAAAAAGTAACTGTTCATTTTCGGTTCTCCCGCAGGGAATATACCAGTAACCGAAGTCATCAATTTGCCGACGTTTTTCACCTGATAAGCAGTAGTGAGACAGTTCATGTAACAAACTTCGAGGATAGTTACTTCTAAAATAGAGTATCGCTTTAGCCCCTCCAGAAGGCGCTTGATAAAATGGCTCATCAGCACCGCCTTGTATGACTAAATCGGGAAGAACATTAGCCAGTAGATCGATTAATGCGTTGCATAATTCATCATCATTAAATATTTTTTTCATGGTAAACGTGTATCAATGGATTATGCCAACAATTATATCGAGATTTGACTAACATGATAGGATATTTTGATTTTG
>JAVSBY010000044.1:0-10202 GCA_031960925.1 Gilliamella sp. CRA003912
ATAATATGTTAACTGTGTTACAATCTAGTTCACTGCCGCACAGGCAGTTTAGAAATAATTTTTCGTCACGATAATAACAACAAAACCGTTCACTGCCGCACAGGCAGTTTAGAAATCCAATGCTCTCCCAAAATTCCCCAGCTTCTTTGTTCACTGCCGCACAGGCAGTTTAGAAAGTGATCTAATCTTTTAATTAAAGCTTCACCAAGTTCACTGCCGCACAGGCAGTTTAGAAAATCAAGGTCTGAAATATCTTGCGGATTTTGTTTGTTCACTGCCGCACAGGCAGTTTAGAAAGAACGAAGTCGCAAACGATAGAAACGCTGCGCGTTCACTGCCGCACAGGCAGTTTAGAAATACATATGCTTATATGTGCTCTTTCTCTCGTCGTTCACTGCCGCACAGGCAGTTTAGAAAGATAAGCAAGTTCACGAGGTAAGACCAGAAACGTTCACTGCCGCACAGGCAGTTTAGAAAAATGGAAGCAGATCATGGCTTCCACGCCAAATGTTCACTGCCGCACAGGCAGTTTAGAAAAGAAATTCCGGAAGTAGCAGCTGCATATGCAAGTTCACTGCCGCACAGGCAGTTTAGAAAGAATCGAACAGCGCATAAATGTTGGACTTGTTGTTCACTGCCGCACAGGCAGTTTAGAAATGCTCAAATGTATAACAAATTATTGCCGTTTGGTTCACTGCCGCACAGGCAGTTTAGAAAACTCGGATTGAATTTTTTCATTAGCATCCTGCGTTCACTGCCGCACAGGCAGTTTAGAAAATAAAAATTTTAACATCACTTTCAAACTTATTGTTCACTGCCGCACAGGCAGTTTAGAAAGTGCTTACTATATACGTGCAAAAAGATATGCGGTTCACTGCCGCACAGGCAGTTTAGAAATCTAACATAGAAATACCACCTTTTTTTAACATGTTCACTGCCGCACAGGCAGTTTAGAAAAGATCCTGAATTGGAGCAAAGATATATATATGGTTCACTGCCGCACAGGCAGTTTAGAAAGATCAAAAACGCCTCAGAATCGTTATTTGTGAGTTCACTGCCGCACAGGCAGTTTAGAAACAACCAAGAAAGCCCGCTCTGATAGTACCGCGGTTCACTGCCGCACAGGCAGTTTAGAAAGAATGAAATGGTTTTGAATTATCAACAAAATCGTTCACTGCCGCACAGGCAGTTTAGAAAAAATAAGTCCATAAAAAACCAAGGAAAATTATGTTCACTGCCGCACAGGCAGTTTAGAAACATCAAGCCAGCCACGCGGCAAGCAAAACGATGTTCACTGCCGCACAGGCAGTTTAGAAAAATCTTAGTGTCGAAGTAGCCCGAGCTTTAAATGTTCACTGCCGCACAGGCAGTTTAGAAATATGCGGATGCGTTATATGATTTAATTGTCAAGTTCACTGCCGCACAGGCAGTTTAGAAAAATTTGCGCTATAATGTCACCAAGCGGCGCGTGTTCACTGCCGCACAGGCAGTTTAGAAAACTTTTTTGGAGCAAAAAAACTCACCCACGGGGTTCACTGCCGCACAGGCAGTTTAGAAAACATTAAGCCCGCACCACCAGCAATAAGAGACGTTCACTGCCGCACAGGCAGTTTAGAAAATCGCGTTTGCTTTTGTTACTGCCTCCTCAGTGTTCACTGCCGCACAGGCAGGTTAGGTAACTTTAAATTATTATTTAAATCAATGTGATAAATAGCAGGTGTGATGATGGGCGTTTGTGTTTAAAGAATGCGGACTTGAATGGATTGAATTTTAGTCATGTGTTCAAGTCCGTTTATCGATAAATTATCAGTAAAGCAGTTACGCTAAATCCTCACCATTTGTTGCAATCACTTTTTTGTACCAATCAAAGGATTTTTTCTTGGTTCGTTTTAAGCTGCCGTTTCCTTCATTGTCTCTATCGACATAAATAAAACCATAGCGTTTTTTCATCTCGCCTGTGCCGGCCGAAACCAAATCAATACATCCCCAGGTGGTATATCCGATCAGATCAACCCCGTCTTGCTCGACAGCTTCTTTCATGGCTTGAATGTGTGAACGTAAATAATCAATGCGATAATCGTCGACCACATAACCATTTTGATCAGGGTGATCAATCGCACCGAGTCCATTTTCAACCACAAATAAGGGTTTACGGTAGCGATCATAAATCTGATTTAATGTGATTCTAAAGCCAAGTGGATCAATTTGCCAACCCCATTCGGTAACCGCTAAATACGGATTTTTGACAGAGGCAAACACATTACCATCGGTGGTTTCAGCGCTTTGCGCATCTGCGGTGGCAACGCGCGATGCATAGTATGAAAAGGAGACAAAATCGGTTGTGTGATTTTTCAATAATTCAAGATCCCCCTTTGCAATATCAAGCGTGATATGATTATTTTTTAAAGTCTGCAATGCGTAATACGGGTATTCCCCTTTTGCTTGAACATCAATAAAGAAATAGTTATCGTGATTTGATTGAATGGCAGCCCAAACATCTTTTGGATTACAGGTGCTTGGGTAATATTCCCCCCCTGCAAGCATGCAGCCAATTTTATTTTCAGGATTAATTTCGTGACCGATTTTAGTGGCTAACGCACTAGCAACTAATTGATGGTGAGCGGCTTGGTATTTTATCGCCAGTTCATTTTCTCCCGGCTCAAAATACAACCCTGATGAAATAAACGATCCATGAAATAGCATGTTGATTTCGTTAAATGTTAACCAATATTTCACCTGATCTTTGTACCGGGTGAACAAAACACGGCATAATCGTTCGTAAAATGTAATCATTTCACGATTTCGCCAGCCGCCATAAGTTTTAATTAAGTGAATCGGACAATCAAAATGGGTAATGGTTACTAATGGTTCAATGCCATACTTGTGGCATTCATCGAAAATACGTTGATAAAACGCTAATCCCTTTTCGTTCGGCGAAAGCTCGTCCCCGTTTGGAAAAATACGTGTCCATGCAATAGATAAACGGTAGACCTTAAACCCCATTTCAGCAAACAAAGCGATATCATTTTTGTATTCATGATACATATCAATGGCGGTCTTTGCTGGATAAAAATAGTCTTTTTCAAAATCTAACATTTTTTTATGACCAGTCATGATTGCATGCCGGTCAGGACCAATTGGCATAACATCGACATTGGCAAGGCCTCGACCGTCTAGATTATAACCGCCTTCACACTGATTTGCAGCTGTTGCGCCTCCCCATAAAAAATCGGATTTAAATGGCATATTACACTCCTTTTATTGACGAATAGTAATGAGAACATCGGTTAGTTGCACCGAGGTTTCTGATGTTGTTTCAATCATGGCATAGTCAAGGCTGTTAATGATGATAACGGGAGTAATAAGCTTGCAATTGGCTTGCAAAATACGTTCAATATCAAAGGTCATCAATAAATCGCCTTGCTTGACGGTTTGTTCAAGTTCAACATGATACTCAAATGCTGGTGGATTGGTGATTTTAACGGTATCGATGCCGACATGAATCAGTAATTCAACCCCTTCATCAGAAATCAAACCAATCGCGTGTTTTGACTCATTAAATAACGTAAAAATTTTACCTGAACAGGGTGCGTAAACGTGGTTATCTTTGGGTTCAATTGCGATGCCATCCCCCATCAATTTATTTGAAAAGATCTCATCAGGGACGGCAGATAATGGCTTTACCTCACCTTGGATAGGCGAATAGATCTCAATTGCTGTGGTTTGGCTTGCTACAGGATCGGCATTCACTTCATTCGCCATTTTTAAAGTATCTTTCTTTTCTCCAGTACCGAAGAAAAACATAAACACAAAAGGGACAATGAACGAAACGATGCTGCCAATAATAATTCCGATGACTGAGGTTGGAAAATCAACATTATAGCCATTAATTATTGTTAACACTCCGGTCAGCCCGGCATACGCAAAATAGTAAGGATTAAAAAAGCTCGCAATAAAACCGCCAATCACACCGGCCAAGCAGCCATATAAAAACGGCTTTTTAAATCTTAAATTGATCCCATAAATGATTGGCTCTGTGATCCCAAAAATGCCGGTTAAAAATGCAGAAAATGAGACTTTTTTCAGCTCTTTATCTTTAGTCATAAAGAAAAATGCCAACACCGAGGCCAACTGACCAATAACCGCAAAGGTGATATAAGCTTGAAAGGAATCACGCCCAAAATGTTCGAAATTAGCGAGAAACACCGGTGTGAATCCCCAATGGATACCAAAAACAACCAGTACTTGCCATAAACCGCCAACTAAAGTACCTGTTAACCAAGGAACCGTTTCAGCAAGCCAATTATAGCTATTTGCTATAAAAAATGCTGCGCCCGATGTCAGTGGACCAATGATGACTAAGATCGTTGGCACAAGAATTAATAAGCATAGCATTGGGCACAAAATAGGTTTGACCACCTCATTTAAGTAACGATTAAAAAAACGTTCCAAATAAGAAAGCAGCCAAACTAAAAACATGGGTGGAAGCACTGATGAAGTATAGACCGTTTGTGATAGCGGAATGCCGAAAAAATTGACAGAACCGCCATCTTTAATCAGTAACGCCATGGCATTCCAATCTGGCGAAATAAGCGCTGCGCAGCAAGCAACGGCGATATAGGTATTGGTTCTAAAAAACTTTGCGGCTGTTATAGCAATGAATATCGGTAAAAACACAAAGGGCGCCCACGATATAAAATTAAAAATTTTAAAGGTGTCAGTCAGACTGAGTTCAGGGAACGGCCATTTGATTAAAATCAGTCCACCTTGAATCAGTCCGGATGCGGCAAGGATATAAACAAAAGGGGCAAATACGGCTGACATCGATGCGATAATGCGATTAAGTAAAGACTGGCTGTTTTTCTCTTCTGGGATAGCATCTAAATTAACAAGAGGAGCGAACGCGTCATAGACTTTATCTACGTTTGTCCCGATGACAATCTGAATTTGTCCGCCTTTTTCAACAACTGTGATTACGCCGGTTAACGCGCTGATCGATTCTTTAACATTATCCGGTCTAGTTTGCGTCACCACCCTTAACCTTGTTGCGCAGCGAGTAACATTAATGATGTTTGAACTGCCACCTAATTTGTCCAGAATCTCTTTTGCCAACTTATTGTAATCACGAATAACACAAGCCATAGCGCATTCCTTATCGGGTTAAAGATAGATGTTGATCGGTATATTCCTGTATGACGTAAATTGAGACTGCCATTATTTTTAATAAAAACAATGAGCAAAGAAAAAGAATGATCTGATTATAGGTATTAAATTGGATTCAAACAAGGCGTGAAATGTGACGAACGCCGCAAATTTGAATACAATAATTGAAAGGGATAAATTGAGTAAAAAAAAAGTTACCCCAAAATAGCGAGGTAACTTAGGAGTAAAATAAACTTATTCGATTTTTAAATTGACGTTTTTCTGTAAGATAAAACGTAACACTAAATAATAGACAATACCGATAGCTAACCACGATAAACCGAGCAGCTTCGCGGTCCATTCCATTTCATAAATAACATAACTGATAATAGCTAAGCCAAGGATTGGGAATAGAATATGTAACAAGACGTTATATTGGCGCTTTTTAAACACGTAAAAGATAATCACTGATAAATGAAGTACAATAAAGCAAGTTAAGGCACCAAAATTGACTAATCGTGTAAGATCATCGACTCGGTCATAAAAATAGATGCCAGAGACCATCGAAATCACGGCAATGAAAAACAGGCTAAATACCGGTGTTTTATATTTATGGTGCACTTTTGCAAAACATTTGGGTAATAAATTATCGCGAGACATCGCAAACAAAATACGTGACACCGCCGACTGTGCAACTAACGCATTGGCCAGTCCCCAAGCAATGATGGTTGCAAATAATGTGATAGTTTTTAACGTGCTACCACCAGCAAGCGATGCGGCATCATAAAAGGCGGTATCCAGATTAGTAATTTGCGTGTGGCGCAGTAAATCAGCTGCAATCCAAGTTTGCGCAATGAATAAGATACCAATCACTAATAATGCGGTTAATGAGGCTTTACCCACCGTATTTTCATCACCGTTGACTTCTTCTGATAGGGTCGAAATTCCATCAAAGCCTAAGAACGATAAAACGGCGATTGACACACCACCAAAAATTAAGCTGAAGCTAAAATTATCACTGTCATAAAGTGGCATTAAGGTAAATGAACTTTGTTCACTCACTAACAGTTCCTTGGCACCTAATGCGACAAAAATGGCTAATACAATTAATTCAAAGATTAAAATAACTTTGGTTGCTTTTGCCGTAAATTCAACGCCCAAGCAGTTGATCAGGGAATTGGCAATGATAAATAACGCAATCCAAACTAACGACGGTATTTCAGGTAGAAAATCGTGCAATGCATTGGCACTGACGATATAAAGAAGCGAGGGAACTAAAATATAATCGAGCAAAATCAGCCAGCCGGTAAAAAAGCCAGCGACAGGATGAATACCATGCTGAGCATAAGAAAAGACCGAACCTGCAATAGGTAACGATTTTGACATGCTCCAATAACTGATTGCGGTGAAAAACATCGCAACCATACCGATAATGTAAGTTAAGGCAATCATGCCTTTTGATTGTTCGTAAATGTAACCAAAAACGCCGAAAGGAGCAATTGGCACCATAAAAATTAAACCATAAATAACTAAATCCTTTAAGGTTAATACCCGTTTTAGTTCTTGCTTATAGCCGTAATTCTCTATAGACATGTAATTTATTCCAAAAATAAGTTTAATTGACGCAATAGTGATTGTGGTAATTCAAAACGGCAGGTTTTTTGTGGATCAACCACTTGGCAGATTCGCAAATCCCCTTTGGCACTTAGCAGTGCGATGATTTCTGCCGCAGTTAACTTATCCGCTTGTTTTAATAATGTGACCATTTTTTTGGTTGCACGTGTTGACGCTTCATCAAGCGTTTCGGCCGATGCAATGGTGCTAACACTTTCATTACTAACAATTAAGGGGGTTGGTAATGAACACCCTTTTAACACGGTAACTTCAACATCCACCTCGCCCGAAATTTCGAGTCCAGAAACACAAACTTCGCCATCACCCATGGCCGCATGTAAATCACCTAAAGCAAATAACGCACCAGGAACATTGACAGGTAAATACAGTGTCACGCCTTCTTTGATCTCTTTACAGTCCATGTTACCGCCATGCTCACAGGGCACACCGCATGAAATATCGGCATCTTTAGGCGCAACGCCAATTACCCCAATCATTGGGTTGAGTTCGATTTCAATCCCTTTTGGTAAAATGGCATGGTTGTCTTTAACCGGCACCTTGAAAATCACGTTTTCGGTTAATTCATCCCCTAAAACGCCTAACGCTTTACCGGTTGCCATTATTGCGTAATCGCGGTTTAACGTGATTTTTTTGATCTTAACTTTTAATATATCCCCCGGATTTGCCTCTTCAATATAAAGCGGACCGGTTGCTGGATTTATTCGATTCCAATCCAGTTCATCAAATGTGACATTCTCGTCAGTGATCTGATCATAAAAACAGTCGCATGTTTGAAAAGTAACACGAGAACCACTTGCAACACGGGCAACAGGTTGATTATTTTTGGACATGCTGAAGATAACATGCTTTTTTTCGATTTTCACGTAACTACCTCAGATAAAAACATTGGGACAAGGGTATAAATATAAACATATTTTATGGGATATACAATACAATATAGGCCATCATAATTAAAACTAATAATAATCCTTTAAGGTAAGCCTAAAAAATTAATCTTATAAATACAATTAATGATGCGAAAGCTATTTTTTTTTGATTGCGATTTCTGATTTGATTCCAAGCGAAGTGTCCGTCATTTTTTATAGAAAGCAATTTCAATGTAAAAGTGTTGTATAATGCGTATTATTTACCGGAATTATGAGGAAGCGTATCTATGCCGACAATAAAAGATATTGCAAACATGGCGGGTGTTTCACATGGTACGGTGTCAAATGTATTGAATGGTCGTGGCAACGTCAGCGTTAAAAAAATCAAATTAGTTGAAGATGCGATCGAAAAATTGGGTTATCAACTCAATTTGCAAGCCAAAATATTAAAACAAGGTTCAGCTAAAACCATTTCAGTTATATTGCCAAATGTCACCTCAGAACAATATGCGACTTTGTATGATGGATTGTTTAGCCGTCTAAATAAAAGTGGCTATGATATCACCCTGTATCTGACCGAGGATTCGCCCGAACTTGAATTACAATTCATTCAGAAAATCGCAATCAAAAGAGATGCAGCGGTGATTGTTGTGTCTTGCTTGGACCGTGCTGATGCCTATTATCAGACAATAAAATTGCCTAAAAATAAAGTGATTTTTGTCTATCGAAAACCCGATTTGGCTGAGCAGTTTATCACCTTAGATTTTGGGCAAGCAGGGCGCGATATTGCCAAAGCGATAATCAATAAAGGCTACCATTTGATAGGCATATTTACTCATGGTGATAAAAATCAAGATGCTAAACTGTTGAAATATGGACTGGCCGATGAGTTTAGTCAAAATGAGTATCCTGTTAAATTCCATCAGATATCATCAATACCGGCCGAGAGCACCTATAACTTAGCGTTCAATTTTTTCAATGATGATAAACATCAAATAGATGTGATCGTGACCAGCGATATTGAACGAGCCAATTACATTAAAAATGCGAGCTATTTTGGTAGTTTAAATAGGTGTCCTGCAATTTATACGTTATCAAGTTATAACTGTTTTTGGACAGATAAAGTCTATCAGTACCAAATGAATTACAGTATGCTGAGTCAACAAATTGTCGATATGATAGACGGTAACGGCGAGCAAGCGGTTATCAACCAAGGTTTTTTATTACCCGATAAAACATTACCGATGATCCACCGTGATGCAACCCTCAATTTGCTAATCATACCTAGCCCATCGACAGATGCCTTGCGAAAATTATTGCCGCATTTTAAAAAAATGACCGGTATTAACGTCAATTTAGTGGTTAAACCATTCAACCATATTTACAAAATAGTCAATACATTACAGATGTATCCTGATATCGATATTATTCGGATTGATATGGCGGGATTACCTTGGTTTGCAACGTCCTCACTCAAACCACTCAACCAGCTTGATATGGATTTAGACGATCTGCTTAGTCATTACTCGAAGGCGATCACCTCACGATTTAGTTACGTGAGAAATACCGTCTATGCCATTCCCCTTGACCCCAGCATTCAACTGCTTTTTTACCGTCGAGATTTATTCGAAGATCCTTTAATTAGACGCAGTTATTTTGAAAAATATCGCAGCCAATTGCCTGTACCGACCAATTTTGATGAGTTTGCACAAGTGACAGAATTTTTCAACCAATATGAAAAATCCTCATTGATTGAATCAGGTAGCTGCGTGACATTGGGGCACGCTGAGATTATCGCCTCAGAATTTTTGTTACGTTACTATGCCAAGGGCGGTAAGCTCATTAACCAAAGCCGCCTTGCGTTAGATATGACTATTGCTAATGCGACACTCAATGAATTCAAACAGCTAATTCACCTTGCTAAAAACGTCGATTCTAGCTGGTGGCAGGAATCGATTAATCAATTTGAACAAGGTAAACTTGCGATGTTAATTGTGTATACCAACTTGTTTTCCTATGGCACGTTAAAAAAGATGTTGCCGTTGATTGGTTATGCTAATGTACCGGGTAATAGGCCGCTTTTAGGCGGTGGCGCTTTGGGAATGTCCAAATACAGCAACAAAGATCAACTTGTTTCGACCTTCTTCAAATGGTTTTACTCAAAACAAATTCGTGAACAGATGGCCTTATTAAGTGGAGCTACGCTGTGTGACAGTGTTTTTCAAAATCACAAAGTGATGAGTCATTATCCTTGGCTTGAAGATGTTAGTAAACATTACCCAAGTGGCATTCGCGAAAATCATATGGAAACAGGGCAGTCTATCAATTTAAGGCGCGTTGAAAACATCATTGGCGAACAGATAAACCGTGGATTGTGTCGTGGTGAAAAGACAGAATTAACAATTGAACGGCTTAATTTAATGTTACACAAAGAGGCAGAATCATTGATCCAGTAACAATCAATTGCGAGCAAGTCGATCGTGATTTTGACTGCTCGCAATGATAGTGATTACTGTTTATCTTTTTTCAAATTCATCAACAGATCTTTATCATTAAAGA
>JAVSBY010000044.1:10302-17872 GCA_031960925.1 Gilliamella sp. CRA003912
AGTGATTACTGTTTATCTTTTTTCAAATTCATCAACAGATCTTTATCATTAAAGAATATCCAAAATCCGATAGTTACAACCGCTGCAACCACCGCCGGATAGATCCAAAATTCTTGCCACTGCGCAGCTGCGGCTGGCATGGTTTTTTCTGTTACAACGCGGTTATTAATGAAGCCACATACCGAGGCTGCCATAAATACCCCAAATCCGTTTGATACAATGAAGCGCAATCCTTGCGCTTGGGCTTTGATGCCCGGTCCTGCTTTCTTATCAACATAAATATCGCCAGCGGTAAAGAAGAAGTCCCAACATAAACCTTGCAGTAGTAGGGCGCCAACAATATAGAGTAGATAATCATCTGATACGGCTGCATGTGATAACATTAAGCTACGAATAATCCAACTGATTGAGCCAAATAATATCACTTTTTTAAAGCCAAATTTACCCAGTAAAAACGAAAGGAAGATCATAAAGATAACTTCGGTTGCCGTTGCGATTTGCATCATCGAAGCAGGATCTAAGTCTAAAACAGGTAAATAAACCGGTAAGTAAGCACTGTAAGCCGTTTTTGCAATCATTAAGATAAAGGTTGAAAACATAAAGATTGAAAAGTATTTATCCTTAAACAGTGACAGTGCATCTAAACATAAAATTTCTCGCATCGAAATCTTTTTATTTTTTGCAGCCGGCGGTGTATTGGGTAATGTAAAGCAATACAATCCATAAAGAACCGAAGCGCCAGATGCTAATAAAAATGAATGCGTAGATTTAGCAATGTTCAAAAAGGTGGTGCCCATAGTAAAGCCAACCGCCATAAAACCGATGGTGCCAAAAACGCGAACAATAGGGAACCATTTCACGCCATCAATATGCCTAAAGCTGACACTGTTGGCTAATGCAGTGGTTGGATAGAATAGTAAGCCGACAATGAAAATCATCGCTAAAAAGCCCGACTCATTGCCACTTTCAATAAAATTAGGCAGTAAAAATAAAACAACAGCGTTAAGTAAATGTAATACCCCCATCACTTTTTGTGAGGCGATAAATCTGTCTGCAACCATGCCAATAAATAGCGGGGAGATAATAGTTGCAATGCCCAAAATAGAATAGGTTGAACCGACAATTTCTTTTAAACCATACGCAGCAAGCACGGCGCCAATAACCATATTCCATGCGCCTTGCACAAAATATTGTAAAAACATCATTAAGAGTAAACGCGGTAATTTAAGCATGTAAGCTCCGTTATTATTCAATTATTTTTATTAAGCCGTCGTAAGCGACTTCAATATTGTGTGGTTTGAAAATATCAACAAGTTCATCATGCATAAAGCCACTGCTGTGTGAATGATGGGAGGTTAAAAGTTGTGTTTGATGAGTGAATATATTCTCGTCTATCATCCGTTTTTGTGTCGACAGTACGGTTTCGATACTCATGTGATTGTTCGTGCGGTCATCTTGTTTATATCCATAACTGCACTCAAGAATCGCTAAATCGATTGTTTTACCGCTATTTTTAAGCCACTGCCAAGTTAACTCTGGAAAATAACCGGAATCATGACCGTATAACATGCTTTTACCGTTTTTTTCGATCAGGTAAATATAGCAAAATTCCCATTTTGCGTGGTTAGCAAGCAGTGGGGTAACCTCAAAACCACTCGAAGAAGTGATGGTTTGATAAGGGATAAGCAGATTAAACATAAACCGCTCTTTGCTGTAATTAGGTAACACAGCTAAACAGCCATTAATTGCAATGTCATTGCCATAAACATAAAGTGGGTGCGTAATGTTGAAACCATAGTCAACCATACGGCTGAAAAGATCACCAACATTAAAATGATCGGGGTGAGTATGGGTAAAAAGTAAATCTTTAATTTTTGTTGCGTCGATGTTCTCGCGCATGACTTGATAGCTAAATTCAGGTGCAAAATCAATTTGCAAAACATCATCAATGATTAACGCACTACGCGTCCTGACATTCTTTCCTTTTTCGCGACGGGTTTTTTCACAAATTTCACATCGACAAAATGGGTTCGGAATCCCTTCCGATGCTGCTGTCCCAAGAAATTGAAGCTTCACGCGTACTCCTTTCATCCATCCGGTATTTATTTTTATAAATTGAAACGTTCCAATTTTGGACACAAGCATAATATAAATCGAGCATAATATGCAAAATAATTTTAAAGAATTCGTGAATTTGATCAATGTTTTTGCTGTATGTCATTAAAAAAAAACAAGTTGATTTTTGATATATAAATTTGATAGTTTATTGGATTTAGCATTGCACAGTAACACTCCAGATCATGCTTAAAATGGGGATAACCCTCACCTAATACCTGCTAGGTCAATGCAATAAACCCAGTGCAATAAGTTAGGTGAAAAGCTCAGTGATTTGAACTGTGTTGAGATGCGTATGCCGCATTTTTTCGATAATTATCGGGCGTCACACCTGAAATGTGTTTAAACATGGCAATAAACGCTGACACTGAGTTATACCCCACTTCGAACGCGATCGTTTGTATCGATTTATCTTGTTCGAGTAGTGAAATACTATACAAAAATCGTAATCGCTGACGCCATTGACTAAATGACATACCCAGCTCACTTTGGCACCGGCGGGCAAGCGTTCGTTCAGTGGTATAGACTTTTTGTGCAAACTGGGCAAGCGTTGTCTTATCTGCCGGATTTTTTTCCAGTGATTTTAATATCGGTGCTAACTGTTTGTCTTGGGTACTGGGTAAATAAGCATGTTGCCAAGGTTCAGCGGCTAACTGATCTATTAATACTTGTGCAAGCCGCAAATCTTGCACGGTGTTTGGCGCAGCAATTTTTCGTTCGAAAAAAGAATCGATGATAGCGTGGCTTATCGTACTTAAATTGAGTAGACAAGCCCGTTTAGGCATTGATTCACAATGATTAATATTAATTGAACGAAAGCCTGTTGGTTTATGATTATGGCTTGAATGTAAAATCATTGGGGGGATCCACAGCGCAAATCCCGATGGGGTTAAAAAACGTTGACCTGCAACATTCAATACAAAAACGCCTGATTTAACAAAGATAATCTGCCCCCAAGCATGGTGATGAGGTGGGAACTCAGTATTGGCATTAACTGTTTCACTGCAAAAAAAAAGTAGCGTGTCAGGGTATGCATTCGCCGTGATTATCGATTGAATTTGTGCTTTAGACATACACATCAATTTGTCTGAATTTAAGTGAATATTGTCTTATTCTAGTGATATATTTTAAATAAGACAAGCTATACTACAACGACTAATTTGACTAAGGATATTGACTTACAACATGGCTTATTTATACCCCCTTATTGCCGTTATTATTTGGGCCGGCAATGCAATTGTTAACAAACTTTCAGCGGGTGCGATTGAACCGGCTGTTATTTCGTTCTATCGCTGGTTACTGGCATTATTGCTGTTATCCCCCTTTATTTTAAAAGCAGTCTTGCGTAATCAAAAACAAATTCGGCCTTATTTAGTCAAACTGTTTGTGCTAGGTTTGCTTGGAATGGCGCTTTATCAAAGCTTGGCGTATTACGCAGCTTACACGATCAGCGCGTTAACTATTGGCATTTTTGTCTCGATTATTCCTTTACTTACCATTTTATTGAGCCTAGCTATTTTAAAGGTGCCACCAACACTTGGGGTACTTGTTGGTAGTCTCGTTTCGTTTGCAGGATTAGTGTTTTTAATTAGTGCAGGACAACCGCTCAAGCTGCTTGAAATGGGGATTGGCAAAGGTGAACTGATGATGTTCACTGCTGCCTTTGCCTATGCACTTTATGGCGTATTAACCAAAAAATGGGCATTACCGATACCCAACTTGCAAGCGATATATATGCAAATCGTTTTTGGAACGGTGTTGTTATTACCCGCTTTTTTAATGGCAGACACGATCCGTTTAAATTCGCAAAATATCGCGTTAGTCCTTTATGCTGGGATCCCTGCATCGGTAATTGCTCCCTTTGTTTGGGTGATGGGTGTGTTAAAACTAGGGGCGAATAAAGCGTCGTTATTTTTGAATTTGTCGCCTGTTTTTACAGCCGTTGTTTCAATTCTTTTCCTGCACGAAACCTTATACCCTTATCATATCATTGGCGGCGGAATGTCACTGTTGGGGGTTATACTTGCACAAAATCTTAAATACCCACTAGGCAAATCTCGCGCGGTGATTGTAGATACAGCCAAACAGGACTGATTAGTTATTAGTCGATCAAGCATAGTGATTTTTAATTACGCCGTTATACTTGTAAGCGAGTTAAGGCAAATGTATAACGGCTATTTTATGGGGAGAGAGCCAAAAATCAAATAATGTTAATACCGATTAGAAAGATGTGATTTGAGCGTTTGGCAAATTTGATCAAAGTCGCTGTCTGTTAGCCATAAACTGTTGGTAATGGTTAACATGCGGTCTGCAAAATCCTCAGCGTTCGGCATCGAAATTGCCGGGATAATTGGGCGTAAATACTGATAGGTCGGCAAAGCATGAATAAACAAACGACTCACACCCAAACCGCTTGGCCACAGTGTTTGTAAGGCCGCATCGCGAATCTGTTTAGATGGCATTAAGATCATTATAAAAGGCCAAACTCCATTTTGCTCAGCATCATCACTGATAACCGTGATGCCCGGTAACTGGCGTAAAGCCTGTATCCGTTTTAGGGCTTGCTGCTTAGTTTTTGCTAAAAAATCCGGTAATCTTGCCGCCGCATTTGCCGCAATCGCCTGTCTAAAACGGCTAACACGGTGCATTGGTAAATCAAATTCAAAATCATCGCCAACGGCCTCAATCAATTTTCCTTGCTTAAGGGCGTGTCGTTTGGGATTGCCATATACAAAATGAAGCCCGAAAGGATGGTACAGTGCGGTATAGCCGACTAGTTCAGCGATGCGGCGCAGTTCCCACCCCATTTTACGTGGAATAAGTGCCGCCTGCTTTGCTAGTTGTTCTCGTAATAGGGGATCATTTGCCGTTAATAATCCGCCTTCATAAAGCGTCAATCCTTTGCCAACAGCCAAACTGAAAAAGACAATATCGCCATCAATCCCAACATTCGCCCCAAGGGCTTGGGCGGCATCTTCGATAACGGTGATATCATAGGGCGTTGCAAGCTGCTTTACGCGACTAACATTAGCCATTCGACCGCCAAGGTGGGTCGGTAAAACGGCCAGCACTTGCGCGCTTAGCAATGAACTGAGTTTATCAAAATCAAAATCTATGTTGTCTTTTGCCGTGTCACACAAGGTGATAGTTAGCCCACAGTGATGAATTGCTAACGCGACAAGCGGACAGGTATAAGCGGGAATAATTACCTGTTTTCGGTCTGGATAACGCGCTTTAAGAACGGTTAGCGCTGTGACTAGTGCAATAGTTCCCGAACAGGTCAAACTCAGTTCGGGGAGATTCATTTGTTGGCAAAGCGTTGCAGATAACGACTTTTTGTTCACTAGCCAATCGCTAAAGCGCATAGGTAAACCGGCGGTTGGCGGATTTTCGTAATAGTTTTTCATCATTACACGCTTGCCGATTTAAGGCTTAGTATTGCTGTTTAATGCTGGTTGTTGAATCGCTTTTTCGGCTAAGGCTAAAAAAGTGATCCCTATCAAAATACACACAGCGCCAAGGAGTCTAAGTAGCGTGATATGTTCATTAAATAGCCAAACAGATGCTATCATTACCATGACCACTTCCAAATGCGATGCCGCAAAAGCAGGGCCCACCGGGGCTTTGGTGAGTAATGTCATCCATGTAAAAAATGAGCAAATATACCCCAAAATGGCAATGTAAACCCAAGGTGCACTAAACACTCTTATTAACCATTCTATGCTGACTTCTAACGGCTGTGCACTGTTTGCGGTTAGTTTAAAACTGCTTTGCGCTAATGTATCAAACAGTAATAGTAAAGCAAAACCAATAAGATAAAATTTACGCATTATGACATTCCTACAAAAATAACACCGGCTGTAATAAATAACATCCCGATAATTCGATAGCGGGTCAATAATTCTTTGAATAAAATTCGGCCAGCGACCATGATCACAATAATGTTAATCGAACCCAGTAATATGCCTTGTGATAATGGCACGAGAGTTAAAAACCCAAGCCAAAGTAAAAACTCAGCCAGATAAGATCCGATACCTATCCAAAGCCAATAATTTTTCAATAAATCTAACCAATAATAAAAACCCCTGCGGTTACTCGGGTTGATTGCTGCATATTTAAATGCAATTTGCCCAACAGTATCGAAGAAAATATTCAATACCCAAAGCGTGATAACGAAAGGAGACATGACTTAACTAACCCTTTAAATGACTTCATAAACGTTGTTATTATAATTTATCAATATTGATATATTGTTGTTTTATGTTTACATCGGCTATGGCAACATAATGGCGGTGAAATATATCATAATCACTTAAAATTAGATCCCTTTTTTGTAATTGGTTTTTTCAATTTCTGTGCTATTGCTATAAATTTAACCAATGATGGCTTGTCTGATGTATTTGCCTTTATCTTATTGACATTATCCAGTGATAGTATGACACGTTACTCATCAAACTTAGGACTGAAATCATTAAGTTATCATGCCCGGTACCTTAGCGTGTCCACCACTAACTTGAACACATTTGAGTGTCCTTTTCGACTTGGATAATAGAGGTAGAAAGGATCATATGAGATAACAAACGGCTTAAGAAGTTCAACCAACTGACCGGATGCCAGTTCTGGTTCAACGTCAGGTCTTGCAAGCCAAGTAATGCCTAACCCATCAATTGCAGCTTGTTTACGTACATGCGTATTGATTGAAAAATTCGAATTGGGATGATATTTCACCATATTGCCATTTTCCCTAAACTCCCACGGCAGTTCGGTTCCATGCTGCTGGGAAATTCGCATACCGATCAAACGATGATGATCTAAATCCTTAATCTGTTTCGGTAATTCGCGACCTTTTAAGTAGCTTGGGCTAGCAATTAAGGCCATGGTAAGCGGCGGCGAGATTTTTACCGCTATCATCTCTTTAGATACATCATCGCCCAAACGGCAGCCCATATCAAAACCTTGTTTCACAATATCGGCCCAACTGTTATCCGATTGTATTTCAATTTTAATTTGCGGGTAGCGTAATAAAAAATCCCGTAATTTAGGATAAATAATATGTTCAACGGCAAAATCGGGAGCATTGATTCGGATAGTGCCAGAAGGGGTATTAAGAAAATCCCCTAATGCGTCTACTTCTTCATTGATTGATCGAAATAATGGCGCGATTTGCTTAAAAAGTTGCTCACCGGCTTCGGTTAATGACACGCTTCGCGTTGTGCGATTAAACAGTCGTAAATTTAATCGGTTTTCTAAACTTCGCATACTGTGACTTAATGCGGATGATGAAACCCCAAGCCGTTTTCCTGCCTTAACAAAGCTTGCGGTTTGCGCAACGGTGATAAAGTAATTTAGCTCATTAAAATTATGCATAAGTGTCTTATTAGTGAATTTAATTCATCACACTATAAAGCAACAGCTAATTTATCTCAATAAATCTAATGACTAAAATAGCCCTACA
>JAVSBY010000045.1:0-7390 GCA_031960925.1 Gilliamella sp. CRA003912
CCATTAACTTCGATTTTACCGCCCACAAATGGCGCGCTAATATGTAGCGGTGGGTAGCCATCGTTTTCTAAATAATCTATTTTGGCGCCACCTTGCCTTAATGCATCGACTAAGTGACCAATTGGGCGCTCTTTCATTCTTGGTTCACCGGTCAAGATAACATTATTATCGGTCAAGCACAGTGCCGCGGTCAGCGGTCGCATCGCCGTGCCGGCATTACCTAAAAATAACTCTAATGGGTGGTTTGAGGACAGTGACCCGCCAACGCCCTCGATATCACACACAGTGTGATCGCTGGATAATTGATAATTCACACCTAATGCGGATAACGCATCTAACATATAGCGAACATCATCACTATCCAGTAAGTTGGTTAAACGTGTTTTCCCTCGGCTCATTGCGGCAAGTAACAGCGCCCGATTTGAGACACTTTTTGACCCCGGCAAATTGATAGTACCACTAAATTTTTTAATCGGCTGTAAAGTTAACGATTGCATGATGACTCACTTTTAAAATATTTAACTGTTTAAACTTAAAATTTATCTAATGTTGCTTTTAATAAACAAATTGCATCTTTGTCTTTAGCGCTATTTTGCCATAGCTTATCAAATAAAAAACGATACCGCTTAATCGCATTTTCAGACGAGGTAATTGAAGCTATACCTGTTGTCACATTAGGGAGTTCGCCAAGCCTAAAGGGGCTGACGGCTAATGAAAGTGGATTTTCATTTTGATAAAAAATTTGAAAGGTAACCGATGGAATCGCTTCTTCTGTAATGGCAATGGTTGGTGAGAATTTTTTCTGTTCGAGTAAATCGATAAGGTGATAGATTTCCTTACGCGCAAATAACATCCGCTCTGATTTTTTTCCAGGTGAAATTGTCAAATTACCAACCAGCCCAATATGCAAAAACCGTTCAACATTTCGTAAACTAATTAAATTAACAATTTTGGGTACCGACTGATAAAATTGGGTCTTACGTTCTTTCAATAAAGATAAGGTCACGGCATAATCCTTTGGATCGGAATATTCATTCGACTCATCAAGCATCATCGATAAGTGGGTGAGATAATCGGGTGACGTCAATAAGAAAGAAAACGGATCAAAATGCGAATAGATATGCGTTGATTTTTCCTCTAATTGCCGCATACGTTCAAAAAAGCCTTCACCGTTTGAATAATATTCGTTATCGATACCAAGCAAACTGGCAAGCGAAGTATTTAAAACGCCCGCTAACCGTTCAAGTGTCTCAATCTTAACGATTTCGCCCTTTTCGAGCCGATAAACAGCGGCCCTTGAAATTTTAAGATTCTCAGCCACATCTTCTGCACGTAAAGATGCCGCAATGCGGTAAGCACGTAACCGTTGACCAATACTATAATAATCAATAGAACCAATATTCATCATCATCCTAAATTAGGTTAATTTGCGCCATCTATCAATTAGCGATAGATGGCAAATTCCAAAAATTCCACATCAGCTTAGTTAGCTAATAACTGCTGTAGTAACGACGCATTACTGTAATCGGTATAATCGGCAAGCTGCACGGGTTTTTTAGCAAAATCCGCAGATCGACCTAAAACTTGCGAAGCAAGCGATAAACCACGATTATCAATAACTGAACGCTTATAAAAATCAACAAGGGATTGTTTAGTTATTTGTTTAATCTGGGCAATTTTTTTATCGCGTGAATCAAAATTAAACCTTGATAACAGGTAATCAGGCATATATCGCGCCAGCTCCTCATCCAATGTTTGTGGTGGCATGGTTAATTCATCAATAATGCTTTTTTTGTACTGCTCAATTTCCTGATTTGAAAGTTGAGTCAGTTTTTGTAACATTACTGGATAAAAATTTTGATACCGTTTTAATAAATAATCGGGGTCGTATTGGTTACTTTGAATTAAAAAACCAAGTCCAGACGACTCGCCGACTCGAAATGGGATAGCAAATACAGCATAACCTAGCTGTTCATTTGTTCGTAATTGATCATAAAACCACGGTGAAATTATTTTATATAATGTATAACTCAGTCCTTGGCTGCTTATTTCATCATAATTACTTGGAACATAACCCATCATTAATGCGTTATCTGTTGTGGCCGCCTGCTGCGTAATTTTTGCCAAATAGGTTTGATTAATCTTAATCGCTGATTTAGGTAAAAACTGATTGTCACCGTCTGTATGGTAACCACGGATAGCGGTTTTAATATTTTGGTACAGATTCCATGAGGTTTGTTCCGAAATATTGCCCAAACTCAGCATATACGGCACCGAATGCGATAACAATTTATCACGATAGGCGATAATATCCTCAGCCGTTATTTGAGAAAGGGTTTGCCGTTTCAAATTTCGTTCAAAATAAGGCTCTGATGACAACGCATTAGCCGGCTGTAAAGCAAGTAAATAACTGTTCGCATGATCAGCGGCATCTAACTGCTGCTGGTACCAAGCTTTAGCCAGCGTTAATGTTTGTTCATCAACGGTTGCATGTTGATAACTGTTAAATACCGCCATAACCATATCCGGAAGATGCTGATTAAATCCACTGGCAGAAATCATAAGTCCGTTATCACTTGATGTTGAAAGTGACAGTCCAGCCACACCCGCTTGGAATTGTAATTGTGCCAAATCGCGTCCAACAAGGTAATCGAGCAAATTAAACGCAACTTGCGATTTTACATCGTTTAATGTTTGATTGCTCCTGAGTGAAATAACCATCGCGGCTTTCGGTTCATTGGCAAAATACTGGCTTGCAAAATGCATATGATTGCCGCTTGGACTAAATTGTGCGCTGGCTGCATTTTTTTCATCTTTTGACTTTGCTGATGGAACTATCGAAAAATCATCCGGTATGTACGGATTAAGCTCGGGCAAACTAAAATTGAAGCTTTTACCTAAACTCAACCATTTGGCTTTTTGTTCGGCGCTGATCGAGGCAATCTTGTAAGGCGCATCAACAAAATAAGCGACTTTATTGGTCGCAACATCCGGTGCGATAACCCAAATTCGCGCATTATCGATGGTTAAGCTTTTTAATCGGTCGGTGATTTCGGATTTATTGAAATCAGTCGCGATATAATCGGCATCAAGAATGTTTTGTATCGGATACAACAGCATTTGATCCGACAGCCACTCCACATAAGACATGTCTCGTTCAATACTTTGATATTTAAAATCCAAGGTAAGTACTTTTCGGATTTCTTGGTAATAATCGTTCGAAATGCCGCCTTTTTGAATCAAACTTAAATAATTAAATATCGCAGCAATCACGGTATCTTGCTGAGCAAGGCCGGCATCCGTCAAACTTGCGCTAATGGTGAACAAACCGCTATTTCCAAAATGGATTGGATCAGCACTACTTGAAATACTTTCAATCAATCCTTGCTTTTGTAATTGGTCAAATAACGTGTTTTGACTACGATTACTGATCATGTAAGCAATATATTCATCACTTTTATTGGCAAAATTAGCTAAATTATTTTCAATTGGGAATTGCAGATAAAGTAATTTCTTGGGTTGTGCTGGCACCATATTAATTTGTTTTGCCAACGTATCAGGTGTCATTGCTTGTTTATCAAGTTGCGGAATAACAAGGTTTTTATTTGGAATCTTACCAAAGGTGTTTTCAGCCAGTTTCGTTAGTTTAGTTATCGATTGATTGCTGTAAATCACGCCAACCATAATATTTGCAGAATAATAATCACGATGAAAATGAACTAATGCATCTTGTAATTTACTGCTCTCTTTATCACTTAATGTCTGGAGGTTGCCACCAGAAAACTGTGAAGAAGGATGCTGCTGGTTGATAGTTTCAGCTTCAACTTGTTTAATTCTAAAACCATCATTTGCTCTTGCCATCGTTAGTTCAGCATTAACGGCATTTCGCTCTTTATCGGCATATTTAGCATCTAAAATCGGCTCAGCTATTGCATTGGCTAAATGGTCTAACGCGGTTTCAAAAGCCCCGTTTTCCACTTCAAAATAAAATGCAGTTCGATGTGGCGCTGTGCTCGCATTGTAACTGCCAGCGTGGCGATTAAGATAAAGTGAAAAGCTTGCCGGTTCTGGGTATTTTTTAGATCCCATTAACACCATATGCTCTGTATAGTGAGCGAGCCCTTGTTGATCACTGGGATCCATCAATGACCCAACCGGCAGTGCAAGCGAACCTAGCGACTTTACCGCATTCGGATCAGAGACTAATAACACCCGCATTTTATTATCGAGTTCTATCACCTGATATTGTCGATTATCACGTTCACTTTGATGAACTTTATCGACAAGCACTGGCCGCGTTAACTTATTTTCAATTGCAAACGAAACATCAACCGAAACAATCGAAAATAACAAAATAAAAGAAAGAAAAATCTGCCGTAAAAATGTGTAATTTAGCTTACTCATGATATTAACTCTTTTAATTAATTTAACAGGCGAATTCACCGATTATTAATCGGTGAAAAGTGAAATAGAACAAAATAATTAATGTTCACGTGTTTTTCTAAACTTAACTTCCGGATACCGTTCTTGGGTCAAATTTAAATTAACTAAACTTGGCGCAATATAAGACAAATTATCTCCGCCATCTAATGCCAAATTTTGTTCGCATTTGCGTTTAAATTCTTCAAGTTTTTTCACATCATCACATTCAACCCAACGTGCCGTTGTGACATTTACCGATTCATAAATTGCTTCAACGTTATACTCTGATTTTAATCTGGCAACGACCACATCAAACTGTAACACCCCAACTGCCCCAACAATCAAATCATTATTCATTAATGGGCGGAACACTTGCACTGCACCTTCTTCAGATAATTGAACTAATCCTTTTAACAACTGCTTTTGTTTAAGTGGATCTTTTAACCGAATACGACGAAACAGTTCAGGAGCAAAATTAGGAATACCCGTGAATTTGATATCTTCGCCTTGCGTAAAGGTATCACCGATTTGAATTGTTCCGTGATTGTGCAAGCCGATAATGTCACCAGCGAACGCTTCTTCGACTTGCTCCCTGTCTCCAGCCATGAACGTAAGTGCATCAGAGATGTTAACATCTTTACCGATACGTACATGCCGCAATTTCATCCCTTTTTCATATTTGCCAGAAACAATACGCATAAATGCAACGCGGTCACGATGTTTCGGATCCATATTCGCTTGGATTTTAAATACAAAGCCACTGAATTTTTCTTCTTGTGATTCAACAGCGCGTTTATCCGTTTGACGTGATTGGGGAGATGGAGCCCATGCAGTTAACCCATCAAGCATATGATCAACCCCAAAATTACCAAGCGCTGTTCCGAAAAAGACTGGGGTGAGATCGCCGGATAAAAATGCGTCCGAATCAAATTCATTTGATGCACCTTGAACTAATTCAAGTTCAGCGCGAAGTTGCGCAGCTAAATCATCGCCCACTGCCGCATCAAGTTCTACGTTATCAAGTCCTTTAATAATTCTGACATCCTGAATCGTATGTCCTTTACCCGTTTGATAAAGATACGTTTCATCTTTCGCTAAATGGTAAACACCTTTAAATAACTTACCACAGCCAATTGGCCATGTAATCGGTGCACACATAATGTTGAGTTCATTTTCAACCTCATCAAGCAATTCCATCGGATCGCGAATATCACGGTCAAGTTTATTCATAAACGTCAAGATAGGCGTGTTACGCAAGCGCGTGACTTCCATCAATTTACGCGTTCTATCCTCAACCCCTTTTGCCGCATCAATAACCATTAAACAGCTATCCACTGCCGTTAATGTGCGGTAAGTATCTTCCGAGAAGTCCTCATGGCCCGGCGTGTCTAATAAGTTCACTAAACAATCATTGTATGGAAATTGCATAACCGATGTAGTGATTGAAATACCCCGCTGCTTTTCCATCTCCATCCAGTCAGATTTAGCATGCTGAGCATTGGCGCCACGGCCTTTAACCGTACCGGCAGTTTGAATTGCATTACCAAATAATAATACCTTTTCAGTGATGGTCGTTTTACCCGCATCAGGGTGAGAAATGATAGCAAAAGTACGTCTTGCATTGACTTGATCTAAATAAGCTTGTTCTGTCATAAGATGAATGATGTATATCTATAAAATAATTGGCAATTTTAGCAGATATCCCATTACATTGCCATTGAAGATATCGTTTAGCCCTATTTACCTTATCGATTAATCTGTGCATAATATTGAAATACAATTTTTTGTTAGAAAATTAAGAAACCTTGCATGTTTCAGCTGGAAATAGAGCCGTATGGATATTCGTGATTTAAAACTTTATTTGCACTTATGTGAAACTTGCCATTTCAGTATGACAGCCAATGCGATGCATGTCAGTCCATCGACCCTATCAAGACAAATTCAACGACTTGAAGAACATTTCGGCCATGCCCTTTTTATTCGTGATAATCGGCAAGTGAAAATTACTGAAATCGGGGAAAGGGTTAAACAGTTCGCTCAACAGGTTGTTAATCAATATCAACAGCTTCGCCTAGATATCGAACAAACTGATCAGCATTTAGTGGGCGAACTCACCCTATTTTGTTCAGTTACCGCAGCCTACAGTCATTTACCTGATGTCTTGGACAAATTTAGGATCAGCTACCCTTATGTCGAGATTAAATTATCCACCGGTGATGCCGCTGATGCCGTATCAAAAATCCAGTCGAATGAAGCCGAATTAGCGATTGCTGGGCGACCAAAACATCTTCCCGCTGGCGTTGAATTTTTAAAAATTGGTGAGATTGAAATGGTGCTGTTAATTCCTAAATTAAACAGTACATTTAGTGATAAACTGCATCAAAAAGAGCCTGATTGGCATAATATCCCGTTTATCTTACCTGAACACGGTCCTAGCCGGCACCGTATCGATTTATGGTTCAAACAGCAAAAAATCACGTCACCCAAAATTTATGCAACCGTTGCCGGCCATGAGGCTATTGTATCGATGGTGGCTTTAGGTTGCGGCGTTGCTTTACTGCCCAAAGTGGTGATGGAAAACAGTCCTGAAAGAGTACGCGATCGAATCATTGAATGGTCGACCAGTTTGATGGATCCTTTTGATATTGGAATTTGTGTTCAAAAAAGGCGATTATCTGAAAAAATCATTGCAGCTTTTTGGAAGCTGTCGTTAAATGACACCTAATTTTATCACCCATCATCACCTATACATAGTATAAAAATATAGGAAAAATGTAATGAATATCAAAAAACTTTTTTCACCCCTTTTTTTGAGTCTTTTTTTATTACCGTTATCTTGTTATGGTCAAGGTAATCTCCATTTAAAAACTAACCGACCGGATGAATTATTAATCCAAGAACCTGACTGGCTTATTATTCAAAATATGCATTTTTATGATGGTGAAAGTGACGATCTTGTCACTGCTGG
>JAVSBY010000045.1:7490-18843 GCA_031960925.1 Gilliamella sp. CRA003912
ATTGTTGCAGTACCAAGTTCAGATTCGAACGGGCTTTATAACGCAAGAGATATGCAAATTCGAGGATTATGGGGACTTCGTCATAATTGCGCAGTGGTTTATAATGATAAAGGGCTTGGTAACGGCATTTATGACATCAGCAACAACCGCAGCTATGCTGTTAACGGAAAAACCCAAATCGCCAACGTGCTGTTTTATCCCCAAATACCCGACTTGTTGAAGTTTATCCAACAATACCCTAACCGATACGCGATTAAACAGCTGCATTCTAAGCAAAATGCTGAACAAAATTGGGGCGATTACGTATTAAAATCGATTGAATTTGCGTTTTATGAGCTTAATAGTCAATATTCCCCTTCAGGCAAAGCTATTTTTAACAATAAAAATACCCTGGTATTGGTATACGGTTCAACTGATGGTGGCGGCGCAGCGCTCAAGGCAGGTGAACAAGATAAACAAAATATTATCGATGGTATAGTGGCTGTCAATCCACAAATATTACCGGCACAAGGAAAATCACAACTGATGCTTCAATTAGGTAATCAACCTAAAACAGCGCTGATTCAAAAATCGATTGCCGAGTCGAGTACCTATTTTGCGTTGTATTTACCGTGCGCAGTTCCTGAGATTAGAAAAGCCTATCCGGGTACGTACGTTCCTTTTGCAGATAAATTCAACCATTCACAAAATCGCTGCGACGCGCTAAAAGCGGCTAAATTGCTCAATACCGGTACACCAAAAGAAGCCCTACAGAAATTACGACAATATGGCTGGAATAGTAAAATGGATTTACAGCTACCTTATCTTTATTATAAAGAAAGCGTTGGATTACCCTATAAATACATCAGCCAATATGGCCAATTCGATGTTTCAGAGAATATGTGTGGTTACTCAGTTGCAAGCACACGTCAAAATCCGCTGTATAATCAAGGTACGATAGAGCCCTTGACGAAATTAACATTTCAGCAGCTTTGGTCCATTGCTGATGGTGCGGTTCCCCTTTGGTTAGATAATGATGTTACCATTTTGGATCTTGTTAATAATTTGGATCCCAATTCACCCCGTCGTGAGCTCTTTTCATCGTCAGCAGGTAGTTCAAGCGTTGATTACAATACAGCGGGTGAGATCTGCTTAAAAGATCAGTTGGCAACGCAGCGCGTAAAAGATGGCATAAATCACGTCATGGCATCAGGTAACTTGAATCAAATCAAAACATTGATTATCCATGGACAAGATAATATTAAACAATTGCCGAATTATACGTCAAGGGCATATGCCGCGCTCAATAGCCAAGTAGAAGGTAAAACCTCACAGCTTCGATACATTGAAGTTGCCAATGCTAGCTATCTTGATGGTAATATCCCATTTGATAATGTGCTTGTACCGATTGATTATTATGGTGAAAGTGCGATGAATTGGTTATGGGCAAATCTGACTAAAAATGCCACATTACCAGACAGTCAGGTGGTTCATGCGGCTGCACGTGGAGGGAAGAGCGGATTTGTTTCAGCTATCACAGCAAAAAACCTAACTCCGATTTTACAGTCACCAAACAGCAATAACCTTATTATACTGGATAATGGGACTGTCAAAATCCCTGAGTGATAAAGTTAAAATTCATAGGGCGCTAGCCCTATGATAATATCCATTTTGAGTTTATTTTTTATAGCGTGTAGGCCAGATTACATGAGGACTAACACCTATTGCATCGGCAATAATTTTTTCCCCTTTTGGCCATTTGCGATCCAGAGTATTTCTAAGCGTATTTTCAGATAATCCTGCTTCGCGCGATAACTGCCTCAGGCTTGTTCCTCGCTTTTCTAACTCAGCACGAATATCTGCTCTATGCCAATCTTTATTTGGATCATTATCAATCATTTTATTCTCCTTTATTCCACATTTATTATTTTTATTTATACTAACAATATTAAGCAATAAGATGACGACACCGATTGAAATAATCAGCATCTAATTGTAAATTAACTATTAATATTACTTATAGTGTTAGAACTGTAACAAAAATAATGACAATAAACCATTACTTTTACAAATAAAATTGATTAAAAGTCGAATCATAATGGGATTTATCTGTATTTATTATCACCAATTTGAAGATTGATAGGTATGCTCAATAATTGCACATCTTCGTTGTTAATATCGATATTAATTAGTGAGTTGATTGGTCATCTTAATAGGGACGTTAAATAGGTTATTAATTTGGGTAATTTATACCGTCTTACAACGAGTGTGGTGAGGTTACAATTAAAAAAGTAAGCGACTCACTTAGGGATTTTTGACAAAGGCCATCATTTTAGGATACAGCTCGATGAACAGTGCCTCAAACTGCTGATAATGCTGCTTAACATCAATCAAGGTTTCTTCAAGTCGATATAACTTAGGGCGCCTAGCTGCCATCCCCACTAACACACGCCCAATAAATTCAATATCCGCATAATTTTGTAACCAATTATGTTGCCACATTGCGGTCATAAAAGATTGGTAGTCAGCCGGATAAGACAACAAATTCGGTTTGATCATTTTTTGGGTATAGCCATTAAACTCAGGTAATGAGAATGCAGTACAATACGTCGACCAATTTTTGGATAAAAAATGGTCCCAAACAAGATCCAAGGTAATTCCGCCTATCCGCCGATGGGTTTCCCGAAATAACGATTTAGCCTTTTTTACTTCACACAGTGAATCCACCCTTGCATCAACTTTACGATGTAACATAATGCCATCAGCAATCGGTTTAGAATACAAAAGATAAGGGTTACCTTTCACAAAGTCAGCCACACTATTGCCAATGAGTGAACTTTCTACATAGGATGCTAAATGAAGGTGCGCAAGAATATTCATTGTATTAATCTCGGTGGCTAAATTCGCCCTCTGCAAATCCGTCGCGCCAATAGTTAATAATCTGTATCGCATCACTTGGTAAAGAGGGGTATTTATCCTTAAGTTGATGGCGCATTTGTTGCGCAAGTAAACCTTCCATTCCGCCCCAGAATAAAATCGGACGATTAGAATCAAATTGCAGGTTCAAAACTTTATTAATTAATTGACTAGGTTGATTTTTTTCTCGTACAAGCCAATTGACTATCACATGTTCACCTTGCTGCAAATGGCCTTTATCACTACTGTCGTTAACTTCAATGACTGCGACCGCGTTAACTGAATCGGGTAAATGTTCGATGGTATAACAGATGGCAGGCATAGCCGAAATGTCACCGACAAGCACTAAATGGTGATCTGAAAATTCACGTTTCGACCCCATACCAAGCAAACCAATTTGCTGTCCGACTTGAGCGCATTGTGCCCACGTTGATGCAATACCATGTTGATGAATAGCAAAATCGACGATTAATTGTTGCGTACTTACGTCATAATGACGAATACTGTAGGTGCGAACGCGGCTACGTACACCTTGTTGCCATATTATTTTGTTATTTTCATCCCGAGTTGGAAAAATAATCTCGTCGGTTTTATCATCAGGAAAAAGCAATTTTAAATGCGGGCCTATCCATAATGGATTTATCGCTAGTTGCTTATCACTTTTAAAACAGACACGAATAAAGCTGTTTGATAATTGATGGCTGCTGACAACCGTCAATTTTGCATTGATAACCGTCCGTTTCTCTTTATGTTGATGTTGCATGATTAACACCTTTTACTCTCACAATTTACCAATCATGATACGTGCATATTTCACATAGGTAAAATCAAAAATGACATATTAACCTTATTTGTCTGTTTCACGAGATAGGCAATATAAAGATTGATGGATAAACAACACGTTCTTACATCAATACCCGAAAAAAATGGTAAACTTACGTAAATCAGGGTGATTTTTTTTAACACAATGTGTTATGAGGATAACGATAATGGCTAGAATAATAAACAAAGACACAATACTGTGCATGTCGCTTTCAGCAAGGCCCAGTAATTTCGGTACCCGTTTTCATAATTTCTTATATGAAAAGCTTGATTTAAATTATGTGTACAAAGCCTTTTCCACGCAACATTTAAAAGATGCTATCTATGGCATTAAAGCATTAGGGATTCGTGGGTGCGCAATTTCAATGCCGTTTAAGCAAGATTGTATCCAATTTATGGATGAATTAGATCCATCGGCGCGTTCAATTGGCTCGGTCAATACCATTGTTAACACCAGTGGCTATCTAAAAGCTTATAATACCGATTATATCGCTGTCATGTATTTGATTAAACAACACAACATTGACAATACTACCCCCTTTGTTCTAAAAGGAAGTGGTGGCATGGCAAATGCTGTGATTGGCGCATTTTTCGATGCAGGATTCAAAAAGGGAATTATTGCTGCACGTAATCAAACAAAAGGATCTCAATTAGCCGCACGTTATCACTATCAATGGGTTGAACATGAACAAGAGGTAAGTGCAAAAGAGGCCAAATTAATTATCAATGTCACGCCTATTGGTATGCAAGGCGGGGTTGAGGTTGATGATTTGGCTTTTCCATCGCAGATGATTGAAAATGCCGAAATCGTTTTTGATGTTGTTGCCTTGCCGGTTGAAACCCCGATGATAAAGTATGCAAAGCAGCGTAATAAAACCATTATTTCGGGTGCCGATGTAGGCGTTATTCAAGCATTAGAACAATTTATCTTATACACTGGCATTTCTCCCTCAATAGAACTGGTTCAAGAAGCAGCGCTTTTTGCTAGACAAGGATAGTGACCAAATAGGCAGTTTATTAAAAAAATCCGTCGACACTTGCCGACGGTCATCGATTAATCGTTAGATGACACCATTGTCTGATGCAATTTGTCATAAACTGCTAATAATTGTTGATGTGTCGCAAATTGCTCAAGATTTTTATTTTGTGTTAAATCAGATAAGTCGTTAAGATCAAGACCAAAAAATTGACGCTCCGCCGTTGCGTATTGCCACATTACATCCACGCACGCTTGCCCATACATTTTATTAAAAGCGGCTTGATAGTCACTATACTGATTTTTACCCCGCGTTAAGATGAAATTGACCAGTGTTTGTAAACATCGGTACGCCTGATTACGTTCCGCAGTAAATACAGATTCATTCATTTCAACCGTCCAATCAAGCCAAAGTTTAGCTTGTTCAAGGTCTTTACCGGCTAATGCAAGCATCGCTTTTAGCTCACCGATTCTAAGCGTATGCCAAGGTGTCTTTTTATCGGCAGCAATGCCAAGTAGTTCACGAACTCGTGCAAAATCATCCAGTCCTTCATCATCGAACTGTTCGATAATGGCAAGATATTGTTTTGCCGATCGTTTTTGGTAAGGCAGGGATAATATCAATTCTCGTAGCTCAATTGCCATATTATTGTTAGCGATAATCAGATCTTCTGGTGGATAAATTTCGGACATACCAACAGCAAGAATCCGACACGCATAGACGCCTAAATGCTGATAGTCCATAATCAATACTTCAACATTATGTCTTGTAAATATTGCCATTAAGTGGTTGAATTCTTGCTCGGTTGTTCCTGAAAAATCCCAATCAACAAAAGAATAATCTGACTGTTGTTTGAATAAATCCCACGAAATTAACCCGCTTGAATCGATAAAATGAGTTTCTAAATTACTGAGATCAGCAATGTCATCATTATCGAAACTTGGCGGAGAGAAAACATCAAGATCTTTTAAGTTACGCCCTTGTAATAATTCGGTGACCGTACGTTCTAACGCTACACCAAATTTAGGATGCGCACCAAACGAAGCATAACAAGTACCATTTGCAGGATTGAATAAAACCACACAAATAACCGGGAACTCCCCTCCTAATGAGGCATCAAAACAGTAAAGTGGGAAACCTTCGGTTTCAAGCGCATTAATGGCTTGAACCACATCAGGATAGCGCGCTAGCACCTGATTTGGAATCGTTGGTAAGCTGATTGCTTCAGCAATAATTTTATTTTTCACATAACGTTCAAAAATTTCGGATAATGCCTGAACGCGCGCTTCATTTTGCGTGTTACCGGCTGACATTCCATTGGATGCATACAAATTTGCAATCAAGTTGACGGGCACGTAAACCACGCTTTGATCTGATTGTTGCACAAACGGCAACGCACAGATGCCGCGTTCACGGGAACTTGATTGCAAATCAACCAAATCAGACCCGCATAATTCATTGTCAGGATCATAGAATTTAAGTAATTTTTTAGATAATAGCCCCTTAGGTAATGAATTATCATCAGCTATTGGAAACCATTTTTCACTCGGGTAATGAATGAAATCGGCATTCGCAGCCCGTTCACCTAAGTAAAAATCCGAGAAAAAATAATTAGTTGATAACCGCTCAAAATACTCGCCTAACGCTGACGCTAACGCAGCCTTTTTACTTGCCCCTTTGCCATTTGCAAAACAAAGAGGACATTGCGTATTTTGGATATGAACAGACCAAACATTGGGCACAGGATTGAGCCATGAAGCCTCTTTAACTTCAAGTTGATAATGTGTAAGTTGCTGTTGAAAGTAGTTAATCGAATCTTCAAGTGCGGCATCTTTGCCGGTAATATAGGTTTTCATGTGTTCTCGTCTATGTGTCTATAAATCTTATTATGTGGAAGAGGTTAGCGTGTCGAGCGGCCATCTTGGTTTAACATCAATTTTGAGCTCAGCTAAATGACCTTGTTTAAGGTGAATCATGCCCGCATAAGCAATCATTGCCCCATTGTCGGTACAAAATTCTAATCGAGGATAGTAAATTTGACCTTTTCGCTGTTTCATTAGTTCGGATAATTTAGTACGTAAACGTTGATTAGCGCTTACACCACCGGCAATCACTAAACGATTAAAACCGGCTTGTTCAAGTGCCCGGCGAGATTTAATCACCAAGGTATCCACTAAGGCATCTTCAAATGCTCTGGCAATATTGGCTTTAAGCTGAATATCTTCGTGAATCTGCATACCATGTTGACGAATGATATTGGCTGCATGTGTTTTTAGTCCCGAAAAACTAAAATCCAATCCTGGACGATCTGTCATTGGCCGTGGAAAATGAAAAACCGAAGCATCGCCCTGCTCGGCTAATTTTGACAGTTTAGCGCCACCTGGATAGTCAAGTCCAAGCAGTTTTGCTGTCTTATCAAATGCCTCACCCGCAGCATCATCAATCGATTCACCAATGAGTTGATATTGACCGAGCCCTGTTACACTAATTAGTTGGGTATGCCCCCCTGATACGAGCAAAGCAATAAACGGAAACGCCGGCGGAGCATCTTCAAGCATTGGCGCAAGCAAATGCCCTTCCATATGATGCACAGCAATTGCGGGTACGTTCCAAGCATAAGCTAACGAACGACCAATTGACGCCCCCACTAATAATGCGCCAATTAGTCCGGGACCTGCGGTATAAGCAACGGCATCAATATCACCTGCGGTTAATTGCGCTTCTTTCAGTGCTGCTTGAATCAGAGGTACCGTTTTACGGATGTGATCTCGTGATGCAAGCTCAGGCACTACTCCGCCATAATCAGCATGCAATTTAATTTGTGAATATAATTGATTGGCAAGTAATCCCTGTTTATCATCATAAATGGCGACGCCGGTTTCATCACAAGATGTTTCAATACCTAATACTTTCATTTTTTATTTACCTGTAAAATGAGAAACCTCATCCTCACTCCAAATATCGTGTTCGGTTGCTTCTTCATCATAAATTCGATGTTCTTCTGACGCCCAATCGCCTAAATCAATCAATTGACAACGTTTGCTACAAAAAGGACGAAAATGGCTCTCGCTTGTCCACTCAACCCGTGTTTGACAAACTGGGCAGTTGACGGTTGTAATCTCGGTATTATTGGTCATAGTTTTCTTCTATTTTGTTAATGTCGGTATGCGCTATCTCTTTTTAATGAGTTATCATCTAGCAACATGCAAGTTCAAATTCGACTGATTGGGGCACTATATTATCACAAACTTCAAGTGACAAAAAACGAATGCTATAACGGTGCATATGCCCAGACACTTGTGGATAGACTTTTTTTTCCAATGGAACACGAATACGAATTAGGTTGGTGTCGCTGTGCGCTTCTTGGAAAAAATTGTTATCACACCGAAACGCGTGAAACTTCCCCAATTGTCGCGTTAGTTGAAGATTTGTTGTTAATGCATCGTGCAATAAGGATAAATTGCTCAGCCAAACTTGTACGTGTTCGTTTCGCGTTGCTTGTGGTAACTTTAACCACAAATGAAAAGACGGTAAATCAAAGCTACAACATCCTCCCGGAATCATTAAGCGCTGACGAATCGATGAAATAAAACGATCGTCTTTCAGCTGCAAACCTAAACGTTGTGACAATGCAAGATTATCCAAATAGGTGTCTAATTTTGCTAGCAAGTCGGTAAGAATATCAAGGTCAACACCGTCAATATTCATCCAGCTAAGCAGCTTTTGCTTTTGTAATTCGAGGTCTTTAATTAAATCACCTCTGATATCATTTCGCTCAACTATCTCTAACAATTCCGACAGAGAATGGAAAAATAATAGTGCGTTGCTTTGCATGCAATCACGATTAACGTGCAAATGACTTAGTAAAAATTCAATACGTAACCACGTCCGCATTTTTTCATTCAAGGGATGTTCAAATGTAATTGTCTCTAGACTCATTTAGACTTACCTTTACAGCTAAATTCGTTCAAAAATTGATGATGCAACATCGAAACTTGTGACATTAAATCATCAACATCCCCCTGATTTGTAATGACATGATCTGCATAAGACAATCGTTTTTGATTAGCGGCTTGCGCGAGCACCATTTTTTTGGCAAGTGTTTCAACAATATGATCACGGTTGATTAAACGCGCTAATTGCAACTCAGTTGACACATCAATAATCACTATGCGATCAGCCAAATGATGTAAGTTATTTTCAATTAATAAAGGGACAACCCAAAGTGCATACACAGAACAGAGTTGCGACAATTGCGCAGCGGTTTCTTGTTGAATTAAAGGATGCAATAACTGATTTAGCCAAAGTCGTTCATGATCATTATTAAAAATAATTTCACGTAATTGTAAACGATCAAGCTCACCATTTGGCAACAAAATTTCCTCACTAAAGTGGCGAACGATTTCTGCTAATGCGGGTTGATTCGGGGCAACAATTTGCCTTGCAATGATATCGGCATCAATGACAGGCACACCTAATTTGGCAAATAAATTCGCAACCGTTGTTTTACCACTCGCAATCCCACCACTTAGCGCAACAATATAAGGCATACATTATTATCCAGAATCAATCTATATAACGGCGTATTATATCATAGGATTATTATCGCTCACATTATCCGTTTTTCAAATTAGTGAAACCGAAAATAAGCACCTACCTATTTATCCCTACCAGCACCTATTGAGTTGGTGATTGCATAATTTATTCTTCTAGTTTATTTTAGATAACTTACTTTCATTAACAACGGTTAGAGAAACACTATGTCAACAACATTCAAATCCCATCAGCAACGAATTAGTTTCGTTAAAGATTTTTTTATCGATAATCTGTCTAAACAGCTTGGCTTAATAGAAGTACAAGCCCCCTTATTGAGTCAAATTGGCAATGGTATTCAAGATAATTTATCCGGCACCGAGAAAGCCGTACAAGTGAACATGAAATCGATTCCTGATGCGCAATTTGAAGTCGTTCACTCACTTGCAAAGTGGAAACGAAAAATTTTGAGTGACCATCAATTTCATGAAGGTGAAGGGCTATATGCTAATATGAAAGCGCTACGTCCTGATGAAGATAAGCTTTCATCAATACATTCTGTTTATGTTGATCAATGGGATTGGGAAAAAGTAATGCCCGCTAATTCTCGAACAATAACCTATTTAAAACAGACGGTTGAAAAAATTTATTTGGCAATAAAAGCGACCGAAAAAGCGGTAAATGATAAGTATCAATTGCCGTGTTTTTTACCTGAAAAAATTACCTTTATTGATAGCGAACAATTATTAAATCGATACCCTAATTTGTCACCCAAAGATCGTGAAAATGCCATTACCAAAGAGTTTGGTGCTGTATTTCTAATTGGGATTGGTGGCGCGTTATCAAATGGCGAAAAACATGATCATCGCGCACCTGATTATGATGATTGGAGCACAGACAATGAGCTTGGTTCTAAGGGATTAAATGGCGATATTTTAGTCTGGAATCCTGTATTAAACAGTGCATTTGAACTCTCATCAATGGGGATTCGGGTTGATTGTGAGGCGTTAAAAAGACAACTTGGCTTGACGCAAGATGAAGCTCGTTTGAAACTTGATTGGCACCAAGCCTTAATCAATGGTCAATTGCTTCAAACCATCGGTGGCGGTATTGGGCAGTCTCGCTTAGTGATGTTATTATTACAACAAAGCCATATTGGTCAAGTTCAAGCTAGTGTATGGGATGATACAACACAAAAAAACTACAGTAACTTGCTATAAATAAGATCGCGAAATGAAGCTTCCTCTTTTACTAACGTAAAATAAGGAAGCTTTTATATTTGAAAACTACTGAACTTGGGCTGCTGGGACTTGTGGTGCTGGAGCCTGTGGTGCTTGAGCTTGCGGCGCGGCTGACTGGGTATTTTCAATCACGTCGTTCGCCTTAATTTCAGCCTGTTTTTCTACTGGCTGTGCAGGGGTTGTTACCGGCTCTTTATTTGCTTGCGTTTTCTCAGTAGTTGCAACACCATCTAGACGCACGTAAACGATATTTTGGCGACCTACGTCACAAGAACCGACAATTTTACCTTCAACATTTTGCTGTGCTTGTTCAACAGGGACTTGTTTTAGTTGAAACAAAGAAGCATCAACACCGTTATTGATGATTTTTTGAGCTATACCTTGACTAATTTCATCACAATTTGACGCCGCAGACGCCAACATTGGCAAACTTACTAGTAATGTTGCAAATAACTTTTTCATATAATTTACCTTTTATTTTACTGAGTTACAGGTTTAATATTCCATTGCATTATAAAACTATTGGCAAAAGTGTCTATAGACTTTTACGGTATCTCATAAAATAATTGATTAATTATCGTTTGAATTTTGTGCACATGCTGACATTAATGATTTTGTCATTTGATCAATGCCGTCAATATCAAAAGTATACTGCGCTATCGGGTGCTGATCATAAAATAACTTAACACTAACTTCTTTTTTATCTTTAAGTTTATCAATGATAAATGCCCCTTTATCGGTTGAAACAATCCCGCTACCTTGATAGTTCCAATAAGAATAAAAGTCATCAATACCGACTTGAACTGGCTCTTGTTCATTTTTGGGATCGTAAGAAGTATAAAGTTCTAATAACAAATCCTCATTAGGCAAACATGAAAAATTTAA
>JAVSBY010000046.1:0-7111 GCA_031960925.1 Gilliamella sp. CRA003912
AATGGTGGGTTGTGAGGGGATCGAACCCGCGACCAATTGATTAAGAGTCAACTGCTCTACCGACTGAGCTAACAACCCATATAAGGTAATTAGTCTATATAAAATCACAATACAATGCAACTTTCTCGTTAAAAATTTATTTATCCATTTTTTGACTTCAATCCCAATTAAGTCAATTTAAATATGATATTATTATATAAAATAACATCGTTATTTAAGTCTGTTCGTTTAATAATAAATAAGTTAATCATTGATTATACTATAATAAGTGGAGGCAAAAATGAAAAAATCGTCGATCGCAGTACTATTGTCCATGGGCCTTGCGAGTTCATTCGCATATGCACACAGTGCTGGGGATATCATTGTTCGTGGTGGTCCTATTTATGTTCACCCAGACAAAAACAGTGACCATGTTAAAGTCGGTGGCGCAAAGAGTGATCTTAAAGCAAAAGCGGATCATGACACTCAACTTGGTTTAAACTTTCAATACATGATTACTGATAATATTGGGGTTGAGTTATTAGCAGCAACGCCTTTTAGTCATCAAGTCAGTTTAGGCGGAGGCAATTCTACTGGGCTTGCGGGCACTTCACTCGGTAAGATTAAACATTTGCCACCAACATTAAGTGCTGTGTGGTACCCGCTTGATTCACAATATGACATTCAACCTTATGTCGGTGTTGGCGTTAACTACACGTTTTTCTTCGATGAAAAGCTAAGTGGTGAAGCGAAAAACGAAGGGTTCCACGGTTTAAGTCTTGATGATTCATGGGGACTTGCAGCGCAAGTGGGCGCTGATTATACTTTCCATGATAATTGGATTGTCAATGCGCAAGTTCGTTATATTGATATTGAAACAAAAGCGACAACTCACTTAGGTGATACAAAAGTGACAGCAAATTATAAGTTAGATCCTTGGGTTGCAATGGTCAGTGTTGGTTATAAGTTCTAATTGATTTTGATTAAAATAATTACTATTTCGCTTATCTTAGGATAAGCGAAATTTTTTTGTATTGTTTACTTTGCGATATAAAAAAATCCCTCGCCGCTATGGCGAGAGATCTTTTCGATTTACGCTGATAACACGTGCAAATTATAGATTTTTAATCGCTAAATACTGTTCTTGCAGTTTTGCTTTATCTTCTCGATAACCTTGCTGTTTTTCTTTCTCTTTCTCAACAACCGCCGCCGGTGCTTTGTCGACAAAGCTTGCATTAGACAGCTTATTCTCGATCCGTGAAATTTCGTTATCAATCCGCGAAATCTCTTTTTCTAAACGTGCAAGTTCATCGTCTTTATTGATTAATCCCGCCATTGGCATTAACAGTTCGGCACCATCAACCAGTTTTGTGACTGATAGAGGCCCTGCTTCACCTTCATCTAATAAAACAATTTCGGATAAGCGCGCTAATGATTCAACAAATGAAATATTCTCGCTAATGATACGATGCACAGCAGGTGATGCTTTACGGATAAGTAGTTGCAATGATTTGCTTGGTGCAATATTCATTTCTGCGCGAATATTACGTACTGCAATTACCACATCTTTGATCCAGTTAATATCCGATACAGCTTGATGATCTAATTTTTGTTCATCAAATGCTGGCATTGGCTGTAACATAATGGTGTCTGCACTGATATTCATCAGTTTTTTAACGTGCTGCCAAATTTCTTCCGTAATGAAAGGAATGATTGGATGAGCAAGTCGCAATAACGCTTCTAATACGGTAACTAATGTATGACGTGCAGCGCGCTGCTTAGCCTCGCTACCACTTGCTAGAACCGATTTAGTTAATTCTAAATACCAATCACAAAATTGATTCCAAGTGAATTCATATAAAATGTTAGCGGCTAAATCAAAACGGTACGTATCAAACGCTTCACGGTAGGTTTTGATAGTTTGGTTAAATTCAGCCAAGATCCATTTGTCAGCTAGCGAATAATCGAGCTCTCCACCATCAAATCCACAATCATGCGCATCGGTGTTCATCAGGACGTAACGGCTTGCATTCCATAATTTGTTACAGAAGTTTCGGTAGCCTTCTAACCGTTTTAAATCCCAGTTAATGTCACGCCCTGTAGACGCTAAAGCTGCAAGGGTAAAACGTAATGCATCGGTACCATGTGCCTCGATGCCGTTCGGGAACTGTTTTTCGGTCCGTTTAGCAATTTTCTCCGCCAATTGAGGTTGCATCATGTTGCCAGTCCGTTTTTCAAGTAGGCTAGCTAAGGAAATACCGTCAATCATATCTAAAGGATCGATGACATTTCCTTTAGATTTAGACATTTTTTGTCCTTCTTCATCACGGATTAGACCGGTGACATAGACCGTTTTAAACGGAACTTGTGGTTTGCCATTTTCATCTTTGATAAAGTGCATGGTCATCATGATCATTCTGGCAACCCAGAAAAAGATAATGTCAAAACCAGTAACAAGCACATTCGTTGGGTGGAATGTGGCGAGATCATCGGTATGTTCAGGCCAACCGAGAGTCGAAAATGTCCAAAGTGCTGATGAGAACCAGGTATCTAGCACATCATCATCTTGTGATAAAATCACATCTTCAGCAAGCTGGTGCTTAAGTCGCACTTCGGCCTCATCACGCCCCACATATACATTGCCTTGTTCATCATACCAAGCAGGAATACGGTGTCCCCACCATAGCTGACGCGAGATACACCAATCTTGAATGTCGTTCATCCAAGAAAAGTACATATTTTCATACTGTTTAGGCACAAATTGGATATCGCCATTTTTAACCGCTTCAACAGCAGGTTTTGCAAGGACTTGTGCTCTAACGTACCATTGGTCAGTTAGCATTGGTTCAATAACAACGCCCCCCCTATCACCATAAGGGATTGTCAGTTCATGTGGCTCTATTTTATCCAAAATGCCCAGTGCTTCGCACTCAGCGACCACCGCTTTACGTGCCGCAAACCGCTCTAATTTTTGGAATTGTGCTGGCAAATCCGGGGAATAAGCTGTACTTGGCTCACCATTTGTATCAAATACTTCGGCTTGTTCACGAATATCACCATCAAAGGTCAAAATATTGATCATGGGTAATTTATGACGTCGTCCGACTTCATAGTCATTAAAATCGTGCGCTGGCGTTATCTTAACGCAGCCAGTTCCTTTGGTCATGTCAGCGTGTTCATCACCAATGATTGGAATGCGGCGATTAACAAACGGTAACACCACAAATTTACCGATTAAGTTTTTATAACGCGGATCGTCAGGATTTACAGCAACCCCTGTATCACCAAAAAGCGTTTCAGGTCGAGTTGTTGCAACCACTAAATAATCATTACCTTCTGATGTTTTCTCGCCATCAGCGAGCGGATAACGTAAATGCCACATCGATCCTTTCACTTCACGGTTTTCAACTTCAAGGTCAGAAATCGCTGTACGTAATTTAGGATCCCAGTTAACCAAGCGCTTACCGCGATAAATTAAATCTTCTTGATAAAGTCTAACAAACACTTCTTTAACCGCATTAGATAACCCGTCATCCATGGTGAAGCGTTCACGCTCCCAATCGACAGAATCGCCTAATCGGCGCATTTGCTTAGTAATGCTGCCACCAGATTCCGCTTTCCACTGCCAAATTTTGTCAATGAATGCATCTCGGCCATAATCATGACGGGTTTTATTTTCTTCTGCCGCAATTTTACGTTCAACAACCATTTGTGTTGCAATGCCTGCATGATCGGTACCGGATTGCCAAAGGGTATTTTTACCTTGCATACGGTGGTAGCGAATTAATGCGTCCATAATTGTTTGTTGGAAAGCATGCCCCATATGCAAGCTCCCCGTTACATTCGGTGGTGGAATAGCAATGCAGTAACTTGGCTGAGATTTATCACCATTTGGCTTAAAATAGCCGCTTTCTTCCCAATGTTGATAAATCGGTTGTTCGATTTCTTGTGGATTATAAGTTGTGTTTTTCATAATTAATGTGTCAATCCTGATTCGAGGAGGAAAATGCGCGTATTTTACAATAAATTAAAGCAACAATACACTGCCATTTATCGATGGCAAGTTGCATAGTGGACTAATTACCGTGAATTTATTGCGTGACAAATCTAACTCAACTTGATTGTAAAATAGCGATAGTGTTTTTCAGAAATTACGCTGTTGAAAGCGTTTATTTGCATAAGGTTGGAACCGTTTTTAGATTAAATCCCATTTTTTTGTAGGCCATATAGCGTTCTCTGGCTAACGATTTTAAACGTTGATCGACTGGCACAAAATCGATTACATCTCGATAAACACCCGAAAATTCAGGAAATTGTTGCTGTAAATTGATGAGCAATTGGCGGTTGCCATTACTGCGTTTTTGCGGCCAACAAATTTCAATAGGAGAACCATTACTCATTCCCTCACCCGCTAAATTGTGCGGTACAAAATTGTCAGTGTCTAATTGCCAAAGGTATTCATCAAGTCGCTCGGCTTGAGCCTGATCTTGACACGTAACAAGTACGCGCAGCTTTGTTTGCCAAGCTTCGGTTATTTTTTCACACGCTAGCTTTTCGTAAAAGATAACCCCGGTATCATTAGTATCCTTCTGATTTTCAATCAAATAGAATGTGACTTTTTTCATTAGTTATCCCTATCACTTAACCTTTATTCCTGTTAATGCTAACAAAACAAAAGGATAATGTCATCCCTGTTATTTTAGTCAACTGGAACGCTATTTATGTCTAAATTTAATGCAGGTGTTGGGAGAATAAGGTTTTAAATAAACCAAGCAGATTATTTATTGTGGGAAAGTCAACCTCGTTCTACTGAAAATAGCCAGTAGAACGATAGCTCGAAAGGAAGCGTGATGTTAATCCATGATCACAAATAACTCACTTATGCAGCATTATTTATCCGTGTTTTTGATCTAATAAATAGTGGATAAGCATTGCTACCGGGCGACCTGTTGCGCCTTTATTAGCGCCTGATTTCCATGCGGTGCCTGCAATATCTAAATGTGCCCATTTATATTTCTCTGTAAAATGAGATAAAAAACAGGCGGCGGTAATAGTTCCACCATCGCGGCCCGCTGCATTAACAATATCAGCACACGTTGATTTCACTTGTTGTTTGAAATCGTCATCTATCGGTAATGGCCATGCTTTATCCCCCGCACGCTTAGATGCGCAAACTAAATCAGACACCAACTCATCGTTATTACCCATTACACCTGTATAATGATGTCCAAGTGCAATAATACATGCGCCAGTTAATGTCGCAATATCAATAACAATTTCAGGGTGATAACGTTCAACATAAGTTAGCGTGTCACATAACACTAATCGCCCTTCCGCATCGGTGTTGATCACCTCAACAGTTTTACCTGACATGGTTGTCAAAATATCACCGGGTCGATAAGCATTATGGCCAGGCATATTTTCACAGCCAGCCATAACGCCAACCACATTGATCGGCAAAGCTAATTGCGCAACCGCCTGCATAACGCCGTAAACCGTTGCCGCACCACACATATCGTATTTCATCTCATCCATTCCGGCAGCGGGTTTGATTGAAATCCCCCCAGAATCAAAAGTGAGGCCCTTACCAACCAGAACATAAGGTTTGGCATTTTTGTCTTTAGCGCCATGATATTCCATAATGGTCATAACCGATTCATTTTGAGAACCTTGACCAACAGCCAAATAAGCGTTCATTTTAAGCTTAGCCAACGCTTTTTCATCTAAATGCGATACGGTCACTGACGGATGGTCTTTTGCAAGTTGTATAGCTTGCTGCGCGAGATAATGGGCATTACATACATTAGGCGGCATATCAGCAAGTGTTTTAGCCGACTTTATCGCATCTGCAATGATTTGACCTTGTTGTAAATTAGACTGAAGGCCTTTAATTAGCTTACTGTCCGTGCAAAGCAGCGTCACCTTGCTAAGCAGTACTGGCGCCGACTTTTCTGATTTGAATTGATCAAACTGATAGAGTGCATCATTAAAAATTTGCGGAATATCTTTGGCAAGATCGCTTGAAATTGCCTCATCAATAGTCAAAATATCCCATAAAATGGTTTCAATTTTTCTATCACGTAACTGAGTCATCACAGATTGTGTCACTTTTTTTGCTTTATCACGGTTAAATTGACCAAGCTTGCCACACCCGACTAACAACACGTTTTGATTTAATGAACTTGCCGCCGGGAACAGTAGCGTGGTTTTGCCAAGTTCACAGTTTGCATCACCGGATTGAATAAGTTGACTTATCAATCCGTGGTTTAATTTGTCAAATTCAGTAACATGATTGAGCTGTTTATCATCAGCAAAAACAGATAGTACGATGCACTGCGCTTTAGATTTCGCCATCACCACATTTTTAGCAATAAATTCCATGATTAATCTCACAACAAAAAAATTGAATAGGAATATTTTATCGGTTAACGATGGGATAGCAACAAAAAGATAACCAAACTGACTAATTCAAGCTATAATGGTTCGATTTTATTTCGGTTCTTAATGGGTTTACTGTGATCATACGTCGATATTTAGTTAAAGAAACACTAAAAACGCAAGGCGCAATACTGTTTATACTATTGCTGATCTTTTTTTCACAAAAATTAATTCGAATACTATCAAGCGCAATCAGTGGCGACATTCCGAACGATCTCATCGTGCCGTTATTACTGCTTGGCGTATCAAATATGATTGAATTGATTTTACCGTTAAGCTTATTTCTTGGTGTATTAGTCACTTTTGGTCGACTATATGCTGATAGTGAAATGGTTGCAATGTACGCGTGCGGCGTGAAAAAGCGCGTGACCTACCAAGTGGTCTTCTATCTGTGCATTATGACCTGCGCTTTAACCGCTATCAACTCAATATGGTTTGGTCCATGGTCAAGTTTAAAACAAGATGAACTGGTCGAAAATGCAAAATTGAATCCAAGTTTAGCCGGATTACTCGCGGGTCAATTTCAACAAACCCCCGATGGAAATTCAGTTATCTATATTAATAATGTCAATAAAAATAGCCTTGATCATGTGTTTATCGCACAGCTAAATCCTAAAAATAATGCACGTCCATCGATAATTATTGCCGATAAAGGAACCGTTGGCCATGATAATGCGGGTAATCAAATTATTAC
>JAVSBY010000047.1:0-3805 GCA_031960925.1 Gilliamella sp. CRA003912
CAGCCACAATTAATATCAATACCATAAGATCCCAGTTCAATTGCTTTGAGTGCGTTTTCTGCCATCCACTCTGGGGATTGACCAAGTAGCTGTACTCTGACTGGCGTCCCTGATTTTGTTTTTGCACCTTGGCTTAGCTCTGGACATAATCGATAAAAAGTGCGACTCGATAACTTGTGATGAGTAACGCGCACAAATTCGGTAACACAGTAATCAAATTGGTTTATTTCAGTTAAAAGTTGTCTGACCGTATAGTCAAGAACGCCTTCCATTGGGGCGAGAATAATTCGTCTATTTTGCATCTGCTTTCATCGCTAACGGTTTATTTTGACATACGGGGCAGTTCGCCCATTTAGGAATGGTCAATTCAGTAAATTGCATGGTGATTGCATCGATCATCAATAATCGATGAGTGAGTGGACGTCCGTAGTTTGTGACTATTTTTATGGCTTCTAATGCTTGCATCGATCCGATTATCCCAACCAAAGGTGCCATGACACCGGCTTCAACACAAGTTAAGTTATCTTGACCGAAAAGGTGACTTAAGCAGTGATAACATGGCGTATCATCTTGATAAGTAAAAACAGTTAGTAAACCCTCCATGCGAATTGCAGCACCTGAAATCAACGGTTTTTTGACCCGATAACAGCATGCATTGATTTGTTGGCGGGTTAACAAATTATCAGTACAATCGAGGATAATATCCTGCTTTTCAATCATTGAAATCAAGGAATCATTATCCAGCTTTTTATTGAGTGCAGTAATTTCAATATCAGGATTGATCTGTTGCAGTGCTTGTTTAGCTTGATCGACTTTGTTTTTTTCAAGCGATTGTTTGGTATATAAAATTTGTCGGTGTAAGTTGGTTTTGGAAACAATATCAAAATCAATCAGTGTTAATTTTCCAATACCGGCAGAAGCCAAATAAAGCGAAGCGGCGCAGCCTAATCCGCCTACCCCAATAATTAATGCAGATGCATTTTTAAGTTGTTCTTGTTTATCAATATCAAATCCCTTTAAGGTGATTTGTCTATCATAACGTAGTAGTTCGTCGTCAGTTAATGCTTGCATAGCGATCCAATGACTTAGCCCCTTTGGGGCCAAGTTTTACAAATTAATTATCAAAACTGGTTAAAAATGCTAAATATTCTTGTTTAGTCATTAACGGTTTATAGTTTGACATCATTTCTTTTGCGGCCTGCGCATCATCATAAAGTAAATCAATGATTGTGCATGCCATCATTTGTGCCGGACGGATATAGGCCATATTCTCATCAAACACTGTATAATCTTTACCGTGCAATACACCGCGAACACTGCCTATCCAAGGATGACTAACTGGCATAATGTGTGATAAATCACCGGTATCGGTGCTGCCTGTCATATGCGGGGCAACCCAAACATTTTCTTCACCGATCAGCTGCTGCGCATTTTGCTTAAGAAGTTCATTAAGGGTAGGGTTGTTTTGCAGCGGTAAGTAACCCGGCAAATCTTTGATTTCACACTTAGCACCCACAGCCATGGCACCCGCTTCTAAGGCGGTATTGATGCGTTTATTGGCATCGATCATCGCAGGGACATTCGCCGCCCTAACATAACTTTCCATTCTAACATCACTTGGCACGACATTGACCAGATCACCGCCTTGCGTAATAATTGGGTGGAAACGGATATAGTCTTTTTCCTGAAAGGTATCGCGAATAGCATTGACGCCCATCATCCCCATCATAGCGGCATTTAGGGCATTTACCCCCGCATGGGGAGCGGCGGCGGCATGTGCGGCTTCGCCCTTATAGTTGATCAGTTTGCCGATAAAACCGTTACTGGTTGTTGACATTTCAATAAACCCATTTTGACGATCTTTTGCTACACTGGTTAAGTGAATTTGTAATGCCATATCGATGTCGTCAAACTCTCCACGATAGATTAGCTCTGGTTTACCGCCAATATATTTAATTTTATTTTCTTCGATCAGGCGATTTCGGTAAGTAATTTCAACATATTCTTCGGCAGGCACGGCAAATGGCACCACATCACCAGATAAATGTGCCATCGCACCGGTATCAATCAATCCCATGGTAACAGCTAGCATATTAGCGATTTGGGCATTGTGTCCGCAGCAGTGAGCGGCCCCTGAAAGATCATTTGCCGCAGGATGGTCAGCGCAGATGATCGCATCTAACTCACTGATAACAGCAACGCTGTATTTGCTTGCTTTACCACCTTTTAATCGGCCTTTTACACCAGTTAACGCCAGTTTATTTTTGAATGGTACGGCCAGTTTTGTAAACGCTTCTTCCACTTTTTTGGCTGTTTTTGTCTCTTTATAGCCAAGCTCTGGCTCTGACCAAATTGATTCAGCGATAGCTTTAATGTCTGCTTTGCGTGCTTCAATTGCTTGGCAGACTTGTTGCTTGAGTTGGTCCTTTGTCATACATTCCCCTTTTTTAATTAGATAACGCCTTCAACGCTCAGTGTAAATTGTGCAATCAATGCGGCCAAAATAAACGTGCCCGAAAAAACAGCTAACGAAACAGGAATAATTCGCCAAGAGATGCTTTTAAATAGCGCTAAATCTTTACCGATTGCAAGGCCAGCATAGGCAAGTACCGGCGTACAAATCGCCAATAATGAGACTTTTTCTGTCAGATTAATCACATACTCGTGATAAGGAAAGATAGGGCAAGAGGCAACGGCTGCAACCACTGAAACCCATAAAATCACTGGTAATTTATTGAGTACAGGCAATTTACTGATAAAAAAGCCAATGAGTGCAAGAATAACTAAAACGCCAACAGCTTGCACAGAAAGAATAAAATCTGCTTTGTAACCAACCGTGTTTCCTGCCGCCATGATGATGGCAACTAAAATAAGTAAAAAAATGGTTTCAAGGATTTTCATTATTTTGCTCCTGCTTGTTTGCGTCTTAAACGAGATAGTGCGTTATATAAAAATGAAGCAAAAGGCAAAGAAAAGAAAATGTAGATATAAATACCTAGAACGCTCGACATTAAGTTAGCCGCGGTTGCATAGGCAACAATATCACCAGATAGGTTTGGATAAAGATCACTAATTGGTGCCAGTGATGCAGCCATCATACTTCCACTGCCAACCCCCGCGCCCATCGCTAACGCATACGGATGAATGATATCTAATTTTGCGATAACACTGGCCAAAATACTCATCCAAACTGCACCATATAATGTTCCACAAATATACATTGCCATAACGCCACGGCCTTCAGGCGAATCAAGTCCATATTTATCGGCAACAATGGCTATATTGGTTTCCCTTCCAACTGAATAAGTTGCACCGACAGCTTCACGCCCCATTCCTAACATCATCGCGAGTGGTAATCCAAGTAATATGGTGCCAGCAAAGTGGCCAACCTCTTGAAAAAGTAATGCTAATTTGGCATTGAATATTTCATTAATCTTAGGCCCAACAGATACCCCGAGTTTAGCAATCAATAACATTAACGTTACCATCATAATGGCACTGGCATTATGCATATTTTTTTCTTTTAAGATTTTCAGCTTAGGTAAACTAATAACGCCGCCGATTATCATGGCCCATAAAAGCGGGTAGACGGTAACAACCCAAATGGTTTGTTGCCCAATCAGTTCGCAGATAATAACAACGAGCAGTGCAAGTACATGGACTCGATAGTCTTTTAAAATTTCCATAATTAACGGTTCCTTTTATACATTTTTATGATGATGCACTTGCAATCATCAATCGAAATATGACCAGTGATTATTTTGGCAAGGTTACTATACCTAACCTGGATTATAAGCGTCAACTA
>JAVSBY010000048.1:0-3232 GCA_031960925.1 Gilliamella sp. CRA003912
TTACTTATTTTTCCTTTCTTCAAAGGCTTCATGAGCAATTTCTAGGGCGTTAGTTACCCGTGGAAACCCGATATAAGGCAAGCAGTGCACACAAATATCCAACACTTGTTCTTCGGTTAATCCAGCATTTAAACCACCGTGAATGTGCATTTTTAGTTCGTTAGGCACGCAACCTTGTGTCACTAAAGATGAGATTGTTACGATCTGTTTTTGTAACAATGACAGACTTTGTCGACTGTAAATATCGCCATAGGCAAAATCGCAGATATATTCTTCAAATTTAGGAGCCAACTTAGCATTGGCAGTTAATCCATTTGACCCTCTATCACCGTACAAAGCTTCGATATTTTTTAGTCCTTTCTCGTGTCTAGATTGCGTCATTTTATAAAACTCCTATAAATTAATTACTTAATAGCCTTTATGAATGTATCAGCATCCATAAGTAAAATCGTGATTTCAGGATATGTGAATGGACAAATCCCGTTAATAGTTTCACTTAATAAAATCGCATAATTAATCTCTAAATACAATATAGGTTTTACCATTAAATTTAATCGGTAAAATAGAACAACGAGCAGATTATAAACCTCCTCGCTTGTTAGCTAAATTACGCCCGCGATATCATTTGATTAATGTCCGCCCATCACTTTTTTAATCTGCGCAGGTTTATCATAAACACCAAAGCGGTCCATAATCGTTGCTGTTGCCTTGTTCATACCAATGATATCCACATCAACACCAAACTGACGATATTTTAGGATCACTTTGTCCAAGGCTTTTACCGCGGTAATATCCCAAAAATGCGCGTGACTTAGCTCAATTGTGACGCTTTCAACTCGCTCTTTAAAATCGAATGTATCGATAAAGCGACTCGAACTGGCGAAAAAAACTTGCCCATATACCACATACGTCCGCGCAGTATCTTGGCGGCTTGAATCAACATACATGAAATGGGCAACCTTATTTGCAAAGTTTAATGAGGCAACTAAAACCCCGACTAAAACGCCATAAGCTAAATTATGTGTTGAGACGACAACAGTCACTGTTGCAATCATCACTATATTGGTTGATAACGGATAAGTTGTAAGGTTAGCTATCGATCGCCAAGAAAAAGTCCCAATCGAGACCATAATCATCACAGCAACTAACGCAGCCATTGGAATACGTGAGACCCAATCATTAAAAAACAGAATCAAACACATCAGAACAGCCCCGGCTGTAAACGTGGACAATCGCCCTCGTCCGCCGGATTTTATATTAATAACCGATTGACCAATCATCGCGCAGCCTGCCATTCCGCCAATAAATGCTGTACAAAAATTCGCAATCCCCTGCGCTTTACATTCTCTATTTTTATCGCTCGATGTTTCCGTCAAATCATCGACAATAGTTGCTGTCATCATGGATTCAAGCAAACCAACTACAGCCAGCCCGCATGAATAAGGCAAAATAATTAACAACGTATCTAAATTGAAAGGAACATTAGGTAATAAAAAGACAGGTAAACTGTTAGGCAAAGCCCCCATGTCACCCACAGTACGAATATCTAATCCTAGCCAAATTGAGATCGCGGTTAAAACGACAATGCAAACTAAAGGGGATGGAATTTTTTTAGTTAAAAACGGAAACAGATAAATGATGGCTAATCCGGCTGCGGTGATCGCATAAACCGGCCAAGTTACATTGGTCAGTTCAGGGAGCTGTGCCATAAAAATCAAAATAGCAAGCGCATTGACAAACCCGGTTACGACCGATTGGGAAACAAAGCGCATCAAACTGCCTAACTTAAGGTAACCAGCAATAACTTGCAAAATTCCGGTTAAGATGGTTGCGGCTAATAAATAATCAAGCCCATGATCTTTGACTAACGTTGTCATGAGCAGCGCCATCGCCCCAGTTGCCGAAGAAATCATTCCACAGCGCCCACCAAGAAAAGCGATAATGAGAGTAATTGAAAAAGCAGAATAAAGCCCGACTTTGGGATCAACACCTGCGATGATAGAAAAAGCGATCGCCTCAGGGATAAGGGCAAGCGCAACAACAATACCAGCCAGAATATCACCACGGATATTCCCCAACCAGTCTTTCCGTGTCGAAGACAAAAGCATACAAAAAACCTTAATTTAAAATTTACCTAAGTCATAGGCATCTATTAGATGAAAATTTACCATCGAATAAGCAATGTGATACACCATTAATTGATGATAGTAAAATGAATGAGCTGAGTTGATATGGGAAGCAAAGCAAAAATAACAACGTCATACACAAAACAAGAATGAATAATATTAATTATTTATAATTATTGCAATTTCAATGAGTTAATCAATTTTTTTTAAGCGAAAACTATAAATTTATACCATCATTTTCAACAACATGCCTTTCGTAAAGAAGGCGATCGGCATATTGTTTGATAGATTAGCAGCGTTGGTCGTTGAAAACACAACGTTTGATAAGCAAACTGATTACTCCCAGAATGTAAACAGCTCGTCCTGATTTAATCTTGATTTCGGGCGTTTAGCGTTACTGTCGTTTTCAGCTCTAAAGCCAATCGTCACCAATACTTCACTTTTCAATCCTTTCGCAGTAAGTCCAAGAATCTGATCCAATTTTGATGGGTTAAAGCCCCCTATCGCAGTCGAGTCAATCCCCATTTGTTCGGTTGCATAAAGCAGCTGACCAAGCGCAATATAAAGCTGATGTTTTTCCCACGCATCTAACCCTTCGGCAGACTTTGCTTTTCCATTAAAAACTGCATTCATCAGACTGTCTAAACGTTCTTGTTTCATTGCTTCATCTTTATAGCGACCATCTTGACTCTCTTTTTCATTGACTCTCAACAAAAAGTCTTCAGTTAATGGCGATTTTATACAAAATACAATCGTATGCGATGAGTCAGTGACTCGAGAATGATTCATCTCAGCAATGGCAGGTAATATCTTATCTTGGGAATTGTGGTTATCAATGACGATAAAATGCCAAGGCTGCACATTAAGGGAAGATGGCGCATTGCGAAGAATATCCATGAGTGTTTTAATCTGTTCAGCGGAAACTTTTTTAGTCGGATCGTAGTGTTTTGTTGTATAACGTTGTTGGGAGAGTTCTAGGCAGCTTCTGTTCATAATTCCTCATTAATATCTAACAATATATTCTTTTACGTAAATAGGGGGATTTGGAGTGATTGTAAACAAATTATCCCTTAAAGTAAATTGACCATTTGAGTTCAAACAACTGC
>JAVSBY010000049.1:0-23524 GCA_031960925.1 Gilliamella sp. CRA003912
TTTTTTCCAAAAAAATTCCATTTTTTCATCAGTTTTCGCTATATAATATTTAAAAAAAATAAATTATAATTGGCGAAAAAACAGAAATAACAAGAGAGTTTGAATAAGGTATGATTAAGAATAAGAATGTAAAGACATTTAAAGAAAGATTACATACGGCAATGAACGGATTATCTGTCTCAGCCTTCTCTAAAAAATGTGATATGTCAGAGACAGTAATCCGCGATTACTTATCAGGAAAAACCTACCCATCTTTAACGCGACTTGAAACCATTGCAGAAAAATGTAATGTTTCTTATAACTGGCTTGCAACAGGTTATAAATTAGAAGTGTTAGGTCAAAAAGATGACGAAAATATCTATAATGAAAATATTTATCGTGTTTCTGTCTATAAAAAACAGTTACCAACTAAAGAGGAAGCAAAAACACAACGTTTTGTTCGTGAGACACCACCGTCAATGAATTATCCTATTCTTGAAGGTTGGGCTAAATGCCGCGGTCTTAGCCCGGACAAATTAATTATTTACTGGGCAAAAGGGGATCTTATGTCTCCTGAAATTAAAAATAACGACGGTGTTATCATTAATACAGAGCAACATGAAATAGTTGATGGTGCAATTTACTTAATCGAATATGAAGACATGACTTTATTAAGACGAATTCGATTAACGATTAATGGCTGGGTATTGCTGTGTAACAACGAATTTTACTCAACGATTGAAGTGCCTAAACAAGAGTTTAAACAGTACAATATTGTTGGTCGCGTTGTTTTAATGATCAAAGATGTTTTTTAAACGCGCCATTAACGCATATAATAACTAGCACTCGTTAATCAAATTACTTATTCCGTCGGAGCGATGTACCGACGGAATATGCCTCTACCTTCAGGTATCTTATGTATCGTATTTTTGAAAAACTTATTTCACCTTATCCCAAGGATGAACCGCAAACCCCATCCAAAAATTTGATTCAGTTTATGTGGCAATCAACCAAAGGTACGCGGTTATTCATTTTTCTACTCATCATTTTTAGTGCACTAAGTGGCGCTTTTGAAGCCTTTTTATTCGCTATGTTAGGTGAGGTGATTGATTGGCTCTCTGTCATTGAACCAAGCAAACTTTGGCAGCAAGAAAAAACCACTTTGATCATTTTAATTGCGATCATTTTGTCAAGCACATTGATAATTATGCTGCAAACCATCATTAAGCATCAATGTTTAGCGGGCAATTTTCCAATGCGTTTACGCTGGAATCTCCATCGTTTAGTCCTAAATCAAAGCATGCGATTTTTCCAAGATGAATTTGCTGGCAGAATATCAGCAAAAGTGATGCAAACAGCGCTTGCAATTCGTGATACCTGTTTTCTTGTAGCCGATATTTTGGTTTTTTCAATCATTGCATTTATTACAATGAGTACCGTAATTGGTCGCTTGGATCTCTGGCTGCTGCTACCCTTTATCGGCTGGTTTTGTTGTTATGGACTTGCATTATTTTATTTTGTTCCCAAATTAGGGGCTGTTGCAAGTCAACAAGCTAACGCACGTTCAATGATGACCGGACGTATAACCGATGCGTATACCAATATTATGACCGTTAAACTGTTTTCACATGCAGGCAACGAAGCATTATATGCACAAAAATCAATGGATACGTTTTTGCACACGGTTAATAAGCAGATGCGATTGGTGAGTAGTTTTGAGATTGTTAACCATTTACTTTGTATTTTATTGATATTAAGCACATCTGGCATTGCACTGTGGCTTTGGACACAAAGTTTAGTGGGCGTGGGTGCCATTGCCACATCAACCGCTATGGCGCTTAGATTAAATGGATTATCACACTGGATCATGTGGCAAATGGCCAGTCTTTTTGAAAATATCGGCGTTGTTAAAGACGGGATAAATACCTTTTCAAGATCAACACACGTTGTTGATAAACCAAATAGCACCGTGTTAACCGTTCCAAAAGGAAAAATTGAATTTAACCGTATTCATTTTAGTTACGATAGTAAAGTGGATAAATCGATCGTTAACGGGCTGAATTTAGTCATTAATCCTGGGGAAAAAATAGGATTAGTGGGTCGCTCAGGAGCAGGGAAATCGACGTTAATCAATTTATTGTTGCGTTTTTATGATTTAAATAGCGGCGAAATTTTAATTGATGGTCAAAATATTACCGATGTCACCCAAGAAAGTTTAAGAGAACAAATTGGTATGGTTACCCAAGACACGTCATTATTACATCGGTCAGTGAGAGAGAACTTGCTTTATGGAAAACCGCACGCTAACGAGAGTGACATGATTCTTGCCGCCAAAAAAGCACAGGCTGATGAGTTTATACGTACACTGCAAGATGGACAAGGGCGAAGCGGTTATGACGCTTATGTTGGCGAAAGAGGCATTAAATTGTCAGGTGGACAACGACAGCGTATTGCCATTGCCCGAGTGATATTAAAAAATGCACCAATTTTATTACTTGATGAAGCAACCAGCGCATTAGATTCTGAAATTGAGCAAGCAATTCAAGAAAGTCTTTATGCACTCATGGAAGGCAAAACAGTGATTGCAATCGCGCACCGTCTCTCAACTATCGCTGCGATGGATCGTTTGATTGTACTCGACAAAGGAAACATTGTAGAGCAAGGCAGCCATCATGAACTGTTGCAGAAAAATGGCGTCTACGCTCAGCTATGGAAACACCAAAGCGGTGGATTTTTAGGACTTGATGTGTAAACATTGAACAATATCATTAGGTAATGGGGAAATTCCCCATTATCTTCGTCTTAATACAAAAATAGAGCATCAATCTGGTGACTGCGTTTTGATGGCATTAATAATGTTAGTTGTCGAGCAGCCATCTTCAAAATTAAGTACACACACCTCACCCCCTGCGGCAATCACTTCTTTGCCTCCTGCAATATCTTCGGGTTTATAATCGCCGCCTTTGACGAGTACATCGGGTAAAACATTAGCAATCAAACGTTGTGGCGTTTCTTCTTCAAAAGCCACAACCCAATCAACCGAAGCTAAAGCACCGAGCACAATCATTCGCTGTAACAGAGGATTAATTGGCCTTGAATTACCTTTTAGTTGTTTGACAGACGCATCACTGTTGACAGCAACAATTAATCGATCGCCAAGTTTTCTTGCGTTAGCAAGATAAGAAACATGCCCGGCATGTAAAATATCAAAGCATCCGTTGGTCATGACTATTTTTTCGCCGCGCATACGCGCTTTGTTGACTTCGTCTTTAAGTTCTTGTTCTGTCATGATGCCAAATCCATCATGCGTTCGAACTCTAATCGCATTTTCCAGTTCAACTTGTGTGACCGTTGAAGTGCCTAACTTACCAACCACAATACCGGCCGCTGCATTGGCAAGCATGCAACTCTCTTCAAGGGATTTACCCGACGCTAACGCCGTTGCTAATGAGGCAATAACGGTATCACCAGCCCCTGTAACATCAAAGACTTCTTTGGCTTGGGTGGGTAAGTGATAGAGAGGTTTATCCAGTTGCAGCAAGGTCATGCCTTTTTCACTGCGCGTGACAAGTAGCGCTTTTAAATCATATTGTTTAATAAGGGCGTACCCTTTTTCAACCAGATCCTCTTCGGTTTGACAGTGACCAACCACCGCTTCGAATTCTGACATATTCGGGGTTAATAATGTTGCACCGCGATAACGTTCAAAATCCGTTCCTTTCGGATCAACCAATATTGGCACATTTGCTTGATTAGCCAATTGAATCATCGATTGTACACGGGATAACGCACCTTTGGCATAATCAGATATAACCACCACCTGACAAGAATCGAGGGAAATTTTAATGCGCTCTAAAATAGGTGTTGCATCAATGTGGTCAAATCCCTCTTCAAAATCAATGCGAATCAACTGTTGATTACGGGATAATACTCTCAATTTAGTAATAGTTGGATGCGTTGAAACCGCAACAAAATCACAAGTAACTTGGTGAGATGTTAACTGTTCATTCAAAATGCGAGCGGGTTCATCAATACCCGTTAACCCAATTAATCGCGCTTGACCACCTAGCGAAGTAATATTCATCGCCACATTCGCAGCGCCACCAGGGCGTTCTTCTAACGCGTCGATTTTAACTACCGGAACCGGTGCTTCAGGAGAAATGCGGTTAGTACTGCCATGCCAGTAACGATCAAGCATAATATCGCCAACAACTAGCACACTCGCAGCACTCAAATTAGACAAGGATGTTTTCATAATAAATTAACCCTACTGTTCTCCATTTTTGTTGTCACTATCTTGATTATTTTCTTGCTGTTCGTGCTCATCATCATATTCATTATAATCTGCTGCTCTGGGCTTATAAAAGCGAGCGAAAAATGTCCCAATCTCGAACAAAAAACAGATGGGAATAGCTAATAATATTTGTGAAAACACATCAGGTGGCGTTACAAACATAGCAACGGCAAAAACGCCGACGATAACGTACGGCCTTTTTTGACGTAAATTTTCCGGCGTTGTGACACCTGTCCAGCATAATAAAATAATAGCAACGGGCACTTCGAAAGCAAATCCAAACACAATAAATAATGTCATGACAAAATCGAGATACTTGGTTATGTCTGTATTGATTGCCACATCCACAGGGGCTGTATGGATAAAGAAGTAGAAAGCAAGTGGAAAAACAACAAAATAAGCAAATGCGATCCCGATATAAAATAACACCGTGCTCGAGACAATTAATGGCATAACCAGCCGCCTTTCATGCTTGTAAAGTGCTGGCGCGATAAATCCCCACACTTGATACAAAACGTAAGGAATGGAAATAAAAATCGCCACAATTGCAGTTAATTTAATCGGTGTAAAAAAAGGGGCGGCTATATCGGTTGCAATCATACTGCTGCCCTCTGGCAGTTGACGCATCAGCGGACTTGCAACAATATGATAAATCGCATTTGAAAAATAAAGTAAACAGATAAGTACAATAAAAATACAGATTAAACAACGCAAAAGCCTTGTTCGTAATTCAATCAGGTGTCCAACCAAAGGTTGCATAGTTTCATTTGTCATGGGATTCTTTATTTGCAGGAGAATCGTTATCTAATTGTGTCACCGAAGCCATATCTTGTTTTAATGATTCTGCCACACGATTAAGATCATCAATAGATTGCTGAATTTCGGGCGTGATATTCGTCAGGCCACTTTGTTGCGCTTTTTTTAAGCTATCTTGAAGCTCTTGTAACTTCAACTCTTTACTCAGTTCTAATTGCACTGTTGCAGACATGCGCCTTAACACTTTTATCCAACCTGCAACGGTTTTTATTGCAACAGGCAAACGCTCTGGCCCCAAAACAACAAGGCCAATAATAAGCACTAATAATAACTGACCAAAACTGATATCAAACACGAATTACTCTTTATTATTTATTATTTATTTTAACTAATTAAACGCATGGAAAACGTCTAGTTAGAATCTCGATGCTGCTCTTTACTGTCACTTTCATTCATGGCTTTTTTAAACCCTTTTATTGAAGCTCCGAGATCAGAACCTAACGAACTTAATTTCTTGGTTCCAAATAATAAAACAATCACAAGGATTAATATAATAACTTGAGGCCAACTCGGCATCATAACAACGTCTCCATTTATTTACTATTTATCAATTATACACTTAATTTTATTCGGTAAAAACAGTGTAATTCAAAACATAACTGCAACAAGTACCAAAAGACTCATCACAATCGACACGCTTGAAAGTGTAATCAAGCATCTATTGTGTTTTTTAGATACATTCAACTCATCGTTTAGTTTAACTAATTCATTGAGAATTTGTTTATTTTCCAAATGATAACGATTTATCTTCTCTGGCAGAGTAGGAATAATAGTTCGCCACTCAGGTAACGAGTTCCAAAGTTGTTTAACTAATTTTTTGGCGCCGTATTTTTCTTCATACCAGTTTTCCAAAAATGGCTTAGCCGTTGACCATAAATCCAGTTCTGGGTAAAGCTGGCGACCAATTCCTTCTATATAGAAAAGCGTTTTTTCAAGTAAAGTCAGCTGTGGTTGAATCTCCATCTCAAATTGACGTGCAACTTGGAACAACTCCATTAATATTTGAGAAAATGAGATTTCAACTAGCGGCTTTGCAAAAGCCGGTTCACACACATTACGCATGGCCATTTCTAACTTAGCCGCATCGGTTGTTTGTGCAACCCAGCCCGAAGAAATATAGGTTTCTGCAATTTTCCGGTAGTCTCGATTAAAAAAAGCCAGAAAATTTTCAGCCAGATAACGCTGATCATCTTCACTCAAAATGCCAACTATCGCGCAATCAATCCCGATATAACGCGGATTTTGTGGATCTGAAATATCAATAAATATGTTACCTGGATGCATATCTGCATGGAAAAAATTATCTCTAAACACTTGAGTGAAAAACGCTTGCACCCCGCGTTCAGCAAGTAATTTCATATTTACATTGGACTGCTTTAATTGCTCAATATTAGCGATGGGCACACCAGTAATTCGCTCTTCAACAAGCACATTTTTACGAGAGAGATCTTGATAAACAAAGGGGATATACAAAATATCGCTATTAATAAAATTAGCCCGTAATCGATTGGTGTTATAGGCTTCTTGCTCAAAATCAAGTTCTTTAAGTAGGGTGACTTCGTAATCTTTGACAATGTCGGTCGCACGCAATTTTTTGCCTGATTTAATCCGTTTGGTCACTTGCGTTGCAATCCAATACATCAGTTGGATATCCGCTTGAATCACCGGCAGAATATTGGGTCTTAACACTTTGATAATCACCTGGGCTTGGCTACGTTTTAAAACCGCAGTATGCACTTGCGCAATCGAGGCTGAGGCTAAGGGTTTGGTATCAAAATCAGAAAAATGGTCTGTTATCGGCTGACCTAACGCAGATTCGATGATTTGCTTTGCCATGTCACCATCAAAAGGACGCACTTGATCTTGCAACTTGGTTAAGGCATTAGCAACAGCGAAAGGTAATATATCACGGCGGGTTGATAACATTTGTCCGAGCTTGATCCATACAGGTCCAAGTTCTTGTAGCGCTTGGCACAATCGCTCTCCAATATCATCTCCTTTACCTTTTTTTCTGACCCAAAATAAGGCCGTCAGCAAAAAAAAGAACCATTTTGGGGTTCGTTGTAAAGGTAACAGTTCCTGCAACCGATAAGCTCGAAAGACAGCCAAGATTTTATAAAGCCGAAAAAATGTCATAACAAGTCACACTAAAATTTAAAACCAATATGTAAAGCAACAATGCCGCCAGTCATGTTGTGATAATTGACATCGGCAAACCCTGCGTCTTCCATCATTTTTTTCAACGTTTTTTGATCAGGATGCATACGAATCGATTCGGCTAGATAACGATAACTCTCTGAATCATTTGCAACAATTTTTCCCATCAAGGGTAACATGGTGAATGAGTACGCATCATAAGCTTTATTTAACAGTTTGTATTGGGGTTTCGAAAACTCTAAGACTAATAATCGTCCGCCCGGTTTCAAAACTCGCCACATAGAGCGTAATGCTTTTTCTTTATCGGTGACATTACGCAGTCCAAACGAGATGGTGATGCAATCGAAGTAATTATCAGCAAACGGTAAGGCTTCGGCATTTGCTTGCACATATTCAATGTTTTTAAACAAGCCCTTGTCGCGTAATTTATCCCGCCCAACTCGGAGCATGGATTCATTGATATCGGCTAAAACAACCAAGCCATCTTCACCAACCAACTTTGAAAATTTAGCCGTAAGATCCCCAGTGCCACCTGCAAGGTCTAACACTTTTTGATTTTTCCGAACACTGCTGTATTCAATCGTGATTTTTTTCCAAATACGATGAATACCTAATGACATCAAATCATTCATTACATCATATTTATCAGCAACAGAATGAAAAACATCTGCTACACGTTTTACTTTTTCTTGTTTAGGAACTTGAGTAAAACCAAAATCAATGTGTTCCTGTTCAGAACCGGTGTTTTTATCAGGGGATTGAGACATAAAAAATTATCCAAGATAACGATTTTGTTCATTCTAACATAAGCAACTAAAAATGCGATGAACTAAATCAGTAATGATTCAACCATTTTTGAAGCTAATTCAAAATTTTCCAGCGCAGTGTTTTCTGCATTGAAATCTTTTTGATTAATAACTAGATCAAAATGATAATTCTGTTTGAGTGCATTTAAAATTTCATTATCTGTTTGAAAAATCTCCCGATAATAATCAACCAACGTATCAAAATCGATGGTAGTAAAAATCAGTTTGTTTGCGCATGTAACGGCCTGATTTATCCTTTCAGCATGTAACATAGCAATTCGCACAAAGTCTGAATCACTTAAGTGACGGTGATGATGCTTGCTCGCGATTTCTTGTTCAATGTAATTGATATAACCATTAACAACGTATTTGGTGTTATAGATGTTAGCAAGCTGCTCGGGCAATTCTTTTGACTGACTATTGCCGATAATAGCCACTTTTTTAATGAAAAAGGGTTGTGCTGCTTTGGCAATAAATGACCAATTTTCATATGGGTTTTGTCTTATTTCTGTCGCACTAATTGGAATAAAATCCCGCTTTGCATCAATAATATTCACTGAGCAATCAAAATAGGTTTCGTAATTTTTAACGTCTTGCATTTCACTGGTAAAGATTTTAGTTGGTTTTATATGGTGCTCAGCTAATATACTTTTAACTTTGTCACTCCAATCTTTCCAACCATCTGGATAATAGGCAATTCCTGCTTCATCCAAGATGTGAATATGGATGTTATGCCGGTTTTTGAATGTTTGCTGTAACCATAAGTAGCGATCACTAACTTGTGGTTGACGGGAAAAATGACTTTTATCGAAAATTTTCTTATCGCGCGTTGCTTCGCAGCCAAGCATGATATGTAGCTCATTAACTTGGCTCATCGCTTTTTCAATCAGATAAAGATGACCACAGTGCAAGGGATAAAACTTACCAAAAATCAAACCGACTTGATGCTCTAATGCCATAACAAAAACTCAATAAAGAAAAATATTGTTACAATGTATAGAAAAAAAAAGTATTGTCTAATCAAATTATGCTATTTGATGTTATTGTGACAAAGATGGGAAGCTTTACTGCCAAGATTATTGACAGTAAAGTATTGGGTTGGGTTATTTTTTTATATTTGACAATAAGATACCGGTTGCAACGGAAATATTCAGTGCCGCCATATTTTCATTGCCTTTTAAATAAATCACATCATCAGCACAATCAATTAATTTCATATTGATTTGTTGAAAAATAACAAAGACTGTTTTTTTACCAAAGCTTGCTTGATGAAGCTCTGTCGCCTGAACCGATTTAACTTGGCAAGGCAATAAAGCGACAATGTTGTAACCACGTTGCTTGAAAATATCGAGTGCAGCTAAAAAGTCATCGGTTTTAATCGGGCTTATCGCTTCTGCCCCACCTTCTGCAACCCGCATTGCAGCGCCACTTTCTAATAAATTAGTCTGTCTTAACATCAAACCATTGATGCCATAAAAAGCCGCTGTTCTAACAAGTCCACCTAGATTATGCGGATTATTGATATCATCAATCGCTAAAACATAGTCTTCATCTCTGTCATTATCTAAATAAGTCGTCAAATTAAGTGGCGTTCGTTTTTTAATGATCAAACAAATGCCGCCATGATGTGGGGTTTCAGCCATTTTGGTTAGCTGTTCATTTGACACCACATCATAACCCAAGTGCTGATTGACTAACCATTCAATCAGATCTTTAAAATGATAGGCTGTTTCTTGGGTAATAAAAGCTTTAATAATCGATGAAGGACGATGTTTAAACACAGATTTACAGCTATTTTCACTATAAATAAGGGTTTCAAGTTTGCGTTGATGACGAATATCAGGCGTAAACGTTGGCGTTTGGTCATTATCACGAATTTTTTTTTGCCATGGCGAATCTGATTGATAACTTTCCGCACTTTTTTTCTCAGTTTTCACAGGACGCGATTTCGCAAAATTCGGTTTAAATGACTCAATTCGGCTACCTGCTCCTGACTCATTTTCTGCGCGCCGCGGCTTATAGCTAGACGAACGCGAACTCATCCCCTCTTTTCGCTTGTCTTTCCAATTATCTTGTTTTCCTTTATTGGAACGTGAAGATTTATTTGAATCGGTATTTTTGGCATAAAATATATTGGGTTTCGTTTTTTCAGTGCTGTCATTCATATAAATCTCACTTATTTCAATTATCGTCTACGTATTGTTGGTGCAATTTTATCTAATACACCATTTACAAATTTGTGGCTATCTTCAGCACCGAATGTTTTGGTGAGTTCAATCGCTTCATTGATGACCACTTTATAAGGAACATCTTCCCGCTTCATCAGCTCATATAAGGCAATTCGCAGTATCGCAAGTTCAATTTGTCCTAGTTCTTGAATAGAACGTTCAGTTAGGTAAGGTTCCATTTTTTCGTCCAACTCAGCGGTATTTTTAGCCACACCATTTAAAAGTTCTCGAAAATATTTAGAATCCACCCCTTTCATATCTTGTTCAGACAGAAAACTGGCTTCAACATCAGAGAGATCGTTTTTTGATAATTGCCATGAATAGATGGCTTGAACTGCACATTCTCTAGCCCGACGACGAGGATTTACTAATGCCACCTAATTACTCCTTAATTGCTTTAATTACATTGAGCATTTCAAGCGCAGTCAATGCCGCTTCGGCCCCTTTGTTGCCGGCTTTTGTGCCTGCTCGCTCAACAGCTTGTTCAATACTTTCTGTTGTCAAAATACCAAATCCAACAGGAATTGAGAATTCTAAACTTGTGCTTAATAAACCTGAACTTGATTCGCCAGCAACAAAATCAAAATGTGCTGTGCTTCCTCGAATAACGGTACCTAATGCCACAATGGCATCGTACTTTTTCGACTGAGCCGCAACTTTTGCGGTTAAAGGGATTTCATAAGCACCTGGCACCCAAATAACTGAAATGTTGCTTTCATCAACTTGACCAATTCGTGTTAACGCATCTATCGCACCACTGACTAAGCTATCATTAATAAACTGGTTAAAACGCGCAACGATAATTGCGACTTTAGCATTAGGTGCAATCACTTTACCTTCGACTTTATGCATATCAATTCCTTAATTTATTGATTTTCAATAAAATATAACTACCATACGGGTATGGCAAAATAATGGGTGCAATTTTAGCATAAACTAAAGGGTTATCCTATCAAGAATATGAGGAAAAAACAGGGACAACTGGCACTTGGATTTTGACTAAATGACAAAAAACGACTTAAATAAATTAAGTCGTTTTTAATTCTCATCTCAGCTGATTTATAGAAATGAACGATAAGGCAATTCAGGTTCGTCAGTAAAGATATCTTTAAACCCACGAAAATGTTGATAATACATGCGCCCTTTATCGGTTGGATAGGTGTATTTCCCCCCTACTTGCCAAAAGAACGGGGCAAATTGGTATTGTAGACGATCTTTCTTCATGTTCCAAAGTACTTCGATTTCACGCGGATCGCTTTGAAAATTAGCCCAAATATCATGATGAAATGGAATAACCACCTGCGTGTTAAGGGATTCCGCAGCACGTAATATATCTGCTGACGTCATTTTATCCGTCACGCCACGTGGATTTTCACCATAAGATAACAAGGCGACATCAATTTTATGATCATTGCCGTGTTTAGCATAATAGTTAGAGTAATGTGAATCACCAGAATGATAAAGTGATCCCCCTGTTGTTTCGAACAAGTAGTTAACTGCGCGATCATCCATGCCATCTAAAATCGCTTTATCAGTCGATGACACGCCGGCAGGTAACGTAACTAAAGAGGTGCGATCAAACGAATCAAGAACCTTAACATTAATATCGCCAACCGTTATCACATCACCCACTTTTGCAATAATGCAGCGATCTTCTGGGACACCCCATTTGATCCAAAGATTAACACACGCCTTTGGACCAATAAATTTGACATGTTCGCCACAATTTTGCATGACAGCGGCAGCCACATTCACATCAATATGATCGGCATGATCATGCGTTGCCATAATGGCATCCACATCTTTAATGGCAAAAGGATCTAAAACAAATGGACTTGTTCTCAGGTTGGGCTGCAATTCTCGCACGCCGCCCATTCGCATCATTTGATGATGTTTATTCATGAGTGGATTGGCATGGGTTTTTTTACCTGTTCCACACCAAAAATCAACCGAGATATTGGTATTGCCGGCTGATTTCAACCAAATTCCGGTACAACCTAGCCACCACATACTGAATGTATTGGGTTTGACTTCAGTCATTTCTATTTCTTCATTTAACCATGTTCCCCACTCAGGGAACGTACTTAAGATCCAAGACTCTCTGGTAATTTCATTTACTTTACTCATGAATATATCCTTTTGTGTGATTGTTAAACCAAAATAACTTCAACTCCTTGCCGTTTTATTGCATCAATAACTTCTGTATTGGCTTGCTTTCCTGTAATGAGTACATCAATTTTATTGGTTGGGCAAAATAACATGCCTGAATTAACATTCGTGCCAATTTTCGAACTATCGACGACCACCACCAATTTCTCAATTTTCTCTAAAATTTGTTGTTCTGATACCGCGGTCAAAATTTCGGTTTTATAAAGCCCGACTGACGTTAATGCTTTACCGCTTGTAAACATCCATTTGCCCGCATAACTGTTTGTTAAATCCGATAAGGGATTAAGAATAATATTTTGTGTTTTATTGTATAACCCCCCCATGATAATCACGCTTTCATGATTATTTTCAATTAGATAACAAGCTAGCGGAAAATAATTTGTAATAATTGATAAGTTTTTTCCACACAATTCACGCCCTAACAAAAATGCGGTTGAACCGCAATTAATCACCACACTTTCACCGTCATTACAAATTTTTGCCGCGCGTAATGCAATTCTTGCTTTTTCGTGATAGTTGTCGGTATTACTCATATCAAGCGGTGCCCAAATTGGTTTTTTTTCATCGACTTTAACAATACCGTTACGAACTTTTTTAACGCGCCCGTCTTGATCGAGTTTGGTAATATCGCGGCGTGCGGTCGCTGCAGAAATGGCAAAACGTTCAATTAAATCGGTGACTTTAAGCATCCCTTTCACCGACACTAACGAAACGATTTCATTATGCCGTGTCATTTCATTCATATTACACCTCATCCCTATAATAATTAAAATCAAAAGCAATCAAATTATGATTTTTAATGATTCTAATTTTGATTGGTTTTATTGTCAACGGCAATCGTTTATTTGCTCAAACTACACACGACAGTAACAACTAGTGAATTAATTTATCACACATTACTAAAATGAAAATAGCGTTATCAACTTGTATTAATCAATTTTTATCTAAATGTGATCAACCTCAAATGAATCATAAATAATCATTGAATGATTTTTTTTGATTTAAGATACTAGCTCGGTGAGTAAGGAATTTATAACTATAAACACGTGATATCATTTTTATTATCTATATGATTAATTTGATATATCCACATATAAGCAATCGAGGGCATTATGGAAAATAACTTTTTTATACAACTGCTGAACAAACCGCCTTTTCTATTAGGTATTGTGACGCTACTAGGTTATTGCTTACTAAAAAAAGATGTGACAACCGTATTAAAAGGCACCATTAAAACAATTGTTGGATTTATGTTATTGCAAGTCGGTTCAGGCGTACTTGTTTCAACATTCAAACCGGTTATTGCTAAATTATCACTTTACCACGGTATTAATGGATCGATTATCGATACCTACGCCTCAATGGTTGCTGTCGAAAATGCCATGAAAGACAGTTACTCGTGGGTGGGATACGCTGTGTTATTAGCCCTAATGCTCAACATTTTATTGGTTATTTTTAGACGATTTACCGGCATTCGAACCATTATGTTAACGGGGCACATCATGTTCCAACAAGTGGGGCTTATTGCCTTATTTTATTTTATGTTTGGTTTTGGCATGTGGGAAACCATTATCTATTCCGCGATCATCATTGCATTATATTGGGGTATTTTCTGTAATATGATGTATAAACCAACGGAGGCGGTGACTGGAGGCGCGGGGTTCTCAATTGGTCATCAGCAACAATTCGCATCCTGGATTGCCTACAAACTGGCGCCTAAACTGGGGGATAAAGCTGACTCGGTTGATACCCTTAAATTACCTAAATGGCTCCATATTTTTAACGACAGTATTGCCGCTACAGCAATTATTATGACGCTGTTTTTTGGTGTGATTTTACTGTCATTTGGTATTGATAATGTCCAAGAAATGGCTGGTCCAACAACCCACTGGAGCTTATATATTGTTGAAACCGGCTTAAAATTTGCTGTCGCAATTCAAATTATCATTGTTGGCGTAAGAATGTTTGTTGCTGAACTCTCTGAAGCGTTTAAAGGCATTTCCGAAAAATTGATCCCCAATGCGGTATTAGCCATTGATTGTGCGGCAATTTACGCCTTTTCACCTAATGCGGTTGTTTTTGGATTTATGTGGGGCGCTCTAGGGCAATTTGTTGCAATCGCAGGCTTACTCATTTTCAAATTACCTATCATGATCATTCCAGGATTTGTGCCCATGTTTTTCTCGAATGCAACGATCGGCGTTTTTGCCAACCATTTTGGTGGTTGGAAAGCCGTCATGAAAATCTGTTTTGTGATGGGCATTATCGAAGTGCTTGGTTCAGCTTGGGCTCTGACTATTTTTCTACAAAATGGAACACCAATCGATGCTTGGATGGGCATGGCAGATTGGGCAATTTTATTCCCGCCGATTTTACAAGGGCTATCGCTATCACATTTCTTCATCTACCTGTCGATAGGGTTAGCTATCATTTATATGTTTTTTGCTTCAAAAAAACTGCGTGCAGAAGAAGCAAATCAACAATCACAGCATCAGCAAGCGTGTCGTAATTTACCTGATGAAGACAGCAACCCTGTCATCACTGAAAATCTGCAACAAGCTCAAATCTTATCCGAAGATCGCAGGGCTGTGCGGATTTTAGCAGTCTGTGGCAGTGGACAAGGTTCATCAATGATGATGAAAATGAAAATTGCCGCTTATTTGGACAAAAAAGGGATCAAAAATGCGATGGATTCCTGCGCGGTGACCGACTACAAATCCAAATTAGCTAACACCGATATTATCGTTTGTTCAAAACATCTTATTCATGAAATTACGGTAGGAGAGGGGCAGTATGCCCTTGGGGTAACCAATATGCTCAATCCAGCAACCTTTGGTCAAGAACTGATCGAGTTAATCAATAAAGTGCCAAATTAACAGCGATTAAGCATCAATTATGACAAATAGGGAAATAGTATGATCTTTAAACAATCTTTGATAGACAACAACTCAATTAAATTACAAGCAAAGGCGGATGATTGGACGTCTGCAATCAAGCTCGGTACGGATATGTTAGTTGCATCAGGCGCTGTGGAACCTCGTTATTATGATGCCATTATAAACTGCATAAAAAAAATGGGACCTTATATTATTATCGCGCCCAATTTTGCCATGCCACATGCCCGCCCTGAAGATGGGGTTAATAAAACCGCGTTTGCCTTAGTAACCCTTCAAACCCCAGTGTATTTTGAAAATGAATCCGAGCCTGTCGATGTACTTATCACCTTAGCCGGTAGTACCTCAGATCAGCACATGGCAGGATTGATGGAGGTGATGAATCTTTTAGAAGATGAGGACAACGAAACCGGTGTCAATCTCGCCCCTCTACGATTATGTAGAACTGACGATGATGTATATCAAGCCATTGACAATGCGTTAAATTGAGGAGTATAGGGGCATGAAGTATCAACAATTGAAACAACGTGTTTTACACGCTAATTTAGCACTGCCCAAACATGGGCTTGTGACGTTTACGTGGGGAAATGTGTCTGAAATTGATCGCAATAATGGCATTATTGCCATTAAACCTTCTGGCGTTGACTATGATGTGATGACCATTGATGACATTGTGTTAGTCGATTTGAATGGCAACATTCTTGAAGGCCATTTAAATCCATCAAGTGATACCGCAACGCACATTGAATTGTACAAGGCATTTCAACAGATAGGTGGGATTGTACATACTCACTCGCGCCAAGCAACTATCTGGGCGCAAGCAGTGATGGATATTCCTGCTTTAGGCACCACACATGCCGATTACTTTTATGGGGATATTCCCTGCTCACGCCCATTAACCGACACCGAAATCGCGCATGATTATGAAAAAAATACCGGGCTTGTGATTGTCGAGACATTCCATCAGCGTGGAATTGATCCGGTCGCAACGCCGGGGATTGTTGTCGCTGGCCACGCACCGTTTATTTGGGGTAAAAATGCGTTTGAAGCGGTACATAATGCCGTTGTACTTGAAGAAGTGGCCGCGATGGCAATCAATACAAGACAATTAAATCCAACCATTCGAATTCAACAAGCACTCTCTGATAAGCACTATTTCCGCAAACACGGTGCTAATGCTTATTATGGTCAAAAATAATATTTACAAGGAGTCAATCAGATGTCAAAACCACTATTACAAATTGCACTGGATCAAACCGAATTATCAACCGCCCTTGATGTGGCGAGCAATGTAGAAAATTATGTTGATATTATTGAAGTTGGCACAATTTTAGCCTTTGGTGCCGGTATAAACGGCGTTAAAACATTAAGAGAACGTCACCCTAATCATATTTTAGTGTGCGATTTAAAAACCACTGATGGCGGTGCTATCTTGGCTAAAATGGCGTTTTCTGCCGGTGCAAATTGGTTAACCGTATCAGCAGCCGCGCATATCGCAACCATTGAGGCATGTAAAAAAGTGGCTGATACCTTCAATGGAGAAATACAAATCGAACTGTATGGCCATTGGACACTCAATGATGCCAAAGCATGGCGAAATTTAGGTATCAAACAAGCGATTTACCATCGTTCACGCGATGCCGAATTAGCGGGCGTCAATTGGACCGAAGCCGATTTGACTAAAATGCGAGAGCTTTCTGATCTTGGTTTAGAACTCTCGATTACCGGGGGCATTGTGCCTGAAGACATTCATTTATTTGCAGGCATAAAAACCAAAGCTTTTATCGCTGGGCGTGCGCTGGCGGGTGAAAATGGCAATGCTACAGCCAAAACATTGCGTGATGAAATTGCAAAATATTGGTAATAACCTCACTAAAGTCGGTCTTACCCGGCTTTATCTTCTCAATCAATAATTAGGTTACAATTATGTATAACAACAAAGCGGCTTTACGTGTTGGCCTATATGAAAAAGCACTACCCAGTCACTTATCTTGGCAGAAAAAACTCAGTACAGCAAAGGAGTTAGGCTTTGATTTTATTGAGATTTCAATTGATGAAACGGAAGATAAACGCGCACGTTTAGATTGGTCAGATGAACAAATTTATGCCTTACGTCATTTGTGTGAACAACAACAGATACCACTTCATTCAATGTGCCTTAGCGCGCATCGTAAATTTCCATTTGGTTCGAGTAATCCTGATACTATCCAACAAGCGAAAATGATTATGCATAAAGCCATTTCACTGGCCTATAAATTAGGCATCAGAATCATTCAACTCGCAGGGTATGATGTTTACTATGAACCCGCCAATGAACAAACTCATCAGCGATTTATACAAGGCATGCAGTGGTGTGCAAAGCAGGCAGAAAAAGCGGGCGTGATACTTGCTGTTGAAATCATGGATACAAACTACCTTAATTCTCTGAGTAAATTTGAGATCCTAAAACAAACTATTCCTTCCCCTTACTTTATGGCGTATCCCGATGTGGGTAACATAAACGGATGGAATTACGATGTTTGTACTGAATTACAATTAAGTAAAAATCACATTGTTCAAATTCATCTAAAAGACACTTATCGCGTCAAAGGCGATTACGCTGGCCAATTTAGAGATCTTGTGATTGGCGATGGGGACGTTGATTTTGCCGCTATATTTGCAACACTCAAAAAAATCGATTATACCTCCCCTGTCGTTATTGAAATGTGGGCTAATGATGATAACTGGCGAGACAATATTTTACTGGCCAAAGAACGCTTACAAAAAGCAAGCCGAACAAGTGGCATAACGTTATTTTCTAGCCGAGAATCAACATAATCTAACGCGTGAGATAACACTCTTTTTATTCTATTTCATCGAAACGTAATTAAATGACTTTGTCTTGAAAGATTGTCATAAAAGACAACGCTAGAATAAAAAGAGAGAAAACACCTACCTTATTGTTTATGCTAAATTAACAATAATACGCCCTTTGATTTTACCGTCCATCAACTGCGCAACCGTTGGTATCACCTGATCCAGCGTTATCTCATGACTGATCGTATCAAGCAATTGACCATCGACAAGCTGTGACAGTCTATCCCAAGCTTCAATTCTATCAGCATAGGGACGCATCACGCTATCAATGCCAATTAATGTGATCCCTCTCAAGATAAAAGGCGCAACGCTGCTAGTAAAATCCATTCCGCCAGCAAGACCACAAGCAACAACGGTTCCACCGTAAGCGGTACTTGCACACACGTGGGCTAAAGTGTCACTTCCCACCACATCAATGGCGGCAATCCAGCGCTCTTTCATAAGGGGTTTACAGGGCTGAGAAATCTCATCTCGAGAGAGGATTTCACTCGCACCAAGATGATTAATAAAATAATCAGTATCTTGTGTTTTGCTAGTCGAGGCGATAACGTGATAACCTAAACGTGACAAAATGGCAATCGCAAAGCTGCCAACACCGCCATTGGCACCAGTGACCAGTATTTTACCGTCTTTTGGGGTAATGCCTTTTCTTTCAAGCGCAATCACACTAAGCATTGCAGTATATCCCGCCGTCCCTATTGCCATTGTCTGTTTTGCACTTAATCCTTTAGGCAATGGAATGAGCCAATCGCTCTTAACTCGCGCAAATTGGGCAAGTCCGCCCCAATGCTTTTCACCAACGCCCCACCCATTTAAAAGAACCTGATCACCAACGTTATATTTATCACTTTGACTTTCCATCACTTGCCCAGCAAAATCGATACCGGGAACCATGGGAAACTGTCTCACAACTGGGCCTTTTCCTGTAATGGCTAATCCATCTTTGTAATTGAGTGAGGAGTAACTTACCTTTACCGTGACATCCCCGTCAGGAAGCTGTAACCGATTGATGTCTGTTAACGTTGCTTGATAACCTTGGGCGCTGTTTTCAATTAAAATACCTTTAAACATAGCTAACCTATATATTGTGATGATTACTTATCATATCATGATGACGTATTTGATAATAAAAAATAACCGCCCAAAACACAGGCGGTTAAATGTGATTAGTTTCCGACTATTTAATTAAATTTATATCGATATCAAGCCCTTTGGCAATGCCGCCACCGTATTCCGGATGCACTTTATAAAAATGGGCTAATTGGCGAAGTTGAATTGCACGATCGATGCCTTTCATTGAGCCAACAATGTTATCAATTAAAAGTTGTTTTTGATCTGCTTTCATCAAATTAAACAATGCTCTTGGCTGTGAATAGTAATCCTCATCAACCCGATGATCATGCTTATCCATAGTGCCTGGCTGAACTGTCAACGGCGGCTCAGCGTATTGTGGCTGCTGCTTCGGCGCACTGTCGATACTGTTAGGCTCATAATTTGGTGCACTATCGCCTGTATGGTAACGCATTGCCCCATCACGCTGATAATTATGCATTGGGCATGTCGGTGAATTGATCGGTAACTGCTGATAATTAGTCCCGATTCGGTAACGCTGCGCATCGGCATAGGCAAAAACGCGACCTTGAAGCATTTTATCAGGAGATAAACCTGTACCAGGCACAACATTACTCGGTGCAAACGCGGCTTGTTCGACTTCGGCAAAATAGTTTTCTGGATTGCGATTTAGTTCAACAACGCCGACTTCGATGAGTGGGTATTCTTTTTGTGACCATGTTTTGGTAACATCAAACGGGTTTTCATGGTGATGGTTGGCTTTTTCTTCGGTCATTACTTGCATGTAAAGCCGCCATTTTGGAAAATCACCACGTTCGATTGCGGTGAAAAGATCTTGTTGTGCAGAGTCGGGATTGCAACCATCGATTTCGGCTGCTTTTTTAGGATCAATATTTTTAATACCTTGCTCAGTCCTAAAATGCCATTTAACCCAATGCCTTACGCCGTCTTTATTAATTAAACTGTAAGTATGGCTGCCATAGCCGTGCATATGACGATAACCTTGAGGAATACCGCGGTCTGAAAACAAAATGGTAACTTGGTGTAACGATTCCGGAGATAAAGACCAAAAATCCCACATCATTTGTGGATCTTTTAAGTTGGTTTTCGGATCGCGTTTTTGGGTATGAATAAAATCAGGGAATTTAAGTGGATCGCGAATGAAAAATACCGGTGTATTATTACCCACAATATCCCAGTTACCTTGATCAGTATAAAACTTCATTGAGAAACCGCGAGGATCTCGCGCCGTATCAGAAGATCCGCGTTCACCACCAACCGTTGAAAATCGAGCAAAAATAGGGGTCTTTTTACCTACACTTGAAAATAAACTGGCATAAGAGTAGGAGGTAATATCTTTTGTAACAGTAAATGTACCATGTGCACCCGAACCTTTGGCATGCACGCGTCTTTCTGGAATATTCTCACGATTGAAATGGGCTAACTTTTCGACCAATTGATAATCATCAATTAATACTGGACCTCGAGGGCCTGCGGTACGTGAATTTTGATTATCTGCAATTGGCGCGCCATTGGCGGTTGTGAGGATTTTTTTGTCTGACATTGTAATACTCCTTATTTTATTCGTTAATTGAATAGAGCATCATTACTGAGTAAACTTTGGTTACACATTAACCACTGTAAACGGATAGTCCCCATTTATCAAGGCAAATATCACATTATTTGATTAGGTAAGTTCATCGATGGCTAAGGTTTATCCTCAAGCCCAGTCAGTCATTTTGAATGAATAAAACTTGGTGCAATGTTGCCGATTATCGCATTATGCATAAATAATTTCTGGCAAACGAATGTCCCATGGCTTGATTGGCAACTCACTCACTTTTTGACAAGCAAATGCAAGCCCAATTGGATAAACTCCCTGAATCGAGTAATTCTTGAGTAAGCGATCGTAATATCCGCCGCCCATCCCAATGCGGTAACCCTGCTCATCAAATGCGACCAAAGGAGTAAAGATAACATCGAGCTTTTGATAGGGTAAAACATGCTTAACATTGAGTTCAGGTTCGAGTATGCCAAAGCGGTTTTTAATCAATCGGGTTTTCGGGGTGTAAGCAATAAAAAGCAGATGAGAAGACACAAAGGGGTGAATGATTGGCAAATAGACAGACTTATGTTGTTTCCATAAAGACTGAATTATAGGCAAGGTATCCACTTCGCCATCAAACGGAAGAAAGATGCCTATGTGACTTGCATTTTGAATTGCAAGATGCCGTTCAACGATATGATAGATTTTATCTTGCGCCTGTTTGCGCTCAATTAAATCAAGTTCCCGCCTTTTTCGACGAATTATTTGCCTTAAAGTCATTAAACCATCGTGAACTGAAATCTCCAAGATGCCGTTTCAGGTTGTAACCCTTGAACCCAAGGTTCAAGGTGAACATAGCACGTTAACTTTTAGGTTTCCTTACAAGAAGGCATACACACCAGCTAACAATTACATCGTTCTTTAGTTTAGAATATCGGCTCAGGGGACTAACCCTACCTCGAACACCTCAGAGATTTCAATTATAATACAAAATTTGAAAGATCATACAATCGTGTTTATAGTAAATTTACAATTTAACTTGTTAAGTGTTGATATTTAACGCGGAATCCAACAACTGTTGTAGCATTTTCAGCCGATTACTAAATTCATTGCTTTTCTCTTTTTCTTTTGTCAATTCATAAGAAATATTTAATGCCGCAGTCATAATTAGCTGATCGCTACCCACTTGTGACGATTTTTCGCGTAGCGTGTTCAAACGTTTATCAAGATCTTTTGCCGCAATATTCAGGGCTTCAACTTCATCAACAGGGCAACTAAATTTTAATGTTCGCCCGAAAATTTGAAGAGTGACAGCTTTTGTTTCCATATTTAACCTATTGATTGATAAAATTATTAATTCTTTCGATAATTTTGTAGGAACTGAGTCCAATATCATCCCGTATTTCAGTTTGTGTGCCTTGTGGAATGAATTTATCCGGTAGACCGATATTTAAAATATCACATTTTATTTTTTTCGATAACATAAATTCATTGACACAGCTACCCGCACCACCTTTGATACTATTTTCCTCTATGGTAACAATGATCTGATGCGTTTGACTAATTTTTAATAAAACATTTTCATCTAGCGGTTTAACAAAGCGCATATCGACAACGGTTGCATCAAGTTGTTCGGCGGCTTTTTTCACCTCTGGCAAAAGCGTGCCAAAATTCAATAACGCAATTTGGCTGCCTTCACGCAGCGTAACCGATTGCCCAATTGGGATTTCGGTGAAAGGCTGTAGTTCAACCCCAACGCCATTGCCTCGTGGGTAACGAACCGCTACCGGTCCATTGCGTTTATAACCGGTATAGAGCATTTGCCGGCAGGCATTTTCATCACTTGGCGTCATAATGACAAGATTTGGAATACACCGTAAAAAACTGATGTCAAATGCGCCTTGATGTGTTTCACCATCTGCACCGACAACCCCTGCTCTGTCAATAGCAAATAAAACCGGTAAGTTTTGAATGGCCACATCATGGATAACTTGGTCATAAGCGCGTTGCAAAAAAGTCGAATAGATAGCAACAACTGGCTTAAATCCGCTAATAGCAAAGCCGACGGCCAAAGTCACGGCATGCTGCTCTGCAATCGCTACATCATAAAATTGGTCGGGATACCGTGTTGCAAATGTCGACATTCCCGAACCTTCCCCCATTGCCGGTGTAATAGCAATCAGCTTTTTATCGTGCTCAGCAATTTCACATAAAAATTGACCAAAAACATCAGAATATGTGGGAATGGACTGCGTTGAGATTGGCAAAATGCCATTTAACGGATCAAACGTTGGCACCCCATGCCACAGTGTTGGATTATTTTCAGCTGGCGCATAGCCTTTGCCTTTTTGGGTAACCACATGGAGTAATTGCGGCCCTTTTAATTGACGCACTTTTTGTAAAGTCACAATCAAATGGTCAATATCATGACCATCAATCGGCCCGATATAATTGAAACCCAACTCTTCAAATAAAATCGCTGGGGTGATAAGCCCTTTCAGGTGTTCTTCTGTCTTTTTGACTAATTCTTTCAGTGGCGGAATTGTGGATAAAACGCGCTTACTGTTTTCACGAAATGAGCGATAAGCTCGGCTCGACAGTATTTGGGCGAGATGCTGATTAAGCGCGCCGGTGTTTTCCGAAATCGACATATCATTATCATTGACGATAACGAGCATGTCCGGTTTGATATGGCCTGCATGATTCAT
>JAVSBY010000049.1:23624-39240 GCA_031960925.1 Gilliamella sp. CRA003912
CCAACGTCCCAAATAAGCTGATCAAACGGGGTTTGATAAACATAATGTAATGCCGCTGTTAATTCAATGACACCCAGTCCCGACGCTAAATGTCCGCTTGATTTACTCACACAGTTTAATAAAAATTGACGTAATTCATCACATACCGCTGGCAACTGGGCTTGTGTAAAATGACGCAAATCTTGGGGTGAATTAATTTGCTTTAACAATGGATAATTATCTAAGTTCATTATTTTATTTATCTGTTCGCCATTTAGCTGTTTCGGTTGATAATAAAATCAGCAAGATCACGTAGTGGTTGGCTATTATAAGGTATTTGCGCGAGACTATCGACAGCTTGTTGATAAAGTTGTTGTGTCATTTGCATCGCGCCATCAAGGCCAAGTAAAGCGGGATAGGTACTTTTTTCGTGGGCCTGATCAGAACCTTGCATTTTTCCCATTACCGATTGCTCACCAATCACATCTAAAATATCGTCTTGGATTTGGAACGCAAGTCCAATCCGGTCGGCATAAATATCCAATGCGGCGTGATATGGCTCGGATTTTTTACCACTGACCATCGCCCCTAAACGTACAGCTGATCTAATCAATGCGCCAGTTTTATGACGATGGATATTTTGCAAATGCTCAAGGTTTACAGCTTGATGCTCAGCTTGTAAATCCAGTGATTGCCCTAAACACATTCCATGAATACCACTGGCACTTGCCAGTTCAGCAATCATTTTAACTTTGCAACTGTCATCGATAATTTGATTGTCACTTAACAATGAAAATGCCAATGTTTGAAGTGCATCCCCTGCTAGAATGGCCTGCGCTTCGTTAAATTTTATATGGCATGTTGGCATTCCACGACGCAGCGCATCATCATCCATTGCGGGTAAATCATCATGTATTAATGAGTAAGTGTGGATAGATTCAATCGCTGCTGCGGGAATATCTAATTTAGCAAGTTCACACTCAAACATCTGCCCAGTCAAATAGACCAAAATAGGACGGATTCGCTTGCCACCTGCAAGCAAACTGTAACTGACCGCTTGTTGCAACAGTGAGGAGGGTATTTGCGACACGTATCTTGCTAAAAATGCATCGACACGTTTTTGTAATAAAGTAAAATTATTCATTTTTATCTAACGAAAAATCGGATAATTCAGCATCACTGCTTTCTGATAATAAAATCTGAATCCGCTGCTCTGCGTTTTGCAATTGTAACTGGCCTTCGCGTGCTAACCTTACGCCTTGCTCAAATTCATTTAATGCTTCATCAAGGGGTAAATCACCGTTTTCTAAACGATTAACAATAACCTCAAGCTCTTTAAGCGTTTCTTCGAATGAGATCTGTTTTTGCTGTTTTTTTGCCATATGCGGGAACTCCTCTTTATTTGAATGAGTATACACGCATTTTAGTCAATGGTGAATCATGATACGTTTGAAAAACAGTAATAGCCGGATTTTTAACTTAACTCAGTTGAAGCAATTCCCCTATAGGATAGCTGTGTATCTTTTTTATACTTTTTATTGTTATTTGTGAGTGAAAGACAATTCCTGTTATACTAAATCACTCCCCATTAAGTTAGAATTTTCATGTTAAATCGAAGCATTAACTTATTTATCGTTCTCTTTGTTTTATTGGTCGTTGGCCTTGAAACTAACGTCTATTGGCATTACCGATTACAACCATGGCAACCCTCGACATCATTAGGCCGCATGGCATTTTACTACAGCTTTTTTACCGTTCTGTCTAATTTGCTATTAGCGTTAGGATGTGCAATTTTAGTTTTCAAACCCAAATGTGAACACTATCTATTTAACGTTATTCGACTTGCTGGGCTCGTTGGCATCATCATCACCGCACTTGTTTATAATTTAATGCTACGCGGCATTCACAAAGTACCGAATGAAACACTACGCTTTGCTAATGAAAGTCTGCATGTTGTCATTCCGATGCTTGGAATGATTAGTTGGTTAATTTGGGGACCTTTTCGGCGAATTAATCTCAAGGTGATAGTTGGCGCGTTTGGCCTGTTGTTGCTTTATGGGATATATATATTTACGCGAGGCTATTACACAGGATTGTACCCCTACCCTTTCATTAATGTTGCGCGAATTGGTTATTTGAAAACATTTTATGCCTCTGGCGCAATCGCCGTATTATTTGTGCTATTATCGTTGATATTATGGGCAATTGAACGGATTAGGAGATAAAAAAATGAAATTATATGTTTACGACCACTGTCCTTATTGTGTAAGAGCTCGCATGATTTTTGGATTGAAAAACATCCCATTTGAATTGACTATCTTACTGAGTGATGATTTCGAAACGCCAGAAAGGCTAATTGGTAAAAAAATGGCACCAATTTTACAGAAAGAAGATGGCAGTTATATGCCCGAAAGCCTCGATATTGTCCATTATGTTGATAACCATTATGGTAATCAACCGTTGATCACCAACCAAACTACGCCTGAAATTATGGCCATCATTGAAGAAATTACTCAAGTCGATTACAAGCTACTTTGCCCTCGCTACGTAAAAATAGGATTGCCTGAATTTGCAACGCAAGCGGCCGTCGATTATTTTGTGACAACAAAGACCAAAAGAACCGGGCCATTTGACGAGTGCCTTGCTCAAACAGAGCAGCTGGTAGATAGGTTGACACCGGCACTCAATAAACTCGAAAAGCACCTTGAATCATCAAAATCTAGCCAAGATTCACTGTCACTCGATGATATTTGTCTGTTCCCTATTCTGCGTAATTTAACCTGCGTTAAAGCCTTACGCTTTCCACCTAATGTAAAATCTTACCTTGAATCAATGGCCAAAAAAGCACAGATTACGCTCTATTTTGAATATGCTATTTAAAGGGGTATCCACTTTCTTTTGCAGACTCACTGTTGAGTAAAAAAGAAAGTGGATAACGGCGATACTTATTCTACTTGTTGATTATCAGCCATGAATCGTTCGGCATCTTCAACCATTGCGCTGACACCGACAAAAAATGGGGTTCGTTGGTGAAGTTTTTTTGGTGCAATATCCAAAATTCGCTGGTAACCATCGGTTGCTTTACCGCCGGCTTGTTCAGCTAACAGTGCCATTGGATTTGCCTCATAAAGTAAACGCAGTTTGCCATTAGGATATTGCGCAGTATTTGGGTAAATATAGATACCGCCTTTCAATAAATTACGATGAAAATCAGAAACTAATGAACCAATATAGCGTGAGGTATAAGGGCGATGGGTGATTGCATCCTCTTCCTGACAATATTTGATGTATTTTTTAACACCGAGTGGGAACTTTGAATAATAACCTTCATTTATCGAATACGTGCTGCCAGAAGGTGGGAATTGCACATTCTCATGCGATAAACAAAATACACCAATGGAAGGATCGTAAGTAAATGCATGCACGCCACAGCCTGTCGTATAAACAAGCATTGTTGATGATCCATAGATGATATACCCAGCAGCCACTTGTTTGTCGCCTTTTTGCATAAAATCTTGCTCTGCAACTGGTGTGCCTATTTCCGTCACACGATGATAAATCGAAAATATTGTACCAACAGAGACATTAACATCAATGTTCGATGACCCATCTAATGGGTCCATCAATACCACATATTTACCCTGCGTTGCGCGGTCTTTACCAAATATAACTAAATTATCTTCTTCCTCTGAAGCAATGCCAGCAACAACGCCACGTGCCTCAAGCGCTGCTTTGAGGGTATCGTTGGCAAACACGTCCAGCTTCATCTGTTTTTCGCCTTGAACATTAGCTTGACCACTTTCACCTAAAATATCAATAAGTCCGGCTTTGTTGATATCTCGGTGGATTAATTTGGCGCCTAACTTAATCGCAGATAACAGCGCTGAAAGTTCGCCGGTTGCGTGTGGAAACTCGTGTTGTTTTTCGATAATGAATTCACCAAGTGTTTTCATTGATATCAATCCTTAATCTAATGTTAATTTATCCCTAATAAAACGATGTGGAGGAAATTAGCTTGAACGATGAGTTGTACAATATACGTGAGATATTTAAATAAAGCGATTATAATTGTTAGCGCATAATAAATTGCACTATTGATAAAAAAATAACGTATTATCCTTAATCAATTTTAATCATTTTAAACCAGAAAGGCGGTATCAATGCAAAATGTTGAACTTGAACGAATTATAAACAAAGAGCTGCAAGTAACGCGTTATCGTGATTATGCGCCAAATGGCTTACAAGTTGAGGGGAAAACTGAAATTAACACCATTGTGACAGGTGTCACCGCTTGCCAAAAGCTACTGGATAAAGCCGTCGAATTAAACGCGGATGCGGTACTCGTGCATCATGGTTTTTTTTGGAAGAATGAAGTGCAAACCCTAACTGGAATCAAATATCGCCGTATTAAAACGTTATTAACTCATGATATTAATTTATTTGGTTATCATTTACCGTTAGACGGTCATCCCACATTAGGAAATAATGCACAGTTAGCTTCGTTACTGGGTATCACGCTCGATCCGCGAGACGATATCACAGAGCTATTATTTACAGGATCATTCTCTGAACCAATTAGTGCAATACAATTACATCAGAAACTTGAACAGCAACTTGAACGGACTCCCCTATTTTGCGGAGATAATGCACCACATGTTATTAAACGTATTGCCTTGTGTAGCGGCGGAGGCCAAGATTACATTGAAACAGCAGCAAATCAAGGCGTTGACGCCTTTATAACCGGTGAAGTATCTGAACGAACGATTCATATCGCACGCGAATATGGCATCAATTTTTATGCAGCAGGTCACCATGCAACCGAGCGATATGGGATTAAAAAATTAGGTGAATGGCTTAGTGCAAATTATGGGATACATACGATTTTTGTTGATATTGATAATCCTGCATAACAAAAGTTGAATTTAGATAGGAAATATCGCATACTTATTCGCATATTTTATTTTTTATCAATCGATAATATGCGAGGTCAATTTATGTTTACCGGAAGTCTTGTTGCGCTAGTAACACCCATGGATGCTAAAGGGAACGTAGACAACGTAAGCTTAAAAAATTTGGTCGAATATCATATTGCAAGTGGCACTTCTGCCATTGTTTCTGTCGGGACAACCGGTGAGTCAGCAACTCTTGATCATGATGAACATATTGATGTTATTAAACAGACATTAGACTACGCCGATGGGCGTATCGACATTATTGCCGGCACCGGCGCTAATGCAACCAAAGAAGCAATCGCATTAACCAGTAAAGTTGAAAACATCGGGGTTGTTGGATGTTTAACCGTAGTTCCTTATTACAACAAACCGACGCAAGAAGGCATGTATCAACACTTCAAAGCTATCGCTGAACATACAAGTCTACCTCAAATATTATACAATGTCCCAGGACGCACAGGGTGCGATCTTAAGCCTGATACCATCGCGCGATTGTCAAAAATTAACAATATTGTTGCCCTTAAAGATGCAACAGGTGATTTAACGCGCGTTTATAAAACCCGTAAACTCGTTGGTGATGATTTCAAACTCTTAAGTGGCGATGACGCGACATTCCTCGATTTTATGATTTTGGGGGGAGATGGCGTTATTTCAGTAACAGCCAATATTGCGGCCAAAGAATTAGCTACCGTTTGCCAGCTTGTTGCTAACAATGAAATTCAAGAAGCTCGAAAGATAAATGACCGTTTAATGCCATTACATAATGACTTATTCATAGAATCAAACCCGATTCCAGTGAAATGGGCATGCGCGCGATTAGGCTTAATGGAAAAGGCAGCAATACGTCTTCCAATGACTGCAATTACGGATGCTTCTAAACAGATTGTTGAAAATGCATTAAAACATGCTCAATTACTGTAGTTTGCATTCATTTATTGTAATTAACATAACCCTTTAATTTATAAGCAGATATATATGTTAAACAAAACATTATTAAAAAAAGCACTCATTTTGACCTCATTTGCCTCACTATTTATCGTTGGTTGCAGTAGCGATCAAAATTACAAACGTGAAGTGGATGGTAATGATAGCTATCTTAAATCACCGGAATTGAAACCTTTAGTAGTGCCAAAAGGAATGGTTATTCCACCTCAAACAGATGAGTACTATATTTATCCGTCAAAAGCTGAAGGGGAACTGGGTAAAAATGTCGATATTCGCCCACCGCTTTTACCGATCCCAACGATGGCAGATGCTTATGCCTCTTATGATAACGGCGTTGTAACACTTGATGCACCTCAAAATAGCGGCGTGTGGGAAATTATCCCAGCGACCTTAAGCAGCAAAAACATCATTATTCAAAGTCAAGATAACAACACCATTAAAACCACCAGTACTTCGATTTTACGTGGTGATGAACAACAGGCAGCTGAAGGGACTTTCTTAATTAAACGCCATACTGCCAGTGGACGCGAATATATTACCGTTGAACTAACTGACTTGAGACGAATGGGGCAACCGGTATCAAGTAAAGCAGACACACAGCGTTATGTTGTCGGACTTTTCAACGAGTTTATGAATGCAGCGGCACCCGCATCAGCACATGTCCCCCCATCAAACGCTGATAAAGCGGATACAACAACCGATAGTAGTGAGAAGTAAAAAGCGTTAATTTGTTTATTGTAAGGAGCGTATCGCTCCTTAATTTTTTATTAATGATTTGATAAAAGGTTAAGAAAATGAAAAAGTTGGCTGAACTTTATCGTGGAAAAGCAAAAACCGTTTACACCACAGAAAATCCTCAATTATTAGTACTTGAATTTCGCAATGATACGTCTGCGTTTGATGGACAACGTATTGAACAACTCGACCGTAAAGGCATGGTAAATAATAAATTTAATCATTTCATCATGTCAAAATTACAGGCGGCTGGCATTCCAACCCAAGTTGAAAAATTACTTTCTGATAATGAAGTTTTAGTCAAAAAACTCGATATGATCCCGGTTGAATGCGTGGTTCGTAACCGCGCAGCAGGTTCACTTGTTCGCCGTTTAGGTGTTGAAGAAGGTCAAATCCTTACTCCCCCAACTTTCGAACTTTTTCTTAAAAATGACGCGCTACATGACCCAATGGTTAATGAATCGCATTGTAAAGCCTTTGGCTGGGCAACCGAGCAACAATTGGCCCAAATGAAACAGCTTAGCTTTCAAATCAATACCCTTTTAACCGATCTTTTTGATAAAGCCGGACTTATTTTAGTCGATTATAAGTTAGAATTTGGTTTATTTAACGGAGAGATTACTTTGGGTGATGAATTTTCTCCTGATGGTTGCCGTTTGTGGGAAAAAGAGACACTCAAAAAGATGGATAAAGACCGTTTTCGTCAAGGGCTTGGGGGCGTTATCGAAGCCTATGAAGACGTCGCTAAGAGAATCGGTGTAACGCTATAATGTTAGCCCAATTTGATCTTTCCTTCTTTCTCTTACTCGGGCTTGCCGCCCTGTGTTATTTGACTCATAACAACACCGTGACATTTGCGGTGTTAATACTGTTGTTATTCAAATTGACCCCGCTTGCTGACTATTTTCCAATGCTCAATCGTTATGGCTTAACTATAGGTATTGTGATTTTAACGGCGGCAATGATGGTTCCGCTCGCTAATGGGTCGCTAGGTATTAAAGACATAGCAAAATCATTTTCATCATGGCAATCTGTCTTAGCCATTTTAATTGGTATTTTAGTCTCTTGGCTCGGTACGCGGGGCGTATCATTAATTGGCGCTAATCCAACAATTGTTAATAGTTTAATCGTTGGCACATTAATTGGTGTGGCACTGTTTAAAGGCGTCCCGGTTGGTCCACTCATTGCAGCAGGGATCTTGTCGTTAATTATCGGTAAAAGCTAGCGCATGATAAGTACGGATAGTACAAGGCGGTTATGGGTTAAACAAGGTCAGTCAACCGAATTATTAGTTCAACTAGCCAATCTTGTTCAACATAATAAAGGGGATTGGGTTACCGTCACAACCCACATGACTCTGCCTGACTATCTGCCTAATTCTATCTTACCCAATAAGACTCGATCGCTGTTAGGAAATGAATATCGTCATGCAATTTTTGATGCGACTGAAGGATTTAATTTAGATGCATTTGCAATATTAAGTGGTACCTTAGTCAAAGGCAGCATATTAATTTTACTGTTGCCCGACCAGTTCGAATCTTGGATTGATAATGACAGCCTACGCTGGAATGAACATGCAACCGCGATTAGCGTTCCCAATTTTATTCGTCATTTATTGCGTGTTATTGATGAAGCCGGCATTACAAATCAACATTCACATTTACTCCCCATTGCCGATAGTTATTTGGATTTACAAGAACAGCAAAGTTTGTTGCCCAAATTACTAAACAGCAAAGAGCAAATTATGGCATTAATCGCCAAGCGTGGTCGTGGAAAATCGGCGTTAGCCGGCCTATTTAGCCAGCATCGACACTGCTGGGTCACAGCGCCGAATAAACAATCTTTACATACGTTTTTTCAGTTTTGTAAGACGACAACGCCATTTTATGCGCCCGATGAATTGATCAGTGGCAACATCGATCGGTTACCAGAATATTTGATCATTGATGAAGCCGCCATGATTCCATTGCCTATTTTAGAAACGTTAATTCAATTAGACTGCCGTATTTTATTGACCACAACGGTCGAGGGTTATGAAGGAACTGGGCGAGGTTTTTTGCTAAAACTGCTTAATCACAAAAATGTCGATTACTTTTACTTAAATACGCCCATTCGCTGGCATGCGGGTGATCAAATTGAATATTTCACCGATCGATTATTGATTAATGATGATGACTTAATCTCGAATACACTGCCGGATATCAATGTTGTCATTGATTATTCAACTCCATTGCGGCAAGATACCGATGCGTTAATCGCCATTTATCGTTTATTAAAAATGGCTCATTATCGAACCACCCCAACCGATTTAAGACGATTATTCGATGCGCAAAATCTGTTAATTTTACAGGCGAAACAAGGTGAAAAACACGTTGGAGCATTGATTGGTATTTATGAAGGTGGGCTTAACGATGATCTCATTGAATCGGTTTGGCAAGGGACTCGAAGACCAAAAGGTAATTTGGTTGCACAGTCATTAGTTGCCCATGCAGGAGAAAAACGCGCAGCTAAATTACGTTCGATTAGGATTAATCGTATCGCCGTCGAACAAGCGCTACGCTGTCAAGGTATCGGCAAAACGCTCATTCGCTATCAAGAGACATTTGCAAAGCAACAACATATCGATTTTCTCTCGGTAAGCTTTGCCTATCACCATGATGTTTATCAGTTTTGGCAAGCCTGTGGCTTTATTTTAGTGCATGTTGCAAGTCATAAAGAAGCAAGCAGCGGAAGTTACTCGGTGATGGCACTTTATCCCATGACTGAACAAGGTGAACACATCGTACATCATCTACACCAAAAACTACAACGCAATTGGTATTGGTTAAAAACGATTATTGGATTGGATTTACCGATCGATATTGATACAAATCAACGATTATCTGAGGATGATATTCAAGAATTATCCGGATTTGCGCATCATCATCGTCCTTATGAAGCCAGTTATGCAGCATTATGCCGACTGATTCAACATACCGCGCCAAGTAATTGGCCTTTTCCGCTATTATCGGCATTAATCAAACAAACAAAAACAGAGGATCAGCTGATTAGAGACCATCACTTATCGGGGTATAAATCATTGCTCCAATCTTTAAGGCAAGAAGTGATACAATGGTTAGCTGATGGTTAGCAATATTTTATAAATTCACCACACAAGCAAAGAAGGAATATGTTGTGAATCGAAACGACATTGATAAAATAATACAACAGCAACAAAGTCAAACCCAAATGCCCTTTGAAAAAAATGGCTTTGACTACTTTCTATTCGGTTGTCGGTTAATCTTTAATCCCGGTATAAAACGCTATGTATTCTTACCATTACTTGCCAATATCATCATTATGTCGGCGCTGTTTTATTGGTTCTTTTCATCCCTATCCGGCATAGTTGATTTTGGGTTATTGTTTGTACCAAGTTGGCTTCAATGGTTGAGTTATATCATTACCTTTATTATTATTTTAACCATGGCGATTTTTTTCTGTTATTTTTTTAGTACCGTTGCCAATATTATTGCAGCCCCATTTAATGGTTTACTTGCTGAGCAAGTTGAAGCCCAGCTCACCGGTTCACCGGCACCTAACGTTACTTGGGTTGGTTTACTTAAAGACACTCCTCGAATCTTGTATCGCGAGATGCAAAAATTGGTAAACTACATACTTTGGGCAATTCCCATTTTTTTGACCTCTTTTATCCCTGTCTTTGGTCAATTCGCCACGCCAATTATTTGGTTTTTATTTACCGCATGGCGCATTAATATTCAATACGCGGATTATGCTTTTGATAATCATAAAATCGCATTTCATCATATGAGACAGCTATTAAAACAGCACAAAGTCGATAATTTAACGTTCGGTATTTTGGTGAGTTTATTTACCATGATCCCAATTTTCAATCTCATCATTATGCCCGTTGCCGTATGTGGTTCAACCGCAATGTGGGTTGCTCGTTATCGTCATCAAGCACTGTATTCATCAGTCGCATCCTAATCGATTGATTAATCGCCTCCGTCATCGCCCCCATCATCGTCATGGGGGCCTGCATCATGATTATCGATATGATTTTGGGTTGTGTTAGTCCGGGTAGGATGTCCCTTTTTTTTATCCAGATACGATTTATAGCTTATTTTGTTTAATGATTTTATGGTATTGATAAACATACCGATCAGGATAATTAATATCATCCACCAATAGTCTTTAAGCCACTCCATTTTTATCTCCAATCGGTATATTCATATTATCTCATTTAAAGGGATCACCGGCATTTTACTTATCACGATTTGTCTAAAAGTAACGTTTCTAAAATACGTTGATAGATAACTTTCAGATTTATAATATCTTGACAGCTAGCATGCTCATTCACTTTGTGAATAGTTTTATTGAGTACACCAAGTTCAATCACTTGGCACCCCATTTTGGCAATAAAGCGTCCATCAGATGTTCCGCCACTGGTTGACAGTTTAGCATCAACTCCGGTTAATGATTTTATCACATCACTCGCTGCACGCGTCAACTCACCTTCTGGCGTTAAAAATGGGTGTCCGGATAATCGCCATGTTAAGGTATAATTTAACTGATGTTTATTTAAAATTGCCTCAACGCGTGTTTTAATCATGCTGTCGGTTAATTCGCTACTGTAACGAAAATTAAATTGGACTGCGAGATCGCCGGGGATCACATTTTCAGCGCCAGTTCCCCCATTGATATTGGCAATTTGCATAGTCGTTTTAGGAAAATAGTCATTACCGTTATCCCAAACTGTTGTAACTAATTCATTCAGCGCAGGGGCAAAACGGTGCACCGGATTATCCGCAAGGTGAGGATAAGCAACATGGCCTTGAATCCCCTTTACCACTAAATTTGCCGTTAATGATCCCCGCCGTCCATTCTTGATTTGATCACCAAGTACACTATCGCTCGATGGTTCACCTACAATACAAAAGTCAACCCGTTCTTGCCGTTTCATCAGTTTATCCACAACCTTAACTGTGCCATCGGTTGCGTCGGCTTCTTCATCTGAAGTAATTAAAAAAGCAACTCGCCCCGGATGATTTGGGTATTGCTTAACAAAATCTTCGGCAGCACACACCATCGCAGCTATGCCGCTTTTCATATCAGCAGCGCCACGACCATAAAGTAGACCTTTTTCATCAATGGTTGGCTCAAATGGGGGATATTGCCACTGTTTTTCATCACCAGCAGGAACAACGTCGGTGTGGCCTGCAAACATTAAGGTTGTATCTGATTGATTGCCATGATAGGCCCAGAGATTTTTGGTTTGACCAAGGTTGATTTCTTCAATCACAAAGCCCAATGCGGCTAATCGTTCAATAATAATTTTTTGGCACTGTTTATCATCGGGACTCACTGATTTTTCAGAGATTAATGCTTGCGTTAAAGCAATAACAGGTTCGCTCATAATGATGCCTCGATTTCAGTGATTTTGGGTTATAAATTGTTGATAGGCTTGTTCAGAAAATCCAACTAATGCCTTTTTGTCATCTTTTATCAGCAAAGGGCGCTTAAGTATTGACGGGTTTTCTAACATAATTTTTTGGGCAGCCTCTGGCGTTGTGACAGACATGCGGATGTGCTCATCCAATTTACGCCACGTGGTTCCTTTTTGATTAAGTAATTGTTGCCAATCGACTAATTGCATAAACTGCGTTAACTGTTCAGCGGAAAGTCCATCGGTTTTATAATTATGGAACTGATAGTCAATATGATGTTCGTCTAACCAAGTTAACGCCTTTTTCATCGTATTACAATTTTTAATGCCATAAATAACATACATCACGATTTCCTTAATTCAATAACAGTTGCCTCAATTATAACAGTTTAGTCGGTAGACGACTATGACAACAAAACGGCTATACACAGCTAAAACCAATACTCACATTAATTAAAAACCAGCAAGGGTAAATTGAACTAATATATTGATTATAAATAACTTACAATTGATTAAAAAATGCGTAAACAGACTTTACATGACTTTTTTATAGATTCGCTTTTCTTCTTTAATAGGTTGTATTAAGATGAGAATAATTTACATTCTAATTATGAAAACGAACATTATTTGACATTGTGAAGATAACGATCTGAGACATGCGTACTAAGGAATAATTATGTCAACGCTTACATTAAATCAGCTTCCATTAGGCAAAGAAGCTGTTATTTCTCGTTTATTGCCTGAATCTATCCCATTTCGTCGCAAACTACTTGCGATGGGTATCACGCCCGGCTGTAAAGTCTCGATTGTACGTGTTGCTCCCCTTGGGGATCCCCTTGAAATTCGTATGCGTGGTTTTTTTCTTTGTCTTAGGCGTAGCGAAGCCGCATCGATCGAAGTTCTTGAGGTAACAAAATGAATATTGCACTTATTGGTAATCCAAATTGTGGAAAAACAACCCTATTCAATTTGTTAACCGGATCAAAACAACGTGTAGGCAACTGGCCTGGTGTCACGGTTGAGCGAAAAACAGGGTCATTTAATTTCAATAATCAACACTATGATATTGTCGATTTACCTGGCACCTATTCGGTTGAAACTGATAAATTGTCAGTATCGCAAGATGAGTTAATTGCACGTGAATTTGTATTGAATGAAAAAGACAGTTTATTAATTAATATTGTTGATGCAACAAATTTACAGCGTAGCTTGTATCTGACATTCCAATTAATCGATCTCAATGTGCCTATGATTGTTGTGCTCAATATGATTGATGCGGTAAAAGCAATTGGCGAACACATTAACGAAGATAAATTATCTGCGCTACTTGGTTGCCCAGTTATTGGCATTTCATCAACCAAGAAAATAGGAATTGATTTACTGCACCGAAAAATTGAAGACATGGTGAAAAGTAAACAACAACCAACGCCGCAGATTGATACACTGGGTAATCAGCAGCATACCATTATTGAACATCACCTTAATCAATTAGCAAAGGACAGCCAGATTCACCAATTAACCCGTTGGCAATTGATGGATGTGTTATTGGATCATTCTGATTACGCGTTCAATGAAAGTGAAATAAACATCCTCACACAGTGCCGTAATGCGCTTTCCTCGTGGTGCGATAATGAAATTGATGTCGCTCTAGCTAGCGCCCGTTATGATACCATCGACGAAGTCTGCAAAGCCGTAATTGAAAGACCTCGAGAAGCCAGTACCACGTTTTCAGAAAAATTGGATAAAATAACGCTTGGCCGAATTACAGGTATTCCGTTCTTTTTATTAGCCATGTACGCCATGTTCATTATTGCAATTAAATTTGGCTCGGTATTTATCGACTTTTTTGATGTATTATTTGGCACTATTTTTGTGGATGGTTTCTCACACCTGTTACATGCAGTTAATGCGCCTGATTGGATTGTGGTTATTTTAGCAAATGGTATCGGGACTGGGATTCAAACCGTATCAACCTTTATTCCTGTAATTGCCGCGATGTTCTTTTGTCTCTCTTTTCTTGAAGACTCCGGCTATTTAGCTCGAGCTGCAATGGTCGTCGATCGTGGTATGCGCAGTATTGGTTTACCGGGTAAAGCTTTTGTTCCAATGTTAGTTGGATTTGGCTGTGGTGTGCCGGCAATCATGGGAACAAGAACCCTTGAAAGCACGCGCGATAGAATCATGTCTATTTGTATGATTCCATTTATGTCTTGTGGTGCAAGGCTCCCTGTTTACGCCCTATTTGCCGTTATCTTTTTTCCACATAATGCTTCAACCGTAGTATTCATCTTATACTTATTGGGCATTGTCGTTGCTATTTTAACAGGCGCGATTTTAAAATTTACGCTGTTAAAAGGTAAAGCAACCCCATTTATCATGGAGATGCCGGTATATCGAATCCCAACATTACGCAGCATGCTCAGTTTAACTTGGCAGCGCCTAAAAAGCTTTATCTTTAAAGCTGGGAAAGCGATTGTCATTATGGTTACGGTGTTAAGTGTGCTCAATTCTTGGGGCACCGATGGATCATTTGGTAATGAAGACTCTGATAATTCGGTGCTTTCAAGTGTTAGCCAAAAAGTGACGCCGATATTTGAACCAATGGGGATAACGCAAGAAAATTGGCCGGCAACTGTTGGCATCTTTACGGGTATTTTTGCTAAAGAAGCCGTAATTGCAACGTTAAACTCACTCTATTCAATGGATGAAAAGGAAGAATCTTCGGAATTTGATTTACTTTCTGGCGTTGAAAAAGCCCTTGCAACGATTCCAACAAATCTCGTTGGACTTTCTGATGCAATTTTCGATCCCTTAGGTTTGTCGGCTGTCGATGAGGATATTGATACATTACAAACTGATTTAGAGGTTGATGCTAGCGCTGTATCTAAAATTCAAGCCTCGTTTGTAACATCAACGGCGGTGATGGCTTATTTAATTTTTATCTTACTTTACACGCCGTGCGCTGCCGCATTAGGGGCAATTTACCGCGAAGCTGGACTTAAATGGATGCTTTTTGTGGCTGTTTGGACATTTGTGGTCGGTTGGCTTTGTGCAACTATCTATTACCAATTTAACCTACTTGGACAATCGAGTACGGCATCTTGGTGGTTATTTGGCTGCGGAGCATTTATCGTTGTCATGATTATTATGATGCGATTATTAGGTCGACATAGTTCATTCAACCAACTTTCAATGAGTAAACCGTCAACGTCGGCTAAATCTGATTGTTGTTGCTAATGATGATTGCCACCCTGTTTACAGGGTGGCAAATACAGAATATCAAAAGCGATAACAGGTGGTTGAATTGCTTGGAAATCTTCTCAACAACTTAGGGTAGACGAATTATGTTAATGACATCTATACGCGATTATATACAATTAAAAGGACGCGCCGATCTACAAGATATTGCGCGTCACTTTCGGATACAAGAAACCGCGGTTGAACCTATGCTTAAATTTTGGATTAACAAAGGTGTGATTTCACAAATTAAGCTCGAATCAAACGATAACTGCCGTTCAACTACCTGCGGTGATTGCCTAAGTTGTAACACGCAGCCCAGCTC
>JAVSBY010000050.1:0-12120 GCA_031960925.1 Gilliamella sp. CRA003912
CGATTGTACCTACGTTAACGTGGGGTTTAGTACGTTCAAATTTTTCTTTAGACATCTTAATGTTCCTTTATTAAATCACTCCCCCCACTTACATAGGGGGAAAGTGTTATTTATTTACATAAAAATTATTTAGCGTTACGTGCTTCAATAATTGCGTTTGCAATATTAGATGGCGCATCACTATATTTTAAAAACTCCATTGAATATGAAGCACGACCTTGTGTTTGTGAACGTAGGTCGGTTGCATATCCAAACATTTCTGAAAGTGGAACTTGTGCACGAACAGTTTTACCTGTTGCTGTGTCATCCATACCTTCAATAATGCCGCGACGACGGTTAAGGTCACCAATTACGTCACCCATATAGTCTTCAGGCGTTTCAACTTCTACTTTCATAATAGGTTCTAATAGCACAGGTTTCGCTTTCTTAAATGCTTCTTTAAACGCGATAGATGCCGCTAATTTGAACGCTAATTCTGATGAGTCAACATCATGGTAAGAACCGAAGTGTAAACGAACACCTAAATCCACAACTGGGTAGCCCGCTAAAGGACCAGCTTTAAGTTGTTCTTGAATACCTTTATCAACCGCAGGGATGTATTCTGTTGGAATCACACCACCTTTGATTTCGTTGACAAATTCGTAACCCGCACCACCTGGTTCTAATGGGTACATATCAATAACAACATGACCGTACTGACCACGACCACCAGATTGTTTTGCGTGTTTACCTTCGATATCTTTAATCGTATCGCGAATTGTTTCACGGTAAGCAACTTGTGGTTTGCCCACATTCGCTTCCACTTTAAATTCACGTCTCATACGATCAACGATGATTTCTAAGTGAAGTTCACCCATACCAGAAATAATGGTTTGACCCGATTCTTCATCAGTGTGAACACGGAATGACGGATCTTCTTGTGCTAAACGACCTAACGCTAAGCCCATTTTTTCTTGGTCTGCTTTGGTTTTTGGTTCAACTGCAACAGAGATTACTGGCTCTGGGAATTCCATTCTTTCTAAGATGATTGGATTTTTCTCATCACAAAGTGTATCACCTGTTGTTACGTCTTTAAGACCGATTGCAGCTGCAATATCACCTGCACGAACTTCTTTAATTTCTTCACGTTTGTTAGCATGCATCTGAACGATACGACCAAAACGCTCTTTTCTGTCTTTTACCGAGTTAAGTACTGTATCACCAGAGTTAACAACACCTGAGTAAACACGGAAGAACGTTAAATTACCAACAAATGGGTCTGTTGCAATTTTAAATGCCAATGATGAGAACGGCTCATCATCACTTGAGTGACGTTCTGCTGGTTGACCGTTTTGCAGTTCACCTTTGATTGCAGGAACATCTGTTGGTGCCGGTAAATATTCAATTACTGCATCAAGCATAAATTGAACACCTTTGTTTTTAAAGGCACTACCACAAGTTACTAAGATAACTTCATTTGCAAGAACGCGTTGACGTAATGCAGATTTAATTTCTTCTTCGGTTAGTTCATCACCACCAAGGTATTTTTCCATTAACTCTTCATTCGCTTCAGCAGCAGCTTCAACTAAGTTTGAACGCCACTCTTCAACTTGATCAGCCATGTCAGCAGGCACATCTTCATAAGTGAAGGTAACGCCTTGGTCTGCATCGTTCCAGTTGATTGCTTTACGTTTAATTAAGTCAATAACACCTGTAAATGCTTCTTCTGCACCGATTGGTAAAACTAATGGTACTGGCGTTGCTGCTAAACGGGTTTTGATTTGTTCAACAACACGTAAGAAGTTTGCACCCATACGGTCCATTTTGTTTACAAATGCAATACGTGGAACTTGGTATTTGTTTGCTTGACGCCAAACAGTTTCTGATTGAGGTTGAACACCGCCAACCGCACAGTAAACCATTACCGCACCATCAAGAACACGCATAGAACGTTCAACTTCAATTGTGAAGTCAACGTGACCTGGGGTGTCGATGATATTGACACGATGTGGTTCAAATTGTTTCGCCATACCAGACCAGAACGCAGTTGTTGCCGCAGAGGTAATTGTGATACCACGTTCTTGTTCTTGTTCCATCCAGTCCATGGTCGCTGCGCCATCATGAACTTCACCAATTTTGTGACTTACGCCAGTATAAAACAAAATACGTTCAGTCGTTGTTGTTTTACCTGCGTCGATATGCGCACTGATACCGATATTACGGTAGCGTGCTATAGGGGTTGTACGAGCCATATTAATCCTCTATTTAGATACGTTGCTTTATAAGATACCGTGATATAACTGATAGTACATGAGGACTATCAGTCAAAAGTCAAGAGGACTTGATTACCAACGGTAGTGTGCAAACGCTCTATTAGCTTCAGCCATACGATGAACATCTTCGCGTTTCTTAACAGATGTTCCTTTATTTTCGAAAGCATCCATTAGTTCATTTGCTAGGCGTAAAGCCATTGATTTATCGCCGCGTTTACGAGCAGCATCTACAATCCAACGCATTGCAAGTGCATTACGACGAACAGGACGCACTTCAACAGGAACTTGGTATGTAGAACCACCAACACGACGAGACTTAACTTCTACAGTTGGTCTTACGTTATCTAATGCAACTTCGAAAGCGGCTAAGTGGTCTTTTCCACTACGCTCAGCCAACTTATCAAGAGCTGAATATACGATTGATTCTGCGATAGATTTTTTACCATCTACCATTAAAATATTTACAAATTTCGCCAGTAACTCTGAACCGAATTTCGGATCAGGAAGAATTTTTCTTTGACCGACAACATGACGACGTGGCATTGGAATACTCCGTTTTATGTGTTACAAATTTTCAGGTTTACCCAAAACTCAAAAGAGTTAAATGGAATAGTATAGTTTGGCCTTACTTAACGGAGTTCCATTAAGCTTTAGGTCTTTTCACACCGTATTTAGAACGGCTTTGTTTGCGCTCTTTAACACCCGCGCAGTCTAACGCACCGCGAACAGTATGGTAACGAACACCTGGTAGATCTTTAACACGACCACCACGGATTAAGATCACGCTATGTTCTTGTAAGTTATGACCTTCACCACCGATATAAGACGTGACTTCAAAACCGTTAGTTAAGCGTACACGACATACTTTACGTAATGCTGAGTTTGGTTTTTTAGGTGTAGTCGTGTAAACACGAGTACAAACACCTCGTTTTTGCGGGCATGCTTCGAGAGCAGGAACATTACTTTTTGCGTCCTTTAGTGCTCTTGGTTTGCGTACCAGCTGATTAATTGTTGCCATTAATAAGCTCCTGATTAATATAAAAATTTAAAAATTGCTTTTTAGATACGTAATTAATAACTGTAGAACCAAAACTGATGATACAAGTTTTGGGTCGCAAGATTTTAGTCCCCATAGCGGCCAATGTCAAGTAATATGGGGATATTGCCGGTGATGTTCTCTAAATAAAAGTCGATTAAAATGGCGCGCTAAATGACATAAAAATCGCGCACCCAGTAAAATATTGAGTAGTTTACACAAATAGGCGATATAATGAGCATAATTTGCTATCATTTATATGTAATATTTTAGTAAAACTACCTGACTTTTTATTATTTTTTGCCAATAATGAAATCTTCGATAATTAAATAAGAATAGTGATTATGATAAATATTTTATTGATTGATGATGATGTCGAATTATCACAAATGTTAAGTGAGTATTTGACAAATGAAGGATTTAACATTAAAAGTGTTCACCTTGGTCAAAATGGTATTGATGAAGCTTTATCTGGCCGCTATCGCGTTGCAATATTAGATGTGATGCTCCCTGATATTAATGGCATTGATGTATTAAAAAGCATTCGTCAAAATTGCAATATGCCTGTCATCATGTTGACCGCTAAAGGTGATAACATCGATCGCGTGTTAGGGCTTGAGCTTGGCGCGGATGATTATGTGTCTAAACCTTGCTATCCTCGAGAACTATTAGCGCGTTTGCGTGCTATTCTTCGTCGATTAGAAGAAACCCCGGTCGTTTCTGATGATAATAAAAAATACTATTTTGGCGGACTTGTCTTAGATGTGCCTCAGCGCCTTTGTACATGGGAAGGCAATGTTATCGATTTGACATCAACCGAATTTAATTTACTGGTTTTGCTGGTTAAATACAATGAACGCGTGGTAACTAAAGAAGAGCTATCTGAAGAAGGTTTAGGGCGAACGCGAGAGCTTTATGATCGCAGTGTCGATGTTCATATTAGTAATATTCGTCAAAAATTATATCAAGTAGCCGAAAATGCCATTACGATTGAAACGATTCGAGCGGTAGGTTATCGCATTCGATAGAGGCATTTTATTAACGTGATAGAAAAATGAGAATACGCAATGAACATGCGATTATTTTGGAAGATACTCATCATATTTTGGGTGATATTCTACCTTACTTTTCAGTTAACTTGGATTTGCTTTTCCGTTTATTTAGATAACAAAAATCAGCAAATTTTTAATCATATTCCAACCAAAGTAAATATGATAGCGCAGCTACTGCATATTTCTGGCGAGAAGGAAACATTGAACTTTATCGCTCAGCTGCCGGAGCGTGAACGTGTGCTTTTATCAATAAAATTAATTTCACAGCAAAGTGAAGACGCGAAAGAAATTCATAATGATGAGCTTGATAACCCTGAATATATTTATCGTCGTGTTGCAGTAGCGCCCGATGGCACATCTTATGCTGTCTCTTTTCAATATGATGAGTACGAGCGCAGTAAAAAGGCATTATTTAATATTCCGATGCCCATCTTTTTAATGGGAATTTGTGTTGGTTTAGTCTTTAGCCTCTTTTTAGCTTGGAACTTAACACGACCGATGAACTTACTGCGGCATGGTTTTTACCGTGTATCACAAGGGGACTTATCCGTGCGGCTTTTTGATAAATTAAAGCGGCGCCGCGATGAGCTCAGTGAACTGGGTAAAGATTTCGATATGATGGTTGGACAGCTCGATATTTTGATATCAGACAGACAAGCCCTATTGCATGATGTTTCGCACGAGCTCAGAACGCCGCTTGCCCGTTTGCAATTAGCTATCGGCCTTGCTCAGCAAAATAAGCAAAATACCGATCACGCATTAGCGAGAATTGAATTAGAAACCGAGCGATTAGATCAATTAATCGGTGAGATTTTAAATTATTCTCGTGCTGAAATGGGCAATCATCTAGATGAATATTTTGACTTGAAAGATCTGATTACGGTTGTCATTAATGATGCAAACTATGAAGCGAATCCACAATCGATTCAAGTTAAATTTACCTCGTCAGGGATTATCCATTCGATCGTAAAAGGCAATTCCGAACAGATCAGACGTGCGATTGAAAATATCATTCGTAACGCGATTCGTTTTTCAAATGCCGAGCAAGAAGTAGAGGTTTCACTAAAAGAAATTGGTAAGTATTTACAAATTGAGGTGAAAGATCGCGGGCCGGGTGTTGAAGAAGCTAAACTGTCAACTATCTTTGAACCCTTTGTTCGTATTCAATCACCACAATTAGGTAAAGGTTATGGCTTAGGGCTTGCCATTACAAGAAAAACGGTTGTCATGCATAATGGTAACATTAAAGCGGTAAACCGTGATTCAGGTGGACTTATTGTCACAATCAAGTTGCCTTACTGGCGAAAACCCTAATGCGTTTAATAACAATCACGATTGACCGTTAGTACGTATTCTTTAACTAAGGCGTCAAGCGTGATTTTATCATGCCCGACAAAGTTTAAAGAATGGGTAATTTGGGTCGGATTGGTCTCTAACTGGGCTTTATACTGCGCGATATATTGACTTGCAATCGGTTTGTATGACCAGTGCCACTCTTCGGGTAGATAGCCGCCTTTGCGCCCATCATTAAACGGTTGGCAAAATCCGTATTTAGGCATGTTGTCTTTTAACCATTGATATAAGACTTTGCCTTGTTCGGTTGTTTTAAAATATTCAGATGATACGCTGGTAATGTCAACATCGGTCCCCCAGTGGTGACGAGACGTACCTGGCATCGACGAATACTTTAAAATTTCTTGTGCGATTTTTTGAGGTTGTGCAATTTTTGTGGATAATCCGTCCCACTTGCGTTGCCAAATACCATTTTGGTATTGATAGTTTCGCATTGCGCTGACAATCACAAACGGAATATCCGGATGGACTTGTTTAAAATCGTGATAGGCTTTAAGTAGTTGCTGTGCCGGTTCTTTTTGTAAAAACATGCCTTTTTTATTCACAGGCAGCCGCGTTGAATCGAGGGCAACAAAATTGCTGTCCTTTTTTTCATCAAATTGCCCGGTCAATTTATTGAGAGGTATTGATTGTGCCATAGTAAATGTTGAACATAAAAGTAAAGTGAATGTTACACCAAAATGAAGTCTTAATGTATTGCGTTTTTTCATCTTTAAAATATTCTGTTAGCCAGATTAGGTGAAAAACAGTATAATCCTTTCCCTAAAATTTAAACAGCCATAATGTGTAATAACGAGGCCTTATGTCCATGCAATCTTCATGCAATACACTTGCATCACAATCTCTTTCAACGCCTATTTATCAAAGCAGTGAACAAAAAGTGAACTTGCTTAACTTTACGCGTTCACAATTAAGAGAATTTTTTGTTTCACTGGGTGAAAAACCGTTCCGCGCTGATCAAATTATGAAATGGATATACCATTTTGGTTTTGATGATTTTGATCAGATGACGGATATCAATAAAAAATTACGCGAACAGCTCAAAGCGATTGCCGTTATTCAGGCACCTAAAATCGCATTAGAACAACGTTCCTCGGATGGCACCATTAAATGGGCGCTTGATGTGGGCAATAATCAATTGATTGAATCTGTCTATATTCCTGAGCGCGATAGGGCGACATTATGTGTGTCATCACAAGTTGGCTGCGCGCTCGAATGCCGATTTTGCTCGACAGCGCAGCAAGGATTCAATCGTAATTTATCGGTAGCCGAAATTATAGGCCAAGTGTGGCGTGCATCAAACGCAATTGGTGTGACGGGTAAGTTAGCAGATAGACCGATAACCAATGTGGTTATGATGGGAATGGGAGAACCGTTACTGAATATCTCTAACGTTGTACCTGCGATGGAAATTATGTTAGATGATTTTGGTTATGGCTTGTCAAAACGGCGCGTAACTCTCTCTACCTCGGGCGTGGTTCCTGCGCTTGATAAATTAAATGGCATGATCGATGTCGCATTAGCTATCTCACTGCATGCACCGAATGATGCTATTCGCAGCCAAATCATGCCAATCAATGACAAGTATAATATGGCATCATTACGTGATTCAATTTTACGTTATTTATCGTCATCAAACGCCAATCACGGTAAAGTCACGATTGAATATGTATTACTTAATCAGGTTAATGATGGTGTTGAACATGCGCGTGAGTTGGCTCAATTTTTGAAAAATGTGCCAAGTAAAATCAATTTAATACCATGGAATCCGTTCCCGGGAGCACCCTATTCACGCAGTTCAAATACACGCATTGATCGCTTTATGAAAACGCTAATGGAATATGGCTTTACGGTTATTGTACGTAAAACGCGCGGAGATGATATTGATGCGGCATGTGGTCAACTTGCTGGAGAAGTGGTTGATCGAACAAAACGGACGTTACATAAAAAGCAGATTCCATTTAAACAAACGGTATAAAGGACATTTAAGGGTGATGAAAACGCGATTAATTGGTTTGTTTAGTTTACTGGTGATTCTTTTATCAGGTTGTCAGATGAAAGATAACCAAGACTTTGATCCAGAAGCCGCAGCGCTTGCAAGAATGAAATTGGGGCTTGGTTACCTTGCCAATGCGCAGGAGTCAGAAGAAAATATCAAACTGGCGCATTATAATTTGAAACTTGCCGCGCAGTACTCACCGAATAATCCACAAATTATGCTGGCAATGGCGATGTTTGATCAACATGTGGGCGAATATCAAGAAGCCGAAATGATCTATCAGCGAATTACATCCATGTCGCCAACTAACGGATTGTATCGCGTTCATTACGGCTCTTTTTTATGTGCACGGCAGCGTTATCAAGAAGCCAAAGTACAATTTCAACAAAGTATCGATCTTGATCGCAATCGTTGGAAAGCCGATGGATTTGAGCAATATGGCTACTGTGCAATTCAAAATGAGGATAAACAGACAGCAGATCTAATGTTCGAACAGCTTTTTCACTATGATACCAACCGGCGAGAAAGTGTCATAAAAACCGCTGAGCTTTATCAAACAAAAGGTGATGTGAATATTGCCAATTACCTATTTTCGGTCGCCAAGAAATAAATCAAAAAAAGAATATATTTTTATTCAGTCGCTAAAATTGCTTCTGAGCATGTCAATGATATTAATAAACGTATAAAACAAAGAGCCTATGTCATGAGTTTTCTAGCCATTTTATTTTTAGCTTTTGCGATGTCAACCGATGCCTTTGCGGTCGCTATTTGTCGCGGGATGTCGCTTAAAACCGCTCATTTTTTCGATGCACTTAAAGTCGGGATTCTTTTTGGTGTTATTGAGGCCATTACTCCATTACTCGGTTGGTTTTTGGGCTATATTGCACAGCAATACATTGAAAAGTGGGATCACTGGGTCGTGTTCGTTGTCATGCTTTTTTTAGGGGCAAGGATGATATATAACGCTTTTCAGGCCGATCAAGAACCTTGTCAGCAAGACGATTTATCATCGTCTAAATCATCTAAAAATGCATTTTTGGTGCTAATTTTTACCGCGATTTCCACCAGTATTGACGCATTTGCAGTCGGTGTTGGGCTTGCATTAGCCAGTGTAAATATTTATTTTGCCTCAGTGATGATTGGGGCGGCAACCTGTATTATGGTCACAATCGGTTTATTATTAGGCAAAAAAATTGGCTGCGTAATTGGTAAAAAAGCAGAATTTTTGGGTGGGATTGTGTTAATTTCAATTGGGGTTATTACACTTTATCCGCATTTATAATGTGTAATCCATCAGCCAAATCCATCGCAAATAGTGTAAAGCACAGTTAGCCAGATGATAAATAAAAAAAAACCACCTTAAAAGGTGGTTTTTGTTTTTTTGGTCTCCTTGCGAAAATTACATCATTCCGCCCATACCACCCATGCCGCCCATACCACCAGCAGCACCTAAATCCGCTTTATCATCTTTAGGTAGGTCAGTAATCATGCATTCTGTTGTGATCATAAGACCCGCAATTGATGCTGCGTATTGTAATGCACTGCGAGTAACTTTAGTTGGATCTAAAATACCCATTGCAATCATATCGCCATACTCTTCTGTGGCTGCGTTATAACCGTAGTTACCTTCGCCACCTTTAACGGCATTAACAACAACAGATGCTTCTTCACCACAGTTAGTGACGATTTGACGTAATGGTGCTTCCATTGCACGAAGTGCAACACGGATACCTACGTTTTGATCTTCGTTGTCACCTTTAAGGTTGGCAATGGCTTTTGCTGTGCGAACAAGCGCAACACCACCACCTGCAACCACACCTTCTTCAACCGCTGCGCGCGTTGCGTGTAATGCATCTTCAACACGAGCTTTTTTCTCTTTCATTTCAACTTCAGTTGCAGCGCCAACTTTGATAACGGCAACGCCACCAGCAAGTTTAGCAACACGTTCTTGAAGTTTTTCTTTATCGTAATCAGATGTTGAATCTTCGATTTGTTTACGAATTTGTTCAACACGTGCTTCGATAAGTGACTCTTCGCCAACACCATCAATAATGGTTGTATTGTCTTTATTGATAACAACGCGTTTTGCTTGACCTAAATCTTCAAGCGTTGCTTTTTCAAGCTCTAAACCGATTTCTTCAGAAATAACAGTACCGGCAGTTAAGATAGCAATATCTTGTAACATCGCTTTACGACGATCACCAAAACCAGGCGCTTTAACCGCAGCCACTTTAACAATGCCGCGCATAGTATTAACGACTAAGGTTGCTAACGCTTCGCCTTCAACATCTTCGGCAATGATTAATAATGATTTACCTGCTTTAGCAACGGCTTCAAGCACAGGTAATAATTCACGGATGTTAGAGATTTTTTTATCAACAAGAAGAATAAATGGGCTTTCTAATTCAACGGTTGCAGTTTCTGGCTTATTGATAAAGTAAGGAGATAAATAGCCACGGTCAAACTGCATACCTTCAACAACATCAAGCTCATCTTGAAGACCTGTACCATCTTCAACGGTGATAACGCCTTCTTTACCCACTTTTTCCATTGCTTGAGCGATTAATGTCCCAACGGTTTCATCGGAGTTAGCAGAAATTGTACCAACTTGTGCAATCGCTTTAGAATCAGCACATGGCGAAGATAATTTTTTAAGCTCTTCAACAGCTGCAATAACGGCTTTATCGATACCACGTTTTAAATCCATTGGATTCATGCCCGCAGCAACGGCTTTTAAACCTTCGTTAACAATAGATTGTGCAAGCACTGTTGCTGTTGTTGTACCATCACCTGCGGCATCGTTCGCTTTTGATGCCACTTCTTTTACCATTTGTGCACCCATGTTCTCGAATTTATCTTCTAATTCAATTTCACGAGCAACAGAAACACCGTCTTTAGTGATTGTTGGTGCACCAAATGATTTGTCTAAAACAACATTGCGTCCTTTAGGACCTAAAGTCACTTTAACTGCATCGGCTAATACATTAACGCCATTTAGCATTTTTACGCGGGCATCACTACCAAATTTAACATCTTTAGCTGCCATTATCTTTTTCTCCTAAATAAATTCTGTTATTAGTTATTAACTGAGTAATTATGCTTGAACGATAGCTAAAATATCGCTTTCTGATAAGATAAGGACTTCTTCGTTATCAATTTTTTCAGTTTTAACGCCATATCCTTCGTTGAAAATAACGATATCACCCACTTTTACATCTAACGGTTGAACCTGTCCATTTTCTAAAATACGGCCATTACCCACAGCTAACACTTCGCCACGAGTTGATTTACCGGCTGCTGAACCTGTTAAAACAATACCACCCGCTGATTTAGATTCTACTTCTTTACGTTTGATGATCACGCGATCATGCAATGGACGAATATTCATTAGTTATCTCCTATCACTAATTTAGATTAAGATGATTATCAATAAATCATAGAGTTTATGATTTTAGTTACCAATAAATGGGGATGAATTTTTATTGTTCAAGAGTACAAATTTAAAAAAAATTTAACTGTCTATTTATTCGTCATTTTTTCGGCGAAAATCGCCTTCTATAATGTCATCATTAGACGCAGGTGCCGTTGGCTTTTTCTTTTTGCTACGATTAAGAAGCGTGGCTAGCATTAAATTTGGCACAATAAACCGAGATAAAAGCTGTTGAACAGGTGTTAACAGTAACAACACGCCTAAAATATCGGTCAAAAATCCAGGGATCAGTAAAAGAAAGCCAGCCGCTAACAATGAGCCACTTTTTATGATTTCATTGGTTGGGTTTTCACGGTTTATCATTTTTTGGCGCATCAAACTAAAATTTTTAAGCCCTTGTGATTTGACCAAAGAAAATCCAATGATGGATGTCGCAATTATACACAACAAGGCTAAAAAAACACCGATTGAATTGGCAACCGCAACAAATAAACAAATTTCTAGGTAGATATAGATGAAAATAACAATCACTGGAACAAAGCGCATAGTCGAAAAATTCCTATAAAAAATAGCCATATGTTAACAATACACCCAACTAGATGGGGGTAATTAGCTATTTTTCAACCAAACAATCACTAATTTTAAAAATATTTGATAAAAGCGATTGACGGAAGCTAGAAGATAGTGTTTAATGTGCATCCATTGTTGCCCGGATAGCTCAGTCGGTAGAGCAGGGGATTGAAAATCCCCGTGTCCTTGGTTCGATTCCGAGTCCGGGCACCAATCACCAAATTTTAAGACCTGCTTTTAGCAGGTTTTTTTATGTCTAAAATCCATTGATACCAATGCTTTGAAATCTACAAAAGCTTATGCAGAAAGGCTTTGCAGGAATATACTTAATTCTTGATTTATCGGCAATTACCCATTTTGAACTCTACTGAAGTCAATCTACATTACCTCACATCAACAAGTAAAAAGGGTAAAAAAGAGGGTAACAC
>JAVSBY010000051.1:0-22301 GCA_031960925.1 Gilliamella sp. CRA003912
ATTAAACGCAGTCACCCAATCAGTGCTGCGTTTACTATTAACGCCTTTTAAGTTTATTGATTAACTGACTTTGTTCGATGAGCAGCGTGCACCAATACACCCACCTATTGCACTGATAACTAAGCCAATGGTTAAGGCAATAAACGCCCACAAACTTAGTTTAGCAATTTGGCTCGCCATTAAATCGGCTTGTTGTTTTGCTTTTTCGACAAATTGACGATAGTCATCTTTCGCTTTTTCTAACGCTTTTTGGGCATCATCTAATCGCTCTTTTGCGGTTGCTTGAATGTTATTTCGCGTCTCTAAATAGTTATCAACTAATTTTTCAGCTTCTTGTCGGTTCATATCGGTATTTTTTTCAATGGCTGTCACAACAGAATCTTTATCGATATTTGCCGTGATTTTATCCATACGATCTTTTAGGGTTTTATTAAGATTATTGAGGGTCGCATCGGCATCATTCGGTTCTAATGCAATGCTTTTTAACGCAGCTTTGATATCTTTAGCTGATTGCGCCAGCTGCTTTTGTAAATATTCAGGTTGTAATGTTTCAATACCCGTTTGTCTGAGGATTTCTCGGATATTATTCTTAGTGTCAACTTTACTGAAGTCAGCATTAACATCAACGCCAGAAAAGATATTCTCAACCGCTTTTGCAGCTGATGGAACAGTTTGCCCGACGGCAGACACGGTGCCAGAAGCCAGATTAGTCACCGCTGATCCCGTTGCACTAATTGCACTGCCCGCAACTTTAGCCGCACCAATAGCAACAAGTGCAGTAAACACCATGTAAACAACCAGCGTTGTTGCCCAAACCAAAAAGCCGTGTATTGCGCCAGTCGTAGCAGCAAGCTTACCTGCCACATATCCGCCGATAAATAAGCTAACAACGAAAGAAAATACAGTCCACAAAATCACGGTCATCCCTGCGTTCATTAACGAGTCGCTTGAGTTAGGATCAATCATGGCAAGTCCCATGCTCGTCCCTAAAAAGGACATTAGCGTTAATAACGCAATCACAGTCACAAGACCTGCGATGATACTACCCCAAGATATTTTTTTATACTCAGCTAACATAATAATCTCCAATAAATGCTAAAGTCACTGCGCTTTTATCCTAAAATTATCTAGCTTAAAAGCGCAACCTATTATAAATCGTGCGTTTTACGATTCGTATGTGTGTCATTGATCATGACCAATGACCTGTCATCTAGTTTTATTACCGATTGCATAGGCAACGATCACCCATCTTAAGGGTTCAATCGATCGCTAATGCGCACTATGCACAGTGCATGCCACCGGTCACACCAAACACTTCTGCTGTGATATAGCTTGATTCTTGCGACGCTAAATAGACATAAATACTGGATAACTCAACCGGCTGACCTGCTCGGCCAAGGGGCGTTGTTTGGCCAAATTCAGGAATGGCTTCTTGTGGCATTCCCCCGCAAATTTGCAGTGGTGTCCAAATTGGGCCTGGGGCAACAATGTTGACTCGAATGCCTTTGGGTGCGATCTGTTTCGCTAGTGCACGGCTAAATGCAATAATGGCCGCTTTGGTTGAAGCGTAATCCAATAAAATTGCACCCGGTTGATAACCTTGAATAGATGACGTCGTGATAATGGTTGCCCCTTTAGGAAGATAAGGAAGTGCGGCCTTGATGGTCCAAAATAGCGAAAATACATTGATTTCATAAGTCTTGCGTATCTGCTCGGTAGAAAGGCTAAGGATATCCGCGTTAGCTTGCTGCTTACCGGCAACCAACGCCAGAATATCAAGTCCACCAAGTTGTTTATAAGCTTCATCTACCATCTTTTTATTGAACTGTTCATCACTGAGATCGCCAGGAATAAGCACCGCTTTACGACCTACTGATTCGATAATTTTAGCAACTTCTTCGGCATCACTTTGTTCATGAGGTAAGTAGTTAATGGCAACATCAGCCCCTTCTTTAGCATAAGCAATAGCAGCGGCCCGGCCAATGCCAGAATCACCACCAGTGACTAACGCCTTGCGACCGGTTAATTTATTACTGCCTTTATAACTGGTTTCACCACAATCAGGTACCGGCTGCATTTGAGACTGAATGCCCGGGGCTTGTTGAGGCTGTTTTGCAAACTTATCATGATAAAACGAAGTTTGTGGATCTTGCATCTTGTAGATATCTTGATTTGACATGATGTCTTTTCCTCTTAATTATTTTTAAATAAAGGTAATCTTATTTAATGAAACAAATCTTTATGCTAAACAACAATAAATTACGCTGGAATGCTAGACGCTTTTATCTCCCTTGCCCAAACACGATGCGCCTTCATTTTTTCAAGCAGAGCATTTGTCAACTCAAGTGCGTTATCTGTTGCTAAGATGCCTTCATCTTGTTCCAAATTGACGCTTTCAAACAGCTTTAAAGCATCACCTTGTAAGGCTATCGCTTTAAGGTGTTTATAGGCCTGTAATAGATAGTAACGTGCATCGCCATCTTTAAGTAAAGCATCGATATTGCCCTTGCCCCTTGGTATAATAACTGCATCAACCGTGACTGACGGATTACCTTTGATTGTGCCGGAAACAGTGAGTGTTTCACCTTGATGTGTTTTAACTGTTCCTGAATGAGGAGCTAACAAAGCCGGGTAAACGTGTAACTTTTTTAATTCCTTACAAATTGTGTTAACCGATTCATAACACACACCATCGTCAATCAAAATCGCAACTTTGCGTGCGGTCACTGAAGTTTCACCGCTGGCATAAAGACTTAAGCTTGTGTCTTTTTCAAGTCCATTAACCTTGTCAGGTGCTGGATTGGATAGCTGCGCTTTAGTAAGCTCAATACCCAGATTTTGAGCAACTTTTTCAGCTAACTTGATATCGATTCGAGTAAGCAAATCAACGACTCGTTCACGTATATAAACGCGACCAACTTTGCCAAGTTCAAAGCTAAATGCATCGATAATATGTTGCTGTTCAACAGGTGTTTGACTCATCCAAAATAGGCGTGGGAGAGAATAAAAGTTTAAATAAGTATCGCTGCGTTTTCTGATTTTTTCACCTTGCACAGGCTGTGGATAGGTTTCAAATCCACCTGATTTTTGTGCAGCTTGGGTCTCTCTAGGCCAATTATTATTTATAGAGTTAGGCTCGTAGTTAGCTTGATTGGTTGAGATTCGATTTTGATTATGTCCATCTTGTAAGTGATTATGAAAAGGACAAACGGGTCGATTAATAGGCAGTTGATTAAAGTTAGGTCCGCCAAGTCGGCTGAGCTGGGTATCTACGTAAGAAAAGATACGCGTTTGTAGCATCGGATCGTCAGAAAAATCAATTCCGGGCACGATATTAGCTGGGCTAAAGGCCACCTGCTCTGTTTCGGCAAAATAATTGTCAGGATTTCTATTTAACACCATCTTACCGACTTTCTGTACAGGAACTAACGCTTCAGGAATAAATTTAGTTGAATCAAGATGGTCAAAGTCAAATTGTTGCGCTTGTTCTTCAGTGAAAATTTGTAAACCTAGCTCAAACTCAGGGTAATCACCGGCTTCAACACTTTCCCAAAGATTTTTACGATGAAAATCAGGATCGCGTCCCATTATTGCTTGAGCCTCATCCCAAATTAAAGAGCAGACCCCTGCAACAGGTTTCCAGTGGAAACGCACAAAATAAAAGTCGCCTTTTTGATTAACCAGTTTGTAAGTATGAATAGCAAACCCTTCCATATTACTGTAACTACGAGGGATCCCCCTATCAGACATGACCACCATGACATTTTGTAATGTTTCTGGCTGAAGCGAGACATAGTCCCAAAAACTATCATGTGCACTTTGAGCTTGAGGTACTTCGTTCATTGGCTCAGGTTTTAATGCATGCACAAAATCAGGGAATTTAATTCCATCTTGAATAAAAAAGGACGGTGTGCTCACACCAACGATATCAAAGTTACCATCTTGAGTATAAAATTTCGTCGCAAATCCACGCACATCACGCGCAGTATCGGCAGAACCTCTCGAACCTTGTACCGTTGAAAAGCGCACAAAAACAGGCGTTTTTAAACGTTTATCATTCAAAAAAGCAGCCTTTGTATATTTGCTAAGCGAGCGATACACCTGAAAATAACCATGTACCCCAGCACCGCGTGCATGCACCACACGCTCTGGAATACGCTCTCTATCAAAGTGGATAAATTTATCTCTAAGCATAAAATCTTCGAGTAATGAAGGGCCACGCTGTCCTACCGATAATGTGTTTTGATTATTGGATATTTTCACACCCGCACTAGTTGTAATCGCTTGTTTTTCATCATATATCCTATCAGACTCTAACTGTTGTAGCTTATCATTGGTATTTTTCGGTAGCTTTTTAGAACCTGGGGCATAAGGTTCCTCACCTGGGAGCGTATGACTCATGCTTGGCTTGATCACTTTCTCACTCGAAATCGTATCATTTAAATGAGGCTGCACTGATGTTTCATCAGGTAATGGGGCTTTATTATTACTTTCTTTCATAGCAATTTCCTTAAACTAAATTTTTATTGATTTATCAATACACGGTAACGACTCAAAAATCATTACGGTAAAAGTCATTTATATAGATTAATCCGTTATTGTTAGATAATTAGGAATTAGAACTTTACGCTAGGATAAAGCGTTATCGTTAAGCATAAATTTTACGTACTATATGCCATGTGATCATGGCTGTCTAACTTAAAAATGTATAAATATCAAATACTTTGAAAGAGTAAATTAAGAAAGCGACGTATTTTGTTAACGAATTTTTAGGTATCACGTCAATTGTTAAGAATCGCTTAGGTTTATAAAGTTATTGAGTGAATTTTGGGTGGTAACGGGTTGCATTTCTGATCTTACGTTACTTGCTATGCGTAATAAGGTGTGACGCTAGAATAATCAAATCGATTTGACCAACGTCATACCATTAGCGATGCAGGCGACTAGGACTGGGTTCGGCGTGTTATAAAAAATCAGTGATTGACTGAAACGCGCTCGCAAGCGACATTTCAGTTATAACCCTTATCAAAAGAAAGCAAAACGACAGACTAAAAAAGCAAGAGCAAAGGACATTACATCCAAATTGCCCTTAAAATTGCGGTCGACAGCACACTAATAACAACGACCGGTAGAAGCTGAAAACGACATGCTGCAATAATTGAAATCGCTAAAGCCAACAAATCTGCGGGATTTGTTGTGGCAAAATGGGGAGCGATGACAGTTAATAATACGCAGCCAGGCGCAGCTTCCATAATCCGTTGAATTTTTGCTGGCAAGTGTCGATTTCGCAATAACAAATACCCTGCACTGCGGATAGCAAATGTACTTAACGCCATAAGTAGAATGGTGATAAAAGCAACTAAACTCATTTTTTATCTCCTAATAAAAAGATCGTTATCAGTCCGGCAACAATTCCGGCGGGGACATAAAGTGCGCCCGGGAAAAAATGATAGGTTGCAACGCTACTAACTAAACTCACAATCCACGGAATAGCCGCGCGGCCACCTCGCCACATCCCTTTTAATAGCACGAAAAATACAGCAGGAAATGCCATATCAAATCCCCAGCGAGTGATATCGCCAAGCGCAGGCCCGATAATAACCCCCATGACAGTCGACGATAACCAGACAAACCACATAGAGCCAGCAAGCCCAAGATAGAATCCACCACTAAATGGCGTTAAGCCGGCCAGTTTTCGGCGCGTTGCATCTGCCATACCCAGCGCCCAACTCTCATCACACATTATAAACAAAACCGGTAAGGCTTTACTTGGCGGTAAGCGGTAGATCATAGGCGCAAACGAGATTCCCATAATCAAGTAGCGACTGTTCACCAAAATCGAAACAAGGATAAGTGTCACAACATTGGGAATAGCAGACCATAAAGCCACAACGGCAAATTCAGATCCGCCAGCAAAGTTGAGGCCAGTCATCAACCCTAGCGCCAATGGCGAAAAACCTTTTTGTGCCGCCTGTGCGCCAAGCAATAATCCAAATGGTACAAATCCAATTAACATGGGGATAGAACAGATAAATCCGCGATATATTTCCTTGATCAACTCATTTGACGAAATATCGGATGAATCATTAGTGTGCATAGTGTCCTCTTAAGGATAATAAAACCGGTCCTAAATAATGCATAACAAACCGGTGATGTTAATAAGTTTACTCTAGAGAATCATTGACGATAACAGTGTCCACAACGCTGTTATCGTTATTAGGTAGGTATGATAATTAGGTAAGTCGATCGCATTATAACTGATTGTATCATTTTCGGATAAAATAAACGTTGTCAGCTTAAAAGGAGTGTTAAATTTCTGCCGCTTTTTTAACCGCTTGCGGCAGCCATACCCAAAAGATATGGCGCTATCAATTTATGGTCATTCATTTCCGCTAAAAGTAACGCGATAATGCTGTTATCAAACATTGATTATCAGTCCGAAATACTATGCAAAAAATCATCATTGCCATCACCGGCGCAACCGGCGCGCCGTTAGCTATCAAAGTCATGCAGCTGTTAAAAGCGTGCAAAGTGGAGATTCATCTGATCATGTCCAAATGGGGCAAAGTTACTGTTGCAAGCGAATGTGAACACACTATTGAGCAGGTTTATGCTATGGCTGACTATAGCTATAAAACAGAAGATCTCGGCGCAAAAATTGCCAGTGGATCTTTTATAATTGATGGCATGATTGTTGTGCCTTGCAGTATGAAAACGCTCGCCTCTATTCGATGTGGACTTGCAGATAACCTTATCACAAGGGCTGCTGATGTGATGTTAAAAGAGCATCGTAAGCTGCTACTAGTTTCACGGGAAACACCGCTTAATGTTATTCATATCGAGAATATGCTTTATCTTGCCAAAATGGGCGTGATGCTTTTTCCTCCTACCCCGGCTTTTTATAACAATCCCAAAACTATTGATGATTTATTGACCCACTTAGCCGTACGAATTTTGGATCAATTTAACCTTTCTCATCCGGATGCCAAACGTTGGCAAGGTCTTAATAACAAGGAGTAAACGTATGCCATTTCACGATTTAAGGAGTTTCCTTTGCGAGCTTGAAAAGCAAAATCAATTAATCAACATCACCGAACAAGTCATGCCCGAGCCAGATATTTCGGCTGCCGCTTGCGCGGTCAATAAACTCGGTGATAAATCCCCTGCACTGCTGTTTAACAATATATACGGTTATACCAAGGCCAAAATCGCCATGAATGTACATGGTTCTTGGCCAAATTTAGCCATTGCGATGGGCATTGATAAAAATACCCCGCTCAAAGAACAGTTTTTTGAATTTGTGAAACGTTATCAAAACTATCCAGGCGAAGTTGAATATCGGCAAAAAGCCCCGTGGCAAGAGGTCGTTATTGACAAAGATATCAACTTATTCGATATCTTACCGTTATTTCGATTAAACCATGGCGATGGTGGCTTTTACATTGATAAAGCCAGCATTGTTAGTCGTGATATTACCGCAAGTGATCCAGAAAAAACCCAAAATGTGGGAATTTATCGCATCGAGGTCAAAGGAAAAGATCGCTTAAGCATACAACCGGTGCCAGCGCATGACATTGCAATCCACTTACATCATGCCGAAGAACAAGATTTAGACTTACCGATAGCAATTACAATAGGTAATGATCCGATGATATCAACGGTTGGCGCTATGCCAATTTTATATGAACAGTCAGAATATGCGATGGCTGCGGCGTTAAATGGAGAACCGTACCCAGTTGTGACAACCGAATTAACCGGACTTGATGTGCCATTTGGATCAGAATTTGTGTTAGAGGGCCATATCGTATCAAGATACCGTGAAGCCGAGGGTCCGTTTGGTGAGTTTACTGGACATTACTCAGGCGGTCGCCGCATGCCTATCATAAAAATAACTAAGGTTTCGCACCGCAAAAATCCAATTTATGAACACTTATATTTAGGAATGCCATGGACTGAAATTGATTACTTAATGGGTATCAATACTTGTGCCCCCATTTACGTTCAGTTAAAACAATCGTTTCCAGAAGTTGAAGCGGTAAATGCCCTTTACACCCATGGCCTTATTGTGATTGTCTCAACCAAAACCCGCTTTGGCGGCTTTGCTAAAGCGGTTGGCAATCGGGTTTTTACCCTTCCTCACGGTCTAGGCTATGCTAAAGTGGTAATTGTGGTTGATGAAACCGTTGATCCGTTTAATTTACCCCAAGTGATGTGGGCAATATCCACGAAATTTAATCCTGAATTTGATTTGATTACATTGAAAGGACAATCTATTTTACCGCTAGATCCGGCATCGCATCCGGCTGGCATCACAAGCAAAGTCCTTATCGATGCAACAACGCCCCATGCGGCTGAACAACACGGCCATTTTTCACAAGAGTTAAGTGATCCTATCACAACCGAAAAATGGGTGACTAAATTATCTGCTATGTTAACCAAGTCTCATTAGGAGCAAGCTTATGACAATATCTCAAATTCCCGAAAAATGCCCACGCTGTGAATCAGCAAAACCAGATGTGTTAAGTCATTCTCCTGTCAAAGGCGCATGGGTTGTCTATCACTGTTCGGTCTGTTTTTTTACGTGGCGTAACACCGAACCTGACTTTATTACTGATCCGGCTAAATACAATCCCCATTTTAAATTCAAGCCAGAATCGATAGATACATTGGGTATTATGCCTGCGATTCCGGAATTGAAACGTCAGAGGTAATAAGTTCAATCATTTGACGTAATGGCGCAGTGACGTGCTGCGCCAAGTATACCAACACTAAATCATCGGCAACCGAATCTAACTCAAGGATTTCAAGGGTAACGATATCAGGCCATGTCATCTCGTCCAAAATAGGCATTAAGGCAACAGCAAGCTTTGCTTGTACTAAGTTAACCAGCATGGTTACATCACTTGCATCAAATTGAATTGATGGGGTAATGCCGGCTTTTGCAAAACATTGCATCACTTTGTCATAAACGCCGTAACCGGACTGTTTACGCAATAAAGCAAGTGGTTCACTTGCCAGTTCAGTAAGAGTGACACGCTGTTTTTTTGCGAGCGGAGACTCCTTGTGACAAAGCGCTCTAAACTTTGCATGTTGCAAAGGGGTGATTACAACCCCCTCGCTGAGTAATGTCAGGGGAAGATGCACAAACGCCAAATCAATTTGATGCATTTTTAATGATTGTTCTAGAAAAAAGGTATCGCCTTGCAGTAATGAAAAAGCAAAATGTTTATTTTGCTTGTTACTATAATTAATCACATGATTAATATACGGCCAGCCCATAGATACCGACCCAATTCGAACCAAACCACGCTGGCCTTTACCATAAAGCTGCATATCATGATCGATTTTATTGGCTTCATTAAGTAAATAGCAGGCTTTTTGAAACAGGTACTGACCTGCTTGCGTGGTTTTTATGCCTTTATTAGAGCGCAAAAGCAATTCAACCCCAAAATACGTCTCAAGATTTTGTAGCGATTTACTCAGTGCTGGCTGAGCAATATACAGGCGCTCTGATGCCGCTGAAATAGAGCCTTGCTCAACCACTGTTTTGAAGAAATACAAGGATTTCAATTTAATCATAACGAGCCCAATGCCGTTTTTTGCCAAAACCAAGCGTATTGTCTGTCATTTTGAGCGTATTAATTTTGATCTGCCACATCGGCGCTTTTTTCAGCCGCGCAACGGGGTAAGCGCGACAAAATTGTTCCCTCGCTATCGATGCCTGCTCCTGCTCAAGTAACGTTATCTCACCAGTGTATTGAACGCCTTTTATCTGCAAAACCGAACGCTGCTGATCATGTACTGTGCCTGCAACATTTTTGGATGTCAGCATAATGCTTGCATGATGTGTATTGAGTGACGAGGTGATATAAAAGACCATTTTCGATTTATCAATTACATAAAAACAGTTACAACAATAAGGCTGGCTATCTAAGGTGCAGCATAAAGTCAGACTGGTTCTACTCTCTAAGTAAGCAATGATTTTGGCTAAATCGTTATCTTCATGACACATTGTCTTGTCCCTAATAGGTTGTTACGAGCAGCGTGAAATAGTCAGCGCCTTAGCAGATAATGCAATCAAGCCTTTTTGTTACCCGCTCAGCCATTTGATGACTCACGTTAGCTGCGCTTGGCAAGGTACTGCTGCAAGAGTTTATCGAGAAAAACAAAAAGTACCTGATTCATTGGCGCATAATCATGGGAACGCAGTTCATCTGGCATTTCAACAAAGCGGTGGCGGCTTGTTTGATTAAACTCCTGCTGCGAATGAGCAATCAGCTGCTCAACAACATCATGTGTCAGTTCCATATGGCATTGAAAGCCAAACACGTTTTCACTGTAAGCCACGATTTGCCGCGGGCACCCTTCGCTGTAAGCAATGATGCAAGCATCATTAGTTAATCCGGGCATATCGTTATGCCAGTGGCCAACATCCAACGTTTTCCAAAATGATTAAATAAAGCATGACCTTGACCTGTCTTTGTCAGCGTGATCGCAAATTTGCCAATCTCCTTCTCAGGGCTGTGCTCATAGTTAGCGCCTAGCGCCTCCCCAATAAGTTGGCTACCGAGGCAAACACCAATAACAACCTTTCCCGCATTAATTGCAGATAAAATAACGCGCTGCTCGGCCTTAGAATCAAAATGAGGGCACTGTTGCAATGTTGTATCCGGACTTTGCGGCCCGCCCATACCAATAAGAAAATCGATATCCTCAACCGTTTCAGGTAATTTTTCACCAAGATACACCCGTGAATAGGTCACGTTTTGGGCGTGCTGTAATGCCCATGTTTGATAAGCGCCAGGCGCTTCGAATGCCTCGTGGATAATAAAGTGGATATGCATAATCGAACCTTACAAATAAGAAAAACGGCAATGACTTTGGATTATCTTAATCCATTTAATTATCAGATTCCAGATGGGTAGTTTAATTAGATAACCACCATCAGCAATTTACTTACTCAAGTTGGCCGTAAATACTGCACTAACTGCCCGCTCGGTGATGATATGAGGTGAATGAGCTGTTGATTAACAAAACATGCTGCATTAAGGACAATAAACCTTAATGCAGCCGATGATACTAAGCTGAGTGCTTTTCGGTTATCTTGCAAATCGTAACGCTAACAACAGCAAGCTTAACTGCGTACCAGATTAACTGCGCGGACGAACTAACTGCCATGCACGCAATAAATAAGTGACAACGGCAAAACCACTGAAGATATGCACCAAGCGCGTGAATGGAAAAATTACAAACAGGCTCATCCCCATAAAAATATGCATTTTGAAGATAATAGATGCATCGGCGATGTAACTTGCCGCATCCCCCCTAAATGTGACAATATGCTGTGCCCACGTCATTAATTGTACCATTTGATGACCATCAGAATGACTGGCCGACACATGGATTGTTGTCAGTCCAAGCGACAGTGTTATCAGTAACCAAATCAGCACCAGTTTATCGCGCCAAGTGCTATTGGCAAGTAACCTTGCACTTGTAAAGCGGCGGTGAATGATGATAAGTAACCCAACAAGGGCCAAGCTGCCCATAATACCACCCGCGATAATTGCCGTCATTTGTTTAGCATGGTGGCTAACACCCAGCGTGTCCCAAACAACAACTGGCGTTAGCAAGCCAACGAGGTGACCAAAAAAGAGCCCCAGCACACCAATATGAAACAAGATGTTGCCGACACGTAAATAGCCACAATACAGTAACTGACTTGATTCACTTTTCCATGAATATTGCTCACGTTCAAATCGAACCAAACAACCAACAATAAAAATGGTCATCGCAATATAGGGGTAAATACCAAATACAAATTGATCAATGTAATTCATTTTGCTTCCTCGCATAAGAGTCACAGTTAATACAAGGGTTTGCGGTAGTTAGTGGTAAAAGCGGCTCTACACCTTCACTATTAGGACCAAATTTTTCAAGTGCTTCATCCATATCCCGAATCGGCGGGGTGATTAACGGTTTAGGTGCAACCGGTGATAGGGCAACTAGATGGGCAAAAATCCCTGAATACACCGAATTGCTTTCGTGTAATTTACCGTTGATATGAGCAATAACGTCAATGGCTTCACCGAGCAATTCACGCGATTTTTGCGCATCACAAACGGATAGGTACTCTAAGAAAAGGGGCAAATAGTCGGGTAATTCATCCGCCGTCACCGAAAGTCCGGCTTGCTGATACTCATTAAGTAAATCTGCTAATGCTTGTCCACGAAGCCGATCTTCACCATGAATATGTTCAAACAGATGCAATGAGTGCGTCGGCGTTCTATCAAAGGTTTGAACGTAATATTCTTGCAGTGTGATGAGATCGGTTGTTTTGAGCCAATCCACCAACGGTTTGATGTCGGTGTTGTCGGCATTAAGATCACCTAACACGTTGTCAATGATAGGTAAACTATCAATCAATTCTTGCTCAGGATAGCAAAGCAGCACAGACACTATTTTATAAATATTCATTAGCGATTACTCTCCTTGTTTTGATTGCGCTCTCTATCATTGATTGCATCGGTAAAAATAATCGGCGCAGCTTTTGGATTTCGACCAAACAAGCTCGCCTTGCTTTCACCAGTTGAACAGCCATTCCCAAAGCTAAAGCCACAAGCAGCTTTACCTTCGAACGCGTTTTCAACCATCTCTTTATGCGAACTTGGGATCACAAAGCGATCTTCATAATTGGCAATTGCCATGATTTGATACATCTCATCAACTTGCAGAGGGGTTAAATGGGTTGTTTCGAGCGCGGCTAAATCGGCTTTGTTATCCACCGATTTCCCACGCATATAACGGCGCATGGCTATCATGGTATTTAACGCCTCTAAAATCGGCTCTTCTTTACCAGCAGTTAATAAATTAGCCAGATAACGCAGCGGAATGCGCAAGTCTTTCACATCAGGAATGATACCACTTTCGCCAATTAGGCCCGTTTCCATCGCTGATTGAATAGGCGATAAAGGGGGAATATACCAAACCATCGGTAAAGTGCGATATTCAGGGTGAAGCGGAAACGCCACTTTCCATTCCATCGCCATTTTGTACACCGGCGAATGTTTAGCCGCATCAAGCCAGCTCTGAGAAATCCCTTGTTTGAGCGCTTCGGCAATTACCTCAGGATCATTAGGATCTAAAAAAAGTTCAAGCTGTGATTGATACAGATCTTGCTCATCATTGACACTGGCCGCTTGTTCGATTTTATCGGCATCATAGAGCATCACACCCAAGTAACGAATGCGCCCAACGCACGTTTCAGAGCAAACCGTTGGTTGTCCACCTTCGATTCGCGGGTAGCAAAATAGGCATTTTTCCGCTTTGCCTGATGTCCAGTTGTAATAGATTTTTTTGTACGGGCAGCCCGACACGCACATGCGCCAGCCACGGCATTTATCTTGATCAATAAGAACAATGCCATCATCTTCACGCTTGTAAATCGACCCTGACGGGCAACTTGCAACGCATGTAGGATTTAAACAGTGCTCACAAAGGCGCGGTAAATACATCATAAAAGTATTTTCAAAGGTTGCATGGATCTCTTTTTGAATACCGTTAAATAAGATATCTTTAGACCGTTTAGCGAATTCACCGCCCAGGTCATCTTCCCAGTTTGGTCCCCATTCGATTTTATCCATTTTTTTACCCGTTAACACCGATACGGGCCTTGCAGTTGGCGGCGTTTTCACATCTGGCGCACTTTGTAAATGTTCATAATCATAGGTAAACGGCTCATAATACTCATCAATTTGCGGCAAATTAGGGTTAGCAAAAATGTTACCTAAAATTTTGAGTTTACCACCTTGTCTAGGTTGCAACTTATTGCCTTTTAACGTCCAGCCTCCCTTGTATTTTTGTTGGTTTTCCCACTCTTTCGGATAACCAACCCCCGGCTTGGTTTCGACGTTGTTAAACCAAGCATATTCGACACCGTCACGGCTAGTCCATACATTTTTACACGTTACTGAGCAGGTATGACAACCGATACATTTATCAAGGTTCAATACCATGCCGATTTGTGCTCTAATTTTCATCAGCGATTCCTCTTATACTTTGCGCTTAGGTTGCTTTACCGTGTCTGATTCGTCTAACCAATTCACTGCGTTCATTTTTCTAACAACAACGAATTCATCCCGGTTTGAACCGACTGTTCCATAGTAATTGAAGCCATAAGAAAGCTGCGCATACCCGCCAATCATGTGCGTTGGTTTTAGTACTGCCCGTGTAACTGAGTTATGGATGCCGCCACGTTTACCCGAAAGTTCAGCGCCGGGCACATTCACAATTTTTTCTTGCGCGTGGTACATTAATGTCATCCCCTCAGGAATACGCTGACTGACAACGGCACGGGCAGTCAATGTGCCATTGACATTGAATACTTCAATCCAATCGTTATCCACAATTCCGGCTTTTTTGGCATCAACTTCGGACATCCAAACATGCGGTCCACCGCGTGAAAGCGTGAGCATGCGCAAATTGTCGGAATAGGTGCTATGAATGCCCCATTTTTGATGCGGTGTTAAAAAGTTTAAGGTAATCTCTGGATGACCATTACTTTGCATACCAATCACTTTTTGCGTGGTTTTTAAATCGATAGCAGGTTTATAAACACAAAGCGCTTCACCAAAGTTACGCATCCACTGATGATCTTGATAAAATTGCTGACGGCCAGTTAGTGTGCGCCATGGAATATATTCGTGCACATTGGTATAGCCTGCATTGTAGCTCACCTCTTCACTCTCAAGGCCAGACCACGTCGGTGAGGAAATAATTTTACGCGGCTGCGCTTGCACGTCCCTAAAACGAATCGAGTCATGTTCGCGCGGCTTTGCCAAATGGGTGTGTTCAAGTCCGGTTACTTTGGATAACGCCGCCCACGCTTTCACCGCGATATGGCCGTTAGTTTCTGGGGCAAGGGTCAATATCATTTCGGCCGCATCAATTGCGCTATTAAGTTTAGGTTGCCCTTTCGCTACGCCAGATTGTACGGTGTGATTGAGCCCACGCAATACGTCGATTTCATGCTCGGTATTCCAAGTAATCCCCTTACCGCCATTACCTAATTTTTCAAGTAAAGGGCCTATCGAGGTAAATTTGTCATAAATAGCGCCATAATCACGTTCAACAACGGTCATCGCTGGCATGGTTTTACCCGGAATCGGATCGCACTCACCGTGCTTCCAATCTTTGGCGTCAAACGGTTGACCAAGTTCCTGCGCCGTATCATGCATGAGTGGAGTCAAAACTAAATCGTGTTGAACGCCTAAATAGTCTTTGCCTAGTTCAGAGAACTTTTTAGCAATCCCTTTATAGATTTCCCAATCACTTTTGCTTTGCCATAAAGGCTGCACAGCTTCACTCAGTGGGTGGATAAACGGGTGCATGTCAGAGGTATTTAAATCATCTTTTTCATACCACGTCGCCGTTGGCAACACAATGTCGGCGTACAAACAGGTGGTTGACATACGGAAATCTAAGACCACAAGTAAATCGAGTTTACCTTCGGCCGCTGGGCGAACGGTTATCTCTTTTGGTTTAATACCATCTTGTTCATCACTTAGCAGCGCATTTTGGGTGCCAAGCAAATATTTCAAAAAGTACTCATGCCCTTTGCCTGAAGACCCTAAAATATTTGAGCGCCACACAAACATATTGCGCGGAAAATTAGCCGGATTATCAGGATCGTTACAGGACATATCTAATGAACCTTGCTTAAGCCCATTAATTGCAAACTCAACGGCATCTTGTCCTTTTTCGGCCGCCTGCTTAGTCACCTCTAGCGGATTGGTACTTAGCTGCGGCGCTGACGGTAGCCACCCCATGCGTTCAGATTTAGCATTAAAATCAATCAGCGACATGTTGGTCAATTCAGTGTCGGCATTGGGCGCTAAAATTTCGTTAACGCCCAGTTTTTCATGCCGCCATTGACTGGTATGAGCATAAAAGAATGAAGTCCCATTCATTTGACGCGCTGGGCGCTGCCAATCTAAGCCGAAGGCTAAAGGTGCCCAGCCGGTTTGTGGACGGAGTTTTTCTTGCCCAACGTAATGGGCCCAGCCGCCACCACTTTGTCCAATGCATCCACACATCATTAGCATATTAATGATGCCGCGATAGGTCATGTCCATGTGGTACCAATGGTTAAGTGCCGCGCCGACAATAACCATGCTTTTTCCTTGGGTTTTATCGGCATTGGTTGCAAACTCGCGCGCAACGCGTATCACCATTTCAGGCTTAACGCCGGTGTGTTTTTGCTGCCATTTAGGGGTGTAAGGGACATCGTCCATATAATCTTTAGCGACGTTGCCACCACCTAAACCACGGTCAATCCCGTAATTGGCTGCCATCAAATCAAACACCGTCGTCACTAATGCCTGTGAACCATCGCCCAAGGTGATCGACTTAGTTGGCACGTGCCTAACAATCTCCTCACTTTGATTGTCACCGGCAAAATAACTGAATGTGACTGGCGTTTCGCTATCGTGCTTACTCAGTAGTGATAGCTGCGCTGTAATAGCGTTATCTTGACTGTCTTGCTCAAGCAAATTCCATTTACCCGATTGTCCCCAGCGAAAACCAATGCTCCCTTTAGGCGCAACGATATTGCCCGTTTGTTCATCAATCACTAGCGTTTTCCAATCGGGGTTGTTTTCTTCATTAAGGTGATTGACTAAGTGGCTTGCTCGCAAAAAGTAATCCGGCATGTATTTACCGTCTTTTTGTTTAAGTAACACAAGCATAGGCATATCGGTATATTGACGGCAGTAATGGCTAAAATAGCTCGATGGTTTATCAAGATGAAATTCTTTAAAAATCACATGGCCCATTGCCATGGCAAGTGCAGCATCGGTACCTTGTTTAGGCGCAAGCCAAATATCACCAAATTTAGCCATTTCACCAAAATCGGACGAAACCGCGACTGTTTTTGTCCCTTTATAACGGACTTCAGTATAAAAATGGGCATCTGGTGTGCGCGTCATTGGCACATTCGATCCCCAAACCATTAAATAAGTTGAGTTGTACCAGTCAGCGGATTCGGCAACGTCGGTTTGCTCTCCCCACACTTGCGGACTTGCTGGGGGTAAATCGCAATACCAATCGTAAAATGAAAGTGGCACGCCCCCAATTAATGATAAATAGCGCGATCCTGATGCATAACTGACCATCGACATGGCTGGAATAGGTGAAAAACCGATCACGCGATCGGGTCCAAAGTTCTTGACCGTGTAGTTATTGGCAGCAGCGATGATTTCGTTCACTTCATCCCACGTTGCGCGAACAAACCCACCGAGTCCTCGGCGCGATTTGTAGGATTTGGCTATCTCTGGCGTTTGGCTGATATAATGCCACGCATCAATGGGATCTTTGGTTTTACGCGTTTCGCGCCACAGCTTGGCCAGCTGGCCACGTAGCATTGGGTATTTGACGCGCTGCGCTGAGTACACATACCAGCTATAAGATGCGCCGCGTGGGCAACCACGAGGTTCATGATTTGGTAAATCAGGGCGGGTTCGTGGGTAATCAGTTTGCTGCGTTTCCCAAGTGATTAGCCCATTTTTAACATAAATTTTCCAACTGCACGATCCAGTGCAATTAACGCCGTGCGTTGAACGAACAATCTTATCGTGTTGCCAGCGTGAGCGGTAAGCGTCTTCCCACTTTCTGTCTTCGTTTACAACCGCACCATGGCCATTTGAAAAGGTACTTTTCACCTTTCCAAAAAAATTCAAACGATCAAGTATATGGCTCATCATTTCTCCTTATTACGGATTTTTAAATTTATTATTGTTATCAACAGGGATTAACACGGTGCCTCGGCATTTTTACGCGCATAAAACCACCAGTTAATCACTAAGCAAGTGATATAAAACGCAATAAAGCAGTAAAATGCCACCGCGATAGAGCCGGTTTTTTCAATCGCTACCCCATTAATTCGAGGTATAAAAAACCCACCATAAGCACCGATCGCGGCGATAAATCCTAATACCGCACCCGATTCTTTATTCGCATTAACTAACGCTTGTTGCTGAGCTTGTTGATCTTTTCCTTTGGCTAAGCGTTTATGAAACTCGATAAAAATATTCGGCACTTGTGCAAACGTCGAACCATTAGCAAGCCCAACAAACACAAATAAGACCAGGAAACTGATGAGAAAACCGATAAATGATCCACCTTGACCGTTTTCCGGTAGAAAATAGAGGATAGCCATTACACAAATAATCATTGCTATAAAGCTCCATTGTGTCACTTTACCACCGCTCACTTTATCCGATAACATGCCACCAATAACGCGAAAGACAGAACCGAGTAAAGGACCGATAAAAGCATAAGTCAGTGGATCAACTGCCGGAAATTCATGCTTGATTAACAGGGATAAAGTTGCTGAAAAACCAATAAATGAGCCAAAAGTACCTAGATATAACCAGCACATAATCCAGTTATGTTTGCGTTTAAAAATAGTAAATTGATCGGATAATGACGCTTTTGCCGACGCAATATCGTTCATACCAAACCACGCAAGTACAACAAATAATGCAATAAACGGTACCCAGATAAACGCTGAATTTTGTAACCACATTGCGGCAGTTTGTTCGCCATCAAGCCAGTTTTGCGGCGCGCCGCCCAGTGCACCGAAAATGCTTACGCCAACCACAAAAGGGACAACAAATTGCACGACAGAAACCCCAAGGTTACCTAGTCCGGCATTCAAGCCCGTTGCACTGCCCTTTTCTGATTTAGGAAAAAAATAGCCAATATTGGCCATTGATGAACTAAAATTAGCGCCGCCAAAACCGCAAAGCAAGGCTAAAATCGCCATGGTAGAAAACGGAGTTGTCGGGTCTTGAATACAAATGCCAAGCCCCACGGTTGGAATTAGCAAGGTTGCGGTCGAAATTGTTGTCCAGCGGCGACCACCGAATATCGGCACCATAAACGCGTAAAAAATACGTAACGTTGCACCAGATAAAGCTGGAAGTGCCGTTAACCACATTAACTCATTTGGGGTAAAGTTAAATCCAGCCCGTGGTAAGTAGACCACCACAACGCTCCATAACTGCCACACTACAAAGCCCAATAACAAACTTGGAATTGATATCCATAAGTTTCGCGTAGCAATCGCGCGTCCTTGTTCTTTCCAAAAGGTGGGATCTTCTGGAAACCATTTATCAAGCACTTTAGCCATTTTATTTTCCTATTAATTTATTGAATTTAGTAACTATTGATGCACAGTGCAAAGCTCACAGCTGGTAACGTCAAAAAAGCGTCTGCTAAACCAAGGGCACAGCGCGATTAAGAACGCGTTGTAACGATTGTTATCCATGTGACTTGCAATTCGAAATTAAGTGACGGTATTAGGCAATACACTAAGGTATTTGAGGACTAAATCCAATTGCCCAAAAGCGCAGTTGAATTAAGGTATAAGGCTTATAGTATTTCTAGTTATTTTGGATTAGTTTATCAAGGTAAGGCGCATTTAAATCGGCAGGGTAAAGTTGATGAAAAGCGCTACGTCAATAACGATGTAGCGCGCCCAGCTGCGTTGGTTTATTCTTTATCTAGCCCGTGCTCAATCGCATAAACGGCCGCTTGCACTCGGCTGTGCAAATTTAGTTTACGTAATAGATTTTGCACATGCACTTTCACGGTGCTTTCTGTCAAGTCGAGCGTTCTTGCGATCTCTTTATTACTCACGCCTTTTGTTAACCAAACTAGGGTTTCTTTTTCCCTTGGTGTTAGCGTTTCATAAAGATCATTGTGTGGGGGGGGGTCGATTGGAGATCGCAGCTGCTCAACCAATTTGGTTGTCATTTCAGGTGAAAGCACATTATCGCCATCCACCGCTTTTCGAATGCTGTTAAGTAAAAAATCGGTATTAATATTTTTTAGCAAATACCCTCTTGCCCCAATGCGCATGCACTGAGTTAAATCGTCAGTATTTTCTGAGACAGTTAAAATAAGTACCGCTAAATCAGGCTGCATACTCAGTAGCTGGGGTAATGCCTCGCGCCCGCCCATAACCGGCATATCTAAATCAAGCAGCACCACATCGGGATGAATCGACTCCGCTAATTTGATTCCCTCTAATCCATCGGACGCTTCGCCAACAATATCAAAGTCTTCTTGTGATTCTAACAAAAAACGCAGCCCACTTCGAAATAAGGTATGATCATCGATAAGTAAAATGGTGATCTTAGATTTGGATAATGTCATAAAACGCCTCGTTGCTCTTTAGGAATCGTCAAGGTAATTGTGGTACCTTGATTGATATGTGAATCAATTGTAATAATTGCCGAAATTTTGGCCGCACGCTCAGACATGATCGAAAGCCCAACGTGCTGGTTTTTTTTGCCGGCGATCTCGTTTTTATCAAATCCACAGCCGTTATCTGAAATCGATAAAGAAAAGTCTTCATCATACGTGATTTTAAGCATAAGTTGATTGCATTTAGCATGTTTTCGCACGTTAGATAATGCCTCTTGCAAAATGAATATGGCCTGTAACTGCTGCTGTTGATTGAGTGATGGCCCACTGCCTGTGCGCTGAACATGGACCCCAATTTGTGTTTGAGCCTGAAAACGTGTGATCAGTTTTTCAATGACATCTTCGAAAGTCTCTTTCTTATCGAGCCGTACTCTAAAATTGAGCAGTAATTCTCGAACATCGTCATAGCACTCTTGAATCCCCTGCTCAATAAAATTAACGTGTTGCTGAGTTTGTTTTGATTCCTGATGAGTTAACGCGCTTTTTAGCATTTGTACTTGCAGATTCAAAAATGACAATGACTGCGCGATGCTGTCATGAAGACCTTGCGCCATTAAGTTTCGTTCTTCCATAATCGCCAGCTGCTTATCACTTAAAATTAACTGCTGATTTTCAATAGCAACCGCAAGTTGCGCAGTTAACATCTCTATTAAATGGCGTGTTTGGGGCGATAACATGCTAATAGAGTCTTTATAATAAAGCATCATTACCCCAAGTTCGTTGTCGTTATGTTTGATTTTGAAAATCACAAGATGTTTGAATAGTTTTTTAATGCAGTAATTCTCATCTGATGGCGTTGATAATAAATTTATCGCCAATTTATTATTCTTCTCTTGCCGTGCAATTGCCCCACAAAAACAGTCATTAAGTGAGCTACATTCGGGCGCGGAAAGTAATTCATCTGGTAAACCTTGGCTTGCAACATAATTTAAACGCTGGTTTATTTTATCGAGCAACCTAATACTCCCTGCCGATGCCTGACTGATAGTGATGATATGTTTTAAAAAGCCCTGCGTCATAATGTCTTGGGTATTGGGTTTTCGTAAAAAAGCGCTCATTTCATACATGGATGAAAGCTCATGATTATTCTGCTCAAGCTCAGCCGTTTTTTCACTCACCTTATGTTCTAAATTGGTGTAGAGATCGGCTAAATTTTCTGCCATTTCATTAAAGCCGAGCGAAACAATACCGAACTCATCTTGTTTATTAAGTAAAATGCGAGTGCTTAAATTGCCCTGACTAAGCTGCATAATCCCTTGCTGTAAAATACTAAGCGGGGCAATCACTAAACGGTATAACAGATATATCGCAGAAAAAGCCGAAAACACCACCATGACAATCAAGAGAGTTTGTATAAACCGCAGCCATGAAATATGCTGCGTGTTTTTCACTTCCATCATTTTCACTAATTGATCGATATCATCCACAAATCGGTCGATAGTATTTAATTCATCATGGTTAATTTTAGTTTGATTGGTATTGTGCTGTTCGATAAGTGGTAAGATGTGATTAAACCAGTTTTGATTGACGTGATCAATTTGACGTTCCACATCAGTAGAACGCGAAAGTAAAAATGAACTGTTATAAAATGTTTTTAAGGTTGTTAAGGTCTGTGAAAACCCTTTTTCTTGATCATTGAGTTCACGCTCGTGATAAGGTTTGTCCAAAATAATGATCATGTGGTATACGCGCATTCTCAAACTACCAGCCTGATTTATCATGATGCCGCCGCTTTCAAGTTGCCATAAAAAAGCCAGCGCATACCCTGTCACGATTAATCCCCCAACGACCCAAACAATCACAGAGACCAAAAGTTTGGTTGAAAGGCTGTGCTTTCTTGATGTCGTTTTGGCCAAATTATGTGTCAATTTACCGTCGATCACGTTATCTACCTTATTTCACTAATAAGCAGTATAAAAACCGTTTTGTCTCTCAAGGGTTGCACTGCGCATGTTAAACCCCGCCACTGCTTAGCTGTATGTTTGGTAAATAATTTTATCTAATTATGATTAAAATCGCCAATCGATTAATGGTTT
>JAVSBY010000052.1:0-1298 GCA_031960925.1 Gilliamella sp. CRA003912
TCGCTTTGAATGCAGTGCATTTTACCGATCTTAATCGTTCAGTCAACAAAAAATTTAAAATAATTGTTCAATTGCTCAATCTTTATCGCATCACAAGGTAATATGCTGGGTCATTTACCTTTGATATTATAGAATACATCATCGCTTTAACCATAAAATATTCATATTTATCAATCATAATAATTGATAAAAATCTTTGAACTTAATTTGGATAATGCAAATACACTAGTTACACACTGAACGAGGAACCACAGCCACATGTTGTTGTTGCATTTGGGTTATCAACCACAAAACGAGAACCTTGTAAGCCTTCGACATAATCAATGGTTCCACCGACAAGGTATTGCAAACTCATTGGATCAATCACTAATGATACGCCATTTTTTTCGATGGTAAGATCATCATCATTGACTTTTTCATCAAAGGTAAAGCCATACTGAAAACCACTGCACCCACCACCGGTGATATAAACACGGAGTTTAAGATTTGGGTTTTCTTCTTCTGTGACAAGCAATTTTACTTTATTAGCGGCTGCATCAGTAAAATTGAGCGGTAATTGATTACTCATTGTATTCTCCTAAAATAATGCTCATGACATTATATACTGCGCAAGCAGCAAGATGCAAAATGAAAACCACTATCAGATTAATTTTGATCAGCATGCTTGAATTTATATCAATTTTATGAATAAATAGCCCGAATATTTTAATTTGAGATGGTATTAACATGCATCATAAAACCGTAAAATCAGACAAACTATTTCAGCAAGCACAAGCCATTATGCCGGGAGGGGTTAACTCCCCTGTTAGAGCCTTCAATGGGGTTGGCGGCGCGCCACTTTTTATCGAACGTGCAAATGGCGCTTATATTTTTGATGCAGATGGAAATGCTTATATTGACTACGTTGGTTCTTGGGGGCCGATGATCTTAGGCCATAATGATCCCGATATTGCCAATGCGGTCATTAATGCCATTCATCAAGGACTTAGTTTTGGTGCCCCAACAGAAATTGAAACAAAAGTTGCCAACTTAGTCTCAACGCTCATACCGTCTATTGAGATGTTACGTATGGTGAATTCAGGTACCGAAGCTACCATGAGTGCCATTCGCGTTGCTCGGGGATTTACTGGTCGCGATAAGATTATCAAGTTTGAAGGCTGCTATCATGGCCATGCTGATTATTTATTGGTAAAAGCCGGATCGGGTGCGTTAACATTTGGTCACCCAACATCCCCTGGTGTGCCGAGTGATTTTGTTAAACATACCTTAGTTTGTGATTACAATGACCTTGATTCAGT
>JAVSBY010000052.1:1398-25339 GCA_031960925.1 Gilliamella sp. CRA003912
CCAACAGGGCCAATTTATCAAGCCGGAACCTTATCAGGAAACCCAGTTGCCATGGCGGCTGGGTACACAGCCTTAACCAAGCTTACCGATGTAGGAATCTATTCGCAACTCGAACAACAAACGCGTTCATTGTGTGAAGGGTTGTTAAATGGTGCAAGAAAGTATAACATCCCGTTAGTCGTCAACTATGTTGGCGCGATGTTTGGTATTTTCTTTACATCTGCTTCCGAAGTAAGCAGTTATCAAGATGTCATGAATTGTAATGTTGAATTATTCAGAAAATTCTATCATCATATGCTAGCAGAAGGCATTTACTTTGCTCCATCTGCGTTTGAAGCCGGTTTTATGTCCCTTGCGCACACAAATGAAGAAATCAATCGCACCATTGATGCAGCAAACCGCTTTTTTAGTACGCTTAACTAAACGCAATGCATGAACGCTTATTTACACCGCCTTGCGGTGTAAAATTCTAATTATTTATAGGTAATTTATATGATTAACCCACTTAAAGAAGGTGAAATCGCCCCTCAGTTCTCTTTACCCGATCAAGATGGTGAACTGATTAGTTCTAAAGATTTTAAAGACCAACGTATTTTGATTTATTTTTATCCTAAAGCAATGACGCCTGGCTGCACGGTGCAAGCATGTAATTTACGTGACAGCATTGATGAGTTCAAAAAATACGATGTGGCAATCATTGGCATTAGCACTGATAAACCAGAAAAGCTCTCGCGCTTTAGTGAAAAAGAATTATTAAATTTTACCCTACTGTCTGATGAAAACCACGAACTGTCCGAAGCATTTCATGTTTGGGGTGAAAAGACGTTTATGGGTAAAAGTTATGATGGTATTCACCGTATCAGTTTTTTAATTGATAAAAACGGTAAAATTGAGAAAGTTTTTGATGATTTTAAAACCAGCAATCATCACGACGTGATTTTAGATTACTTAAAAAATAATTCAAACTGATTGAACAAAAAAGCGGGATTATCCCGCTATTGCCTGTCGTCTTAAACCATTTCTTGTGTTTTTGGCCAAGCATTGATAATGGCTTTGATCAAGGTCGCAAGTGGAATAGCAAAGAAGATCCCCCAAAAACCCCATAATCCTCCAAAAATAATAACCGCAAGAATAATCACTAATGGATGCAAATTGAGTTTTTCAGAAAAGAGATAAGGGACAACGATATTGCTATCTAATGCTTGAGCTAGCGCATAAAAGAACATTAAATAACCAAATTCTGGACTAAATCCCCATTGAAAAAGCGCAATGAGTACTACGGGAATAGTTGAAATAACCATTCCAATATAAGGAATTAGCACAGAAATTCCGACTATTACCGCTAACAGTAGCCCATAATCCAAGTTAAAATACCAAAATGGGAAATAGACAGATAACGTTAGTACGATCATATTTAACACATTACCGACGATGTAGTTAGCAATTTGTTGGTCCATTTCTAACGCCACTTTATTCAAAATTGTTCTGTTTTTAGGTAAGATCATGGAACAATAAGACCAGATTTGGTTTTTGTCCTTCAGTAAAAAAAACATCATAATCGGAATAATAACCGCATTAATCGTCATTGATATCAAACTTAATAACGAAACGATGGAAAATTGTAATAACGAGTTACCGGTTTGCAAAGCCTTATCTTTAACATTTTGAATAATCGAATCAAATAAACCAATGTTGATAAATTCTGGGTAACGCTCAGGTAATGTAGTGATAAAATTTTTCATAAAATTTAGCATATTGGGGATATTATTAATTAAACTCACCCCCTGTTGCCAAATCAGAGGCAATACAATCATAATGCACGCCAAAACAATCAGAATAAACAGCGACAAAACCAAGACAACCGATAACGTTCTTGGTATGCCTTTTTTATGTAAAAAATTGACTGGCGTGTCAAGCAAGTAAGAAAGTACAACAGCGATTAAAATAGGTAATAACAATTTATTGAAAAAATAAATCATCAAAAATAGTAATAGAATTAATACCATTAGAGAGACGATTTGAGGATCAGGAAAACGCCGTTTATACCAAAGAACAAACATTTCAACCATGCTTTATACCTCTTGTTACAGACAATATTACTTAGCTAATGCCGTTTTAATATCGATAGCCAGTTGGGGATTCCACATTGCGCCAGTTGCACTCATCACAGCATCAGCACCGGCATTAATCATTTGCAGGTAATGATCGACATGACTTACGCCACCCACACCAATAATTGAGAATTTAAGATCCATCTGCTGACGTAAGCTTGCTAAACGCGTGACCATTTCAACGCCAGCCCAACGAATTGCATCACCACACACCCCGCCTTCAGGTCGATTTGCGCCTAAAGCGGCGTGCCCTAACTTATCAACAGGTCTTGCTGAGAGCGTATTAATTGTACTAAATCCATCAATCACGTTACCGATTTTTTGTAATAAAGGTTCGACGGCCGCACTGTCTTTAAAATACGCTAATTTCAAAAATAAAGGACGATCAGGCACGGCATTTTTAATCTCATTGGCTATGCGCTCAACTTTATCAAAATCAAAACACAATAATTTATGAGCACCTTCATTTGGACAGCTTAAGTTTGCTTCTAAAATAGGGGCATTGGTTTCGGCAACTAATCGGGCGGCCAACGCATAATCTTGTTCAATGGCTCCCCTACCTTGTGTGCCTTGGAAACTACCAATCACATATTGTCCAGCTTTAGCGGCGCTCACCGCATCAGCCATGTCGGGTTGCCAAATATCGGGATCAAATGAAGGAACGCCAAATGAGTTGGTTATCGATAAGGGCTGAGTGTAATTGGTATCAGCAAGTACGGTATCAATATTCGCCGATAATTGACCTTGCGGATGAATAGATAATACATTGGGTAAAGGATGACTTTTGTGCGCTGTTGTTCTTACCGTTTTATATACACAAAGATCAAAGCCAAACGCTAATGCGGCTTTAACATAGTTTGCATTAAGCAACGGACCTGCTGGAATACCAAACGGTAGATGGGTTTTTAACCCAGCAAAATTGGACGCTTTTTCTAAAGTTGGTACGGTTGGCATTGATGGCGCTGAAAATAGGCCAAATGGGCCTTCTTGATAGTTATCTTCATAACTGAGCATGGGATCATAAAATGGAACGAAACTTTTCATCAGATTTCCTAAATGTGTATTACTATTTTTAGTTAACAATCACCTAACTTTAGCTGGATAATAGTTTATCTATTTGATGAGATACTCACTCTGCTCGTCATTTTAGTACAACAAGCAGGCCGCTAGACTATCTCTCACCTAGCGGAAGCTGTTACTGATAATCTGATAGCTTGATAAACCAGCGATAAGCCAAACAATCTATCGATTCACGGTTAAATATTGTAAGCTGAAACAAGCCTAAGCGCTATTGCAAATATGGCTATCATTGCTGAAATAAATAAAAAAACCCACGTAACGTGGGTTTTTATTGCTTAGCTATCTATTTGGTTAATTTGTCAAAATCAATTAACCCTTTTTTATCGTACGGGTCACCAATCCATCGTGGTAAATCTTTATAAGATGGACTAACAATACTTTTTTCTGGTTCATAAAGATCATAGCTTAAACCCGCTAAATCAGACCAAGTATGGATCAAATGCTGCGTGCTGTATTTTCTATCAACATAAGATCGATAGTTATTAGGATGGGTTTGAACCCACGTCGGTGACTGCCACAATATGAACGGCACGGTGTACATCGTTCGTGTTGGTGCTTTTTCATTACGACCTAAAACATCATGCGGTGGCGTTTCGTACACATCTTCACCATGATCTGAGAAATAAAGCATAAAACCATTTTCTTTACTGTCAGAGAACATCTTAAATAAATGAGTGGTTACATAATCATTATACGCTACCGCATTATCATAATTATTATAAGCTTCGAGCTCATCATCATTCATATCAAATGATGTCCCTTTTTTATCATCAAAATGAATATACTCCGATTCATCAGGATAACGGTATTCATACTTCATGTGCGTACCAAGCAGATGGATTACGATAAATTTCTTCTCCGCAGGATCGTTTAAGACCTGTTTGAATGGGTCGAACACGTTGGAGTCATATTGTCTTGAACTTTGATTACGATCGTTGTTCATGTAAAACTGTTCATCCGTCTGCTGTGAAAACATCGTGAGCATGGTATTACGTTTGGTCATAGTTTGTTGGTTAGTTATCCAAAACGTTTTATAACCGGCTTGTTTCATTAAATGAATCAATGACGGTTTTTCTAAATAAAGATCGGGGTGTTTTTCGTCCGCAAAGGTCAGCGCTTGCTGTAAAATCTCAATGGTGTAAGGACGCGATGAAACCACATCGTTGAAAACCACTAAATTCGGATCTTGTTTGGCAAATTGCTCGATTTGAGGTGTTGTGTCTCGGCCATATCCATAGATCCCCATCCGGTTACGTGTTGTGGATTCACCGATCACCAGCACTAACGTTCTAGGCGTGTCTCCATTTGCATCTTTCAAATTAGCGAGCGGTGGCATTGAATCATAATGAGACAAAATATTTTCCATCGATGACAATTGGGATCGATACGCAACATAACTGTTTACTAGCTGCCAAGGCATTGTCGTTTCCATGCGACTTAAAAGATGGTACCCCGCTCTTTGCAATGAATCGTGTTTAACAAACACACTTATCCCTAAAGGCGCAAAGGCATAGCAGGCAATCAATAATGACGATATCCATTTGGTGGTTTTCTTGACATAAATCGGTTTCACCCGTGTCCATAAAAATAAGGCAATTGCAATGTAAACTACAATCACAAGCACAACATGAATATTTAAATACTGTTGAAGATATTCTTTACTTTCAGCAAAATTGGATTCCGCCATGACAAAGAAGACACTTTGTGAGAATTCCTGACGATATATTGCAAAATACGAAACAGGAATTAAAGATAATCCCCCAACAATCAAACCAAAGAATGTGGCAATTTTTCGTGTATAGCTAGGAAAGATTAAAATTGGAATTAACCAAAGTAAACTGTAAATAAATGAATCTCTGAGTCCATTGGCATTAGAATGCCCTGAAAAATAGACGACTAATTGCAAGGCACAGGAGAAATAACCAAAAAATAAAATTGCGAATAATAACGCTGACCAACTAAATTTTTTGTCTGAAATAGGATTTGTCATAATAATTAATCAATAATATAAATATTAGGTGGCAATAGCGTATCACGCTAATCTTAATAAAACCTTAAGTTTTGTTCACTATCGTAAAACCACATCGACTTTGTATGCTAATGGCGAGTAATCAAGATAATTATTTCATTTTTTTATTTTACCGTTCATCATTTAACGTTGGCTGACGTTATAATAGATGCAAACATTGAATAAGATGATAATTTATGGCAAAAGCAGATTACATAACAAAAGAAGGCTATTTAGCGCTTGAACGTGAACTTAAGTTTTTATGGAAAGAAGAGAGACCCAAAGTAACTCAAGCCGTATCCGACGCTGCCGCACTTGGTGATCGTAGCGAAAATGCAGAATATATTTATGGTAAACGCAGGTTACGTGAAATTGATAGACGCGTGCGCTTTCTCACCAAGCGCTTAGATGCACTGACTATTGTTGAGCCAAGCCCAATGCAAGAAGGCAAAGTCTTTTTCGGCGCATGGATAAAACTGGAAAATGAGGATGGCGATCAGCAAATTTATCGCATTGTTGGTGCCGACGAATTTGATCCTAAAAAAAATTACATCTCCATTAACAGTCCGGTCGCAAGAGCGTTGATTGGGCATAAAGAGGGTGATGAAATTTCGGTTATTACACCAAATGGTAAGGCATTTTATGATATTATTGACATCAGCTATACCGAAATAACCGGTTAAAAGAAATGAATTAAAATGACAAGTGAGCATTAAATGAACAACAAAGCCTATACAGGAACCCTTTTTATTATTTCTGCACCAAGTGGTGCGGGTAAATCAAGTTTGATCAACGCTTATTTAAATCAGCAGCAAACCATGCCGGCCAAAGTCTCAATTTCACACACAACCCGCAGCCCAAGGCCGGGAGAATCAAACGGTGAGCATTACTATTTTGTTGATCATAAGCAATTTGAAGCGCTGATTGATGAGGATGCGTTTGTTGAGCATGCCCATGTTTTTGATCACTACTATGGCACAACAAAACGTGAGATCGAACAAAGCTTATACGAAGGAATCAATGTATTTTTGGATATTGATTGGCAAGGTGCGCAGCAAGTTAGACAAAAAATGCAAAATGCAAAAAGTATTTTTATTTTACCGCCTTCGTTAACTGAACTTGAAAATAGACTGATCAAACGCGGACAAGATAGCGAACAGGTGATTGAAAAACGCATGCAAAAAGCTTGTGCCGAAATTTCGCATTATACAGAATATGACTATTTGATTATTAATGATGATTTTGATCACTCATTGGCCGCACTAAATGCAATTATCACAGCGGCCAGCTTAGAAACCCGTAAACAAGCGCAATCTCACCATGGATTACTATCGCAGTGGGTTGCACTGTAAATCGATTGTAGGCATGGCTTCTAAAGGTGGCGACGAAAAGTCGCCTTTTTTACTTTATTTATTGACTGCTGCAACAATTTTAATTTCAACCAAATACTCGGCTTTCATCAAACCACAATGAACGGTGCAACGAACCGGCGCTTGACCTTGACATACCCACTCATCCCACGCTTGGTTCATCGCGTCAAAATCGGCTTTATTGACTAAAAAAAGGGTGACATCTAAAATCCGCGATTTATCACTGTTTGCTCGAGCTAAGATGTTATCAATCTCGGCTAAAGCACTTTTTGTTTGTCTATAAGCATCATCAACAAGATCCGTTGGTACACTGGTATAATAAATCACATCATTGTGGATCACCGCTTCAGACCAGCGGTTTTCAGGATCTATTCGCGTTATTGTCATAGTTTTTTCCTTCTAATTAACGACTTTTGGGCTTTGCTAATTGAGTAATGCTAAAGCCAACTTAAGATACTTTAATAAAATCTTCGCGCAATTTTTTTATTTCATCGCGCAGTACGCCCGCTTTTTCGAATTCAAGATTTTGCGCAGCTTGATACATCATCGCTTCCAGCTCTTTAATTCTTGCTTGAACATCTTTGATCGAAACATAATCGTAATTTTTGCTTCTATCAAACGTTTCCACTTTTGAGGTCGATTTTTTGGTACTTAGACCTGCATCTAAAATGTCTTTGATCTCTTTGCGTACCGATTTTGGGGTAATGCCGTGTTCAGTATTGAAATCTTGCTGTTTTTTACGCCGACGAGCCGTTTCATCAATGGTTTTTTGCATCGCAGGTGTAATTTTATCGGCATATAAAATGGCTTTACCATTCACATTACGTGCGGCGCGACCCACAGTTTGAATCAGTGAACTTTCAGAACGTAAAAAACCTTCTCTGTCAGCATCTAAAATGGCAATCAGTGACACTTCGGGAATATCTAACCCTTCACGCAACAAGTTGATACCAACAAGAACATCCACTTCACCAAGGCGGAGATCACGGATAATTTCCATACGCTCAACGGTATTAATGTCCGAGTGGAGGTATTTTACATTAACGCCATGCTCTGATAAATAATCAGTTAAGTTTTCTGACATGCGTTTGGTTAATGTCGTCACTAATACACGCTCGTTATTATCAATCCGATCTTTGATTTCAGAGAGCAGATCATCAACCTGCGTCGATACTGGACGAACTTCTAATATCGGATCGAGCAAACCGGTCGGCCTAACCACTTGCTCGACGATTTCGCCTCCTGATTTTTCAATTTCGTATTTGGCTGGGGTTGCCGAAACGTAAATGGTTTGAGGCATGATATTTTCAAATTCAGAAAACTTGAGCGGCCGGTTATCTAGCGCTGATGGCAAACGAAATCCATATTCAACCAAATTTAATTTTCGTGATCGATCACCGTTATACATTGCGCCAATTTGGGGGATTGCCACATGGGATTCATCAATAAATAACAGACCATCTGCCGGTAAATAATCAAAAAGCGTTGCCGGCGGATCGCCTGGATTACGCTGCGCTAAGAAGCGAGAATAGTTCTCAATCCCCGAGCAGTACCCAAGTTCGGTCATCATTTCGATATCAAATAGTGTTCTTTGGGTTAATCGCTGCTCTTCAAGCAATCGATTATTATCAAGTAACACGCGTTGACGTTCTTGCAGCTCTTGCTTGATTTCAGCTATCGCATTATCCATGATGTTTCTTGGCGTCACATAGTGAGTTTTTGGATAAACAGTAATACGTGACACTTCGTTAGTTGCATTGCCGGTTAGTGGATCAAATAGCACGATCCTTTCAACTTCATCATCAAATAACTCGACCCTTACCGCAAGTTCATCAGAATCGGCTGGGAAGATATCAATCACATCGCCACGAACTCTGAATGTCCCACGATTAAAGCCAATATCATTACGCTTATATTGCATTTCGGCAAGCCGAGTCAGAATTGAACGTTGATCGGTTAGGGTTCCTTTGGTTAAGTGCAAAATCATTGCCATATAGGTTTCTGGCGCGCCAAGTCCATATATGGCAGAGACCGAGGCAACAATGACAACATCTCGCCGTTCTAGGAGCGATTTGGTTGCTGATAATCGCATTTGTTCGATATGTTCATTGATAGACGCATCTTTTTCAATAAAGGTATCGGTTGACGGGACGTAAGATTCTGGCTGATAGTAATCATAATAGGAAACAAAGTATTCTACCGCATTGTCAGGAAAAAAAGCTTTCATTTCGCCATAGAGCTGCGCGGCTAAAGTTTTATTCGGCGCTAAAATAATTGAGGGTCGATTGTGAGTTGCAATCACATTTGCCATAGTAAATGTTTTTCCCGATCCTGTCACTCCCAACAAGGTTTGATGAGCAATACCATCATTAAGATTTTGATTGATCTTTTTGATTGCCTCAACTTGATCCCCAGCGGGTGTAAAATCAGAATATAACTTGAAACTTTTCATTTATTGACCATCCTAATATTTTACCTATTAATAAAAATTATCCCCAAAAAGACTTGACCTTATTAAATTGTTCGATTTTGGTTCAAAATAAGGTTAATACACTAAATACAATTGAAAAATAGTGACTTGATTTATAGCAAGTTACTGAATTAAAACAATATTTAATTTTACGCTTACTATCTAGTCAAATCAAGTTAAAACCTGATAGCAACTGAGCTTATCGCTTTTTTCAATAAACTATTAACAGAGTTATCCACAGGCTACGGGGATAACTCTTTAAGTCTAGTCTTTATTAACTTTTTTCAAAATCAACCCCCAATTTGAGGAAAATTTGAAAAAAATTTTAATTGTTTATTTCTATTTTTAACTCACCATTTAATAGGTGAAACAGAAAAAATCATTGTGTTTTTTCGATGACGTATTGATAGTTATCACCATCACTTGGCACGAAAGTGAGTCGATGTGTGATACATTCAGGTGCATCTTCTACATGATGTGAAACAAACAGTAGCTGAGAATGCCCTTCTTTTATTAATAAATCAATCCAACGTTTCACCAATTCACGATTGAGTTGATCAAGTCCTTGCAACGGTTCGTCCAAAATAAGTAACGTTGGATGTTTAACTAACGCTCTGGCAATGAGTAATAAACGCTGTTGCCCCCATGACAAAGATTGAAAGGGTTGATCGGCCTTTGACGTTAAATTGAGTAATGTAAGCCATTCATCCGCTAATTTTTGCTGTTTGTCACTTGTTGCACTATAGATACCGATGGAATCGAAATAACCGGATAATAGAACATTTTTTACGCTCGCGCTTACTCGGTACCCTAAATGCAAGCTGCTGCTCACATAACCGATGTGGCGCTTTATTTCCCAAATTGTTTCGCCCGATCCGCGTTTACGCCCAAATAAGGTCAGATCATTACTGTAGCCTTGGGGATGATCCCCGGTAATTAGACTGAGTAACGTCGATTTACCTGCCCCATTAGGGCCAATAATTTGCCAGTTTTCTTTTGCATTCACCTGCCACGTTAATCCATTAATAATTGCTTTGTCATTATAATGAACATACCCATTGTTCAAGCTCACTCTTTCAAGCTCATCCGATAAACCTATCGGTGGTTCATCAGAATCAGGTAAGTGAATCTTGTCGAGTTGTTCCAAACTGGCAAGCTGTTTCACGGTTTCATCTGTAAGCAAAACCGCTTTGCGGCCAGCTTTCACTAACTGGCAATCAGCGATGATCCCAACATTTTCAACAAATTCAGGGATATCATTAAAGCGATTAAGGACAACAACTATTGCCATACCTTGTTTGCATAAGGTTGCAAGCCGCTCAGCCAAATTATCTCGAGAGCTAACATCCAGACCATCAAAAGGCTCATCGAGCACTAATAAATCCGGATTACTCATCAAAACTCGGCACAGTAAAGCTTTGCGAGTTTCGCCAGTCGATAGATACTTAAATCGGCGCACTAATAAATGTGAAATACCAAAATGATCGGCAAGTTGTTCACATCGTGAGTTATCATTCACCTCTTCTTGTATTACTTGTGACGTAGTTAAGCCGGTATCATCTTCGGACTCACTTAACATATCGGTATTATTGCGCTTCCATTCATCGTCAACTAGCTTTTGTAACTTTTCTAATGAAAGGTGTGCTATCTTATCAAATTGATTATGTATTTTGCCTGACAATAGCCTTAGTTCACCGGCTAATGCGTTAACCAGGGTTGATTTACCACTTCCATTTTGTCCGATAAATGCCCAGCTGCTGCCGGCTTTAATGTTCAAATGATCAATTGAAAAAACATTATAATCACTAATTTTATAGACTGCATTTTCTATCTCTAACATGAATTCCCTCGATATACTAAACTAATGTCGCAATCACAATATGCTCAGGATTTATTAACAAATCGATCTGATCACGCTCTTTTAAACCGAGCGAACTCACTTGACTCGATAATTTCGTCGCTTGTATTGTTATTCCTGTTGGCAGTGAAAATGTGATCTCACTCCATTGATTATCTTGTGTTATTTTTTCTGTTGTCACCAAAAGGCGATTAGTCAATTGTTGATTATCGCAACCATCAACGCCCTGATTCTCACTTGAATTACGTTTATTACTTAGTTCAATCAGTGGAGCTTTGATGAAGACAATTACCGTTTTATTTTCACTAAGCTGTAAACGTTCTACACTGGATTTTGTAATAAAAATAGTCAGTTCTGTCACATTGTCACTAAGGCGCACGGTGATAAATCCACCGACTGAATCAGTATTGATCTTTGTTACGGTTGCATATAATTGGTTTCGTGCACTTGTTTGTAAAGATAGTTTTGCTGTGGCGGCCAAAATATCATCTAAAGGAACATTGTCGTCATTTAAAATCGTGAAAGCTTTGATTTGTAGCTGAGTTAACAAATCATAAAGCTGAATAAACCTAACCGCATAAGCACTTAACGTTGTCCCGCCCCCGCCTTTGCCCCCGATTGCGGTGATAACAAAAGGATGTGGTGCTAACAAGTTGATTTGATTAATTGAATCCCACGCTGTTTTATAACTGATGCCAATTTGTTTAGCGGCTTGACTAAGTGAACCCACGTTATTGATTGCTTTCAATAAGTCAATTCGCCTTGGATCAATAAACAATTCTTGGTGTAATTTTAAGGTGAGCAATATTTCTGGCGTTAACATAATCCAACCATTAGAAACCCTGATTTGCCTATTGTAGACCCTTTTTGTTATTACATCAAAATTTGTAGTCACGTTGTTTTAGCGGCCTGTAACAGCTTGCTAAACCTAAATTCGCATGCGCTATTTTTATCTATACTTACTAAACAAATTTTGTTAACATTCGATATATTATTTTTTATATAACGATAAAAAATCGTTCGAATCAATTATAAAGAAGGACGGCAATGAACTCTCTTTTTCGAATTATGTTAGTGACAGTTACCTTTATTGTTACCTTTTCAGCCAATGCAGCAACCAAGGTGACGGTATTTGCTGCGGCTTCGTTAACGAACGCCTTGCAAGATATCAGTAACGTGTATCAAAAGGATCATAAAGAGACTGAAATTGTCTTTTCATTTGCATCGTCATCTGTCCTTGCTAAACAAATTGAGCATGGCGCCCCGGCCGATATTTTTATCTCTGCGGATCAAAAATGGATGACTTACCTCATCGACAAGAACATAACCCACAATAAAGAGAATTTGCTAAAAAACCAATTGGTGTTGATTGCACCTGTTGATGCTAAAATTAACAACGTAACTATCAATCAAAAAACAGATTGGACCACGCTTTTACCACCGCCTCAACGAATAGCCGTTGGCGATCCGAGCCATGTCCCAGCTGGAATTTATGCTAAAGAATCATTAACGCATTTAGGGGCATTTGATAAACTATCACCGCAGTTTGCCGCAGCGAGTAATGTCAGAGAAGCCTTAATGCTTGTCGAGCGCAATGAAGCTAATCTGGGGATCGTCTATGCAACGGATGCCAAAGTAAGTAATAAAGTTAAAATAGTCGGCACTTTTCCTGCTGATAGCTTCACTCCCATTGAATATCCAATGACGTTACTAACTCCACAAGCAAACGATTTTTATCACTTTTTGCAATCAAATCAAGCAAAAACACTGTTTTTAAAATATGGATTTATAACGCAATAATAGTGAATGGCAGATGATATTAACGGAATTTGAATGGCAAACGCTGAGTTTGAGTTTGAAAATTGCTGGCGCTGCAATTTTGTTTAGCTTGCCATTTGGCATTATGACCGCTTGGATTTTAGCGCGTTGTCAATTCATTGGTAAATCACTTTTTGACGGTTTTATTCATCTGCCCTTGGTGTTGCCGCCTGTGGTACTGGGCTACTTGTTGCTATTAACGATGGGTAAACAAGGGATAATTGGCGGTTGGCTCAATCATTATTTTCACATCAGTTTTAGTTTTAATTGGCAAGGTGCGGCCTTAGCTTCTGCGGTTGTTGCGTTCCCTCTCATGGTCCGTTCCATTCGATTAGCAATCGAATCAATTGACATTCGCTTTGAACATGTGGCAAGAACGCTTGGAATGAATAGATTACGTGTCTTTTTAACTATTACTCTGCCTTTGGCCTTCCCTGGCATTTTGATGGGCATCGTTTTAGGGTTTGCTCGTTGTTTAGGTGAATTTGGTGCAACCATTACCTTTGTTTCAAATATTCAAGGTGAAACCCGCACATTACCCCTCGCAATGTATACTTCTTTACAAATGCCTGAGGGTGAATATGCCGCGTTTCGTCTTTGTATTATCTCAATTGTATTATCGTTGTTGGCATTAGTCTTATCAGAACTGCTAAATCGCTGGCATAAGCAAAAATTGGCTGGATAATGTATGCTTAAAATCGATGTCACCAAAAAATTGTCTACATTCACTGTTCACTTTGATCAAACATTCGATTGCCAGGGGATAACAGCCATTTTAGGCGTTTCTGGCTCCGGCAAATCCACCCTAATTAATCTAATAAACGGTCTGATCAAACCTGACCGAGGTCAGATTATATTGGATCAACATCGGTTAGTTGATACGGATAAAAACGATTTTGTTCCACCTGAAAAACGCCATATTGGTACTGTATTTCAAGAACCGCTATTGTTTCCACATTACAGTGTGTTAAATAATCTCACTTATGGTAAAAACAGTAAAAAGCAACACGATTTCGATGAAATTGTTGAGGTATTGAGTCTGCGTCATTTACTAAATCGTAATCCAGCCAAGTTGTCTGGTGGTGAAAAGCAACGCGTTGCAATCGGTCGAGCAATTCTGACTAAGCCGAAGCTGCTGCTGATGGATGAACCGTTATCGGCGCTTGATATGCCACGCAAGAAAGAATTATTGACTTATATTCAAAAGCTTAATCAAGAACTCGCTATTCCTATCATCTATGTCACACATAATATTAACGAAGTAAAGCGTATTGCTGATCGCGTCGTGATACTCGATCAAGGCCGTTGTCTTGATTACGGCAAGACCGATGAGATTCTCAAAACCGCTCATTTAAAAGAATGGTTATAAAAGTGAATGCTACCATCTAAGTCGTTTTGCACGATATAAGAACCTTGTTCGTGCCATGCTCCAAGAACCATTCGGGTTGCTGAGGCATTATTAAGCAAAAAGGCGTGTGTCGCCGGTTTATGCGTATGACCATGGATCATCACGTTTGCATCATATTTCAGCATCATTTCATTCACCGCTTGTTGATTGACATCCATAATATCGTGCGATTTGACGCGATTATGATTGATACTTTTTTGTCTTAACTTAGCGGCTATTTTTTGTCTTAACCTAAGCGGTAACAGCAAAAATAGCCTCTGTAACCATTTACAATGCATTCTGCGACGAAATTTTTGGTAGGCTACGTCATCGGTACACAGCAAATCACCGTGTAGAAAAATCAGTGTTCCTTGGTTAAGGGACAATACATTGATATCCTGCAAAATTGTCATGTTACAAGATTTTGCATAGTTTTTACCCAGTAGAAAATCGCGATTACCATGAACAAAATAGGTTTTAATATGACGTTTTGCTAACGCATGTAAGGCCTGTGCAACGGTTTGGTGTAATGGAGTTTGGATATCATCGCCTACCCAGTAATCAAACAAATCGCCCAGAATATAAAGTTCAGCATGGTCTGGTAAGCCATCTAAAAATAACAAAAAACCTGTCGTTAAAACAGGTTGATTGTCAGCAAGATGAATATCTGCAATAAAGTAACGCGGCATATTATGCAATGGTGACTGATTCAATAATCACATCTTCAACAGGAACATCAGAATGCATACCACTGCGCCCTGTTTTAACGGCTTTGATTTTATCAACAACGTCTAGCCCATCAACAACTTCGGCAAATACACAGTAACCAAATCCATTAACATCAGATGAGCGATAATTTAAGTAATCGTTATCAACCACATTGATAAAAAATTGTGCAGTCGCAGAATGGGGATCGGATGTCCGTGCCATAGCTAAAGTGCCACGGTTATTTTTGAGCCCATTTGCTGCTTCATTTTTTATCGGTGCTTTGGTTTTCTTTTGTTTCATGCCAGGCTCAAAACCACCACCTTGGATCATAAAATTATTAATGACACGATGAAAAATAGTGTTGTCGTAAAAGCCGTCTTGGCAGTATTCAACAAAGTTACGCACTGTTTCGGGCGCTTTATCATCGAAAGTGTTAATTTTAATATCACCGTGATTGGTATGGAATATAATCATAAGAATTTCCTTATTGTTTTGTAACTTTTCATATAACCCCAATTTTTGTATAAAATGCGTTTATGTCTAATTATAATGATGACTGAATCTTTCACACGCTTCGAGAGTATTACTCATCAATGTTGCGACAGTCATAGGGCCAACACCACCTGGAACAGGTGTTATCCAAGAGGCACGCAAAGATGCAGAGTCAAATTCAACATCACCGGCTAATTTGCCGTCAGGTAAACGATTGATTCCAACATCAATCACAATCGCGCCCGGTTTTATCCACTCCCCTTTAACATAATTAGGGATGCCAACTGCGGCTATCACAATATCAGCCTGACTGACGTGCTTTTGTAAATCAACGGTGCGGCTATGTGTAATAGTTGTTGTGCATCCTAATAAAAGCAATTCTAGAGCCATTGGTCGACCGACTATGCTTGATGCGCCAACAACCGTTGCATGCAATCCCGTTAAATCAAGGCCTGTTGACTGTAACATTTTAGTGATGCCATACGGCGTACATGGCCTTAAGATCGGATCGCGCTGTAAAAGATGACCAATATTGTAAGGGTGAAAACCATCGACATCTTTACGAGGATCGATACGTTCAAGCACTTTAGTTTTGTCGATATTATCCGGAAGGGGTAATTGAACTAAAATACCATCGACATCGGCAGATTGATTCAATTTATCAATCAGCGCGAGTAATTCATCGGTTGTTGATGATGGAAAATCATAAGAAAAAGAAACAAAGCCAACATCATCACAGGCTTTTTGTTTATTCTTGACATAGATTTTTGATGCGGGGTCACTGCCCACTTGAATGACAGCAAGCCCAGGCGCCCTGAGCCCTTGACTTACTCTCAATTTAATTTTGTCAGAAATCGCATTTTGAAGTTGCTTTGCTAATGCTTTACCATCAAGTATTTTTGCTGTCATGATGTCTCATTTTGCTTATAAAATAGGTGGTTATTCTCTCAAAAATTGACTGCATTGTCTATTAAGATATCCGGCTATCAATGGCCTAGCGTGACTTTACATCGCTTACTATTTGCTGATAATTATTATCAATAGTCGTAATCAGGGTGCAGACATCACGATCAAATTGTTTTAGCATCGGTTTTTGTCCTTTCCATTCATCTTTTGCAATTTTTTTAATACCTTGATAATTTTTATAAAGATTGAATGTTAAGATGCTGTTACCGATGATATTGTAAAAAATGCCTTTTGTTATCGATTCGCCTTCTGCTCTGATATTATTGAATTTTTTGTAATAAAATCGTGTCTGCCCTTGCTCAGTGACAATCGTGTTTTCCAGTAAGTTTGCCAGCCGCTTATACAATTTATCCAGCTGCTTATGTAATTCGATATCATTGGCTAACTTTGCATTAATCGCTTGATCAAAAACAGTTTTTAAATTGTCCAAAACCGAATATGCTTGCTGCTTGAAAGCAGGCAATTGTTTACGTAAATTATGCTGAAATAGAGCGGCTGTTTTTTGTAATTGTGTATCCGTGACTTGTTGAGTCCCGTCTAGGTTGATTTTTCCTTGCGGCGAAATCATTAAATCGTGTTTATCATTAATAAATCGGACTTGTTCGTTAGTTATAACGATGTCGTACATGGGTTTTATAGGACATTGTTTCTGAGCACTCCATGATATACCCGGTAAAAAAACGAGTAGCATTAAATATTTTTTTAACAAATTTACCTCCTTTTGTTTATTAAATAGTCAGTATAACAAATTATTTCTATCAAGAGTTAATAATAGCAATAAATTACACAGCCCATTTTGGAATAACCAAGTAATCATTTAATCAGATAAATTGGTTAAATCTGTTTATACAAAATGATCATCTGTTATAAAATAAAATTATGTTTAGACACTTTATTATAATAGTGATGAAATTAAAAAATGTTTTAACGTTATTTTTGTTCGTATTTTCACTGAATTGTTTTGCTGACACCGCAAATACGAACACATCAACTGATTCGACTTGGGATAAAATCAAACAAAGTTTATCCGATACTTGGCATTCGCCAACTCGTGAACTTTATGTTCCTGTGAATACTTGGCACAATCGTGCAACTTACGATCATGACAAAATTGAGAGTTATAATGAAAGGCCATGGGGAATTGGTTACGGTGTGTCACGGTTTGACAACGATGGCGATTGGCATGCACTGTATATTATGGAATTCCAAGACTCACACAATATTATTGAACCAATTGGTGGATATGCTTACCAAAAATATTGGCGACTTGACGATGCGGGTAAATGGCGAATCGGTGTTGGCTACACACTAAGTATAACAGCAAGGCATGATTATAACTGGATCCCATTCCCTGCCCCACTACCCCTTTTGTCCTTCGAATATGATAGACTTTCTGTTCAAAGTGCTTATGTGCCAGGCGTGAAACGAAATACCGGCAATATCTTATTTACTTGGTTAAGATGGCGGCTGTGAACATAAATCAGACAATACTTAATCGGCTTGATTCGCTTAATAAAATGGAATTGACGTTACGACTTGGCTGGAATAGATTTTTAACATTTTGACGTATTGCATATTTTTTTAATTAATAGAAAAAATCTATTTAAATAACAATCATTAATTACTTTTTTTTCTATAAAATTACAGTATAGTAGCAACAAATATACAAGCGAAACAAAACAGAGGTGACAAATGTACGCTGTAATTTTCGGACGTCCGGGATGTCCTTATTGTGTAAGAGCAAAAGAACTTGCAGAAAAATTATCTCAAGAACGTGAAGGTTTTTCATATCGTTACGTTGATATTCATGCAGAAGGTATCACTAAAGACGATCTGTCTAAAAGTGTTGGAAAACCGGTAGAAACGGTGCCACAAGTATTTATTGATGAAAAACCTATCGGCGGATGCACTGATTTTGAGGCTTATGCCAAAGAGCATCTCGGTCTTTTTAAAAACGAACACGAGTAGATAGTGCCCAAGCTGCCGGTCAACCCGGCAGTTTGGTTTCAAATTAAATCAAATATTTTTACTACCTGCCGGGCAGTTTCTTCCACGTCACTTCATTACGTAAATAGATAGGCTCAGCTTCGCTCACATCCACAACCTCATTATTTTGCCATTTTTGATTAGCAATCACGATAAGATCTTGTGCATGAGGCAATGCGACCTCACTCGGTTTAATTCCAGCGACCATATCCGGGTAGGTTTGCCACCCTGTCCCTGCAAAGTAATAAGTTTCATCCTCAAGTGATACTTTTTCAACAACATCAGTAGGATTAATCACGCATTCAGGTATCACGGCTTGCCAAGTTCCCTGCTGATAGTGATATTGTCCTAAATACACTTCGTTCATTCTGGCATCAATTGCCGCAACAACATCGGTTGCTTGCAAAGTACGGTAAACACCTTGCGCTAAGGTCATTAATGTTGATACACCGATCATGGGTTTGGCAAGCCCAAGCGCAATGCCTTGTGCAACGCCAATCCCAATTCTAACGCCAGTAAAGCTACCGGGTCCTTGACCAAAAGCAATTGCGTCAATTTGTGACAGATTGCACGCTGACGTAGCCAATAGTTCATCAATCATGCGCAAAACTTGTTTTGTGTGATCGCGCTCTGAGATTAAAAAGTTATGCGTGATTTCGTTTTGATATAATAAAGCAACTGAGCACGCTTCAGTTGAGGTATCAATAGCTAAAATTGTATTCATAGTGTTTCCGAAAAATGCTTATTACTCATTATCAAGAGAAAACGATGCCAATACGAATCCCTAAAAATAGATTACTTTCTTGTGATGATTGACTAACTAATCAAGTCGTCATAAAAGTTGCCTATCATATCATCACTTATTTGGGGATACTAAAAAATCGATCACTTTATTTATACTACGCGTTCTCGGTGAAGGCGGTAAACTGTTAATAAATGTTGCGCCATACGGCTTCATCACCAAGCGATTATCACAAATAATGACGACGCCACGATCTTGATGATGCCGAATTAATCGACCAACGCCCTGTTTTAAGGTGATGACAGCTTCTGGCAATTGGACATCATGAAACGCGTCCCCCCCTTGCATTTGACAATCTTCCATTCTCGCTTTCATCAAGGGATCATCGGGGGATGAAAATGGCAATTTATCAATAATGACACAAGACAAAACATCACCTCGCACATCAATACCTTCCCAAAAACTGCTGGTGGCAATCAGTAGTGCATTCCCCTTTCGAATAAATTGGTCCAGTAATTTAACTTTACTTGTTTCACCTTGCACAAGTACTGGTAAAAGTATTCTTTCGCGAAATTGTTCTGCTAATGTATTCATCATGGCGTATGAAGTACATAAGAAAAAGCAGCGTCCATTATTCGCTTCTATGACCGGCAATAAAATATCGACTAACGTTTGTGCATTACCTTTCTCATTCGGCGATAACATATACCTAGGTACACAAAGTAGCATTTGATTCGCATAATCAAAGGGGCTATCTAAAATCAGTGATTCAGCGTCACTTAAACCTAATCGTTTAGTAAAATACGCGAGATTATTATCAACAGACAAGGTCGCTGACGTAAAAATCCAACTGCCTTTACGTTCGTTTAATAGCTCGGTGAATTTATCAGCAACCGACAGCGGCGTCAGAGCGAGTAAGAACGCATTATAAGTACTTTCATACCAGTAACTAAACCCCGGGATCGTAACCTCGGTTAAACGTTTTAACAAATCATGATATTGTTTGACGCGATCTAAACAGTTATCCAGTATCGATGAACGCCCGATTGCCAGTGATAATACCTCTTCACAAAAGGTAAAAGCATCAAACAAAAACGATATCTCTTGTTTGACATTTGCCTTAGCAAACAAATCACGCAAGTTACCTTTGTTATTTTTTTGACTAATGACAATACGCAGATCTTGCACACTTTTTTGTAACTTATCGGCACACTGCTGCAATTGAGACATATCTTTAACTTCGGTACGGTAACAAAGATTAATCTCCTTGGCCAAATCAAACAGTTGCCGGCTGCTCAATTGCTCACCAAAATACTGACAAGCTAAATCGGGTAACTGATGAGCCTCATCAAAGATCATAACTTGCGTTTGCGGAATAAGTTCACCAAAACCGGTGTTTTTCACAACCACATCAGCAAGAAAAAGGTGGTGATTGACAACGACAATGTCAGAATTTAATGCACGTCTCCGTGCTTTCACTACGTAGCATTCCTCATAGTGTTCACAGTCGCTACCTAAACAGTTATCATTGGTACTGGTGAGTAATGGCCAAATCGGATTATCTTCAGTCACGGTTGTACATTTACTGATGTCACCATCTTTGGTTTTAATTGACCATGCTTTTATGCGCGTTAGATCAACGCGAAGATCTTTATCTAAATCACCAGCTGCCGCATATTGATAATATAATCTATCTAAACAGAGATAATTAGAACGACCTTTAAGTAAGGAAATTTTACCCGTGTAGTTTAATGCTTTTTTTATGATAGGGAGATCTTTGCTGAACAGTTGTTCTTGAAGATTTTTAGATCCCGTTGAAATGATCACTTTTTTATCACAGCGTAAAGCCGGCACTAAATAAGCAAATGTTTTACCTGTGCCGGTTCCCGCTTCAACGACAAGTGATTGCTGCTTTAAAATGGATTGTGATACCTTGCTCGCCATTTCACGTTGCGGTGCTCTTGCAACAAATCCTTCTATCGCTTTAGCAAGTAACCCATTTTCTGCAAAATCATCAACCACGTCGTACACCTAGTTTAAAAATAACCTAATTATTATGCCTTAAATAACTCAAAATTAGAATTAATTAATAAAATAACAATATTAATCAATTTGTTAGTCTTATTTAAATAACTTTTTATGTAGATAAATAAAATAATATTTAATAGCCGTAAAATAATGTCCTTGTCGATACATCAAACGTGAGTATTGCCTGACTGATGATATTTTCTTGCCTCCATAGCGAGGAAGCTGAGCATGACACCAAGGCGATTTTGACAAATACGAATCAAATAATTTTGTACGATATGGCTGATGCCATGGTTTATTTTTTGTAACATAATGAATAAGGATAGTGTCTTCAGGCACTTTTATATCTTCATTACCATTTGGTGATAATGCCACAAATTGATTGAATTTTTTACTTAACAAATGACACTCTTTTCCAATTAATATGTTTAATACGTCTTGGTCAGGATAATCGTAAGTATTTCCACTATTAAGTAATTCGAGTGTTTTTGACGTCAAGTCATATTGACACCACTTATGGACGTCGAACAATATAACACCAGAATTAAAATATTGGCCCTGTGTTAGACCATATTTAGCAGACTGTTTTATTTGCATTTCATCAATATCAGGGATTGCAGCAACAACATACTTATCCATATTTAACTTCTGCAATGAAGATAAATCTCCTAAGCATAAAGTATCTGCATCCAAATAGAGTAATCTTGTAGCAACCTGATTTAATAACTCTGGCGCAATTAATCGCAAACAAGCTGATAAAGGAAAAACTCTCGTATTATTAGAGTTTATAGTAAATTGATTATTTATGATATATTCTGAAACTGATGCATTTTGATACCGTATTGCCCTCAGATTCGATCTATTATGTTCAGAGACATTCAGCATAAAAAGATGAAAATGGAGACAATTTTTTTTATTGTTTTCAAGTACAGATAGAATGTTCATTCCTGCCGCTAAGGCATAATTATCATCAAAACACAGCAAAATGTGCAGTGGATCTATTGATTTTGATCTATCGCTTACAAGATAATCGATTTTTTCAAGTAAAAAATCATGAATATTAATCATTTGCTTTCTTCTTTTTATTTTTTATTAAACATTTTATGCTTCAAATAAAGTAAATAATATCTGAAAGCACTAAGATAGTTACGCTGATTAGCAAGTAGTTTGGCGTATCTTCTTGTTGTTGATGGCGCGTTCTCATTTGCCAATAAGAGTGGTTGCGATTTCCATGGTGATAATTTCAGATATTTTTGATATGTCGGCGTTAAAAAAAGACGATACCATGGCTTATGGCCAGAGATATAATGAATCATAACACTCTCATTAATATTATCTTGATCCTCGCAACCACCGACGCTGAGCAAGGTAATGCGATTGAACTTTTGATCTAAAAGTAATTTATTTTGATTTATGACCAAATTCAAAACATCTTGATCTGGAAATTTGTAGTGCGTTGTAGAATTCAGGTATTCCAACGATTTTTCTGTGACATGGTGCTGTTGCCACAATGAGTTATTAATGTACATGACACCTGAATTGAAATAATTACCTTGCGTTAAACCAAATTGTTCACATCTGGCTAGTTGCATTTTTTCGACATCGGCGACAGCACCAACAATAACTTGGCTTAAATCGGTATTTTTCAGACTAAGTAAATCACCAACACAAAGCGTATCACTATCCAAATATAAGAGATAAGGTATATCATGTAAAAAGAGCGGTGCAATCAATCTAATACAAGCTGAAATAGGAAATGAAGAGGTATTTTTCTTACTAATTTGAAAATGCTGATTAACCTGATATAAGGTTATTGAAGATTCACCACATTCAATTTGTTTGAATTTGTTAATCGCTGCATCCGAAAGGTTTGTCACAAACAGATGGAAATGAAAAAGCCCTAATTTATTATTTTCAATGATAGAGACAATATTGACACCTGCAGGTAACGCGTAATCATCATCAAAACACAAGACAATATGCATCAATTTTGTGGTATCTTTCTCTTTAGATACGTAAATAGGCCTTACTTCATCGATAAAATGACCGATATCCAACATGATTTTCTCAAGTTTAATTTATTTATTTGTTTTATTATATCATTCGCTTAACATAATAAAAATATCATATAATAAGATATAACACTTAATACGAAGAAAACGAAAATGCCAGAAACAATTCATATTGCCTATTGTGCCGATGCCAATTATATCGAACATATCGCTGTGTCGATAAAATCGATCATGTTGAATAATTTAACGACAACGTTAAAATTCCACATTTTTTTATATGATGTTGACAAGGATGCAATAAATAAACTTCAACAAACATCATCACTGATATCTATCTATAACATCGAACAAAAAGATGTAGAGAACTACCAACATGAATTTTCAACCAAACATATCAGTAATTCCACTTTTATCCGTTTATTAGTTCCACGTTTGCTAGCTGATAAGGTTGATAAATTACTGTATCTAGATGCTGATATTTTGTGTTTTTCTGATATTTCATCAATCGTCGATGTCGATATTACCGATTATATTTGTGCAGCAGGAATTGATTCCCTTTGTACAAAACCAAATCCGAACCTAGCTAGATTAAAATTGGATACGCCATTTTATTTTAATGCTGGCGTGCTTTACATTAATGTCGGTAAATGGGTCGATAATGAGGTTGAAAAAAAAGCTAACCAAATTTTATCTGAAAATAAAACATTAAAATATGCCGATCAAGATGCCTTAAACATCGTTCTACAAAATCAAGTTTTATTATTATCGTCAAAATGGAATTATTTATTTACTTGGATGAATGATAAGCAAAAAGAAAGTTTCTTTTATAATAAAGAGACTTTACCTCACTTTATCCATTTTACAGGCCCACGAAAAATGTGGTATCAAGAAAATGAAGGACTGGC
>JAVSBY010000053.1:0-6172 GCA_031960925.1 Gilliamella sp. CRA003912
GCTATATCATCCCGAATTTGTTCTCGTTTCTTAAACTCGCTGCGTTTACTGCTTTTTATACTTTCGATGGGTTTTCTAGGCTGCACTGCGGGTAATTTAAACCAAGCTTTGTTATAGGATTCACCATTTAATTCTCGCCAATATTCATCATAATCAAACTCAAATTTACCGACTTTAACATGTGCTTGGCTTTTAACACCGTAGATATGTTCAATCTTGAAGAAATTTGCTATTTCAAATAGAAATGTTGCTATGAGATTTTTGGGTCTGAAACCAAAAAAATCTTTCGTTAATTGTTTAAGTATTTCATTACCTGCGTGCCCTTGCACACCGGCTATATAGATGTCACCGGATAAGGTAATGGTAAAATGAATGGAAAATACCATTTTTTCATCAAGTCGCATAATAACTCTTAGATCACCTTCTCGAGGGTAGAGTGGGGCGGTTAGATGCAGCGATATCTTCGTTTCGTTTTTACCTTCAATGTCAGCCAACTTGATTCCTTCATGTTTTGGATCATAAAGTTTGTCGATGACATTGGGTTTTATCTTTTGATCAATGAAATCAATGTGAGAGTTTAGAATAAACAATTTCTTATTATATGAAATCTTTTGATTAAGATATTTATGGAACAGTTTTTGACTGATTGGAAAATCAAGCGGTAATTTATCACAAGCTAATGGATATGCACTTGATTTGCATTTCCGCTTAAATTCCAAATAGCGAGATGGTTTTAGTGAGACTTTTATACAAAAAATTGTTAAACGTGATTTCATTTTCTATTCTTTCCTTGAATTTGCTGTTTATAACCCATCTAACCTAACTGTGTTCACTTTAGATATAGGTATTATTTAATGTTAATTGTTAGATTTGTTTAATTTAATCTGTTTGCGACGTTTTTTGAAGAAATTACTCAATAGTAAACCACATTCTTCTGCTAAGACGCCTTTTTGTACATGTGCAAAATGATTAATACCTTGATAATTAAGGACGTCAATAAATGAGCCCGCTGCGCCAGTTTTATAGTCACTTGCGCCATAAACGACACGCTTTATTCGGCTATGAATGATTGCACCAGCGCACATAATACAAGGCTCTAATGTGACATATAATGTGGTATTAATTAAACGGTAATTCTTAAGGTATTGACCTGCTTGTGTGATCGCCATTATTTCGGCATGCGCCGTTGGATTGTGTGTTGAAATAGGGCTGTTCCAGCCTTCTCCAATAATTTGATTGTTCTCATCAACAATGATTGCACCGACTGGGATCTCATTAATTGATTCGGCTTTTTTTGCAAGCATTAAGGCATGATGCATCCATTGTTCATCAGACATCGTCGTTACTTTCATAAACCTGTTGTGTGTAATTATAAAACGTGCGTTTGGGTTGCTCGATATATTTTTATTATTCTACCGAAAAGGTATCGGTAGAATATGCGTTGATTGTTATAACTTATTCAAATCTAAAACATCTTTCATGTCATAAAGACCGGTTGGCTGCGCTGATAACCATAATGCAGATCGAACCGCACCATTTGCAAATGTCATGCGGCTTGATGCTTTGTGGGTGATTTCAACGCGCTCACCGATATCAGCGAAAATAGCGGTATGTTCACCGACAATGTCACCTGCTCGAATCGTTGCAAATCCGATCGCATTTTTAGGGCGTTCGCCAGTATGACCTTCACGGCAGTATATGGCACATTGGTTAAGATCTTGGTTTAATGCGTGAGCAATCGATTCACCCATGGCAAGCGCAGTTCCCGATGGCGCATCGACTTTATGACGGTGATGCGCTTCAACAATTTCAATATCGCTATACTCGCCCATAATGTAGGCCGCTTTTTCGAGTAACTTCAGGACTAAATTAACACCAACACTAAAATTTGCCGCAAAAACGATACTGATTTTTTGACTCGCTTCATGAATTGCTTTTTTGCCTGCTTCGTCAAAGCCTGTTGTGCCAATGACCATCATTTTATGATACTTTACGCATTGATTGAGATGGTTTAATGTGCCTTCGGGACGCGTAAAATCAATAAGTACATCAAACTGATCTTTAGCATTGTCTATACTATCAGTGACGTTTATTCCTAATTTTCCGATACCCGCTAATTCGCCAGCATCACTGCCAATTAATGATGAACCACTGCGTTCAAATGCTGCACCTAATGTCACTCCTTCAGTTTGAGAAACTGATTGAATGAGTTGTCGTCCCATTTTACCGCCGGCACCAGCGATAGCAATTTTAATCATAACGTCTTCCTGTTGATAAAATTTGTGAAAGCATTAAATGCACAATATAGGGTTTTGACAGTATACTGGCGAAATATTTATTTTCTACTAATTTAAAATGTCGAGCAGTTCGACGTCAAAAATTAATGTGCTGTAGGGTGGAATCGATGCGCCAGCACCTTGTGGCCCATAAGCAAGTTCGTGTGGAATGTAAAGTCGCCATTTTGAACCGATTGGCATCAGTTGTAATGCTTCAACCCAGCCACTAATTACGCCATTTACTGGGAATTGTGCAGGTTCATTTCGTTGAACAGAACTATCAAATATCGTGCCATCAATAAGTTGACCTGTATAATGTACTTTTACATGATCAGTTTCTTTTGGAATCGCGCCTTGACCTTGAGTTAATACTTCGTACTGTAAACCCGATTCAGTTGATTTTACGCTTGATTTATTTAGGTTTTCAGCTAAAAAATCTTTACCCACTTGCGCATTTTGTTCGGCTAATCTCGCTTTCTCTTTCATGGCATTTTCATGAATCTGACGCAGTGCGTCATGTAATTCTTGTAAAGGTAATGCTGGTTGATTGCCTGTTAAGACATCTTCCATCGCTTGTTTTAATGCATTAAGTTCAAGATTGTTTAACCCTGATTCTTTGAGTTGTTCACCAATTTGTAAACCAATGGCATAACTTGCTTTTTGATCAACGGTTTCTAATTTCATGGTATTCCTTATTTATTTAATAAAAAACCCGCATAAAGCGGGTTTTTTTGATACGATTGATGATTATTCAGGAATAATATCAACGATAACCTTAGCAAATGCTTCACTATGAACTTGGAATAACACTTCGTGTTGACCTGTTGTTCGTAATACACCGTTAGGTAATCTAACTTCACTTTTTGATACTTGAATACCGCGTGCTTTAACCGCATCAGCAATATCACGTGTACCAATTGAACCGAATAATCTGCCTTCATCACCTGCTTTAGATGCAATAGTTACAGTGCCTAACGCGTTAATTTCAGAAACGCGCTCTTCAGCTGCTTTTAATGTATCAGCAAGTTTAGCTTCTAATTCAGCACGACGAGCTTCGAAGAATTCAATATTCTTTTTAGTCGCTGGTACGGCTTTACCTTGTGGGATCAGAAAGTTACGTGCATAACCTGCTTTAACATTAACTTGATCACCTAAGCTGCCTAAATTAGCAACTTTATCGAGTAGAATAATTTGCATTATGTGTTCCTCTGTTGCTAATTACTGATGGTTGTCAGTATATGGTAATAATGCCAAATAACGAGCGCGTTTAATTGCGCGAGCTAGTTGACGTTGATATTTTGCACTTGTACCAGTGATACGGCTAGGTACGATTTTACCACTTTCAGTGATAAAGCTTTTTAATAAAGAAACATCTTTATAATCAATTTCTTTAACGCCTTCTGCAGTAAAACGGCAGAATTTGCGACGACGGAAATAACGTGCCATTTGGCTATTCTCCTAATAGTTTAATTTGGTCAGCATGCAAAACAAGTTGACTTGTTTGGTTGCGTTTGGTGTGGGTACTAATAAAACCACTCACCGAAACATTGCTGCCTTTTTTTATGCTGTAACTTAATTCTTCTGGTCCACTGACAATCACTGGAATAACGCACCATGCTTGTCTTGTGAGTCCTGCTTCAACTTGCTTTGATACATGCTCTAAGTAAAATTGACAATGCAAAACACCACTTGGACTGACTTTTCTTATCGGCGTTTTTAAAACAATTCCCGATAAAATTAGACGATTATTCGTCGGAATCATCATCCAAATTTGCTTCGTTAAAATCTTCTTCAGGATTACGACGGTCATCCTTCGCTTTTAACATTGGAGAAGCTTCAGTTACAGAGTGTTTAGTACGCATAATTAAACTGCGAATGACTGCATCGTTAAAACGGAAGTTATCTTCAAGTTCATTAACAGCTTCTTGTGTTGCTTCAACATTCATTAACACATAATGTGCTTTGTGCAGTTTTTCAATAGGATAGGCTAATTGGCGACGACCCCAATCTTCTAAACGATGAATTTTACCACCATCAGTGGTTAATGTACCTGTATAACGTTCAATCATACCGGGTACTTGTTCACTTTGATCTGGGTGAACCATAAAAACAATTTCGTAATGACGCATTATCGCTCCCTACGGATTAATCAGCTTTCTGTCGGGGCAACCGCAACCCATTGAAAGCAAGGAACATGAAAAGTGGGCGGTTGAAATCGACGGCGCATTATATAATAACTCCCCTCAGTTGACAATCAGATCTTTAAAATCGCGCTTATTCTTGATTTTCGAATGTTATCTCTAAAGATATATGGTTCAATTTGTGTAAATTGTAACGTTATCTATACACTTTACAGATAAAACTATGCTATGCTTGATGCAGTTTTTATTACTTTGATTGGATAGTCTATAAATTCAAGTCATGCTAGAGAGGAGAGACTTTAATGGCTCAAGAGACAATTTTTAGTAAAATTATTCGACATGAAATTACGGCAGATATTGTCTTTCAAGATGAGAGAGTGACTGCATTTAGAGATATTTCACCCCAAGCACCAACGCATATTTTGATTATTCCGAATAAATTAATTCCAACAATAAATGATGTTACGCAAGACGATGAATCTGTTTTGGGGCATATGATGGTTGTTGCTGCGCAAATTGCTAAGCAAGAAGGTGTTGACGAAAGTGGGTATCGCTTAATTATGAATTGCAATAAAGATGCTGGGCAAGAGGTATTTCATATTCATATGCATTTACTTGCAGGGCAGCATCTAGGTAAACTTTTGGGCTAATTATTCTATGAAACGAACAAAATCCTTTTTAATAACCGCGTCGATCGCTTTTTTGCTTGCTGGGTGTCAGCTTTCAAATCCATCACCTCAAATAGCTGTCAAACCGACAATTGATGTTCCGCCACCTGATGATGTGCTTGAGACACCGCCAGAGATCGTGAAAAAAAATGATTGGAACACGATACTTTCGCCTTTTGTTAAACGTGTTCTTGACGCATCGTCTTATAGCGGCGGCAACCACGCCCTATTTATCAGTGATATTCAGAATCGAAGTAATGAATATATCGCCAATAGTCAAGTCAATGACGCACTACATCAGTTAGTAAACCAACAAAATACCTTTGCAGTTGTTGATAGAGAAACTGTCGATAATGCAAAACAGGCATTAGGTATTGCGTTTGATGATAAATTGGTATCACGCAGTAAAATGATTGCGTTAGCAAAATCGATCAATGTCGATTATGTTCTGTTTACAACCATCTATAAAATCCCAAATGAAAGCGGTGAGTCGACCATTTCTATGGAACTGTTATCAGCACAAACCGGAGAGATTTTAAAACGCGTTACCTCAGCCGAAATTCAATCACTACAAAATCAATCGACTAATAGTCAAAGGGAAATCGAATAATGGGACCATTACTCATTGATATTGATGGTTTAACATTAACCGATGAAGATAAACAGCTTTTAGCTTCTCCCTTTGTCGGTGGTGTGATTTTATTTAGTCGTAATTATCGAGGTCATGATCAATTAAATTCGTTAATTAGGCAGATTCGCAGCGTAGCGGATAGGCCTTTTCTGATATCTGTTGATCATGAAGGTGGGCGAGTACAACGTTTTAAAGAGGGATTTACACACATTCCTCCCGCACAATCTTTTGCGCTATTAAGTCCTGATCTTACAACAGCAAAATCATTGGCATTTGATGCTGGTTGGATGCTTGCTATCGAACTTATAGCGTTTGATATCGATTTAAGTTATGCGCCGGTGTTAGATTTAGGTCATGACTGTCTGGCGATTGGTTCGCGTTCATTTCATCACGATCTTTATATCGCAATCGAACTGGCAAGCTCAATGATTGATGGTATGCATGCCGCAGGAATGA
>JAVSBY010000054.1:0-9203 GCA_031960925.1 Gilliamella sp. CRA003912
TACAAAAGACAAATGTGCCTATCAGCGGTAATAATAAATACCGTGAAATCGGATTCCCAGCGCAAGCTTGCGCTAAACGCTCAATGCGATCTTGGCCAATAAATTTAATCACCGCATTCATCACAACTAATAACGAAATCAATAACGGCAAAATACCCGTTACCATACCTACAAAAACTTTGCCGCCTTCTTGGAATAAACCAATAAACCATTCAGCACCAAATGAAATAGCATCAATCATAGTGTCTCCTATCAAGTTAAGTTTCGAGCGGATCATACCAACTAAAAAGATCTAAAACTTTTAACCAGATCACAATTGCAAACATTTTCTTTTATTTTGAAAGAAAATAATTCAAAAAGAAATAAATATAGCTTCACTTAAAAGTTATTGATGAATTGCAAGGCGGTAATTAATAAAAAATTCACGGAATTCATTGGACATTAGCATTGACTAGGCGTAAGTTTATACAAACAGCTTGATTGTGATTCATTCAATGAAATAAAGGAGATTAGCTATGGCAAACAGTGCAGCAAAAAAACGACAACAGTCCGCTATTTTATTTCCAACTGATTTAGGTCAAAAAGCGTCTAAGGACATTTCGGGGGCAATGAACTCTGTCTTAGCCGATGTATTTGCGCTCTATCTAAAAACAAAGAACTTTCATTGGCATGTTAGTGGTCCTCATTTTAGAGACTATCATCTCATGCTTGATGATCAGGGTGCTGAGCTTTTTGCCATGACCGATGTCATTGCTGAGCGAGTACGTAAATTAGGTGGCACTACCCTGCGTTCAATCGGACATATCGCCAAACTCCAAAGTATTTCTGATAATGATGCCGACTTTGTTGAGCCGTCAGATATGCTTGCAGAGCTATGCCAAGACAATATCAAACTCACTTCGCGTATGCGTGCGGCGCACGATGTGTGTGGTAAGTACAATGATACAGCCACCGCAAGCTTAATCGAAGAGTGGATAGATCAAACTGAACAGCGCGCTTGGTTCTTATTTGAAACAGGCCGTAAAGGTGATTCAACAGGTCATTAATATAATTAATTATCAATAACTTGAACTGAGGCATAACCATCTATGCCTCTTATTTAACTGCGGTTGGGAGAGTAAGATGAGTAAAAAAATTGCCGTATTAGTAGGAAGTTTACGTAAAGAATCTTATAACTTAAAAGTAGCCAAAGTGTTCCAACAAATTGCTCCATCTTCGTTATCGTTGGATATTATTCCGATTGCAGACTTGCCTTTTTATAACGAAGATATTGATACTGATACCCCACCAGAATCTTATACTCGCTTTCGAAAAGCAATTTCTGATTGTCATGGCGTAATTTTTGTTACACCTGAATACAATCGCGCAGTCACCGCCGTCATTAAAAATGCTATCGATGTCGGATCGCGTCCTTACGGTAAAAGTGTGTGGTCAAAAAAACCGGCTGCAATTATTTCAGTCTCGCAAGGGGCCATTGGTGGCTTCGGTGCAAATCATCAACTTCGTCAATCGCTGGTATTTCTTGACATGCCAACTTTGCAACAACCCGAAGCTTATTTTGGTGGTGTTGCTAATGCGTTTAATGCACAAGGTGAAATTGATGAAAAGAGTAAAGCATTTTTAAATCAATTTATTGTTGCCTACGCAAATTGGGTCGAAAAATTGGCTTAAGCAACTTAGTAAACAGGATTTTTCCACAAACATCAGTCTGTGGAAAAATTAACAGAATCGTCAACAAAAGTACTAATGAAACGTGATTACCCGCAAAACGAACGGCAACTATTAACTAACGCTAACTTAATGGCTGGTTATACCTTTGGTGAGATAGCCGAGTTTTTAAATATTTCCGTGCCGCCTAACTTAACAAAACAAAAAGGATGGGTTGGACAACTGATAGAAACCTTTCTCGGAGCCAGTGCCGGCAGTAAAGCTGAGCGTGATTTTGCAGCGTTAGGTATTGAACTAAAAACCATCCCTATCGATTCAAAAAGCATGCCGCTTGAAACAACTTTTGTTTCTGTCGCGCCATTGATGGATAATTATGGCGTAACGTGGGAAACCAGTCATGTCAAATACAAATTGACCAAAGTACTTTGGATCCCAGTTGAAGGCAGTCGCACTATTCCGTTATCTGATCGTAGAGTCGGTAGCCCTATTCTTTGGACCCCAACGCCAGAACAGGAACAGCAACTCAAACACGATTGGCAAGAATTGATGGACATGATTAGTTTAGGTCATGTTGAAAAAATAACAGCCCGTTATGGAACCTACCTGCAAATCCGCCCTAAAGCCGCAAATGGACGAGCGTTAACCCAAGCCATTGGTGAAAATGGGCAAATTATCTTAACCCGACCACGCGGTTTTTACCTCAAAAAATCCTTTACGACAAAGATACTGTTAGCGAGACAAAATTGTCTGTGACTGCAATATGTGCTTGCTGAGTATTGCTATCGATGAAAGGCTCAACTTTATAACCACTGATTAACTCTCGATACTCAATTTTGCCATTAATGATGGCTGAATACAGCCAACTATAGCGACATAATTCACCGGTTTTAATACTCATCCGAACGAGGAATCAACGGAACTTATGCTAACTAAAGGAGCATTATTATCAGCAGGAATATCGGTTGCCATAACATCATCAAAACGACTTTGCCATTCTTTTGAGGTACGATTATTAAAACGGATCTCACCATTAATCGAGCCAAAGCCTAATGAGCCAATTTCAGGGGCTCGTGCTGCTTGTACCTAGCTCAATTCCACCGTCGTTGATTTTGAAAATTGAAATTTGTCTATGTGAAATAAATTCGGCAGTCTAATGGCAGGGGTTACTATCAGACTGCCGAAATCTTATATTCTCTATAAATCACTTCTTATCGGTAATAAATCCGCTTCACGTAATTTTAGATCAATACGATTCATCGTTTTCACATCTTCAGTATTTTCAATGCTTGGAAAATGGTCTAATGAGACAATCACCGAGCCCACATGCTTATCATCTTTATGAATCGGGATCACTTGATAGGCTTCCGGATAATCACTTGCTTGTAGCGGGCTTGGAATATAAGCAATTAATGAAACACCAATTCGTTTTACAAATAATGCATCAACTTTGGAAAAAGTTTGCATCAAATCAATTTCAATATAGCTGTCGGTAAAGACTTTAGCCTGTGCTGTCACAAAAGACTTGATTTGATTTAAAATTTGTGCATCGTTGGGCTTAGTGAAAAAAAACTTTATTTTAGATTGAACAAGAGAGTCATCTATCGAATCAGATGCATTATAAAAAATCATTTGTCCGGCACTTTTTTGTTCTCCATCAATGAATGAAATCCTCGTATCGCCATCTTTATCGATTTTTTTGTGGGCTAGAGAGAGTTTCTTTAAGCCAAGTTCAGTCACTCCATCCGGACTGTAGACTAATTCTTCCGGTTTTACTTTTACTCTATGCTTAAAAAGATACCAACACATTTTGGGGTCAAGACAGTGCTGATAAACTTTTAAGGCATTGTCCAAACGTTGACAAAAATCAGCATAGGTAATTAATGTAACTTTGGGTAAATAAATAATTATATCGAACTGAACATTTAGTATCTCTTGCATAAAATATCCTATATAACTATGGTAAGGGAACCCAAACTGCACTCAATGCAGGGAATGAATTAGCTTTCAAAATATCCAAAAAAGCGTTATAAGCTAAGGGGGTCATAAAAATCCAACAACAGTGGGCGTAAGGATGTCGCAAACAAATTTTGTTATGCTTTCCCGCTTGTTTTGTAAAACTTTTTACCTTACCTTTACCTAACGATTTTAACTCTGATTTTGTTTTCGCTATATCAGCAAATTCTGTCCGACTAAACATCAATGAATCATAATTAGCCTTCACCTCAAAGGATATTTAACGAATTGGGAATTTATTTTTTGCTACCAAGCCCCCCCCCCTGAAAGGGCGCCTTGATAATCACATATTATGTCGAAATGTCGATAATACTTTTTATTAGAGATCAGATTAATCTGACATAAATCAGACTAAATAGACTCTTGAAGTTGCTGACAAATAAGTTGGTTCATTTTTATAAATTCATCCCAAGTATAAAGATGAGTGAAATATGCACGATAGTAGTCTTCAACACGACAAATTAAAGGACGGTGCTCATAATTCCGACACAACTTTGTCTTTTCATCAAAATGTCGACAGATTGAATCACCGCGATCAAGAAATTGTGTTTGCATACTCTTTCCAACTCGTTGACAGCACTTACCACAAGCTGAACATGGAAATAACCTTAAAACATCATTATCACTCATGAAATTCAATTATTATCAATATGGTTTACATGTCTGCGTACAATGGCAATATTCCCAATTCGCGTAGCCGAATATCAACACGATTCACCGTTTTAACATCATCTTTATTTTCTTCATCAAAAAAATGCGGCAAAGTCACGACTAATGACCCTGTTACCTGCCCTTCATGATTGGTGACGCTCGTCACATGTGAAGATTCAGGTACCATTTCGTGAGATAATTGAACCTTGGGCAGATATATCATCCAGCCTGCGGATAGCCTGTCGGGAAAAACAGCTTTTTCGGGAAAATAATTGCCGTTAACCATAATATAGGCACTATCAAATTTCTGAACTAAGGCTAAAATAAACGCAGTGACTGTTTGAGATTTAGTTACAATTATATCTATTGTAAAATCTAATTTAATTTTAAGAAAAAATCTTTTTTCAAAAAGTTTCTCATATAAAAAATAAGTTAGAGCTGCCTCTTCAGTGTCTTTATCCCAAATAGCCAAATCAAAACTGTTATGTTCTTTTTTATATCCTAAAGTCAGCTTTTTCAGACCTACTTCGGTTACACCATCTTTATCAAACAGCTTATGAATAGATGACTTTTTTTTAGAAGTACCACATAAATACCAATCTTGACTTTTATGCATATAGTCATGCTGGATTTTTAATATCTGTTCTATTTGCTTCATACACACAGAGAGTGGTAAATAGGCTTCGGGTTTAAAATACATCTCAACACTTAATTCTTTTTTCATAATAGCTTCCTACTAGTAAGATAATGGAACATGAATAGACAACAAATAAGGAAAATCACGCATTACTATTTGAAAGTAACGAAATGCTTTAATTGTCATCCATATCCAACAACATTTTGCAGGCATATTAAAGCTACAGACCGTATTTTGCCTTCTAGCTTGACTAACTAAAGAATTGTGATAACCACTAGCCCATTTATTTAACACCGGTTTTCCAGCCCCTTTTTGAAATAAAAAATCATAACGAGCTTTAACCTCTAAAAATAGACAAAACTGAGGAAGCCATCCATCAAAATCCACCGGGGGATCACCGGGTCCCTTAAAATAGACCCACTCAGGAATAAATTTAGATTTTTTATTACCTTCTTCAGTGTACCACTCAACATCACTTATCGCTGATTGATAATCGAGTGATAGTAAACTCATACCTCGCCGTATCGGCTCTAGCCTAACTCGTTTGAAGGTATCGGGTGGGCAATTACAGTTTTGCGAGGTTTCTAATGCCGCTATTTGTTCTAACGTCACTTCTCTTAGCCGTACTTTTTTTTCGAGACTAATTCGATTGTACTCTTGTTCAATACCGATTGACTGTGAATGCAATTCTCGCTCGATAACTTCATCTATATTCGCATTATCACTGTAGTTGAATAAATCGCTTTGTGTGATTTCACCGCTTTCTGAATAAGTTGTGTCTGAACTATCAGACCAAGTAGGCTCGGAACTACCCATCGTAATAGGACCTTTTTTCATAGTTTGTTCAACATAAACAACAGTTGCTCCTGTCGCAACAAATAATAAAGCCAATTCCTCAAGCCCAATAACAATCCCCCCAATAATAAACGGTACTGGCATATTTTCTCCTTAATTACTTTTGCTGAATTTTAGTCCCCACCCTCAACAAGTCTTCAAATTGCTTTTCAGGAATTTCATTTGGCTTTTCTATCCATGATTTAAAGTTCGGATTGTCTTTATTACCTGGCGTCGTTGCCTCAGCACATAAAAACGTTTCTATAAGTATTTTTTTTGAAAAACCCAACGCCATAAGATAGCTATGTGCTCCTTTTAATCGATTAAATAAATCATCAATTTGTTCATCATGTAATATTAGACGTTTATCATTTTTGAATTTATACGTGAGCTCCCAAATATATTCATCTTCTTCATTTGCAAGAATAGTATTCAATTGTTTAGTCGTAAATTTCATGATAACTGTCCTGTCATTAATGAGTAATAATGATTGTTATGATAATAGAGCCACTCATCAATTTGGAGCGTGAAGAGGGTGAATTGAGTCGGTGTTAACACCGTAGGCAATTTATTTAATACTCGCGGGTCGTAGTAACGAAGTAGCGCATAGCGATTATCTTCAAGTCTCAGATGTAGCTGACTTTCCAAATGACTGAATACCGATGTAAAAGAGAACGATGAAATCAGCCATGAAATAGATGGATAAGTCTGCTCTAGTTGAAGAAATCGATTTTGCATATCCTCTGCACAAAGTCTAATGTTGACTAACCAAGGTCCGGCAAAAGCGACATCTTGATTAATGGGCTGAATAAAAAGGGGGAATACCGTCTCGCCTTGTGTGATTTCTTCCTGAAATAAACGCTCATACTCAAGTCCATCAACCAATGTATAAAGATGAAGTTTATCGTGTGAGTGTTTTTGACGCTCTGCCATTATGCTAAATGCAATATGCTCGCTTAACATTATCCTTCCCCTAAAATTACGAGCATTTGTCCTTTTTCAGCCGCACGAATTAAACACGGTAAACAAATTTTTTCAGTTATTTCCGATAAGGGTTTCGGTAAATTTGGAAAAATTGGATTTAATGTTGCCGGCCCCATTTTCTGCATGGCAATCGATTTGATGGTAACGTTACTGCTGGTACCGAGCTCAATTCCACCACCGTTGATTTTGATGTACGAGCCGCCAGCCAGTAATGAAATTCCCTTTTCTGCACTTATTGTGACCGAGCCATCGACACTGTCTATCTTGATATCTTGCTTAGCGGCCAGCGCCATGGCATCGTTTTGTGCTTGCATCTCAACCTTGCCTTGATTAGCAAACAGTTTCATCCCCGCTTTGTGGGCAAATACGCTGGCTGATTCACCGGCAGATAAGGTGATGTGCTTTAATGCGCTGATATCCGTTTGGTTTTCACTGGTGACGCTTACGCTGTTGCTGCTTGAGAGTTGGATGTTTTCATCACTGGTTAATACAATCCCTTCTGGCGCATAGGCAATAATGCCTGCCTGTTTAAGCTCGGTTAACGCCGTTTGCAGTTGCTGCTGACTGGGTGTGTCTGCCGGATGAGCCTGCGCGGTTTGTGCTGCGTTATGTAGCGCTTTGGCAATTGACAGGGCATTTTCCAGCTGCGTAATCGCCCCTTGCATATCAAGCTGTTTGCCTTGCGCTTTCGGTTCAGTTTGCGCGGTGAGATACAGTCCTTTATTTGCCGCGATAGCGCCCCATTCATCGGTTCGCAGTTCAAACCCTTCGCCACGCTGCTGTTTGTTTTGGTTTACCAAGTGACCTAAGTTAAGCTGGGTTTTACCGTATTCGCTGGCCAGTTTGATATGCTCTTGACCGCGCTTATCATCCATACGCAGTTTATTATTGGCGGGCGTTCGTATCACATTACGGTGTTTGTTAACGGTTGTAACGTGGTCTGCGTGCGTTGAGTCATGCATAGCATGCGCAATATACGGCCGGTCCGGATTGCCGCCCATAAAGGCTATCGCCACCTCAGTGCCATCAATCAGCGGAAAGTGAAAGCCGTAAGTGTCGCCCGCATACGGTTTGGCAAGGCGTACCCATAAACTCTCTTCACCGTTTTTCCAGCTTTTTAGGTCAAAGTTAAACTTAACGCGGTAACGGCCCAAGGTGTCAATATACCCATAGGTGTCATTGTCAGGGCTGGTCACCCTTGCTGGCAGTGTGCCAGACACTTGCGGCCACGGCAGCGGCGCTGGCCGGTAGGGCTTTGTAACCTCATAGGGAATCGCGGTAAAATCCAGTTCATACGCAGCTTGGCGGTCTCCTCGGCTTTGTATCGATAAAATAATCACCCCCTCGCAAATACCCGCAATCCCGCTCCCGTCTATCACCACATGTTGACCCACGGATAAATGGTGTGCGTTACTCTTTCCAACAATAATCCGTTGCCCACTTATTGCCGCTTCATGGCGGATTTTGGCATAAAACTGACCGCTTTCAACCACGCTCTCATCACCTTGCACCTTATAGTGCTCACCATAACGGTAATCCTCACCCTGCGTTGTCACATCTTGTGGCTGCGTGCTTGCTTCTGCCTGTAAATTCGCTTGCCCATCTCGGTAGTTATACTCTTGCACCTTAACCGATGCCGGCACTAACTGGCTGTGCACCGCAATATCCCACACACTCTCAGCGCCGCTATCGACCGTTCCGCTCGGCAGCTTATACACCACATGACCCCCGTCATCGTAACCCTGCGCCGAATCACTCAGCACTAACACATCACAGTGATGCTCACTGTGCGTCTCAAAGCGAAACCAAATCCCCACATCGGCAAGTAATCGCTGAATAAACCCAAGGTCACTCTCTTGCCACTGGGTGATAAACTCCCGCACCGGGTAGTGTTGAGTCAGCTCAAGCCGGTAGTCAATCCCGGTAAACCCATGACCACGCAGCACCGATTCAACCACGCTGACCACACTTTGGTTTTGGTAAATGGCACTGTGATGATACTGCGCAAGCCGCGCTAAACGCGGCTGTAACACAACTTGATAGTGGGCTTCGTCTTTATTGACTGACAGCAAACTGAACGCTGTAATCACGCCGTGTAGTATTTGGGGGGATTGTGGCTGCTCTAAAAAGCTAAGATTGAGTGATTGTGATGCAAGAGGAGGCGTTTCAAAACGTAATGCAGCGGGCTGATTGAGAATGATATCGGGACTAAGCTGCTTATTACTTGAGGTAAAGGTAACATCATAACGCCAAGGCTGGTTTAAACACGCTTGACCGTGAATAGATAAAACAGAAAGCGCTGCGGAGGAAGTGAGATTATCTATCTGTAAACGATACCGATTGCTCGGCGCGCTGCCTGTCACCCATGCCGCCAGACTGCCGGCCACCTGCTCCATCGTATCCATATAAATTCCTT
>JAVSBY010000055.1:0-5248 GCA_031960925.1 Gilliamella sp. CRA003912
TACGTTTTGCTATCCGTGAAGGCGGACGTACTGTTGGTGCCGGTGTTGTTGCTAAAGTAATTAAATAATTTTATTTAATTCGCATCAGTATTGAAAAAGGCTACATTTTGTAGCCTTTTTTCTTTCATGTAACAGTTGAGTTTAAATTAACCGTTTTATCCTTTTTGCTTTATAATGACTGATTAATAATTGTTCTTCAGTTAATATTATAAAAGGAATGGATATGTCAATTAAACTTATTGCAATCGATCTTGATGGAACATTGTTAAATGAACATCATCAAATCACAACCCACGTCAAAAATGCCATCAATAATGCCGTAAAAAAAGGAATTTACATTGTCTTAGCCAGCGGCAGACCTTTTTCAGGTATTGCTCCCTACCTAGAAGAATTGGATTTAAAGCGCAGGAACCAGTTTTCAATTAGTAATAATGGCAGTGTGATTCATGATAATTACCATGGTGAACATTTGATTGAATTTCCACTTAGCTTTATCGATTATTTAAAGCTTGAAAAATTATCACGTGATATTGGTGTTTCAATGCACACTCTGGCTGATAATAAAATCTTTACAGCAAACGAACACATCAGTCATTACACCGTGCATGATGCCTATGTGACGAATACCCCATTAATTTTTCGACCTGCTGATAAAATGAGCTCATCACTTCGTTTTAATAAAGTCATGTTATGTGGTGAACCCGAACAACTCAACGTCGCAGAGACTAAAATTCCTGGCGAATTTTTTAAAGAATACACGCTTGTTCGAAGCACTCCCTTTTTCTTAGAATGCTTACATCCTGATGCGAACAAAGGGGCTGCCGTTGATGCAATTGCTAAAAAGCTTGGGATTACTCATGATGACATTATGTGTATTGGCGATCAAAATAATGATTTACCGATGTACAGTTATGCCAAATACAAAATTGCGATGGGTAACGCGATTGACGCGGTTAAAGATGTCTCGACATTTATCACTAAGACCAATAATGAAGATGGCGTTGCACACGCAATTAATGAATTTATTTAGACATGAAATAGAAATAAGAATCCAATGAAATGATGGCGTTTTATCTTGACTCAATCACGAAAAATTGACCGATAAAACGCCTTTTTAGTGCAGTTTTGACAAAATGCAATCGCAGTTCAAAAGGCCTGTCACTCAAAACTTAGCGACCGCTATGCATCCTGACTTATTATCAAAATTACTCAAAGAATTTTTTCACTTTATCAAAAAAGCTTTTTTCTTTAGGGCTGTGTTTCGCACTTGTATCGGCTTTAAAACTGTCCCCTAATTCTTTTAATAACTCTTTTTGTTTGCTGGTCAAATTAACTGGCGTTTCGACCACAACGTGGCAATAAAGATCACCCATTGCGCTACCACGTAAGGATTTAATCCCTTTGCCTCGTAAACGGAACATTTTACCTGTTTGTGTTTCTGCTGGAATCGTTAAGCTGACTTTACCATTTAATGTTGGGACATCAACTTCACCACCCAAAGAGGCCAGCACGATATTGATTGGGATTTCACAATGTAAATTTGTGCCATCACGTTCAAAAATTGCATGGGGCTTGACTTGTACTTGAACGTATAAATCGCCAGCAGGTGCGCCATTTAACCCAGCTTCACCTTCACCACTTAACCGAATACGATTGCCGGTATCAACGCCTGCAGGAATCGTGACCGATAATGTTTTTGTTTTTTGAACACGACCTTGACCATGACATTTTTTACATGGGTTTTTAACAATCTTACCTCGTCCATGGCAGTTAGGACACTCTTGTTGCACAGCAAAAAAGCCTTGTCGCATCTGGACAACACCTTGACCATGACAAGTATCACACGTAATCACATCAGAGGCCTTTTCTGTCCCTTGACCATGACAGGTGTCACATGTTGCCCATGTTGGCACTTTAATCTCTTTTGATACGCCTGCGGCGGCTTCTTCTAGCGTTAATGTAATATTATATTGTAAATCATCACCGCGTGCCTGTGCTTGACTTCGACCACGCCCACCACCAAAAAAGTCACTAAAAAGATCATCAAAAGAGGCGCCGCCAAATCCGCCAAAACCACCACCGCCGCCACCACCGTGACCTTGTTCAAACGCCGCATGACCATACTGATCATAAGCCGCTTTCTTTTGTGGATCGGTTAAGATTTCATAAGCTTCTTTCACTTCTTTAAATTTTGCTTCTGATTCGGCTTTGTTATCCTGATTTTTATCTGGATGATACTTCATAGCAAGGCGCTTATAGGCTTTTTTTATCTCACGTTCATCTGCGTTTTTACTAACACCTAATACTTCGTAATAATCTTTCTTCGCCATAGTTAACCTTTATTCTTATTCTATTATAAACAACTAAACGGGCTTGAGTTACCTCTTGCCCGTTTCATCATTTTTCAAGCAAATTGAAAAATCCGCAAAAAATAATCTCTTAATTATTTTTTATCGTTGTCAACTTCTCTAAAGTCAGCATCAACAACATCGTCTTGTGCTGCTGAACCTTCATTACTTTGACCACCCGCTTGTGATGCTTGGGCTTGCTGCTGAGCAATATCAAGTAATTTTTTCGATGCTTCAACTAACGCGTTAATTTTTGCTTCAATTTCTTCTTTATCTTCACCGCGAACCGCGACTTCAAGGGCACTAACAGCGTCTTCAATTGCTTTTTTATCATCATCAGATAATTGAGCGCCTGCCTCAGTCAATTGTTTACGTGTTCCGTGAATCAATTGATCCGCTTGGTTGCGAATTTGTGCAAGCTCTTCAAACTTACGGTCCGCATCGGCATTCGCTTCTGCATCACGCACCATTTTTTGAATTTCTTCTTCACTCAAACCTGATGACGCTTTGATAGTGATATTTTGCTCACGGCCTGTATTTTTGTCTTTTGCCGAAACATGTAAGATACCATCTGCATCGATATCAAACGTAACTTCGATTTGTGGCATACCACGTGGCGCTGCTTGAATACCATCAAGGTTAAATTGACCTAATGATTTATTATCGCCCGCACGTTTACGCTCACCTTGCAGTACGTGGATAGTTACTGCTGATTGGTTATCTTCCGCAGTTGAGAAAACTTGGCTATGTTTAGTTGGAATCGTTGTATTTTTCTCAATCAACGCCGTCATCACACCGCCCATAGTTTCGATACCTAATGATAATGGGGTCACGTCAAGTAATAATACGTCTTTCACATCACCACCAAGCACACCACCTTGTACCGCTGCACCAACAGCAACTGCTTCATCTGGGTTGACATCTTTACGTGGCTCTTTACCAAAGAATTCAGCGACTTCTTTTTGAACCATTGGCATACGTGTTTGTCCGCCCACTAAAATCACATCTTTAATGTCAGAGACTGAAAGTCCTGCATCTTTTAATGCGGTTTTCACCGGATCCATTGAACGTTTTACTAAATCTTCAACCAAAGACTCAAGTTTTGCACGTGTCACTTTGATATTTAAATGTTTAGGACCACTTGCATCCGCCGTAATATACGGAAGATTAATGTCGGTTTGCTGCGCAGAAGAAAGTTCAATTTTCGCTTTTTCAGCAGCTTCTTTCAAACGTTGCATTGCGAGTGGATCATTTTTAAGATCAAAACCTTGTTCACGTTTAAATTCGTCAACTAAGTAGTTAATTAAACGAGAGTCAAAGTCTTCACCCCCTAAGTGGGTATCACCATTTGTTGCTAAAACTTCAAATGTTTTCTCGCCATCAACATCATCAATTTCGATAATAGAGATATCAAATGTACCACCACCTAAGTCATAAACCGCAATAGTTCGGTTACCCACATCTTTATCTAAACCATAAGCCAGCGCAGCAGCGGTTGGTTCGTTGATAATACGTTTTACATCAAGTCCAGCGATACGGCCAGCATCTTTGGTTGCTTGGCGCTGAGCATCATTAAAGTATGCAGGAACAGTGATAACAGCTTCGGTCACGGTTTCACCTAAATAATCTTCAGCTGTTTTTTTCATTTTCTTTAACACTTCAGCTGAAATTTGTGGTGGTGCAATTTTTTGACCTTTAATGTCAACCCATGCATCGCCATTATCTGCTTTTACAATTTTGTAAGGCATAATGCTGACATCGCGTTGAACTTCGTTATCTTCATAACGACGACCAATCAAACGCTTAATAGCAAACAATGTATTTTGTGGATTTGTCACCGCTTGACGTTTAGCCGGTTGACCGACTAAGATTTCGCCATCTTGAGCATAAGCAATAATTGAGGGCGTTGTGCGATCGCCTTCGGCATTTTCTAATACTTTAGCTTGACCGTTGTCCATCACAGCAACACATGAATTTGTTGTACCTAAATCAATACCAATAATTTTACCCATAATCTTATTCTCTCCTAAAATTCGATATTTACTCCTCATATATAAGTCCGAAATAATTTTTTTCAAGACCCTAATATTTACAAGGAAATAGTTTGTTTTTACATAAATGGGAGCATTATTGATAATATCAAGGGCAAAAAATAATTTTTTCATACATCTTGATTGATATCTTATCTCAACTTATCATTGCAGCCCTTATTTCAGACAAATAAATTACTAATAGGATTTTTATGGAACAGACAAAACTTGCTAACCCTGGACCACTTGGTTTAATGGGATTTGGTATGACAACAATTTTATTGAACATTCATAATGCAGGTTTTTTCCCTGCAATGACAGCAATCGTTTCAATGGGAATATTTTATGGCGGCATTGCACAAGTCATTGCGGGTATTTTAGAGTATAGAAAAGGCAATACGTTCGGCGTAACAGCGTTTACTTCTTACGGTTTCTTTTGGATTGCCTTAGTCGGTATTTGGTATTTACCAACCTCACCAGCAACCGCGCCAACTGATGCAACCTTTGTGGGTATCTTCTTAGCGTTATGGGGCATTTTTACTGCATTTATGTTTATTGGTACGTTAAAAGCGAATAAAGCGTTACAATTCGTTTTTGGTAGCTTAACAGTGTTATTTGCATTACTTGCAATTGGTAATATTAGCGGTAACCATGACATCATTCATATTGCTGGTTTTGAAGGCATTATTTGTGGTGCAAGTGCGGTTTATTTAGCAATGGCTGAAGTCATTAACGAACAACACGGACGCACAGTTTTACCTATCGGCGCACCTAAAGGCGCTGCGCACTAATTAATTCGTGCACTAACGATTCGATTCACACTATCAACAAGGTAGTGTGAATATTTCAATGCTCCCCCTCTATTTCCCC
>JAVSBY010000055.1:5348-13298 GCA_031960925.1 Gilliamella sp. CRA003912
AGAGAGATTGGGTTCACATTAAGATAAAGTTAAATGGTAGAGAGCAACAACTGCAAAACGAAAAAATTAGGTGGGAAGCCGTATTATTAGCGCATTTCTACCTTCATATTAGTAAAGGCAGAAATGCGTTGTGACAAGATTAATGCATTATTTTTTGTACGCGGCGTTATGTACGCCAACCGCGGCTCTACCTGATGGATCATTTAGATTTTTAAATGACTCATCCCATTCAATCGCTTTTGCGGTTGAACAAGCAACAGTTGGTCCACCAGGAACGCATTTAGCGGCACTTTCAAGTGGGAATAGCTCATCAAAAATTTCACGATACATATACGCTTCTTTTGATGATGGCGTATTGTATGGGAAGCGGAACTTAGCATTTTCTAATTGCTGATCCGAGACTTTCTCCGCCGCAATTTCTTTTAATGTATCGATCCAGCTATAGCCAACGCCATCTGAAAACTGTTCTTTTTGACGCCATGCAACGCTTGCTGGTAAATAAGATTCGAAACTTTCACGTAAAATGTGTTTTTCCATTTTACCCTTGCCACACATTTTATCTTTTGGATTAATGCGCATTGCAACATCTAAAAACTTCTTATCTAAGAAAGGAACACGCGCTTCAACGCCCCAAGCTGACATCGCCTTATTGGCACGAGCACAGTCAAACATATGCAGCGCAGCTAGTTTACGCACAGTCTCCTCGTGGAACTCTTTCGCATCGGGTGCTTTATGGAAATATAAATAGCCACCAAAGACTTCATCCGCCCCTTCACCGGAAAGCACCATTTTAATGCCCATCGCTTTAATTTTACGAGCCATTAAATACATCGGTGTCGATGCACGAATCGTTGTCACATCGTAAGTTTCAATAAAATAGATAACATCACGAATCGCATCAATCCCTTCTTGTACCGTAAAGTTGATTTCATGGTGAACGGTACCTAAATGGTTAGCGACTTCTTGCGCTGCTTTTAGATCTGGCGCACCTTTTAAACCCACAGCAAATGAGTGTAACTGTGGCCACCAAGCTTCGGTCTTTTCTTGCGCTTCAACGCGGCGCGCTGCAAATTTTTTGGTAATTGCCGAAATTATTGATGAATCAAGGCCACCTGATAATAAAACGCCATAAGGCACATCTGACATCAAATGACTTTTTACTGACTCTTCAAGCGCAATACGGACTGCGTTTGGCTCTGTGACATTGTCTTTAACATTGTCATATTCCATCCAGTCACGCTTGTAATAGGTTTTAATTTCACCTTGTTCGCTTGATAAATAGCAGCCTGCCGGAAATTCTTTTAATGTCTTACAAATTGGCACTAAGGCTTTCATTTCTGAGGCAACAAATAACGAACCATGTTCATCATGTCCCATATAAAGGGGAATAATCCCGATATGATCACGACCGATAAAATAGGTGTTTTTCGTCATATCATAAAGAATAAACGCAAACATACCTTGCAATTCATCAAGGCAATCGACGCCTTTTTCTTGATACAAGGCTAAAATGACTTCACAATCCGAACCGGTTTGGAACTCATAACGATCTTTATACTGATTTCGGATTTCTTGATGATTATAAATTTCGCCATTAACAGCTAATACGAGCGTTTTATCTTTATTATATAGCGGTTGTGAGCCAGTATTAACATCCACAATCGATAGACGTTCGTGTGCTAAAATTGCTTTATCTGAAGCAAAAATACCAGACCAGTCAGGGCCACGATGACGCATTAAACTTGATAGTTCAAGCGCTTTGGTTCGTAGTTGCTCTGGATCTGATTTTATATCAAGAATACCTAAAATCGAACACATTGAGTTTCTCCATTAAAATCGCTTATAGCGATATTATATTATAACTATTAAAATGTTATATGCAAAATTTATACCATTTTCTTTATTGTACTGCACGATCTTTTTCTCATTGTCTGAGTGTGGGCATCAAATTTATCCAATGCGCACACTTGGGAACACAATGAGTTGCACTATAGAAGTGCGAGAGGCATATTTCCCCCCCTTTTTATGCACCAAAACAAAGCGCAATTATTTTCTTATCCACTGACCTTGTTGCTTTATATATTGGCCTGAAGGCGTCTTTTCTTGGGCTTTACTGCCTGCTATTGTTTCTACTTCACTCAACGAAATATGACTTTGACTAGATACCTTTTGGTATTGCTGCTTACGAGCTTGATTAATCAGTTGTGCAATTTCACCTGCATTTCCCTCGTTTTTTACAACACCGAGATAACCATCAGCTTGTTCACCAAGTACCCCATTGACTTTAGCTTGACTCAACGAGCTCATTGCTTGATCTAATGTCAACGCAAACACAGGTAAAGATAGAGCTAAACCGACAAGTGCTATCATTGTTTTTTTGTACATGTTCATAAAAAACTCCTTAACATATCAGTGTTTGATATCAATAAAGACCCGATTGGTTGATGATATTATCAAGTGCTTTATCTACTTTTATATAGATTTCATGTTCAATTTTAACATTTAAGTTAATATTGATCGGTTCATTTGGCGCTTCAACTCTAACGGTTGGCGAACACCCCATGAGTATAGTGCTAAAGAGCGCTATGACCATGACATTTCGTAACATAAATCACCTTCTTAAGTTATGACTACTTTTATTTTAAACGATCTTCAATGCGTTTACGAATAGGTTCACTAATTTGATCTGATAGTTGTAAACTCATCATCAGTTTTGGAATATTTTCTTCAAGGGTAATATTCAAATTGATCGCTTTTCCATTTTCAACATCAGGATTTCGTCCTTGAATAGTAAGCCCTAGTTTAGCGATTTCATTTTGATAATTAACATCACCGGTCAGTTTAGTATAGTGAAAATTGTTAAGAACATCAGTGACTATTTTCATATTAGGGTTATTTTGTGCATACCCTTTCATCGCTGCATTTTCAAATTGTAAATACCCCGTATTAATGGTGGTTAACTGCCCATTTTTGATGATAGGTTGTAATCTACTGCTGCTGCCTTTTTTGACCATTGATAGTGTAATAGGTAAAAAGCCATCAATCGTCCCTTCGCCTGTAAGACCTTCGGTTGGATAAGAGGTTAATATATCATTTAATTGAATACCTTTTAGACGCACAGTAACTGATTGCGGCCATTTAGCTAAGTTCAATCTATTTTTTTCAAACATAACAGAGCCAGAAAAAACCGTGGCTTGCGCTTGATTCCAAGTCAATATACCTTGAGCCAACGAATCAAATGAGGCGAAATACGATCCAGCAAGTTTTACATTTTGAACATCAATACCGACACCAATTTGTTTAATCGTCAGCATTGGAATTCGCACATGAAGCTGTCCATCTTTGGCGTTGATTATGGCATTACCTGTCAGTGATTGTATTTCACTTTGATCATAAATTCCATTGAGTTTATCAATCGTTAATTGGGTATTTAACACCATATGTTTAGCGTCAAAAGGGCGTGTTGATTCAACCTGAAAGTTAGCTTTTCCAGCGACATTAGTCAGAAGCAAATCGGGTGAAACAATAATTTTTTCAGCGCTTATTGATGTATTGTCAGCACTTTTTAACGAGAACTGATCGGAGGTAATCCAACCCGTAAATGGTATGGTTAAAACACCCTTTGTCATATTTGATTGATTGACTGTGGTTGTTAATAAACCCGCTTGAATATCAATGCGTGAATCAATATCGTTAAATGCAAGGTTTGCAGACAGTTGCGCTAAGTATTTATCGTTAGTTATAACCAATTGTAACGTTTGCTGTTGTTTGGTTAAATCAATTTTTAGATTGAGTAATTCATTATCTTGTTCATACAACCGTAATGAATTAATGTGAACTTGTTGTGGTAACCAGTAATGTATTGTTGTAAAAACAGAGCTATCAAAACCAGCCTCATTGATTTGTGGCTCGTCACGTTGATCATCGGTTAATGGCTCGACCTTTTTAGATTGCCAATCAATATCCATACTGGCGATAGAAAGTGCTGACCATGAAATTAATACATTCTTACTGGTGATTGAAAATTCGGATTGTTTGGTCAATGTCAGTTCATCTAATGATATGCCCTCAACGCTAATTCCAACACCTTGCCAATCAATGCTAATACCTTGTTGCTGTTTAAATGACTGCCAAACATGCCAACCATATACACTCGTTGCCATTGTGATAAGCAAGATAATAAATAAAATCCAATAACGCTTTTTTAAGCAAGTCATATACCATCTCGGTTGGCTTAACATTTATTGCAGGCAAGGCCTGCAATAATCAATAACCTACCTCATTATTGTTGTGTTTGTTCTCGTTCAGTTATATAAGCAAGGGCTTTATCAATCCTCGCGAGTGTGCGTTTTTTACCAACAGCATAGACGGTTGCATCAACCGATGGGGATTGCCCGATTCCCGTTACTGCAACGCGCAGCGGCATACCAATTTTACCCATACCAATGTCAAGATCTGTTGCCGTTGATTCAATCGCATGATGGATTTTTTCAATTGCCCAATCAAGATCACTCATTGCCTCTATTTTCGCTTTGATCGCCTCTAGTGGCGCTTTTGCAACTGGGCGTAAATGTTTTTTTGCCGCATCGGCGTCAAACTGGTCGAAATCTTGATAACAATATGAACACGATTGAGCCATCTCTTTAAGTGTTTTCGAGCGTTCACCAAACAATTTAACAATCGAAATCAGATCAGGACCTTGTGTAAGATCATAACCGTGTTGATTCATATGCCACATTAAATGCTGCGCAACATAATCGGCATCGAGATGGTTAATATAATGATGATTTAACCACAATAACTTTTCGGTATTAAATGCGCTGGCCGAGCGACTGACAGAATCAAGTGAAAAATACTCGGTCATTTCGCTGACAGAAAATATCTCTTGATCACCGTGTGACCAACCTAAACGAACCAGATAATTTAATAGCGCTTCTGGCAAATAACCGTCATCACGGTATTGCATCACACTTACTGCGCCATGACGTTTTGACAGTTTTTGTCCATCATCACCTAAAATCATAGACACATGGCCATATTCAGGCAATGGGGCATTTAGCGCTTTTAAGATATTAATTTGACGCGGTGTATTATTAATATGGTCTTCGCCGCGAATAACATGGGTAATTTCCATATCCCAGTCATCAATCACAACACAAAAATTATACGTTGGTGAACCATCGGTACGACGAATAATAAGATCATCAAGTTCTTTATTTGCGATCTCAATGGGTCCTCGAATTAAATCATTGAAAATGACACTGCCATCGATTGGATTTGCAAAGCGAACAACATGGGGCTCATCATGCGAATGCGCCTTTTGAGTTGCCTCGCAGCGACAATGACCATCATAACGGGCTTTTTCACTTTTCGCCATTTGCTCATCTCTGAGTTTTTCAAGACGCTCTTTTGAGCAATAGCAACGATACGCCGTGCCATTTACTAACATCTCATCAATAACTTGGTTATAACGATCAAAACGCTTTGTTTGAAAGTATGGACCTTCATCCCATGATAAATTCAACCAATTCATCCCATCCATAATCGCTTCAATGGCTTCAGGCGTTGAACGTTCAAGATCCGTATCTTCAATACGTAAAACGAAAGTACCTTTAGCATGGCGGGCATATAACCAAGAATAAAGCGCAGTGCGTGCGCCACCAACATGCAAATAACCGGTTGGACTTGGTGCAAAACGGGTTTTAATTTTCATGAAACAATCCTAATAATAACGGTAGTTATAATAATGGTAATAGTCGCTTATTCTAACACGCCAGCACGTTTCATCAATAGCGTATCATTACCGTTGATTGAATAGATTGATCATTGTTAATTGCGTGGTTTTGGCTAAGTAATTAGCATGACAGGATGAACGTGTTCTGCCACTGTAACGTGGCAGAATACCGAAAATCAAAAACTCACCGCGCCCTCTTCGGCCGATGTCAGATTTTCACGAATCACATTGAATAATTCTCGGCCAAATCCTGCGTGCGATGCGGTTAAATCATAAGGATACGGCTGCCTTTTCGCTAATTCGACTTCATCAACCAGTAACGTGATTTCACCAGTCTTGCCATTGACGCGAATCATATCGCCATTATTTACTTTGCTAAGCATGCCGCCACCATACGCCTCTGGCGTGACATGAATGGCTGCGGGCACTTTACCCGATGCACCAGATAAACGCCCATCGGTTAATAACGCCACTTTATACCCTCGATCTTGCAGCACACCAAGTGGCGTAATCAGTTTATGCAGCTCTGGCATACCAATCGCTTTTGGACCTTGATAACGCACAACAACCACGCAATCTTTGTTAAGTTTACCCGCTTTATATTCTGCATCTAAATCATATTGGCTATTAAAAACGACCGCAGGCGCTTCAATAACTTGATGTTCTTCGGTTACTGCCGACGTTTTCATTACCGCGCGGCCAAGGTTACCAGACATCACTTTCAGTCCACCATGAGAGTTAAACGGTTTATTAATAGATGCAATGACCGTTTCATCTAATGACGTTGTTGGCCCTTCACGGAAAACCAGTTGGCCATTTTCTAAAATCGGTTCTTTGGTATAACGACTTAAGCCGCGCCCCACAACTGTTTCGACATCTTCGTGCAACAATCCCCCCGCAAGCAACTCTCTGACCAATAGCGAGGTGCCCCCTGCGGCTTGGAAATAGTTAATATCAGCCGGGCCATTTGGATAAATGCGTGCTAACAGTGGCACAACTGACGATAAATCCGAAATATCATCCCAATTAATAATGATCCCCGCCGCTTTGGCCATCGCAACAATGTGCATGGTCAAATTGGTTGACCCGCCAGTTGCAAGCAGCGCGACTAAACCGTTAACCATTACTTTTTCATCAACCATTCGCCCAACAGGCATGTCGTTGCCTGACTGCTCGGTCAAACGGGTAATTTGTTTTGCTGCCGCATTGGTTAATTCATGGCGCAGCGCGGTATCAGGATGCACAAATGCAGCGCCGGGTAAATGTAATCCCATTAGCTCAATCACCATCTGATTGCTGTTTGCGGTGCCATAAAAAGTGCAGGTACCACTGGCATGATAAGATGCCGATTCGGACTCTAACAACTCTTCGCGCGAGGCTTTACCTTCAGAATAAAGCTGACGAATACGCACTTTTTCTTTATTAGACAGGCCTGATGGCATTGGACCTGCTGGCACAAAAATCGCAGGAAGATGCCCAAATGCTAACGCACCAACAAATAAGCCAGGGACAATTTTATCGCAGATCCCAAGGTAAAGCGCGCCATCAAACATATTATGTGAAAGTGCAACGGCAACCGACATGGCAATAATATCGCGGCTCATCAACGATAATTCCATGCCCGGCTCACCTTGGGTCACGCCATCACACATCGCAGGAACCCCCCCCGCCATCTGCCCAACGGCCCCAACAGACTGCAAGGTTTTCCTAATTTGCTCGGGATAAAATTCATAAGGTTTATGTGCCGATAACATGTCGTTATATGCACTGACAATGCCAATATTACTTTTTAAAATATTTTTTAAGTCATTTTTATCATCGAAACAACACGCGGCAAAACCGTGAGCAAGATTACTGCATGGCAAACTTGCTCTTGTTACTTTTTTCGACGTAGCCTGTTCTATCTTTTGTAAATACGCATGACGAGACGCTTTAGAACGCTCAACAATACGCTGCGTAACACTTTGGATGATAGGATTCACATTAACCTCTGCTTTATACTAGTTAAATTGGGTCTTTATTTAACAATCACATATAGAACGAATAGCTTGTTCGGTATCGCACACAACACTTTCTAACGATTGTTCAATATTGACGATATACACGTCTTTCTCATCAGACGTGGGTTCTTCAAGCGCATCAAATTGTGATTGCAACATCCCTGTTTTTTGGTAATGTCCTTGACGTTTTGCTAAACGCGAAGCGATCACATCAAA
>JAVSBY010000055.1:13398-26274 GCA_031960925.1 Gilliamella sp. CRA003912
TTATTATAATCGAATAAATCCGATATAAGAAGATCAATATTGTGATCCCAATCATGTTTTTATCTTATAACTAAAAAAATTTTCAAAGCGCTCGCTTAAAAAGCAGATTTCGATCACAAAACCAATTTTCTTTATTTGCTTTCCATTTCGAAAGCCATTAATGTTTAAATATAAACCATTCTTTCGAAATCAATCATTGAATTCGATTAAAAATGTTAAAAACAGGGAGAGCAATATGAATAACTATGAGCTTCTTTTTCATGAAAAGACAACGTTTGATAATGCGCTGCACGCACTAACTTATATTAGCGAGGTGTTATATGAAAAAGGCATTGTAAAAGACACTTATTTAAATGCCTTACTAGAAAGAGAAAAGATCTACCCAACCGGTATTCTACTCGATGGCTATGCTGTTGCGATACCACACTGTGATGCAGCGCATACTCATCGCCCTGCCATTTTCATTGTCCGGCCAGCCTCACCGGTTACTTTCGATAGAGCAGATGACTGCGCAACCGTTGATGTTTCGTTAATTATATCGCTGGTTGTCACTCACCCTGCTGATCAACTTGAACTACTGAAAGCGTTATTCTCAAATTTACAAAATAAACAATTTTATCAATTCCTATTAAATGCATCTCAACGTGAAATTGAAATGCAATTCAACAACGTGATTTTCAATCAACAAACGAGTAAGGAAGCATCATGAAAAAAAAGATTATCGTTGCATGTGGCGGCGCTGTTGCAACTTCAACGTTAGCAGCCGAAGAAATAAAAGAACTCTGTCAAGATAACCATATTCAACTGGAACTGGTGCAATGCCGAATTAATGAAATACGCACCTTTGTTGATGGCGCAGATTTAATTTGTACTACCGCAAAAATGGATCAAACCTTTGGTGATATTCCCATTGTCCATGGTATGCCATTTGTTTCTGGCATGGGGATTGACCAACTGAAAGAAAAAATTCTATCAATCTTAAAAGGATGACGCTATGTTTACTGAAATTATGCAGTACATCTTAGATCTCGGCCCCTCGGTCATGTTACCTATCGTCATTATTCTGTTTTCATTAATGCTAAAAATGAAAGTCGGTGATGCATTAAAAGCGGGGATCCACATCGGTATCGGTTTTGTTGGCATTGGGCTGGTAGTCGGTTTATTAACCAGTTCGGTTGGGCCGGCTGCACAAGCGATGGCAGAACGATTTGACATTCACTTACGTGTAATTGATGTCGGTTGGCCTGGTGCTGCACCAATGACATGGGCATCGCAAATGGCCTTAGTTGCCATTCCAATTGCGATTGCAGTAAATATCCTCATGCTCGTATTACGATTAACACGCGTTGTAAACGTCGATATTTGGAATATTTGGCACATGACATTTACTGGCGCACTTGTTCATATTGCCACCGGATCTTACTGGCTTGGTATTACTGGGGTTATTGTCCATGCGGTTATCGCTTACAAACTTGGCGATTGGTTTGCAAAAGACACCAAAACCTTTTTTGAACTCGAGGGTATTGCCGTGCCTCATGGCACCTCCGCCTATTGTGGACCCATTGCGGTATTTGTAGATACCGTGATAGAAAAAATCCCAGGGGTTAATAAAATCAATTTCAATGCCGTTGATATGCAAAAACGCTTTGGCGCCTTTGGTGAACCGGTCACCGTCGGTCTATTTATGGGGATTGGATTAGGATTATTAGCCGGATACGGACTAAAAGAGACGCTACAGCTAGGCATAAAAACAGCGGCAGTCATGCTACTTATGCCGCGCGTGATTAAACCTATCATGGATGGTTTAACGCCAATATCCAAACAAGCACGTAAACATTTACAATCCAAATTCGGCGGACAAGACTTTTTAATTGGTTTAGACCCAGCCTTATTATTAGGTCACTCAACGGTTGTTTCCGCAAGCTTAATCTTTATTCCATTAAGTATTTTCATTGCCATTTTGTTACCTGGCAACGAAGTTCTACCTTTCGGTGATCTAGCAACCATCGGCTTTTTTATCGCCATCGGCGTTGCTATCCACCAAGGTAATTTATTCAGAATTCTTATTTCAGGCACAATGATTATCGCAATGACACTCTGGATTGCGACGCAAATGATCCCATTAACCACCGAACTTGCTATCAATGCCGGCGCCATTGCCCAAGGTAGTGGTGTGTCGGTTGGCGCCCTGGATCAAGGTGGCTCGCCCATCACTTATATCATGGTTCAATTATGTCATTTAAAACAGCCAATTGGTTTTGCCTTAATCGGATTATTTTATATTTTCTGCCTCTTTTTAACTTGGAAACGGGCTCAAAAATAGACAAATCAATCGCCTTTATTCCACCAAACCATCGGTGGAAATAATCAATCAACGTCATTTGAATGTAAATAAAGGAAAACAAAATGAAAGCTGTTGTTATAAATGAAGATGGCACCGTATCTGTACAACATACTGAAAAACCGAAGATAACGTCTCCTGAACAAATTTTAGTAAAAATTGCCTATTCAGGATTATGTGGCTCTGATATTCCTCGAATTTTTCATCATGGTGCACATTATTACCCAATCACATTAGGTCATGAGTTCAGCGGTCATGTTGTCGAACTTGGTCATGATGTCACTGAATTTGCGGTGGGTGATTTAATTTCATGCATCCCATTATTGCCATGCTTTGAGTGTGAAGCATGCTTGCAACATTATTATTCGCTCTGTAAAAACTACACCTTTGTCGGCTCACGAATCAGCGGCGGCTTTGCTGAATATATTGTGTTAAACAAAAAAAATGCCTTCAAATTACCCGACGGCATCACGCCCATTGAAGCGGCTTTTTTTGAACCAATGACCGTTGGAATGCATGCACTTTTATTGGCAAATGGTTGTGAAAATAAAAATGTTGTTATCGTTGGCGGCGGCACAATTGGTCTACTTGCTATGCAATGTGCTAAAGCGATGGGGGCAAAATCAACCATTGTCATCGATATCAATGATGAACGCCTTAAACTGGCCAAACGGCTAGGGGCAGATCACGTATATAACTCGAAAAACCAAACTTGCGACGAGATAACTCAAGCATTAGAACCTTATCGCTTTAATCAAATTGTACTTGAAACCGCAGGCTCACCAGTCACCGTTAACTTATCGATTCAGATCGCAGGCCCAAGGGCTCAAATTGGTTTAGTCGGTACATTACATAATGACATTACGTTATCAGAAAAGGTTTTCGGACTTATCTTACGAAAAGAACTTCAAATTTTAGGGAGCTGGATGAATTATTCCGCGCCTTGGCCGGGTGAAGAGTGGCAACGGGTCAGCCAGTTCTTTATGAATGGAAAAATAAAACTTGATGAACTTATTGTCGCAATAGGTGATTTTGATGATTTTATTCAAAATATTAGCAACTTAAACGGGGGGGCAATGAATGGAAAAATTTTATTAAAGTGCGAACCCTAATTTGATTTTACTGCGTCATTAAAAATGAAATCTTATCTTTTGATTTTGTTTGTTATACACTGCTAAAAAATTTCGAAAAAGGAAATAGTATGAATGCAAGTGAAAGACGTCAACAAATTGTTGAAATTCTAAACACCAAGGGAACCGTGCTAGTCAACGACTTATCTGAACAATATAACGTGTCAGAAGTCACCATTAGAACAGATCTTAGGTTATTAGAAAAACAAGGCGTACTTATCCGGTTTCATGGCGGTGCAACAAAAATCATTGAAAATGACGACGCGAAATCATGTAAAGAGTTGCAATTAGAAGAGCGTTATCAGCGATTTATTGAAGCAAAAAAACGCATTGCTATTGAAGCGGTCAAGTACGTAAAAGAAGGTGATACAGTGATTTTAGACAGTGGCAGTACCACCATGTTGATAGCTGAAGAACTTGTTAAATTCAAACATATCACAGTCATCACCAATAGTCTTACCTCTGCCTTTATCCTCTCAGATAATCGAGACATCATGCTATTTATGTGTGGTGGAACATTAAGGCAAAAGACACGTTCTTTTCACGGAAAAATCGCCGAGCAATCGTTAGAGGGTATTTCAGCTGATGTTTTATTTGTTGGTGCAGATGGAATAGATGCACAGCGAGGAATAACAACGTTTAATGAAGGTTATACAATCAGCAGTGTCATGGCCAATGCCGCGAAAAATGTGATTGCCGTTTTGGATTCATCAAAATTTGGACGTAATGGATTTAATGTGGTCTTACCTCTAAACCAATTAGATACCATTATTACCGACACCGATGTCGATATAAACTATCGACAACAATTTGAACAAAAAGGCATCGATTTTATCTGCGTCTAACACGATGGTTATTGATTGTTGACTGTATTGCGCCCAAGTGAGGTTAGATTCGGCTTAATTTCCGCTCGTATCACTATCGGAAAGGACTAAATAGCCGCGTTTTTAACCGAGATTGACGTTATCATGCGCTATCTCACTTAACTTATGTTTAACACTGTTATTTCTCACAATAATACCAATAGGTAGGTGAGAACATGATATTAACCATAACCATGAACCCCTCGGTTGATATCTCGTACCCATTAAATCAGTTAACCATTAATGATATTAATCGGGTATCGGATGTCAAAAAAACGGCTGGGGGAAAAGGACTTAACGTAACCAGAGGCATAAAAGCGATGCAAATACCGGTCATTGCATCGGGCATAATCGGCGGAACCACTGGAGAATACATCCAAAAAGCACTGGATGACGATGGCATTTTATACGACTTTTATGTCACGCCCCATGAATCAAGAAACTGCATTGCCATTTTACATGAAGGAAATCAAACCGAAATCCTAGAATCAGGCCCCGTTCTAACCGAACACGAAATGAACGGTTTTTTACAACACTACCTCACCTTATTAGAACATTGTCAGGTTGTGACGATTTCAGGATCATTACCTCAAGGGTTGAGCCATGATTTTTATCCCACACTGATCCGTGCAGCAAATCAGCGCAAGCTGCCGGTGTTAGTCGATACATCGGGGCCCATCTTGTTAGAGATGTTAACCTCATCGCATAAGCCCTATCTGATAAAACCCAATAACAATGAATTAAAACAGCTTATCAACGTTGAGATTGATCCCTATCAAACAAGCTCATTAATTCGTGCAGTCAATCACCCTCTACTCAATGATATTCCATTTGTGATCATGTCATTAGGTAAGCATGGGGCTTTTGCTCGTTGTTACGACGCGTGTTACCAAGTCTCGATTCCCAAAATCAATGTGGTTAATCCTGTCGGTTCGGGTGATGTCACATTGGCAGGCCTTTCGGTCAGTATTCACGAAAATGAAGATATTGAATCAATGCTAAAACGTGCAATGACAATGGGCATGCTAAATGCCATGGAAGCACAAACTGGCTTTGTTAATATGCATCATTATGACGATTATTATCAACAAGTTACGGTTAATCACATTATTTAAAACACGCCAATTTAGGAGTCATTATGTACCTTATATCCAGCCAAGAGATGTTAAAAAAAGCCCAATCTGAAGGTTATGCTGTCCCTGCATTTAATATCCATAACCTTGAAACGATCCAAGTTGTGATTGATACAGCAAAGGAGATGCAGTCCCCCTTGATTCTAGCGGCAACCCCGGGTACGTATCAGTACGCAGGGACTGACTACCTCATTACTATTTGTAAAACCGCAGCCAAACGTCACCACTTCCCCTTTGCGCTGCATTTAGATCATCATGAAGATATCCAAGATATTCATTGCAAAATCGAAGCCGGAATTCGCTCAATTATGATCGATGCCTCGCATCATCCGTTTGAACAAAATATTGAAATTGTGCGAAAAATGGTTGATTTTAGCCATAAATATAACGCCAGCGTCGAAGCTGAATTAGGTCGATTAGGGGGGCAAGAAGATGACCTGATTGTTGACGATAAAGACAGCGCCTTTACCGATCCTTATGCCGCTAAAGAATATGTTGAGCGAACAGGTATCGACTCTTTAGCCGTTGCAATTGGCTCAGCACACGGCATGTATAAAGGGGAACCTAAGCTCGATTTTGAACGACTTGCCAAAATCCGTGATAATGTGGATATTCCGCTGGTATTGCATGGCGCTTCAGGCATTCCAGAAGCCATGGTCAAAAAAGCGATTTCGCTCGGTATTTGTAAGGTAAATGTGGCAACAGAGCTAAAAATTGCTTTTTCAGATGCATTAAAACAGGATTTTCATAACCATCCCGATGCCAATGATCCAAGGCACTATATGCAACCGGCAAAGTTAGCCATGAAACACATCGTTGCTGAAAAAATTCGGATTTGTGGCAGTGCAGGAAAACTATAAAGGCCGATCACCTGCGATCGCGTGCAAGGCGATCGCGGATCTTGGTCACACGTTATCAACTCAAAAAAGATCGATTCGATCAAATGCGTGACTTTCATCGAACGTGATTAGGATCCCACGGCTGATCGCCACCGGTTTTGTGTGATCACACCAAAATAAGAATTAATGTCAATTTCTGTCAGCGCGCGTTAATCGAATTTAACAAATCATCGCCACACGCAATTAACATAAAACCGCCCATCATCAAGAATGATAATCATAATTTTAATGACAAGCGCCTTTTTTATCCTAAAAATAGGGGTAATTTTACGTGATAAAATGCACGTTATTCTTGCTGATTATCGCTTTAAACCCATTAATTATCCTGCGCTGCTTTCGATCTTTTTATTTTTTGTGATCTTTTATTAAACAGTACTTGCAACAAAGCCCTTTTTTGCGTAAAATTCACGCCCTATATGATTAATCAATGCAGACTATAAGTTGAGTAAGTAAATTGTCTGCTTTTTATTGCGGAGTTAAGTATGTACGCAGTTTTCCAAAGTGGTGGCAAGCAACACCGAGTTAGCGAAGGACAAGTCGTTCGCTTGGAAAAAATTGAAATCGAAACAGGTTCTGAAGTTGTTTTCGATAAAGTTTTAATGGTAGCAAATGGTGAAGACATCAAAGTTGGTGCTCCGTTTGTTGAAGGTGCAACAGTTAAAGCAGAGATTGTTGAACACGGTCGTGGTGATAAAGTGAAGATTGTTAAATTTCGTCGCCGTAAACACTATCGTAAACAACAAGGTCACCGTCAGTGGTTCACTGATGTTAAAATCACTGCAATCGCTTAATTAGGAGTATCGAACAATGGCACATAAGAAGGCTGGTGGTTCATCACGTAATGGTCGTGATTCCCAAAGTAAACGTTTAGGTGTTAAACGTTACGGTAGTCAAGAAGTTTTAGCAGGTAATATCTTAGTTCGTCAACGTGGAACACAATTCCACCCAGGTACTAATGTTGGATGCGGTCGCGACCATACATTATTTGCTTTAATCGACGGACAAGTAAAATTCGAAGTTAAAGGACCTAAAAATCGTCGTTATGTTAGCGTAGTTGCAAACAGCTAATTTAACGTTGGTTACCCAATTAGAAGCCTCACAATTTGTGAGGCTTTTTTCGTTTTTTGGTACGGAATAAATTTATTGACTATGATAAAGCAACAAAATGTTAAACTTGGTTTTGCATTGGCGATGTTAACAGCCGTCATGTGGGGACTGGTTCCGATTGCCATGAAATATGCGCTTGTTGTGATTGATCCTTATACATTAGTCTGGTATCGGTTTGCTATTTCAGCTGTCATACTTACTCTGTGGCTTGGCTATAAAAAACAGTTCCCTAACTTTATTCTTTTCAAAAAACGGCGCCGGCTCATCATGCTCATGATAGCAGGATTGGGTTTGTTGGGTAATTTTGTCTTATTTGCAAGTGCTGTTCAGTATTTATCCCCAACCACATCGCAAGTTGTTGCCCAAACAGGCATTGTTATCTTTATGATTTCAAGCGCCTTTATTTTTAAAGAAAAGCTAAGACCCACTCAAATTATCGGTATCCTAATTTTGTTACTGGGCTTGGTGCTATTTTTTAATAAAAATATTCGTGATCTGTTCGCCAATATTTCAACCTATGGTTTTGGGGTTTGGCTTGGTATAATGGCAGCTATATCATGGGCATGTTATGCTATCGCGCAAAAAGTACTGCTGCGTAAATTAAATGCGAAACAATTGCTTTGGCTAATTTATCTCATTTGTACCGTGTTTTTATGGCCTTTTGCGTCACCAAGCCACATTATGTATGCCGATTTTTCGCAAGGTTGTGCCATTATATTTTGTGGATTAAATACCATTATTGCTTATGGCGCACTGGTTATGGCAATGGAACGTTGGCAAGCGGCTCAAGTCAGCGCGTTAACGACATTAACACCATTATTTGCATTGATTTTTTCGGATCTTTTTGCGCTCATTTGGCCAACAAAATTTTCGATGCACTATTTAAATATACTCGGTTATATCGGCGCGATTTCGGTGGTTGCAGGCGCCATGTTTGCAACTATTGGCCATTATATATGGCAACCAAGAAAAGGGTTTCTCATAACCACAAAAAGAGGAAAAGAATAAACTATGAAATTTGTTGATGAAGCTTCAATTCGAGTCGAAGCCGGTGATGGTGGTAATGGCTGTGTCGGTTTTCGCCGTGAAAAATACATCCCTAAAGGTGGCCCTGACGGTGGTGATGGGGGGGATGGCGGTGATGTTTTTTTCATCGCTGATGAAAACTTAAATACACTGGTTGATTTTCAATTCGAAAAAAACTATCGCGCAGAGCGTGGACAAAATGGACAAGGTTCGGATTGTACCGGTAAGCGCGGCAGTGACATTACGGTCAAAGTGCCTGTTGGAACGCGAATTACCGACAAATACACCAGTGAAATTATCGGTGATTTAACCCAGCATGGACAAAAGGTCTTAGTGGCTAAAGGTGGATACCATGGACTTGGTAATGCGCGTTTTAAATCTTCAGTCAACCGCGCGCCAAGACAAAAAACCGACGGTACACCCGGTGAAAAACGCGACGTCTTATTAGAGCTATTATTACTCGCTGACGTTGGTATGCTCGGCTTGCCTAATGCGGGCAAATCCACATTCATTCGATCAGTATCAGCAGCGAGACCTAAAGTTGCCGATTACCCGTTTACAACGCTAGTGCCAAGTTTAGGCGTAGTTCGTATGGATAATGAACAAAGCTTTGTTGTGGCAGATATTCCAGGTCTAATTGAAGGCGCTTCTGATGGCGCAGGCCTTGGTATCCGTTTTTTAAAGCATCTTGAACGCTGCCGTGTGTTAGTTCATTTAGTTGATATCGCACCGATTGATGAATCCGATCCGGTAGAAAGTGCAAAAATCATTATCAATGAACTTTCTAAGTATAGCGAAAAACTAGCAACCAAACCGCGCTGGTTGGTTTTCAATAAAATCGACGTACTTGGCCAAGAAGAAGCTGAAAAACGTGCAGCAGACATTGCCAAATCACTTGGCTGGCAAGATAACTATTATCTTATCTCTGCGGTAAATCGTGAAGGCGTTAAAGCGCTTTGCTGGGATTTAATGGAATACATTAATGCGCACCCACGCGAGGTTGAGCAAGAAGAACACGCTGCCGAGAAAGTTGAATTCATGTGGGATGATTACCACCAAAAAGTCATGGACGAAGCAATGCAAGAAGATGATGATGACGATTTCGATGATTGGGATGAAAGTGATGAAGAAGGTGTTGAAATTATTTATCAAAAATAAAAGTGGGTTAAAAAAGAGAAATAATCCTTGCTTTTAATAATGAGAATGATTATCATTTATATGTGCTTTGTTAGAACGTCGTTAGACTTCTGGAAAGTATGACATTGCTCACATTGCTTCCAATGTTTTCCCAGCTTAATTTTATTAAGCTGGTTTTTTTATTTATTGCCCATCTATTTTTTTATCTTTAATCTCTTGTTTGATGGTTGATGCAAGTGCAGTGAGAACTGCTTCAACGCGATTTTCTTCAATTCCAGTATTTTTTGCGATAGTGGCGACCATGTTTTTTGTATCAACGGAGCCTAAAAACTGACGAACAACGGCTAACGGTGACGCGCTTGCCTCAAATGCTTTAACTATTTGTTTGACAAGTTGCATGATCAATATGAGTCATTTGATTGATTTTATCTCGTATTTGTTGATTATTCATCATTGTTATTTCCTCATTTTTCGACGTTAGTTATGTTATGATTCTAATCTGATATCAAACAAAATTAATAATGCCGCGCTGCCACCAAATTCTTTCGGTGCTTGATGAAAACAAATAACATTGGGATGCTGCGTTAACCACATCGGAACTTGTTTTTTTAAGATATTTTTGCCATGACCATACATAATGCACGCACAGTGAGCATTTTCACGCAAACTGGCGGCAATCAGCGCAGCAATCTCTTTTTTTGCTTCAAGCTGGGTTAATCCATGCAAATCTAAGAAAAACTCTGGCTCATAAAATCCGCGGCGTAATTTTTTAACTTCATGGGGATCGGCATTTTCACGGCTGTAACGAATCGGATCATCGTGTAATAACGGCTGATAATCATCCGAAAAATAAAACTCGGTATTGATTTTCTCGTGTTGCATTTTTTCAATTCCAGTCGCATTTGGCGATCGTTTTATCGGCTTATGCACAACCGTATCTTGCTTTAATTTTTTGGCCTTGCCAATACTGCTTTTAAATAACGCAATATCATCATGACTTAAATTGAATTTATTCGACATCGCATAATCACTCTGGGTAAACTTTATCTTTATATTCACACAAATCTTCAATAACACAAGAGCCACAGCGGGGTTTTCTTGCAATGCAAGTATAACGGCCATGCAAAATCAACCAGTGATGACAGTTAATTTTATATTCATCAGGCACAACGCTAAGCAGTTTTTGCTCAACCGCCTCAACGGTTTTACCCGGTGCAAGCCCTGTGCGGTTACTGACACGAAAAATATGGGTATCAACCGCAATCGTTGGCCAGCCAAAGGCGGTATTTAAAATAACATTAGCCGTTTTACGCCCAACGCCAGGCAAGGCAACCAGATGTTCAAAACTTTCAGGAACTTCGCCATGATACTGCTCGACAAGGATTTGACACGTTTTAATGATATTGGTGGCTTTATTATTATACAGACCAATGGTTCGAATATATGTTTTTAACTTATCAACACCTAACGCTAAAATTTGTTCTGCCGTATTGGCAACGGCAAAAAGCGGTTTGGTGGCTTTATTGACACTCACATCCGTTGCTTGCGCAGAAAGTACAACCGCAATCAGCAGCTCAAAAGGGGTATGATAAACCAGCTCTGTTGTTGGATCTTTTATATGGTTTTGTAATCGCTGTAAAATTTCGATGCGTGTTTTTTGTTTCACAGTAAGTTTGTAATCAAATTAATTGAATCAATATTATATACTGTTAGGCTTATTTTGTATAAAGCGCATTGGGTTTTTATCTCACTTAGCCTGATGCTGGGATCTGTTTAGTAAGATACGAAGAATAGACAAAATTATCAAAATAGAGACAGGGGCCATTTGTCATAACACAGCCCCACTGTTAGCAGAGTTAATGATCAGTTAATATCTTCAATGTTGTTAACTTGTTCAAACACCATTGAGTCCAAATTATCTTTTTAATTTTAATCCGATTGTTACGTAAGCCCAGCCTTGGAAAATTAAGTCAATACCAAGGAACATGCCTAAAATCCATAAACTATTATTTGGCCAGCCCGCCATAATCATCAATCCAAGAATCAAGGTAATTCCCCCTGACACAAGTAGCCATTGCCAATTAGGCAAGATGCGATTTTGTATCGCCCCAAAAAGTTGGGTGATCCCACTCATCACCAACAAAAATGAGAGAATTAAGGTTAATGCAGAGGAAACGGCAATTGGCTGAATAAAAGACATTAATCCGGCTATCACATAAAGTACACCCATAATGGCCCACAGTGCGGTTTGTCCAACACGTTTAACTCGAAACGAGTGAAGCGCTTGAGAAATACCGGCAATCAGTAATAATGTACCAATAAAATAGATTGAAAAGACGGTTGCAACAAATTGATAACTCAGCGCCAAAGCCCCTAATACAATTAAAATTGCACCAATAATAATAAACCCATTGGCTTTTTCTTTTTGTTCAATATTCATGTTATTTCCTAGTTTGTTATCTATGATGTGAGATAAATCATCATAAAACCAAAATGAAAATTTACGTTTATCTTTCAGTGCTTGATCCAAGCTAAAGCAAGCTGATTAGATTATTAGTTCTGTCATCTAAACTCAGTAACTTATTTTTACTAAAAGTGAAACATGATTGCTTTTTATTTGGTTGAACGTTAACATGCATTTGCCAACGGGTAGAATGATGGAACATATTTAGTTTATACGAAAGTTCAGATCTTAAGGCTTTTATAAATAACAAGCGCATTCGAATAAATTAGTTAACAACGGATTTGTATTACATCAATCATATTGTTTTTCTCCAAATAAGGATCCTTTATGCGTTGTTTACAAACATTTAGCCTGATTGTATTGTCCTTTTTTACATCTTTTAGCTTTGCAGACATTGTTGTTTTATCTGGTTCTAAAACGGCATACCAATATGATGCAAAGCAGATTATTTCAACCCCCGCACCTGAAGGCTATCACCCCTTTTATATCGATCATGTGGGTAGACATGGCTCGCGCTATATTAACAAATCAAAATGTCAAGATATTGTTTATAAAACGTTACTTTTGGCTGAAAATAACCAACAATTAACCCATGATGGCACTCAATTGATCACTCAAGTGATGACCATTATGAGACTCAACCAAAATCGCTATGGCCAGTTGACCGCACTTGGCGTTAAAGACATTAGTTTAATTGGACAACGGATGCTGACCAACAATCCGACTGTATTTAAAGGCAATACGATCGAGGTGATATCATCGAGCTCACAAAGAGC
>JAVSBY010000056.1:0-2571 GCA_031960925.1 Gilliamella sp. CRA003912
CGGTTATCCGTGTTTTCTTAGTAACATTGATTGACTAAATAGAACTTTGCCATGTATAACTAATTGATCCAGTTCGTTTTCGTGTATGTCCCATGAATCATACAACTGGTTATCTGATTTTACACGCAATATATTTTTAATTAATTGCAATCTTTTAATGTAAATTCCGCGCCCAAAGGTAAAAACATAAATTCCGTCACTATCGAATTCTCTTTTCGACACGTCAACATAAATTGTATCACCACATTCAAAAGTACCTTGCATACTATCGCCATTGATATTTATTAATTTGGTATTTTCACAAGGCTTACCGTTAAATAAAATCTTTGCTTCATTTGTATTAAATTCAATAAATTTAATGACTTCTTTAACGTCTGAGTTCGAATAACCGTTGCCGGTATTCTCAGTAATGTTGAGTGAATTGATGCAATATGAATTATCGGATTTTTGTCGATTAGCACTTGAATACTGTTCGTTTCGCTTGTCACCAAATTTAAGCCAACTCCGATTAACGCCTAAAAACTTACACAGGGACTCCAGTTTTGTATCTCTAGGTTTTGCGATACCTTTTGCATATCTGCGAACCATCTCATAACTTGTATTAGTTGCATCGCTGATATCTCTAATTGAAATATTCTTTTCTTTCATAACAAAATTTAGTCTTTTACTAAAATCATCTTTCATTTGAATCATAATCCTTGCCATACTAAAAATAGATTTCAAGATATATAACAACTCGCAACACTATTAATAATAGTGTATTTTTTTTAAAGAATACCACTTTAAGTTATTAAGTGATAATAAAGTTGTCAAAATATTTACGTGTGTTAGATAAAGTTTCATTAAGATCGAACTAAACGGGATATGGCAAGATATAGAATTTTTTTAAGGTGATGATGTGAGGTAAGAATAACTAAGAATAGGAGTAAATTTTTTTTGAAAAAAAGTGAATAAAGGTAATTAGAAGAGCTGCAAGCAACCGTTACCGAGTTGATACAACAAACTAAAACATTTAAAAAATGTGCCAAAGCGCCAAGTATTCAAAACACAAAAGTATAAAAACGCAGCTTTTATAAATTGAGTAGATTTCGGAAGTGTTCGAGGTGATTTTAGTTATTCTGCATTTTTACGTTTGCGACGTTTTATTTCATTTTTAACTGAATTAATGACAAATTGTGATGTGTTTTCGTCGTCACATTTAACAAGTTCCATATCTGCAATTACTTCATGCGGAAAGCGAATATCAACACGTTTTGATTTATTGTTATGTTTACCAGTAGCCATATTTTTTATAGTGATTGATTATCTGTACTGACAGTATATAGCAAAAAAAGAAAATAAAAAAGCCTTGACTTGTCGTGACACTATATCTTATATTGTCGTTACACCTTCAATTGTTAGGTGAGAAAACAACGATAGCCCAAAGAGTTCGCACCTCAATGAGCTATCTAACCAAACCATTAAACGAGGTAATGATTATGGCTAATTGCTATGATAACGCACACCTATGTGCAATACAATCCAAGTTATATAAATTCTATGACCTTTCAACGTCGCAAGTCGTGCAAACGACAGCCGCAAATGAGCATCAAGCTCGCCAACATTTAGGTAAGCCATCACTGATATTTATCGCGCGGATCCGAATGAATCCTGCTATCGAACGCTCTGCCACTTGCGGAGGGTATAGCCATGTCTAATCGTGAATTGATGGGCGGTATTGAAGCTAAACTGTTTCAAATCGAAAGTATGGCGAGAATAGCGATGGACAATCTCAACTACGAGAATTCAGGTTTTGACGAACCTTTTATAAACAGTGTTGATATGGTTAATTTGATGGCGGCGATCATCAATTTAGCTAATGATATTTACGATAAGGTTTTGCTGTTAGATTTCAACAAAAGCAGTCATTCTGATTGATCTTTGACGAAATTAATCAATATTGAGCAGTGCAAATGCAGGGTATAAATGCACTTAGCAATATTGATTGAGTGGGCGTGTTAACGTTAGCCAATGGCTTATTTTAGTCTAAATAAGCCATCAGCATGAATTATAGCGGATCGTTAACCATAGATTGCGGGATGAAATTCAACTTCACCAGATAAGGTAATATCATCGTTGAACAACGTTTTCATAAAATATTTTTGTTCAGCTCCGGAGTAAATAAGAGGATATGCAGGAATAAAGCCCATTTTATGATAATAATCGGGAAAGCCAACCAAGACACATCCATCGAATCCCATGTTTTTGATCTCAGTCAATGAATAGTTAATCAATGCTGTACCCACGCCGTTATTTTGGTAATTCGGCATAACAGCTACCGGTGCAAGTCCTAGCAGATTGCATTGTTTTCCATCGATGGTTACTGGGCTAAAAGCAATGTAGCCGATTATTTCATTATCGATTACTGCCACATAACTCACCGTTAGTCCATTTTGTTTTCTTAATCTATCAACTAATAAATATTCATCATTGTTGCTAAATGGCTGTTGAAAAAATGCTTGTTTTAGTAAATTTGCGATAGTTGGAATGTCACTTTCTTTTTCTGGACGGATTAGCATATGCAACCTATTT
>JAVSBY010000057.1:0-64379 GCA_031960925.1 Gilliamella sp. CRA003912
TTTGTAAGACTTTCTCAACGCTATCTTTTGCATCACCAAATAACATGTAGCTATTTTCTTTAAAGAATAGCGGATTTTGAACGCCTGCATAACCCGTATTCATTGATCGTTTAGAAATAATAACGGTTTTTGCTTTCCAAACTTCTAGCACTGGCATACCTGCGATAGGGCTATTTGGATCTTCTTCTGCCGCTGGATTGACTGTGTCATTGGCACCAATTACCCAAACTACATCGGTATCAGGGAAGTCATCGTTAATTTCATCCATTTCAAGCACGATGTCGTAAGGTACTTTTGCTTCAGCAAGTAACACGTTCATGTGTCCAGGCAAACGCCCTGCAACTGGGTGGATACCAAAACGCACCTCAATATCCATAGCGCGCAATTTCTCGGTAATATTGCTTACCGCACCTTGTGCCTGTGCAACGGCCATACCATAGCCCGGTACAATAATCACTGAGCGGGCATCTTTAAGCACTTGAGCCACTTCAGCCGGTTGCATTTCGCGGTATTCACCTTGTTCTTCATCAGATGAAGATGATGCGCTGCCATCAGAACCAAACCCACCAGCAATAACGCTGATGAATGAACGATTCATGGCTTTACACATGATATAAGATAAAATAGCACCCGATGAACCGACAAGCGCACCAACAACGATTAAGAGGTCATTGCTTAACATAAAGCCAGCCGCAGCCGCAGCCCAACCAGAATAAGAGTTAAGCATTGAGATAACCACCGGCATGTCTGCCCCACCAATTGATGCAACTAGGTGAAGACCAAATACTAATGCGATTGCGGTCATAAGTAATAAACATAAAAATGCAATAGGTCCACTTTCTAAGTGAACAAATGCCATCATGAGTAAAATAGAGACAACGATCGCCGCTAAATTTAAGTAGTGTTTATTAGGTAAAGACAGTGGTTTTGAGCTGATTCGGCCATTTAATTTACCAAAAGCAACCACAGAACCAGAGAAGGTAACCGCACCTATAAATACACCGACAAAAATTTCGACGAGGTGAACAGTTAACTCAAGGGCTGGGTAGGATAAAATATGCGGATCTAAAAAGCTATTAAAGCCAACTAACACCGCTGCCATACCGACAAAGCTATGTAGCAATGCAACCAGTTCCGGCATTTGAGTCATTTCAACTTTTTTCGCCAAATAAAGACCAATTGCAGCACCAATTAGCATAGCAATTACCACCCAGTGCAATCCACCACTGATACTTGCAATCGTTGCAATAAGCGCAATTGCCATACCAATGATACCGTAAATATTACCTGATTTTGCTGACTCTTGGTTAGACAGTCCACGTAAGCTAAAGATAAAGAGTAGTGCAGCAATAACATAGGCTGCTTGAATAATTCCGTGACTTAACATTATATGTATTCTCCTTTACTTGCCGCGTTGGAACATTTTTAGCATTCTTTGTGTTACAAAGAACCCACCAAAAATATTGATGCTAGCAATCAAAATAGCGACAAAGGCGATAGCTGTAATTAAGCCATTATCATCCCCAACTTGGAGTATAGCTCCAACTAAAATGATACCTGAAATCGCATTGGTTACAGACATCAGTGGTGTATGAAGTGAATGGGTGACATTCCATACCACGTAGTAGCCTACAACGCACGATAAGGCAAATACGGTAAAGTGAGCTAAAAAGCTTTCTGGTACTGAATTTGCGAGCCAAAAGAAAGCAATGATAACCAGCGCTAAAATGCCGTATTTTTTGCGCGGATCCATCGGTTTTGGCTCAGGCTTAGCAACTGGTGCAGCGGCTTTTTTCTGCGGTTGTGCTGAGACTTGAATTGGCGGCGCAGGCCAGGTGACTGCTTTATCTTTCACAACTGTCACACCACGAATAACAACATCTTCAAAGTTAACGTCGATATTGCCATCTTTTTCTTTGGCAAGTAGTTTTAATAAGTTAACGATATTGGTACCATAAAGCTGTGATGCTTGTGCTGGCATACGGTTTGCTAAATCGGTGTAACCCACAATTTTAACATTATTGTCGGTTTCATACACTTCACCTGGTTTTGTTAATTCACAGTTACCGCCTGTAAGTGCGGCTAAGTCAACAATAACGCTCCCTGGTTTCATTGATTCAACCATCTCTTTAGAGATAAGTTTTGGTGCTGGTTTGCCCGGAATTAGCGCGGTGGTGATGATGATATCGACATCTTTAGCTTGCTGTGCAAATAATGCCATTTCAGCTTCAATAAATGCAGCTGACATCTGTTTTGCATACCCATCGCCTGAACCGGCTTCTTCTTCGAAATCAAGTTCTAAAAAGTCAGCGCCCATGCTGTTAATTTGCTCAGCCACTTCAGGGCGAGTGTCGAAAGCACGAACAATCGCACCTAAGCTGACTGCTGCACCAATAGCAGCGAGGCCCGCAACACCAGCGCCAATAATAAGAACTTTCGCTGGCGGAACTTTACCTGCGGCGGTAACTTGGCCTGTAAAGAAGCGACCGAACTGGTTTGCAGCTTCAATTACGGCTCTATAACCAGAAATGTTTGACATGGAGCTTAATGCATCGAGAGATTGCGCTCTTGAGATACGAGGAACGCAGTCCATCGCCATCACGGTGATATTTTTGGCTGCTAATTTATCAAGCAGCTCTTTGTGCTGCGCGGGATAAATATAGCTAATGAGCGTTGAACCTTCCTTCATTAGGGCAATTTCTTCATCTTGCGGCGCATGGAATTTTAAGATGACATCATTTTGCCAGATTTCTTGCGTATTTTGGATTGTCGCTCCAGCATCAATAAAAGCGTTATCCTCAAAATGAGCAGCGTGACCAGCACCTGCTTCTACGGAAACCGTAAAACCGAGTTTAAGCAATTGACCGACAGTTTGCGGTGTTGCGGCGACTCTTGCTTCATTGGCTAACCGTTCTTTAGGTATACCGATATGCATTGCATTAAGTCCTTATGTTTGAAGTTAATTAAAAGCTCTCCAATTCTAGCATAAATTGGGCGCAGTGTGAGTAATCAAATTATTTTTTATCAACAAGTCACATTGTATTATTTTTATTAATAATACAATGACTTTTTTTAGAAAAAAAGAGTTTAATTTCGGTATGTTTTAGCTATTTGACAGATAAAAAATGCCGAATTTACTTCACTTAAAAAATAAGGTAATGGAGAGCAATAACACATTAATTGTTAGCAAAAGTGAGATTGGAATAAATTCCCCGTATAGGCTATTTTTAACTATCTTAATTTGTTATATAATTAGGGGTATTTTTTATGACACAATATCATTCAATAGCATATTTTGTCGTCTTGTCATTTAGATGTCGTTTTGCGAATCTGAAATTAAGGAATCTCTATGATGGATTTTTCCCAATCGGTACCTGAATTGGTCTCTTGGGCAAAAAAAAATGATTTTTCGATCACATTACCCACAGAACGTTTGGCTTTCCTATTAGCAATAGCGGCATTAAATGGTGAACGATTCGATGGTGAAATGACCGAAGCAGAACTCATTGATGCCTTTCGGCATGTCTCTCACACTTTTGAGCAAAGCGAAGATACAATTACTGTTCGAGCAAACAATGCGATTAATGATTTGGTTCGTCAGCGTTTAATTACTCGGTTTACAAGCGAAATGACTGATGGTCTTTCTATATACCGCTTAACGCCTCTTGGTATCGGTATTACTGACTATTATATTCGCCAACGCGAGTTTTCAACCTTACGCCTTTCTATCCAGCTCTCGATTGTGGCACAAGAATTGAAACGAGCCGCCGATGCCGCGACAGAAGGCGGGGATTCGCTGCATTGGCACCGAAATGTGTTTGCCCCATTAAAATATTCTGTTGCTGAAATTTTTGATAGCATCGATATTACGCAGCGCATTATGGATGAGCAACAAGCTGATGTGAAACAAAATATCTCGGCATTACTCAGCCAAGATTGGCAAGCTGCTATTAGTAGCTGTGAAGGCTTGTTATTTGAGACATCGCAAACGCTGCGTGAATTACAAGACACATTAGCAGCAGCAGGGGATAAGCTACAAGCCAGTTTGCTTATGATTCAAGATGCAACGCTAGATAATCCTGAACTCGATAAAATCAATAATGTTGTTATTGATTTGCAAGGTAAACTTGATCGCATTATCAGCTGGGGACAGCAAGCAATCGATTTATGGATAGGTTATGATAGACATGTGCATAAATTTATTCGTACCGCAATTGATTTAGATAAAAATCGCGTGTTTTCACAGCGTTTACGCAAATCAATTCAAGGTTATTTTGAATTGCCATGGGCGCTCACCTTTGCCTGTGCACAGCGTTTACTTGATATGCGCGACGAAGAGCTTACCTTAAAAGATGATGAAGTTACTGGTGAATTACCATCAGAACTCGAATTTGAAATGATTGAAGAGATCCAATCGCATATCATCTCGCACATAGAACAAAATCTAACTATTTTTAAACAAGAAAATAAACCACTCGATATTAGTTCAGTTATCCGCAGTTATTTAGTCCAGTTCCCTCGTGAACAACATTTCGATATTGCACGACTATTTATCGATCAAGCAATCCGCTTAGGGATTGCCGAAGATGACTTGATTGGAATGACAGCAGAGTGGAAATCAATTAACGATTACGGAGCTAAGGTACAAGCGCATGTCATCAATCAATACTGAAAAATTGGAAACCGAAAAAGCAGGGTATCACCTTGATGAAGTGATGGAACGAATAACATCAAGTGCACAGGCATCGCTCGATAAATACATGCCCGTTAAACTTGCTCAAGCGATCGCAAGTCCACTCTTTCCTGAGCTCGACAGTTTATTGCGTTCAGGCCGTCATATTGGACTTGACGAACTTGATCACCATGCTTTTTTAATGGATTTTCAGATCGAACTTGAACAATTTTATCAACGTTACAATGTTGAATTGATTCGAGCGCCAGAAGGCTTTTTCTATTTAAGACCAAGATCCACAACATTAATATCTCGCTCTGTTTTATCTGAATTAGATATGTTAGTGGGTAAAGTGCTTTGTTATCTCTATTTGAGTCCAGAGCGATTAGCCCATGAAGGCATTTTTACACTGCAAGATTTGTTTGATGAATTGGTCTCACTTGCCGATGAAAGTAAATTACTCAAATTAGTTAATCAGCGATCAACGGGGTCGGATCTTGACCGCCAAAAACTATTTGATAAAGTTAAAACCGCGTTAAACCGATTACGCCGTTTAGGCATGATCTTTTTTATTGTCGGTAATGATAGCAGCCGTTTTCGTATCAACGAGGCCATATTCCGCTTTGGTGCCGATGTGAGAAGTAGCGATGATGCGCAAGAAGCACAATTACGTTTAATTCGTGATGGCGAAGCGATCAAAATAGATACCGGACTGAGTTTAGAGGATGATACGCCAGAAGAACAAGAAGACGATGTTAATGAGGAGCAAGAGTAAACATGATTGAGCACGGTAAATTTCACTCACTAACACTAATTAACTGGAATGGTTTTTTTGCGCGAACATTTGAGCTTGATGAATTAGTGACCACATTATCCGGTGGTAACGGCGCGGGTAAATCAACGACCATGGCCGCTTTTGTCACTGCATTAATTCCGGATTTAACCTTATTACACTTTCGTAACACAACAGAAGCGGGAGCAACGTCAGGGTCGCGAGATAAAGGATTGCATGGTAAATTAAAACCCGGGACGTGTTACGCTATGCTTGATGTGGTTAATTCACGTCATCAGCGCATCATTTGTGGAGTACGTTTACAGCAAGTGGCTGGCCGCGATAAAAAAGTCGATATCAAACCGTTTTTAGTTCAAGGATTGCCAACCCAAATCAATCCGACCGATTTGGTGACAGCGCGCTTAAGTGATAAGCAAGCGCGCATTTTATCGTTGCCAGAATTAAAAGACAAACTTGAGACAACAGAAGGCGTTATATTTAAACAGTTCAATTCTATCACTGACTATCATTCGGTGATGTTTGATTTTGGTATTTTACCTAAACGTTTACGTTCATCATCAGATCGCAGTAAATATTATCGTTTGCTTGAAGCCTCATTATACGGCGGTATTTCAAGTGCGATTACCCGTTCATTACGCGACTATTTATTACCGGAAAATAGCGGGGTGCGTAAAGCATTTCAAGATATGGAATCGGCACTGCGCGAAAACCGTATGACACTTGAAGCCATTCGTGTCACCCAATCTGATCGTGATTTGTTCAAACATTTAATTACCGAATCAACTGACTATGTTGCTGCCGACTATATGCGACACTCGAATGAACGCCGTGTTCACATCGAATCGGTGCTTGGTTTGCGCAGAGAACTGTTTAAAACACAAGATGAACTCTTAAGCAATCAACATCGTAAAGTTGAAATGGCCAAAGAACTTCAGGAATATCAAGTTGCACAAACTGATTTAGAAACTGATTTGCAAGCAGCAAATGATCACCTTAATCTTGCTCAAACGGCACTGCGTCACCAAGAAAAGATCGACCGTTATCAGGCCGATTTAGATGATTTGACGATAAAAATTGAAGAACAAAATGAAGTCGTGATTGAAGCAAATCAGCAATATCAAACTTATCTTGAACAGGTCAATGAAACTGAACAAGAAGTTGATGAGTTAAAAACGCAACTTGCGAATTATCAGCAGGCGTTAGATGTGCAGCAAACACGCTCAATTCAATATCAACAAGCTCTACAAGCGCTTAAAAATGCACAGTCACTGTGTCATTTACCGCAACTTGATATCAATAATATTGACGAATATTATGCTATTTTCAATGAAAAACAGCAGGAAGTGACCGAGCAAGTGTTAGCGCTCGAACAGCGACTGAGTGTTATCGATGCCGCTAACAATCAATTTGATAACGCTTACCAATTGGTTGTCAAATTAGTTGGTGACATCACGCGTAGTGAAGCGTTTTTAGCAGCTAAACAGATTCTAAAACAGTGGCCATCACACTGTTACCATGCTGAGCAAAGTGAACACTTAAAATTGCAGGTTGAAGAGCTTGAACAGCGCTGTTTTGAACAAAAAGAAGCCCAAGCGTTACTTAACCAGTACTGTAAACGGACTGGCCAGCAAATTGACTATACTGAGCTTGATGAGATAAAACTCCAATTAGACAGTCAACTTGATGAAAGTGCACAGCGCGCTTATGAATCAAGCGAAAAGCGCATGGCTTTGCGTCAAGAGTTTACCCAAATTGAACTAGATATTTCAAAATACCGTGAAAAAGCCCCATTATGGTTAAAATCGCAAGATGCTTTAATGACTCTACAAGAGCAATCTGATGAGGTATTTGCTAACAGTCAAGCGGTAACGCAGTATATGCAAAAACTGTTAGAAAAAGAGCGCGCTTTGACGGTTGAGCGAGATAAAATCACATTAACACGTAGTCAATTAGATGTTCAAATTGAACAACTCAATCAACCAAGTGGGGTTGATGATAGCCGTCTGTCTTCTTTAGCTGAGCGATTTAATGGCGTATTGTTATCTGAGATTTATGAAGACGTCACCATTGATGATGCCCCGTATTTTTCAGCACTATACGGTCCGTCAAGGCAAGCTATTGTAGTGCCAGATTTATCTTTAGTTAAAGCACAGCTCGAAAATCTCACTGAGAATAACGATGATTATCCTGAGGATATTTATTTTATTGAAGGGGATCCTTCCTCGTTTGATGACAGCGTGTTTGATTGCGAAGAACTCAGTAAAGCGGTATTAGTTAAAACCGGTGATAGGCAGTGGCGTTTTTCGCGCTTCCCAGCGGTTCCTTTGTTTGGACGCGCTGCGCGCGATGTGCACCTTGAAAAACTCACACGTGAACGTGATGAGTTACATGAGCGTTATGCCACAGTTTCATTTGATCTCCAAAAATTACAACGTACTCAGCAAAGCATCAGCCAGTTTATTGGTCAATACCTTGCGGTGGCGTTTGAGATCGATCCTGAAGCAGAAGCACAGAAACTGGCAAATAGACGCAGTGAGATTGAGCGCCAGTTATCAACGCAAGAAGCCGTTGATAAACAAAATCAACAGCAAGTGGTGTCTTGTAAAGAGCAGCTAAGCCTTATCAATAAACTGCTTTCTCATAAACATTTACTTGCCGATGCTGACTTAGATGATCGCATTGAAGAACTGCGTGAACAAGCTTTACAAGCACAAGAAGCGGCTCATTATGTCCAAGCAAATCAGCAGACAATAGCGCAGCTTGAACCACTGGTTTCGGTGTTACAAAGCGATCCTGAACAAAATGAAACGTTGCGTGAGCAGTATCACGAAATCAAAGCACAGCAGCAAACGATTCGTCAGCAATTTTTCTCGTTAACGGAGGTTATGCAGCGTCGCCCGCATTTTGGTTATGATGACTCAGCCAGCATGGTTAATGAAAATTCAGATTTGAATGAAAAGTTACGTACAAGATTAGAGATTGTCGAAAATCAGCGCGCACAAGCACGCTCACAACTCAAGCAATCACAAGAAAACTATAATCAATATAACCAAACTTTTGCATCCTTAAAAAGTGCCTATGAAACCAAGCACGATATGCTTGGTGAGCTGCATAAGGAAGTCGAGCAAATTGGTGTTAGAGCTGATGTTGCGACAGAAGAGCGGGCGAGAATTCGCCGTGATGAAATTCATCAAAAATTAACTCATAATCGCCAGCATTGCTTGTCATTGGAAAAACACATCATAATGAGTGAAAGTTCCATGGCTCAGCTACAAAAAAGGTTAAGCCAAACCTTAAAAGATTACCGACAACTGAGAGAACAAGTCGTTCAAGGTAAAATTGGTTGGTGTTTAGTGCTACGATTAGTAAAAGATAACAGCGTTGAACGCCGTTTGCATCGGCGTGAATTGGCTTATTTCAGTGCAGATGAACTGCGTTCAATGTCGGATAAAGCATTGGGTTCACTCCGTTTAGCAGTTGCGGATAATGAACATTTACGTGATACGTTAAGATTATCTGAAGATCCTAAACGGCCTGAACGGAAAATTCAGTTCTATATTGCGGTTTATCAGCATTTGCGCGAGCGTATTCGTCAAGATATCGTCAAAACCGATGATCCGATTGAGGCCATTGAGCAGATGGAAATCGAGTTATCGCGTTTAACTGAAGAATTAACTTCACGCGAACAGCAATTAGCGATCAGTTCAAAAAGTGTGGCGAATATTATTCGTAAAACCATTCAACGTGAACAAAATCGTATCCGTATGTTAAATCAGGGCTTACAGGCGGTCGCATTTGGTCAAGTTAATGGGGTGCGATTAAATGTGAATATCCGTGAAGCACACTCAACGTTATTGTTAGCTTTAGCAGATGAACAAAACGAACACCAAGATTTATTTAGCAGCAACCGAATCACATTTTCTGAAGCGTTAGCCAAACTGTATCAACGTTTGAACCCGCATATCGATGTGGGGCAACGCACTGCACAAACCCTTGGTGAGGAACTGCTTGATTACCGTAATTATCTTGAGATGGATGTTGAAGTTAATCGTGGCGCCGATGGTTGGTTAAAAGCTGAAAGTGGGGCTTTGTCAACCGGTGAAGCGATTGGAACAGGTATGTCAATCTTATTGATGGTTATTCAAAGCTGGGAAGAAGAGTCAAAACGGTTACGTAATAAAGATATTTCACCTTGCCGATTACTATTTTTGGATGAGGCAGCCCGTTTGGATGCAAAATCGATTGCCACGCTGTTTGAACTGTGTGAAAAATTAGAAATGCAATTAATCATTGCGGCACCTGAAAATATTAGTCCAGAAAAAGGGACAACGTATAAATTAGTCAGAAAGGTCATGAATAATCAAGAGCATGTGCATGTTGTTGGATTAAAAGGCTTTGCTTAATCATAACCTTATTATTAATAGCGGTTTATCAGCAACAAGATAAATCGCTCCTCTGTGAAATAAAAAAACCAAGATAATTAGATTATCTTGGTTTTTTATTACTCATTAATCAGGCACCGTTTAACGTGCTTAAAACGGGGTAGTAGGCTTTTTAGTCTGATTAACTGATTTTACTGCCGATGTTATCTCGCATAAATAATGCCTCTCCCCAGTTCACTTTTTTATCTTTATTGTCCCGCTTTTCAGCCTCTAAGCTAGGTATTTTTTTGCGTGGCAATTTATCTAAAAATGAGAGTAATGATTGCGTATAAGCATTTTCAGGGTGATAGAAAATTTTATCACGAGAGCCTTGTTCGACAATTTTGCCCTCTTTCATTACCACAACGTGATGACAAAGGGAATAAACGACCGATAAATCATGGCTAATGAAGATATAGCTCAGTTGATATTTCGCTTGTAAGGATTTTAACAATTCAATGATCTGCCGCTGAATTGTACGATCAAGCGATGAGGTTGGTTCATCTAAAATGAGTAGTTGTGGCTTGAGAATTAGTGCTCTTGCAATCGCAATTCGCTGCCGTTGCCCACCAGAACACTGGCTTGGATAACGGTGACGCAAATCAGGATCGAGTCCCACTTCCTGCATAATATCAATAACAGCTTGCTCTACAGCTTGTTTACTCAATTTTCGGTGGGTCAAAAGTCCTTCACTGATTATTTGCTCGATGGTGAAACGGGGATTGAGTGACGAAAACGGATCCTGAAAGATGATCTGGATTCGTTGACGGAAAGGTAACCATTTTTTAGCACTCAAATTTTGCAACGAATGGCTATCGAATAAGATAGTACCTTGTGAATGAATCAATCCTAAAATTGCAAGTGCCGTTGTGCTTTTGCCAGAGCCTGATTCCCCGACAAGTCCAATGGTTTCACCTTCGTGTACAGTAAAGCCAATGTTATCAATAATGCGTCTTTTTTGATGTGAAAAAAGCGACTTTTTGGTTGTGACATCAACATTTAATTTATTTACAGTGAGTAAAATTCCCGGAGAATTTGGCAATGGCGCAGGATCACAGCTTGGCTCTGAATTTAATAATAATTTCGTGTATTCGTGCTCAGGCCTTAAAAAAATACGATGGCGGCTATTTTGCTCAACAATTTGCCCTTGATTCATCACGGCGATTTTATCCGCTAATTTTTTAACAATTGACAAGTTGTGTGAGATAAAGAGCATACTCATATTCAGCTCATTTTTAAGTTCTTTAAGTAACTGAATAATTTGGGCTTGTACCGATACATCGAGTGCGGTTGTCGGTTCATCAGCAATCAAAAGTTTTGGATGGGTTAAGATAGCCATCGCAATCATGACACGCTGACGCTCGCCACCGGACAGTTGGTGTGGGTACATGGATAACTTGTGTTTAGCGTCTTTGATACCTACGCGATCGAGATATAAGATTATTTCACTACGCGCAGCATGACGCCGCATTCCCCGGTGCAAGGCAAGCACTTCGTAGAGCTGCTTTTCAATAGCGTGAAGGGGATTAAGCGAAACCATTGGCTCTTGAAAGATCATACTGATTTGGTTCCCGCGCACTTGGCGAAGTTTTTTCTCATCAGCGTGAAGTAATGACGCGCCTTCGAATAAAATGTCACCCGTTGGGTAAATGACCTGATTTTGATTCAGTAATCGTAAAATGGAGAGGGCGGTTATAGTTTTACCTGAACCCGATTCACCAACTAAGGCTAATGTTTCTTGCTGATTAATATCGAAACTGATGTGCTTAACGATGGGGGATTGAACCTGATCCCTTTGTTTAAAGCTGATCGATAAATCATGAATAGATAATAAAGGAGAACTCATTGATTACACTCCTTTGTTAGAATCAAAAGCATCTCTAACCGCCTCACCAATAAAGATCAGTAACGACAATAGCGTTGCAATAATAAAAAATGAACTGATTCCAAGCCAAGGTGCTTGGAGATTATTTTTACCTTGCAGTAAAAGGCGTCCAAGTGATGGGGAATCGATAGGTAAACCGAATCCTAAAAAATCAAGCGAAGTCAGTGTCGTAATTGAACCGCATAATATAAAAGGTAAAAACGTTAATGTTGCAACCATCGCATTTGGTAACATGTGTCGAAACATGATTTTAGTGTCACTAACGCCCATCGCTTTAGCTGCGCGGATATAATCAAAATTTCGTGTTCGTAAAAACTCTGCACGAATAACGCTAACCAGCGTCATCCACCCAAATAAAACGGTAATGCCAAGTAGCCACCAGAAATTTAGCGGCAATATACTTGCAAGTAAAATAATCACAAATAGAACCGGTAAACCGCTCCATATTTCAATAAAACGTTGCCCGAGCAAATCAATTTTGCCGCCGTAATACCCTTGGATAGCCCCAATAATAATTCCAATTATGGATGTTAAGATAGTGAGTAGGAGAGCAAAAAACATCGAAATCCTAAATCCGTATAATATATTAGCAAGCACATCAAAACCCGCGTCAGTGGTTCCAAGCCAATGGTCCGCTGATGGTGGCGTTGGAAATGTGCTTTGTGTATTGTATATCAGCGTATTATAACTATAACGAAAGGGTGCCCAAACAATCCAACCTTGTGCCGTTATGCTGTTGGCTATGACCGGATCGAGATAATTTGCAGGGGTTTCAAACTGCCCCCCAAATTCGGTTTCAGGGTAATCAGTTATAAGCGGAGAGTAGTAATTGTCTTTATATTTGATCAAAATCGGTTTGTCATTGGCGATAAGATCAGAAAACAAACTGAATAAAAACAGTACCAAAAATAACCATAAAGAATAGTATCCACGCCTATTTTGTTTAAAACGTTGCCATTTTAACTGATTTTCTGATAGATAAGGATGTGTGCTTGTGGTCGTCATGATCAGCGAGCCTCAAAATCGATACGGGGATCAATTATCATATAGGTTAAATCCGAAATAATTTTTGTGATAAGCCCGATTAAGGTAAAAATATATAATGTTCCAAAGATAACTGGGTAATCGCGCTGGATGATAGCTTCATACCCGAGTAAGCCAAGCCCATTAAGTGAAAAAATGATCTCTATCAATAATGAGCCTGTGAATAAAATCCCGATAAAGGCCGCTGGAAATCCAGAGATAATAAGTAATGTTGCATTACGAAATACATGTCTATATAAAATTTGACGCTCACTGAGTCCTTTGGCTTTGGCGGTTACCACATATTGCTTACTGATCTCATCTAAAAAGGCGTTCTTTGTTAGCATGGTTAAAGATGCAAAGCCACCTATTACCATGGCAATGGTGGGTAGGCAGATATGCCAAGCGTAATCTTTTATTTTTCCCCATAAATCAAGTTGGTCAACATTGACAGAAGTCAGTCCTCGTAGCGGGAAAATATCCCAATAACTGCCGCCAGCAAAAAGGACAATCAGCAAAACGGCGAGTAAAAATGCAGGAATTGCGTAGCCGATGATAATTAAGGTACTCGACCAGAAGTCAAATTGAGAACCATCTTTGACCGCTTTACGAATCCCTAATGGAATTGAGATAATATAAACAATAAGTGTGCTCCAAAGACCCAGTGAAATTGAGACCGGTAAACTTTTAATTATCAAATTAATCACCGATTCACTTTTGAAAAAGCTATCACCAAAATTGAAACAGACAAAGTTTTTGAGTGTATCTAAATAGCGCTCAAAAATCGGTTTATCAAAGCCGTATTGCTTTTCGATAAGTGCAATAATTTGGGGATCAAGTCCTCTCGATCCGCGATAGGTTGATTCCGCTTTGTTTAACACTTCTGATTTAGCCTGAGTGGTATCACCGCCAGATAATCCACCTTGTCCGGCTTGTGAGCCATTTTCAATTAGCGCGATTGCTTGATCAACCGGACCACCGGGTGCTACTTGTACAATAAAAAAATTGACAGTTAAAATCACAAACAGGGTTGGAATAATCAATAATAATCGACGAATGAGGTAGTTTAGCATATCAATGTTCTCGATTTTTAGGTAATGTGGCGGCTTTATTCGTGTCATACCACCAACTGTCGACACCAATAGCATAGGTTGGTTTTATGGCGGGTTGTCCGAATTTATTCCAATAGGCATAGTAACTCTCTTTGGGATACCACATTGGGATCATTGGGTATTCATGAGTTAAAATGCGATCCAGTGCACGTCCAAGCGGGATGAGTGCCGATTGGTTGTCAAGATTTTGGGTAATTTGGGCAATGATGCCATCAATAGCCTCATTATGTAATCCCGATGCATTCCAAGATGAATTCAGGTATTGGCTGCCCCAGAAAATCATGAGATCGGACGTCGGGTAATTGACTGCGCTGTAACTTCTTGGCATCATGTCATAATCGCGTTCACGTAGTCTGCGCGTCATTTGTGCATAATCAAGCGAAACTATTTTCATAGTGATACCAAGCTGTGCCAAACTTTTTTGAAAAGGGATCAGGTATTTACTGTCAGCGCCCATATAAGTTAAAAGCTCAAATTCAAATGGTTGTTTTGTTTCTTGGTTAATCAACTTGCCATCTTGTAATATCCATCCTGCCGATTTCAATAATTTGGCAGCAAGTAATAAATTTTGTCGGTTAAAACCGTCAGCTTGATGACTCGGCAGGTGATAAGCATCATCAAATGCATCCGCTGGAATAATTGACTTATAAGGCGTTAACCATTTTAACTCTTGTTCACTTGGTTTACCTGTTGCCGCATAACGGGTATTTTCGAAAAAGCTGCTAGGTCTTTTATAACTGTCGTAATAAAAAGCATGATTAAGCCAATCAAAATCGAACGCTAACGTTAGCGCTTTTCGTACAGCAATCTGACTAAAAATCGGTTTTTGTAAGTTAAAAGCAAGCCACTGGGTTTGCGTTGCTGTTTTGATAGGCTCAGTGTGTTTAATGATATAGGCTTTATCGAAATATTTCCCTTCATACTGGGTATACCAATTTTTAGGTTGAGATTCAGTGCGAAAATCGTATTCTCCGGCTTTAAATGCTTCTAGTGCAATGCTGCTGTCTCTGTAATATTCAATTCGCTTTTGGTCAAAATTATATTGTCCTTTATTTACCGGTAAGTTGATTGCCCAATAATTAGGATCTCGCTGATAAATAACGTATTGTCCCATTTTGTAATCACTGATGTAATAAGGGCCACTGCCGATTGGTGGCGTTGCTAGTGGCTCTGAAAAATTACGATCTTGCCAAAAATGTTTTGGGATAACAGGTAAACTCCCGACAAAGGAAAATAATTTTTCACGATCGGTTTCTGGTAACTCAATATTTACATGATAAGTATCGATAGCGGTTACTTTAATTCCTTGATTATAAACGCGATATTGAGGTACCCCTTCGGTCATGAATTTATTGAACGTAAACACTACGTCATCGGCCGTTATGGGCTGACCGTCTTGAAAGCGCGCATTCGGATTAATAGTAACATTAGCCCAGTTATACTTGTCGGAATAGGTAATTGAGGTTGCAATCAGTGGATAGTAGCTTGTGATATCATCCGCTGAATTTGTGAAAAGTGTGTCATAGAGGGAGGCCGAATTGACTTCAGCAGCCCCTCGACTTGCAAAGCGGTTGAAATTATCAAAGGTCCCCACTTCAGCCAGATTAATCACGCCGCCTTTGGGCGCATTAGGGTTGGCATAATCGAAGTGATCAACGTGCTCAGAATATTTGGCTTCACCAATCAGTGAAAAGATTGTCTTTGTGTAAACGTGCTCGGTAGGCGGCATGGGACCGGCTAATTCAGCTTTTTCTTTTTCTTCAATCAATTTGGCCAGCTCATCATCGTCATTTTGATTACCTGACTGAGCCGGCGCTTTGCTGCTCGAAATTTTAGTGATATGGCTGGTTTCCACTCGTTTTTCTTTTCGAGTATTACTGTCGTTATTGGTTTTTACACTGATTTTTTCATTCGCGAATACTGAAAAAGTAAATGTAGTTAATCCGGTCAAAAAAGTGAGTATCAGCAGTCGATTAATCATTCGTTTGTTATAACAAATCATTCTAATTCAATTCCTGTTTTAGCCAACATTGTTCATCAATTGATTGGTTTTGTAGTTGTTTCAATCTTGTTAGATAATCGTCTCTTGAAATGTTAATAGCACCGAGTGAGGCCGTGTGCGCATTGAGCACTTGGCAGTCAATCAGCTGACCTCCGCATTTTATAAAATGGAGACAAAATGCATAGAGCGCGATTTTTGAACCATTGGTTTGGTGACTAAACATCGATTCACCACTAAATAATGCACCTTGAGCGACACCATAAAGACCACCGATTAGCTGCCTATTTTGCCAAACTTCAATAGAATGAGCAAAACCTAATTGATGTAATTTACAATAAGCACTAATTATGTCTCTTGTAATCCATGTTTCGCCATGTGATAACGCACAAGCATTAATTACAGAATCAAAATCGTAATTAATTGTCACTGTAAAATCGGTTTGTTTGATGAATTTCTTAAGCGAACGGCTTAGATGAAACTCATGTGGTACCAAAATCGCTCTCGGATTTGGGCTCCACCAAATTATGGGTTCATCATCATTGTACCAAGGAAAAATGCCACAACGATAAGCCTCCATCAAACGGCTAGATGACAAATCGCCGCCAATTGCTAATAGACCGTTGGGATCGCTTAGTGCGAGCTTTGGATTGGGAAAAGCCGTTGTCTTATTCAGCAAAGTTAGTGGTATCATATAAAATTCTAATTAATAATGCCTAGCGCTTATACTCCGTTTAGTATACTGGCATTTTATCCTATTATAGGCAGATTTAAAATAGAGTGCGTGCAAAGTTAGGGGCTTTGCACGCGTTTGAATTACGCTGGGTTCTCAGACAATTTTGTGATGATGGTTTGATTTTCGCTTTTTACTTCACAAATAGTTACCCAGATTTGTGATGTTAATTGATAAGCGACCTGCTCATTGATTTTGATGGTGCCTTCATCGGGCAATGATGTAATACTGGTTCGATCAGGATGAATCATTGATAAAGGCATAAATGCAATTGCGCCAATGTCAACTAAACGAACGCGTGCTCCACCTCGATTAATATCGATAATTTCGGCCAAATAAGATTGCCCAATTTTAGTTGATAAGTACTGAGCATAGAGTGATTCAGCAATATCACGCTCAGCAAAACGTAACATTTTGCGACGTTCATTCATAAGTTGAAGTTGTTGCTGATTCGGCTCTCTCATCGATTTTGAACGGATAAATGCTTTAATTAAACGATGATTTATCATATCGCCATATTTTCGAATTGGCGATGTCCACGTCGCATAAGCGTCCAGTCCCATACCGAAATGGGCTTGTGGGGTTATTGAAAAATCAGCCGGGGTTTGAAACTTACGTAATCGTAAGCTCAAAAATGGGTTGTCATCGATCATACGGCGTAATTTGACATAACCTTCAAAGGTAAATAACGAGGCTTTATCAAATTCGGTGATACCCTTATCGGTTAGCAGTGTATGAATTTGATCTGCGTATTTTTCATCAAAACCAGAGTGAATATTGAAGATTCCAAAGCCAATTTTCTCTTTTAGCAATAGCGTTAATGCTTGATTTGCAATAACCATCACTTCTTCAACCATGTGATGGGCGATACGCCGATTATCCTTAACTATGGCTTTAACTTGACGATTTTCATCAAAAACGAACCGATAATCATGACTATCTTTAAATACTAATGCATTATTTTCACGCCATGTTAACCGGACTTTAGCCAATTTTGCTAAGGTAGCAAGCTGATTTTTCAAACTTGGATGATCTGATAATAGCGGACTCATATTTTCTAAAAAGTCAGAAACATTATGATACGAAAGTTTTGCTTTCGATTCTATCCAAGCGGACATAAAGTGCACATCATCAACAATATTGCCAAGTGCATCGATATTGACCTTACAAACCATAGCCGGTCTTTTTTTATTAGCTTTTAGCGAACACAGTTCATTAGCGAGCTCCTTAGGGAGCATCGGGACATTAAAATCGGGTAAGTAAGTGGTAAAATTTCGCTGTTTAGCACAATCATCAAGTGGACTTTCTTGTAAAACATACGCTGTCGGATCGGCAATAGCAACCATCAAGTTGTAGTTACCTTGCTCATCTTGCGACAATGCTATGGCATCATCCATATCTTGCGTGTTTTCACTGTCGATAGTAAAAAAATTGATGTCCGTTAAATCTTGTCTATTATCAATCTCGCTAGCATCAATCTGTAAAGTTTCATATTGTGGGGGAGCGGTTTCAAGTTCATAGCGAGCTAATGTTTTAAGCCACAATAGGTAAGGGCTAGTTTCATTGGCGATAAATTGCGTGATTTCAGCAAAAAAATGACTTTTTCCTTCTTCAAGCGGATGCGTAAGTAAATGACCAACAACCCAATCTCCCTCTTTTAAACGTTCGTTGACTTGATGATTAACTTTACAGCGGATTGCTAAGTTTGAAGCGAGATTTTCAGGATAAACCACCATAGATTTGTCTTGAAATCCAATTTTACCAATGAATTTTTTTAAAGCACTTTCAATTAATTCTTCAGGCTCAAATGACTCTTTATCATTATGACTGATAATGATTCCTGACACTTTGTCGCCATGACAAACAGTTTTCATTTTAGATATTGGGATAAAATAGTTGGTTTTATGATCAACATCCAAAAAACCAAATCCTTTTTCATGAGCTCGAACAATTCCTTCAACGCGAGGGGTTTGTTGATGTAGTTGTTGTTTTAATTGTGCAAGTAATTGATTGTTTTGAAACATGTTAATGATGTCATTAAGTGATAATGGATTGATATTTTAGCACATTTATCCAAATTGGGGGGATTGAATTCAATTTATTTCACCTTGCGACGATATTTTGTCTTGAACTGAATTATTTACACTATTGTAATTGATTTGAGTATAATCGGGAGTTAAGTGAGCTATCAGTTAAGGCAGATAAATGAAATTAAATCATAAAGTGCAAGGTCAGGGACAACCGATAATATTGCTGCATGGCGTATTTGGCAGTTTAGACAACCTAAATAGTTTAGCGAAAGATCTTGCTCTCTCTTATCAAACCATTCAAGTTGATTTGCGTAATCATGGGCTATCGCCATGGTCTGATGTCATGGATTACGATGCCATGGCAGCAGATATTGCATCATTATGTCATGATTTACAATTGCACGATGTGATTGTTATCGGTCACTCAATGGGCGGAAAGGTGGCGATGAAATTTGCCGCAATGTACCCACAAATTGTCTGCAAAGTTGCTGTCATTGATATCGCGCCAGTCACTTATCAACATCAGAATAATGCAGCAGTTATTCAAGCAATAAGTGCGGTAGCTCAGCAAAATTTGGTCGAAAAAAAACAGGTAGCAATTGCGTTACGAAATCAAGGCTTGCATGAGCCTGTAGTTCAATTCTTGATGAAATCATTCAAGCACCCGCATTGGCTATTTAATTTTGATGTTATTGCCCAAAATTACAATCAAATTATGGCATGGCAACCGGCAGCGCCTTGCTTAAAACCGGCATTATTCATCTGTGGACAATGTTCTGATTACGTCACCGATACTGAAAAGCTGGCAATTACTCAGCAGTTTCCTCATGCCAAAATTGAAACGATTGCTGGTGCTGGTCACAATGTGCATGCCGAAAAAACAGGCGATGTATTAACACAATTACATAATTGGCTTGCCAACTAACTGCGCATTATGCATCAATAAATCTCTTTTCAATTTGGCAAAGCAAACGTTGTTGGTTTACTCGAGGTGAATGCGGTGGCGTTATTGTCACAAATACCATTTTGCATTTTGGGCGATAATCGAGGCTATAAAGCGTGTATTGCCATCCATTTGGTACAAGTTGAGTTGCACTATTTGGGTAACTGTCCAGCAATTGAAATGCGAGTTGATTGGCTTTTAATTGCGTATAAAATGTTTGATGTCTTGCGATAAGGGCTTGTTGATATTCGATGAGTCCAAGTATTGAGATCGAAAAGAGTAACGACGCGATTAACACTTCGATCACACTAAATCCTTTAGTATTAACTTCATTCACAATGGCTTTGCCTTTTATCTGGACAATAATCAAGCCAATGTCCGCGTTCAACGATTAATTGAAAATGGGTGTAATTAACGATCTGATAAAGATAAAAGTTATCAAATTCACCACGGACTAGCGTATGTCCATTGGTTGATATTGACATGTTTTTAATGCATGCTTTAAATTGATGCACTTTTTCTGTCTGGCATTGCCAAGCTTGCGTTGGGGTTGGCCAGGGTATTGTGGTTGCCCAATTCAGCGATGAATAAGCTTGATTGAAACGGGCATAATAACGCTGTTCGGTTAGCATACTTTTTTGCCAGGATGTGATCAGTTGATTAAATCCACTCATTAACATTAACCCGACAATCAATAATCCCATGACAACAGCAATGGTACTTGCACCAGCTTGTTTTGAATCAGGACGATTAGTCAACTTCATTTTCATAGCGAATGACTTTGGTTACTTGATAATCAATAGTGGGGGCGTTTTTCCACTCTGCTTTTAATTCGATCTCAATGGTTTGGTGGCGTTTTCGGAGTTTGAAGTGGGATATAATAATTTCATTGGGATCAAATAATTTTTCCCACTGACTGCTTTGGCAAGCGTTGGTGCCTGATTTGTATTCGATGTTATGGTGATTATGCCGGTAGGCAAAGGTATTTAACGCTTTGCTCTGCGCTGACTGGGGCGACCCATTCCCTTGTAATTGGCTATCATAATAAAGCACGATGCAATCGCCCAGTGGATTGATGACAATTGCTGGTGACTTGACGGTGTTAGGTATATCCACAGTAAAACCAGCACGCTTTATCTCTTTCGACAGATCAAACAGCCCATGCTCAATGACTTGTTCTAAGCGAAATTGCTGGTAATAGTCAATCAACCCTTTTTGCAAAGGCTGATAAACAGCTACAGCACTGAGAAGGATTATCGGCGATAACGCAAGACTGATTAACAGTTCAAGTAGAGAAAATCCCCCTTGCTTTAACATGAAGGAATGCCTGACAAGTGACCGTTAAAAGCGCACATTCGAATGCGACCTCGATAGGAGATTATGACTTTAGTCATGCCAATAGAATTTTTTAAACGAAATGTCGCGGTTTGTGCCATATTTCGTTGCCCCCAAAATATTGTACCTTTATTCTCTGTACCACTCTCGATGGTTATCGAGTTATACGGCAACGTAAAACGGTACGTACCTTGACAAGATTGCGGCTTTTCGCGTGCCGTTGCAGCTAAGCACCAAGGAGCGGAGAAAACATAAAGATAATAATTTTGATTAGTTAAATAAGCATCAACTTGGACCTCATTTAAAAAATAGGTCAGTTGTTTTGTGCTCTCAATGAGTTCATGACGTAATTTTATGTCACCCCAACGAAAGAATCCCAAGGCTGTTACAATACTCAAAATCAAAATAGTAATTAAAAGTTCAAAAAGCGAAAACCCCATAGCTGGCATGCGTTTTTTCCTGATTTCTCATGTTAGTTTGTCGAAGTTTATCTGTCATTGCCGCTTGAAATGCAAAAATCAGGGATATTTGGAATGGATGACACAATTTTAATTAATGTTTGACTGTTTTTTCTAAATTAACAAAGCACTTAAAAAGCACACCATATTATATTATACTGTTTGTCTATTTTTCGTTACTAACCACGTTATTATTAAAGGATACCTGACATGCAACAGTTACAATCCATTATCGAATCAGCATTTGAACGTCGAGCAGAAATTACCCCCGCCAATGTTGATGCAACCACGCGTGATGCTATTAACCAGTCAATAAATTTACTCGACAGCGGAAAAATGCGTGTTGCTGAAAAAATTAATGGCGATTGGGTTACTCATCAATGGCTTAAAAAAGCGGTTTTACTTTCGTTCCGTATTAACGAAAATCAACTGATCAATGGCTGTGAAACTAATTATTATGACAAAGTACCGTTAAAATTTGCTGATTATGACGAAGCCCGTTTTAAACAAGAAGGTTTCCGTGTTGTTCCATCTGCGATTGCACGTAAAGGGGCTTATGTCGCTCGTAATACTGTTTTAATGCCATCTTATGTGAATATTGGTGCTTATGTTGATGAAGGTACCATGGTTGATACTTGGGTGACAGTTGGGTCTTGTGCGCAAATCGGTAAAAATGTGCACTTATCTGGCGGGGTGGGTATTGGTGGCGTTTTAGAGCCATTACAAGCCAATCCAACGATCATTGAAGATAACTGCTTTATCGGTGCGCGCAGTGAAATTGTTGAAGGTGTGATTGTTGAAGAAGGCTCAGTGATTTCAATGGGCGTATTTATTGGCCAAAGCACTAAAATTTATGACAGAGCAACCGGCGAAGTTCATTACGGGCGCGTTCCTGCAGGGTCTGTTGTGGTATCAGGTAATTTGCCAACTAAAGACGGAAAATACAGCTTATATTGCGCAGTGATTGTGAAAAAAGTGGATGCGAAAACGCTAGGTAAAGTGGGCATTAATGAATTACTTCGTACCATTGATTAATCGGGGATAGCTAGTGTGGCGGCTAGCTTTAATGCTAACTGCCATGTTAATTAAGATCGAGGCAATCAATTATCCGTTATCTTCTTAATAACGTTATTTTTTGTCTCTCTGCGACGAGGAGAAAAAGATGCCTTCTTTTGATATTGTTTCTGAAATCCAAATGACTGAAGTAAAAAATGGGGTAGAAAATGCAACGCGTGAACTTGCGACACGGTGGGATTTCAAAAATATCGAAGCTTCATTTGAGTTAAATGAAAAAGACGAAACCATCAAAGCAACCAGTCAATCCGATTTTCAGGTTGGACAATTGCTTGATATTTTACGCGATAAATTAGCTAAACGCGGCATCGATGGTGGCGCGTTAGACATACCTGATGAATTTGAACATAGCGGTAAACTCTACAGCGTTACCGCTAAACTCAAACAAGGGATAGATAAAGAGCTTGCCAAAAAAGTAGTTAAGCTTATCAAAGACAGCAAAATAAAAGTGCAAGCACAGGTTCAAGGTGATCAGGTTCGTGTCACCGGTAAATCACGTGATGATTTACAAGCGACCATGTCACTGGTTAAAGGTGCCGAATTGGGGCAACCTTTCCAATTCACTAATTTTAGAGATTAATGCTACCAGATAGAACTTATCATTGAGTTAAGATAAGTTCTATCATAATGGTTAAAATGCCGGCTTTTTATGTTATGCTATTAAGCTAATCCATGTTCCTTCACCTTCATGACTTCTATCATTATGAAAAAAATAATAATATTTTTACTTTCAGTCACTTTTTCGATGCAGGTTTTGGCAAGTTCGTCAGCTGTTGATGAAAAAAAAGCGTTTGTTAATGATCTTTTATCCAAAATGACCTTAAAAGAAAAGGTCGGGCAATTACGTTTACTCAGTGTGGGTGGTGATTTAACGCTTGATAAGGCATTAGATCAAATTGAGGCCGGCGAAATTGGTGGCATATTCAATACAGTTGTTGAGCCTGATTTAACTTATATGCAAGATCGCGCCATGAAAACGCCACACAAAATTCCATTATTATTTGGCTTTGATGTGGTGCATGGGCATCGCACTGTTTTTCCGATTAACTTAGGTATTGCATCCACATGGGATCGTGATGCAATTGCGAAAGCCGCCGAAGTATCGGCAGATGAAGCAACATCTGATGGACTCAATATCACGTGGGCACCGATGGTAGACATCACCCGTGATCCAAGGTGGGGACGCGTTTCAGAAGGGTTTGGTGAAGATCCCTATTTAACCGCTGAAGCTGGGCGAATTTTTGTTGAGAAAATGCAAAAACAGTCACTAAAAGATAAAAACTCGTTAGTCACAACCGTTAAGCATTTTGCTCTGTATGGAGCGGTTGAAGGTGGGCGTGAATATAACACCGCTGATATGAGTGAACGCAAGATGTTCCAAGAATACCTTGTGCCTTATAAGGCTGCAATTGATGCTGGTAGCCGAGCTGTCATGGTTTCGCTTGTTTCGGTTAATGGCATTCCTGCAACGGGTAACCACTGGCTGTTAACGGACGTTTTACGTAATCAATGGCATTTTGATGGCGTTGTTATTAGTGATCATGGCGCGATTAGAGAACTTATCAATCATGGTGTTGCCAGCGATCCTAAAGATGCAGTAAAAGTTGCCATCAAAGCCGGCATAGATATGAGTATGAACGATGAATATTTCCTCGAATTTCTTCCTCAACTTGTGACAGAAGGGGTGATTAGTGAACAAGAAATTGATAATGCGGCAAGGCATGTTCTTGAATTAAAATATGAGATGGGATTATTTAGTGATCCGTACCGTAATTTAGATCCTAAGTTTGATATTGAAACCATGTTTGCTGATAATCGGCTACATCGAAAAGAAGCCCGAGATGTTGCACGTCGCAGTATTGTATTACTCAAAAATGATAATCATGTCTTACCATTATCTAAAAATCAGAAAATAGCGGTTGTAGGGCCACTTGCTGATTCGAAGCGTGATGTGCTCGGAAGTTGGTCTGGCGCAGGGCGAGCAAGTCATGCGGTTACCCCACTGCAAGGGATTAAACATGCAGCTGGCGATCCTAAACAGATATCTTATGCTTTTGGTGCTAATCTCTCCGATGATTTGGATCTATATAAATTTTTAAATCTTTATGAAGTCACGACTAAATTTGATGAAAGATCTCCGGATGAAATGATTGCTCAGGCCGTTGAAAACGCCAAAAATGCCGACGTTATTGTGGCGTTTGTTGGTGAAGCAGAAGGTATGGCACATGAATCATCAAGTCGCACCGATCTTTCACTTCAAGCCAGTCAAAAAAGATTGCTTGCTGCATTGAAAGCAACCGGCAAACCGTTGGTTATTGCCTTGATGAATGGTCGTCCACTCACCTTACCACAAGAGTACAAGCAAGCTGATGCGATGCTTGAAACTTGGTTTTTAGGCACTGAAGGTGGTAATGCCATTGCTGATGTGTTATTTGGTGATTATAACCCGTCAGGCAAACTCCCGATGTCATTCCCGTTAAATGTTGGGCAAATTCCGGTTTATTATAGTTATTTAAACACAGGACGACCGCACGGTACCGAAAATATGGGCAAATACACCACATCTTATTTTGATAGCCCAAATGAACCTCTGTTTCCATTTGGTTATGGGCTGAGTTACACCACATTTAGTGTTGATTTTCGTCTGTCAAATACAGAAATGACGCAAGATAGTGACATCACTGTTTTGGCAACGGTTGAAAATACGGGTGAAAGAGCGGGATCGCAGACCGTGCAGTTTTATTTACAAGATATTACCGCATCAGTGAGCCGCCCTGTAAAACAGTTGATTGGATTCGAAACGGTTCGTTTACAGCCCCATCAAAAAACAGAGGTTAAATTTATCATCAAACCTGACATGTTGAAATTTTGGAATGATAAAATGCAATATGTTGCAGAGCCTGGTAAGTTTAATCTGTTTGTGGGATTTGATTCAACAACCCAAGATAAACAAACATTTACCCTAGTTGCGCAGTAGATAGACACTGAATAGACACTCATGTAATGTGAGTGTCTAAACGGAATGTTAGATAAATTAAGCGAGTTTTATTACAGAGACGACTAAACCATTAACGTCAACAACGCGCACAGGCGTACCGACAGGTAAATCTTCATCACATCTTGCAGACCATGAACCATCTTTAATTTTTACTCGGCCAATGCCGTGAATTATTGGATTGACTACAACGGTTTCAATTCCGATTAACTCTTTTTGTGGTTGGTTTAATAGGCCTTTTTCAGCTTTATCTTTCCCATTTTTTTTGAGCCATAACCACCACAAGTAGGCCGAAATCAGCGTGAAAATTGCAAATAAAATCCATAATAGAGGCCATGATAAAGCCATAGTCCAAGACATTATCCCAACTAAAATTGCTGCAATACCGCTCCAAAGCGTGTAGCCGCCTGTACCGAGCAATTCAGCAATCAGCAACAGGCAACCTAATGCAATAAATACCCAATGTGGCGAAGAATAGAGAGCAGATAAAAAATCAGTCATTTATGATTACCTTAAATCAACGTGATTATTCGGATGATAGCTAAACTATCTCCATCCTACTTTTAGCTGCTGCAAGTTGAGGATGGAGACAAAAGATCATTTAGAAAAGTAAATCGCTATTTTTTGCTGGTTTCTTTGATTAATTCAGCAATGCCGCCAATACTTCCCATTAAGCTTGATGCGTCAAGTGGCATCATTATCACTTTGCTATTTTGCGCTGAACCGAGCTGTTGTAATGCATCAGTGTATTTTTGAGCAACAAAGTAGTTGATTGCATTAATATTACCGGCTGCGATTGCATCAGAAACCATTTGAGTTGCTTTTGCTTCTGCTTCGGCTGCACGTTCGCGAGCTTCGGCTTGTAAAAAAGCGGCTTGTCTTTCTCCTTCAGCTTTTAAGATTTCTGATTGTTTTTCACCTTCAGAACGTAAAATTGCAGCTTGTCGAACCCCTTCGGCTTCTAGTATTTCAGCACGTTTATTACGCTCTGCTTTCATTTGCGCGTTCATTGCTGCAATCAATTCGGCTGGTGGACGCACATCACGAATTTCAATACGTGTAATTTTAATGCCCCAAGGACTGGTTGCATCATCAACAATACTTAACAGTTTTGAATTAATGTGATCACGCTGTGACAGCATTTCATCAAGTTCCATGCTGCCTAAAACAGTACGGATATTGGTCATCATTAAATTAATTACAGCACGTTCAAGTTGATTAACTTGATAAGCCGCTCTAGCTGCATCTTGGACTTGGATAAAGCAAACCGCATCGATTTGTACATTGGCATTATCTTTTGAGATAATTTCTTGCGACGGGATATCAAGCACTTGCTCCATCATATTTATTTTGCGACCAATACCATCCATAAAGGGAATAATGATATTCAAACCGGGTTCAAGGGTATGAGTGTATTTCCCAAAACGTTCAATGGTATATTGGTGGCCTTGTGGGACAATTGTAATGGCTTTCAAAACTGTCACTAGTGCAAGTAATACGATAACGCCTATCACGATTTGAAATATTGGCATAATGAAATTCTCTTATAATTGTTTGAAGTTAAATAGAATTTTTATTCTAAAATATCTTTAACAGTTTGACTAGTACTATTGCTTTTTTAGAAAAAATTTTAAAAATTATCGATATTACGTATTTAATGAATGACAATGGATAATCCTATCCATTATACTTGTTTTGTTATCCTCTCTGTCTTTTAATCACGATTAAGTAGGTGAATATTATGGACCATTACGTTCGTCATAGCACGTCACAGATTATCATTCATTGGCTTACCGCAGGATTTGTTATCTTAGCGATATTGTTGCCCTTTTGCCGGTCATGGTTCTCAGATTTAGGGCTTTTGTTTATGTTGCACAAGTCAATCGGCGTGGTTATTTTGATCTTAACCTTAATTCGTATTATTGTCATTGTTAGACAAGGATTGCCGGATGTATTAGGTCCGAATCATAGATTACAAAGAATTATATCAAAATCAGTGCAAGGATTTATTTATATTGCACTGATTATTATGCCGATATCAGGGTATTTGATGAGCAGTCGTAATATTGATTTTTTCGGTATGTTTACCATTCCAAGCATGTCATTGCCTGAAGAGTGGCAATCGGCTATGCATCAGCTCCATATTAGCGCCGCTTTCATATTAATTGTTTTGATTGCGCTACATGGTTTAGCAGCGCTATATCATCATCTTTGGGTGAAAGATAATGTATTAAGATCGATGTGGTTTGGTAAAGCCAAAAACGTTTAATCATCGTTTCCAAAGTCATTAATTGCACAGATGGCAAGATCGTCACTTATTGGTTTTTTGACTTCAATGCCTAGCTCTCTAAACCGCTCAACATGACCGATGATGTTACCGCGGCCTTTAGCGAGCTTATTCATTGAATTTTGATAAGTTTGCTGTGCTTTATCTAAACTCGTACCGAGTGTTTCCATATCTTCAACAAACCCACGAATTTTATCATAAAGTTTACTTGCCCTATCGGCTATCAATTCTGCGTGTTGATTTTGATATTCAAAACGCCACAGATTGTTAATGGTTCTTAAGGCAACTAATAGTGTAGTTGGGCTGACTAACATAATATTATGCTTCAACGCTTCATCAATTAAAGACGGTTCTTGTTCGATCGCACTTAAAAAGGCCGGCTCGATAGGAATAAACATTAAAATGTAATCCAAGGAATTGATGCCAATGAGTTTATGATAATCTTTTTGACTCAGTTGTTTAAGATGATTTCGTACCGCTGTGATGTGTTCTGACATTGCTTTTTTACGATCGATCTCATTATCACTATTAAAATAGCGTTCATAAGCAACCAAAGTCACTTTAGAATCAATAACGACATCGTTGCCTTGCGGTAAATGAACAATTACATCGGGTTGTAAGCGTTGGTTATTGTCATTGGTCAAACTGACTTGAGTGTCAAACTCATACCCGTTACGCAGTCCTGAGTTTTCTAAAATTTGACTGAGGATAAATTCTCCCCAATTACCTTGTAGTTTGTTATTGCCTTTCAACGCATTGGTTAAGTTAGCCGTTTCTTTACTCATCTGTTCGTGTAACTGTTGTAAGTTACGAATTTCATAAGTCAGGGTATGGCGCTCTTTGGCTTCTTGACCAAAACTATCTTGAACTTGTTTTTTAAACCCTTCAAGCTGTTCTTTAAGCGGGTACAGCAAGTGTTCTAAGCTTTGTTTGTTTTGCTGTTCTAGCTTTTCGTTATTGTGTTCAAAAATTCGGTTGGCCAGATTTTCAAACTGAGTTGTCAGCCGATGTTCACTTTGTTCAAGTAAACGCTGCCTTTCACTTGTTGATGATAATGTCTCTTCAAGTCGGGTTTTCAATTCGCTGATTTTGATATTTTGTTCAAGATTAAGCTGTTTATATTGCACATTCTCGGTTTGTAAAGCGGTAATTTCGTGCAGTAATGATTGATTTTCCTCTTGTTTTTGAACAAGCTGAAATTCAAAAAGTTGTTTATGGGTGTTTAAGGTGAGCTGCGTTTTTACAAGTACAATCAACAAAATGATAGCGACGATTGCCATCGCTATGCAGCACCACTGAGTTAAGGTCATTGATACTATCATCTCTACGCTCGTTCAAAACTAAATGCCATGACATCGCTTAGCGAATTTGCATCCAGTGCTAACATAATCAATCTATCAAGGCCAAGTGCAACCCCCGCGCATTCTGGCAATCCAGCTTGCAGCGCGGCTAACAGTTCGCTATCCATATTTTGTTTAGGTAATCCCAGTTTGTCACGTTCTTGATTGTCTTTTTCAAATCGCGATTGTTGCTCCTTGGCATCGGTTAATTCTTTAAAGCCATTGGCCAGTTCTACTCCTTTATAGTAAAACTCAAAACGTCTTGCAACACGATGATCTTCAGTACTGATTTCAGCAAGCGCAGCTTGAGATGCTGGAAAGTGATAAATCACAATCGGTTTTTGTTGACCAATTTTGGGCTCAATACCAAATGTGAATAGACATTGTAATAACGTGTCATTATCGACCGTATCGGTATCTAAACCGATATCGAGTTGATGAATAGCACTCACTAGCTGATCACGGCTTGCCTCTAGCGGGTCGAGATTTAAATAACGTATAAAAGCATTTTGATAGGAAAGACGCTCAGCCGGCTCACAGTCTAGAATAAACTGAAGTAAATCATCGACCTCATTGATCATTTGTATCATATCAAATTGGATACGATACCATTCAAGCATCAAGAATTCGGGATTATGATAACGACTGATTTCTTCATGATTTCGAAAGCAAGGGACCATTTGATAAATTGGGCCACTGCCAGCGGCAATCAAGCGTTTCATATGGTATTCGGGACTGGTAATTAATGATCTTTGTTGTCCAACTTCGGTATTTTGTTCGTTAAGTTGAACATTTTCACCCGGCTTATAAAAGCGAGTGATAAATGAGCTTAAATGAACATCTGTAACAGCATATTGACTGAGTATTGGCGTTTGCACTTCTAAAATACAGCGGTCGGTGAAGAATTGCCTCACTTGAGCAATGATTTTTGCACGTTTTAAAAGATTGGTCATTGGAGCGGAGGGTTGCCAAGTCATAGTCATACCTGTGATTATTTAATCGTAGAATTGAATTTAATTATGTTGTGAGGGCACAATAAAGTGCCCTCATTTTTATTGTCGGCGTTCATTTTGCCATAGAGTGAACAAATTGTCGTATTTTTCTTGTTGCTGCCATACATGAGTATGGAGTTCAGATAATACAACGGGATCTTCAAGAATAGCGAGCTGTTGTTCTTTGCTAATCTTATTAAGATCGGTATTTGTATATTTATGAATCATCTCTGAGCGTATTTGATTATTTTTATCATTAACCTGGTGTCTTGATGTCGATAATGCACAAGCCAGCGCATTGTAGATTGGATCAATCAATGCCATAACAAAACCATTTTCAAACGTGGCGGCTTCTGTTTTTACCAAATACTCATCAGTTAATGTAATTGCTTTTGCTGGATTGGTTTCTTCTGGTGTTAAAAATAACCCTGCGTGTTTAGCTTTCATGCCTAATGAGGCAAGGCCAGAGACGCGAACCACTAACGGTGAAATCGTTAACGGAATTAAGATTGCGATATACCAGTAAGTGAACTGCGGATTTAACCAGATAATAATGCATAGCCATACAATACCCAATAAGGATAACGGCCAACAGAAATAAAATGATTCCCCCCACGTTAATGCATCATCGCTGCGTGATGGTGACTTCCATTGTATTTTACTGCCAAGCCAAGCTTTAATCACAAATTTACTGTGAAAGATCATGCGTATAGGGGCTAACGCCATTGACCAAATCATTTCAATTAAAATCGATAAGGTCAATTTAGCAATGCCACCGACATCTTTTGCACCTGTTCGCGCAATAATGATTAAGTAACTAAATACTTTTGGCGAAAATAGTAATAATAATGTGGTCGATAATAATTGCACCGCTAAATGTTCATTCCACCTTGGCCAGACCGGATAAAATTGATTTGGTCGCAAAAAGTACTGCGGTTCAGACACATTAAACACTAATAATAACAGTGTTGAGAAAATCAAAAAGACTAACCAAAGTAGCGATGAAATATAAGCCATTCCACTGGTTAAAAACATGATACGGTGGGTTAGGGTGATTCCACTTTTAAAAATCAGCCTTAAATTGATTAAGTTGCCCATACACCAACGATTATCTCGTTTAAGATCTTCAATCATATTGCCAGGCAATTCTTCATAACTGCCTTGCATATTGTAAGCAATCCAAACGCCATAACCGGCTCGGCGCATTAAGGTTGCTTCAACCAAGTCATGAGACAGAATGTGAATTGGTGCTTTGCGTTTTGGAAGCGGTGATAATAGACAATGCTCAATGAACGGTTTTAAACGAATCATGGCATTATGTCCCCAGTACTGCGCTTCATTTAACTGCCAAAAATGGGTTCCTGAGCAAAAAATGTCACTATAGACTTGGTTAGCAAATTGTTGAATACGGCCATACAGCGTCGTCATACGGACTGATTTAGGCGGTGACTGTATAATGCCTGCGTTAGGGGTCATTTCCATCATTGCGATCATGCTTAAAATGCAGCGACCCGTCATAATACTGTCGGCATCAAGTATCATCATGTATTCATACTGATTACCAAATCGACGACAAAAATCGTCAATATTTCCACTTTTGCGTTTCACACGACGTTTTCGGTGGCGATAGAAAATATTACAGCCATTGTCTTCTTTACTTGAATTAAAATCAGCCCACGCTTTTAGCTCGTTGACATACAGATCCGGATCGTTTGTATCACTAAGAACGTAGAAGTCACAACACGCAGCTTTGCCTGTTTCAACCAGAGATTGGTAGGTGGCTTGTAATCCTGCAAACACGCGAGCAACATCTTCGTTACAAATCGGCATAACTAAAGCGGTACGACGTTTGTTATCAATGTGAGCGCCCGGATCTTGTGGGATTGGAATTGTATAACGATCTTTGCCCATAATGGCCAAAAGCAATCCCATTATACTAGTCCAAAATCCAATAGATATCCAAAAGAATAAGATAGCAAACAGAGCAATAATGATACCTTGTATCACATAAGGGAATATGTTGATCAATGCAAGCTCCGGATTTATGTTCCAAGCTTCCATAAAGTCAATTTGTTCAAAACTTTGATAAGGTAATAATGTGGCAAGATAAGAGGTGCCAATAAAGGTTTGAGCCACAATTAAAATTAACATTATCCATCGCCGAATTAGCGCAATAAAGTTGAATTTTAGTTTTTTCTTGGCTTTATATGGCTCACTCCAGTTTTGAGGTTTTACCGATACGCGCTCCATTTTGGGATAACTTGGCTGTTGCTGCCTTTCATCATTGAACGCAGTAATTTTACCTAATTGGCTCAGACGATATTTTAAAAAAGCCAGATAACCTGGCTGTGTAGATGTTGTAACAGGCTGCTGCGTTTTATCCGCATCAGCCGGTAAATCTACGAAATAATCTTTTTTCATAATGTTAAATTCGCATAATGACTACAGCATTATTGTGCAGGATATTGCCCACTCCAAGTTTCAGTTACAATTTCGTTTGTTTTTTCTGAGGCTAATTGTACACGAATATCAGAAGCCTTTTTACTGTCTTCAACGTTAAAGCGAATAATCACACGCCATCCTTTAGTGACCGGATTATACTGCTTTTCATTGCTGACAATTGTGCCATTGTTAATGCTTGAAATAACCTTTACTGGTACATTTTCAGATAAATTTGCACCTGCAAAATCTATAACATAAGCGTTAGAACCATCTAGTTTTCGAATTAAGTTCGCTTGCTTAATATCCCCTAATGAAAGCCGAGTACTCGACACTTTAGCAATATTTTCAGGATAACGCGCTTGTTCATTTAACGTATAGTGCAAACGATATTTGATATCAAGTTTATCACCCGCTTTATATTGTTTTTCAGGTACCCAAAATGACACTATATTGTCATTGGTTTCGTCAGCAGTTGGAATTTCAACAAGCTCAACGCGACCTTTATCCCAATTTCCTAAAATCTCGGTCCACGCACTTGGTCGTTTTTCGTAATGATCATCAAGATCGAGGTAATCATTAAATCCTTTATCTCGTTGAATTAATCCAAACCCTTTTGGATTGGTTAACGAGTAAGATGAGAACGAAAGCCGTTTTGGATTATTTAGCGGACGCCAAATCCATTCACCATTATTTGCCAAAATAGATAATCCATTAGAATCATGAATTGCCGGGCGATAATTGAGCAGTGGTGACGGTTGATTCGGTCCAAATAAGAACATGCTTGTTAATGGCGCTATGCCCAATTTCTTAATTGAATCACGTAAAAAGATCTTTGCTTCAACGGTCACAGTCGTATCAACACTTGGTACTAGCGTAAATTTATAAGCGCCAGCAACTTTAGGTGAATCAAGCAAGGCATACATCACTAAATGGCGTTGATTGGGCTCAGGCCGCTCTATCCAAAATTCTTTAAAACGTGGAAATTCCTCGCCGGAAATTTCACCAGTGTCGATGGCAAGTCCCCTTGCTGATAGACCGTAAATTTGTCCTTTTCCAACTACTCTAAAATAGCTGCTACCCAATGCAGTGAAGATTTCATCATCGGTTTTATTTTTTGAATTTATTGGATAATGTATTTTAAAACCGGCAAACCCGAGTTGATTCGTTTGCATTTTATCTAATTTGAGTGCACTGAAATCAAAATAGCTCGGATCGTATTTAATTTCGTTGGCTTTATTGTTAACAATTTCATTGATTTTAACAGCCGTATCGAAATACATACCTTGATGATAAAACTCAAGTTTAAACAGGCTTTTTCTATCACCCCAATACGCTTTATTATGATTAAAAGCAATTTTTTGATAATCAGCGAATTGTAATGAAGCTAATTCATTTGGAATATTGCGCGTAGGTTGCACGTATTCTTGTTTTGACATTGTTTCGGCTTGTTTAACAACATCATCAAACGAGAACGCCCATGAAGAAAAACTGGCACAAGATAAAGATAACAGACAAAGTAATCGATAGCTTTTCTTTTTATTAGTAAACGGTAATAAATGATACATAAGTGACTCGCATTGCATTATTTAAAAATAGTGGAGTAGTTAATAATAGTGTTTTGGGGATCAACTAAACATTTTTGCAGATATTCAGTTTTCATTTCTTGTGCCACTGTTGGATTTTCGCTAATTAAAAAATGCGCATAGTTGTCTTGTGCAATTTTCATTTTTAAAGATGACAACGCTTGCTCATCCAATTTAAAGGTTTGCTCATAACTTGCCATAGATTGTACTTGAGACTTTGTGTAAAGTGCGTTGATGAAGTCAGCAGAAAGTTGGCAATATTGCGCAATATTTTTCTCATTACTGTCAAGCTTACTGAGATTAATCTGCGTATCTGCGACAGCTTTTTTAACTTGCATGTCAGATTTAAGTTTATAATATTCGGTTAAATAAAAATTCAAGACACATTCTGATTGCTTGCTGTTGTCTCCACATTGCAAGATGCCATTTTTGGTAATGTAATTATCAAAATTCTTATCACCGACAAATCGTTGTAACTGTTTTCTGGCATTAATAACAAAGGGATTGTTATCCTCGGAACTTTGTTTTAATGCTGTCAATTTATCGGTTTCAATTTTGTTAATTTCAGTTTTTTGATTAACCGCTTTGTTGGCGCAACCTGCGACAAAAATGGACAAAAAAACGAATGTAAAGGTATTGCTTATTTTCATATAGTTAAAGTTCCACAAACATGTTCTTAAGTTGCAATTCGAGAAGAACTCAAGCAGCATTAGCGCGAAATTATATACTCATATTTTTGTAAATACACTAGGCGTTCAAATTAAATTTTCAAAAAAACGCATTATGTTTATTTACTGATATAGTACCGTTAATTGTGATGACATACTTTTTGGCTATTTACTGTAAATTCACCACTTGGCGCCATGATGAACTTACGTTTAGACTTCAAAAATGCAATCAATTGTTCAGCTGTCATTTCTGATTGAGAGCAAGTATGAAAGTGCCTATGTTGACCAAATTTTTGATAAATCGCAGTTAATAACGATTCATCACAATACCAATTACCTTCCATCATCGATAAGACTTCATGACCATGAATTGATGACATACTTATCCTTGTTAGTAACGTAAATAAAAATCATAAGTACAGTAAAAAACGAAATAGAAAGATAGCAGATATTACAGCTAAAAAGAAGACTGTTATTGTAAATATGCCTTAGATTATTTACCAATTGTTGCTGTTTTGTTTTTTTGAGAAAAAATCCCCTTTATTTGATGCATAGTTTGCGCATCTTTTTCTATAATTTATTTTTAATTATCTATATAATAGTTGTTTTAGTCACCGATTTAAGATGCAAACGCAATGAAGCAAGTGAGAATCCGTGTAAGTGGGCATGTGCAAGGTGTTGGATTTCGCTATAATGTGTATCGAAAAGCGTTAAAAATTGGGCTCTTGGGCTATATTAAAAATTTAGATAATGGCGATGTTGATATTGTTGCGCAAGGCGATGATTTGCAGCTTGCTCAATTGATACACTGGCTTGAACAAGGACAGATAATGTTCGCACAGGTGTCCAATTTTGTAATTAGCGAATCGCCTTATCAAGAAATATTAACATCTTTTAATGTCAGATATTAATTTACAAAAAAATACCGTAAACTATTATCGCTCTCAATAACAATTATCACATCATTATTAATTTATTTTATGAATAAAAAAAATTTAATTTGTTTTTTGCTTATTGTCATCCTACTGGGTGTCTTTTATCTTTATCACGCAGATGAAGAGAGTCATGCTGTTGATTCAAGTATGGATTTATCTGGTCAGCCCATTTATCAAAGTGATAACATGACAACGGATATTTATGATTTATCTGGTGAGATTATTTATAAAATTACCTCTGACAATGTAAAACATTTTGATAGTTCCAACAGTACCGAATTTACTTCGCCGCATTTAACCCTTTTTGATCAAGAACATAAAGCAACATGGCATATTGCGGCAAAACAAGCCACCTTGACAGATGATAAACTGTTATACCTTAATCATGATGTTGAATTGAATAACTTGACGCCAGATGCGCAAATAAAGCAGGTAAAAACAGATAATGCAGTGGTTGATTTAACTACGCAGCTTGTGACGTCTGATGATCCCATTACGATTAAAGGTGTCGGATTTTCTTCAACCGGTACCGGTCTTGCGGGTAATTTAAAAGAAAAAACAGCAAAAATACTTGAAAACGTAAAAACTTTATATAATACAGAGGCTAATTAATATATGAGATCGCAAAGACAGATCCTTATTTCACTATTTATTTTGGTGTTTCTACCTTTTACCAGTGCTGCGCTAGAGATCAATCAAGAACCGGTTAAACCGAAAGCACCGACAGCCATAATTGATAATAAACCTATCACCATTGATGCCGACAACCAACAAATTGATATCGAAAAAAATACGATCACATTCAGTGGTAATGTTATTATTGTGCAAGATGGTTTGACAATTAAAGCCGATAAAGTGATGATTACCGATATGCAAGATACCACAAAACAAATTATTACTGCCTACGGTAAACCGGTTCGATTTGAACAAATTATGCAGGAAAATAATAAAAAAATTACAGGTCATTCAAATGAACTAATTTACAATGTAAAAAAGAACAATGTCATTTTAAAAGGCAATGCACAACTATTCCAACAAGATAATCATATTAGTAGCGAACTCATTACTTACGATGTTGATAAGCAGCAAATTGTTGCATTACCGGGTAAAAATGGCCGAGTAAAAACCACTATCGTGCCGAGTCAAGTAAAAGGGATAAATAAGTAATATGGCAATACTTAAAGCGGCTAATTTAGCCAAGATTTATAAAAAACGTAAAGTTGTTGAAGATGTAAGTTTGACTGTAAATTCTGGCGAAATAGTTGGGTTATTAGGACCTAATGGCGCAGGAAAAACAACTACGTTTTACATGGTTGTTGGCATTGTGACATTAAATGCAGGTAAAATTTATCTGGATGATGAAGATATAAGCCTATTGCCGCTTCATGAACGCGCTAAAAAAGGAATTGGCTATTTACCGCAAGAAGCCTCTATTTTTCGGAAATTATCGGTTATCGACAATATCATGGCAATTTTAGAAACACGCAAAGATATTGATGCCGCTGAGAAAAAAGTTAGGGCGCAAGAGCTGCTTGAAGAATTCCATATTACCCATATTCAAGACAGTATAGGTCAATCATTATCAGGGGGAGAACGTCGCCGGGTAGAAATTGCTAGAGCGCTAGCGGCTAACCCTAAATTCATTTTGCTCGATGAGCCATTTGCTGGTGTTGATCCAATTTCGGTTATTGATATCAAAAATATCATCAAACATTTGCGTGACCGTGGACTTGGCGTGTTAATCACTGACCATAACGTACGTGAAACACTTGATGTGTGTGAACGGGCGTACATTGTTAGCAAAGGTCATCTAATCGCTGAAGGAAGTCCAACAAACATCTTAAATAACGAACATGTAAAACGGGTTTATTTAGGAAACGAATTTAGACTATGATGAAACCAAGTTTACAACTGAAACTTTCTCAGCAACTGGCAATGACACCACAATTGCAGCTTGCTATTCGATTATTACAGTTGTCAACGTTAGAATTAAAGCAAGAGATACAAACTGCGCTTGAAAACAATCCGCTACTTGAAATTGATGAAAACTATACAGAAATCATGGTAGATGAGGATGTATCGAACGAAATTATCGATACCAGAGAGTTGATGGATAATCGTGACATTTCCGATGATATCCCCCTTGATGCATCCCTCGATGATATTTACAGCGCAGGCACACCGTCAGGCACTTACTCCGATTATCGCTATGATGAATTACCGATTTACCAAGGCGAGACTCATGAAACACTCTATGATTATTTGAAATGGCAACTTGATCTCACCCCCTTTACTGATGTCGATCGCGCAATTGGAATCTCAATTATTCAAGCAATTGATGAACGAGGCTATTTGACTGTTTCAACTGAAGAAATATTAGAAGAACAAGGCAATGATCACCTTGAGCTTGATGAAGTAGAGGCTGTTTTAAAGCGGATCTGGCATTTTGATCCAATAGGTGTTGGTGCGAGATCCCTACAAGAATGTTTGTTGATTCAAATGCGACATTTACAGGCACCTTATGCCGCTAAAGCAATCATAGAGCACCATCTTGATCTTTTGGCAGCGCGAGACTTTAGAACCTTAAAAAAAGCATTACTAATTAGTGACAATGATCTGAAAGTCGCGATTCACTTTATTCAACAACTCCAACCTTATCCCGGTGAATCCGTCAATACCACGCCACCCGATTATGTGATTCCCGATGTATTAGTCAAAAAAATCGGGTCAGTTTGGCAAGTTATTTTAAATGGTGAGACGACACCTAACTTAAAAATCAATCAGCACTATGCCGCCATGGAAAAATCGGCTAATGAGAGCGATGGTCAATATATTCGAAATTGTTTGCAAGATGCCAATTGGCTTATTAAGAGTATTGAAAATCGTAATGATACCTTATTGAAAGTGAGCCAATTTATCATTGAACATCAGCAACACTTTTTTGAATATGGCGAAGAGTATATGAAGCCGATGATTTTATCAGATGTTGCTAAAGCGATTGATATGCATGAGTCAACCATTTCGAGGGTAACCACGCAAAAATACCTACATTGTCCTCGAGGATTATTCGAACTAAAATTCTTTTTCTCAAGTCATGTTAACACCGATTCTGGTGGCGAAGCCTCATCAACGGCAATTCGTGCATTGATCAAAAAGTTTGTATCAGCAGAAAACAGTCAAAAACCGCTGAGCGATAGCAAAATTGCCTCAATGCTTGAACAGCAAGGGATTATCATTGCCCGTCGCACGATTGCAAAATACCGCGAATCGATGTCAATTCCGCCATCAAGTCAACGTAAGAAAATATAGATTACCACGTAGAGTGACTGGACTTGCACCGTTCAATGAGTTGAATCGGAAAACCATTACCGACACAGTGGCCGGCAATGTTGTTAAGATTTTTCTGTTTGTTTAGTTCAAAAATGCAGGAATTTTTTGTTCGTAAGCGCTGATCGCATCTTCGTGTTGTAGGGTCAGCCCAATATTGTCTAATCCATTTAATAAACAATGGCGCTTAAATGGATCGATGCTAAATGAATAGGTTTTATCCCCAGCAATGACACACTCATTTTCAAGATCGACGGTAAATTCAATCCCTTCATTCGCCTCAATAATTTTGAATAGTTGATCAATATCTTCTTCAGATAAATTCACCAATAATAATTGATTGTTAAATGAGTTATTATAAAAAATATCAGCGAAACTTGAACCTATGATGGCTTTAAAACCATAATCGGCAAGCGCCCAAGGTGCATGCTCGCGCGAAGATCCACAGCCAAAGTTTTCACGTGTTACTAAAATACTTGCGCCCTTATAACGTGGTTTATTTAGCACAAAATCCGGATTAGGCTGTTGACCCGCATCATCTAAAAATCGCCATTCATGAAAGGCATGTTGACCAAATCCTGTGCGCGTTACTTTTTGTAAAAATTGCTTTGGAATAATTGCATCAGTGTCGACATTGGCAGCATCTAACGGCACAACTAACCCGGTATGTTTAACAAATTTAGCCATAATTAATTGCTCCTTTAAAATGGGTGACGAATATCGGTAAAGTGACCGGTGATAGCAGCCGCTGCCGCCATTGCAGGGCTGACTAAGTGCGTGCGTGCATCGCGACCTTGTCGACCTTCAAAGTTACGGTTACTGGTTGATGCGCAGCGATCACCCGGTGCTAATTTATCATCATTCATAGCAAGGCACATTGAGCAGCCCGGTAGGCGCCATTCAAATCCTGCTTCAATAAAGATTTTGTCTAATCCCTCCGCTTCGGCCTGAGCTTTCACCGGGCCAGAACCGGGTACAACAAGAGCTTGAACACCATCGGCAACTTTACGATTTTTGGCAATTTCAGCTGCAGCACGTAAATCCTCGATACGTGAATTGGTACAAGAACCAATAAAGACTTTGTTGATTTTTATATCGGTCATTTTGGTTCCGGCTGATAATCCCATATAATTAAGTGCCCGCTCAGCCGAATTTTTTTCGATAGGATCAGAAAAATCATTTGGATTAGGAACCTGACTATCGATCGAAGTCACTTGTCCCGGATTGGTTCCCCAAGTGACTTGTGGTGCAATATCTTTGGCTTCTAATGTGATGATTTTATCGAATTTAGCGCCATCATCAGTTTTTAAGGTTTTCCAGTATGTTACCGCACGATCGAACTCATCGCCTTTAGGCGCGTAAGCTCGTCCTTTTAGATAGTTGAATGTGGTTTCATCTGGCGCGACAATCCCGGCTTTAGCCCCTAATTCGATCGCCATGTTACATAACGTCATCCGTCCTTCCATTGACAAATCCGAAATCGCTTGTCCGCAAAATTCAATGACATAACCGGTGCCGCCTGAACTGGTTGTTTTACCAATTATAGCAAGAATTATATCTTTAGCTGTGATGCCGGCGGCCACTTTACCGATCACTTCAACTTTCATGGTTTTAGCGCGTGCTTGTTTTAATGTTTGCGTTGCTAAAACATGTTCAACTTCTGAGGTCCCAATTCCGAAGGCAAGGGCGCCAAATGCGCCATGCGTTGCGGTATGAGAGTCACCACAAACAATCGTTTGCCCAGGCAACGTCATCCCTTGTTCTGGCCCAATTACATGAACAATACCGCGCAATGGGCTGTTGATATCATAAAGTTGGATACCAAATTCTTGCGTGTTTTTTTGTAATTCCGTTAATTGAATACGCGCCATTTCACTGCAAGCACTTAACTCGTTACTTTTAGTTGACGTATTGTGATCCATCGTTGCAAATGTTTTATTTGGCTGACGCACTTTGCGCCCCATCGCTCGTAAACCATCAAAGGCTTGTGGTGAGGTAACTTCGTGGACTAAATGTCTATCGATGTACAAAATAGGCGTTTCATTCGGTGCTTCATAAACGACATGTGCATCATACAATTTTTGATACAGTGTTTTTGACATTGCAGATTCCTTATTATTTTTTAAATTAGTTCTATCTCTCGCTTTTGATACAATTAAATTAATTGACAAATCGTATCGCCCATTTCATCGGTTGAAACCGCGTGCCCATTTTGTGCCAGATCGCTTGTGCGGCAGCCTTGTTCTAATGCTTTATTGACGGCTTTTTCAATGGCAACAGCGATATCATCCCGCTTTAAGCTATAACGAATTAATAAGGCAAGTGATAAAATTTGTGCCGCTGGATTAGCAATGTTTTTCCCCGCGATGTCCGGCGCACTTCCCCCCGCGGGTTCATATAAACCAAATCCTTGTTCGTTTAAACTGGCGGAAGGTAACATCCCCATTGAACCGGTTATCATGGCACATTCATCTGATAAAATATCACCAAATAAATTAGAACATAAGATGACATCAAACTGCGAAGGATCTTTAACTAATTGCATAGTGGCATTGTCAATATACATATGTTCAAGCGCCACATCAGGGTAATCTTTAGCGACTTCACTTACCACTTCTCGCCATAAAATAGAGGTTTGCAATACATTGGCTTTATCAACCGAGGTCACTTTCTTACGGCGTAAACGCGCGGCTTCAAAGCCCATTTTGGCAATTCGCTCAATTTCAAAGCGGTGATAAACTTCGGTGTCAAAAGCCCGTTCTTGGGCACCATTGCCTTCCCGTCCTTTCGGTAAACCGAAGTAGATTCCACCAGTTAACTCTCGCATACATAAAATATCAAATCCCCGCGCTGCGATGTCTGATCTTAATGGGCAAAGTTCCTCTAAACCTTGATACAAGCGGGCAGGACGCATATTTGCGAATAATTTGAAATGTTTACGAAGCGGTAATAATGCACCGCGTTCTGGTTGCTGATCTGGCGGCAAATTAGTCCATTTAGGACCGCCAACCGAACCAAATAAAATGGCATCAGCCTTTTCACAGCCTTGCAAGGTGTCTTTTGGAAGTGGGCAACCATGGATATCAATGGCAGCACCACCGACATCATATTCGCTAGTGGTGATAGATAGCTGATATTTTTGGCGTACGACATCAAGAACTTTATACGCTTGTTTCATTACTTCTGGACCTATACCGTCACCCGGTAACACGGCAATATGGTAAGTTTGTGACATGATCATTCCTTAATAATTTTTCGTTTTTTAATTGTTATATTTCGCTGATGCTACCTTGCGAAATAAGTTATTTTGTCTTATTCAAACCTTAATCTTGGTGCAATTTTTGTTTTTGTTCTTGAACTTGATTCGCTCGGTAAACATTATTTAATACATTGATTAATGCAAGTGCTGATGAATGAACAATATCTGTTGCAAGTCCGACACCGTGGAATTTTCGACCTTTGTATTCAGCAACAATATCCACTTGTCCTAAAGCATTTTCTCCATGCCCTTTTGAGGCAAGTTGGTATTTGACGATTGAAATTAGCTCGCCGGTAATGCGGTTGATCGCTTGATAAACTGCATCAACGGGTCCATTACCGGTTGCTGCGTCAAAAAATTTATTATCACCGATAATTAAACTGACTGATGCTGTTGAGACAACGGTTGAACCTGATTGAATATTGAAATAATCCAAAACATAATGTTCTTGCTCATCTTTTAATTGGTCAATAAAAATTAATGCTTCCAAATCGTAATCAAATACTTGTCCTTTTTTATCTGCTAAAGATAAAAATGCCTCGTATATCGTATCTAAGTTATAATCATTATCTTGGTAGCCAAGTTCTTGTAAGCGGTGTTTGACAGCAGCGCGCCCAGAACGAGACGTTAAGTTCAATTGAATTTGATTTAAGCCAATCGATTCTGGCGTCATAATTTCATACGTTTCACGATTTTTTAATACGCCGTCTTGGTGAATGCCCGATGAGTGTGCAAAAGCGTTACTGCCGATGATAGCTTTATTGGCTGGAATTGGCGTATTGGTAATTTGGCTAACCACTTGGCTGGTACGATATATTTCATGGTGATTGATATTGGTGTGAACATTTAAGTATTTTTGACGGACTTTGATGGCCATGATAACTTCTTCTAAAGCGGTATTACCGGCGCGCTCACCTAAACCATTCATCGCCCCCTCGACTTGTCTTGCTCCTTGGGAAATGGCACTGATTGAATTGGCAACCGACATCCCTAAATCATCATGGCAGTGTACAGAAATAATTGCTTTATCAATATTCGTTACACGCTCAAACAAGGTTTTAATAATCCCACCAAATTCATAAGGAACCGTATAACCAACCGTATCGGGAATATTGATGGTTGTTGCCCCGGCTTTAATTGCGGCTTCAACAATGCGGCATAAATTATCAATGGGTGTGCGGCCTGCATCTTCACAAGAAAATTCAACATCATCGGTATAGTTACGCGCACGTTTAACGCTGTGCACTGCACGTTCAACCACATCATCAAATGTCATTCGTAATTTATCTTGAACGTGTAATGTCGATGTTGCCATAAAGGTATGAATACGAAATTGCTCAGCCACTTTTAAGGCTTCAGCTGCCACGTCAATATCTTTATCAACGCAGCGAGCAAGCCCACACACACGGCTATTTTTAATGGTTTTGGCAATCGTTTGCACTGATTCAAAATCGCCAGGTGATGAGACAGGAAAGCCAACTTCCATGACATCGACACGCATACGTTCAAGCGCTAAGGCAATTTGTAATTTCTCTTTGACACTCAAACTTGCTTGTAATGCTTGTTCGCCATCGCGTAATGTAGTGTCAAAAATAATGACTTGGTTGTTCATGTTTTCTTCCTTTTGGTTTGGCGCTATTTTGGTATTTGATGTTGTAAAAACAAAAAACCCGCACTTTAGCGCGGGTTCTTGTTAATTCGTTGAGTTGTTTAATGTCTATTTTCACTCCACACACAAGCTATCCGCGCAATAAGATGCGAGGAGGAGGAGGCTTTTAAGAGTGAAAAAATAATTAAACATAAAATTCTCAACGTAATTATGTAATAGATAAAATCAATCAAACTGTTGTTATTTGTATCAAATGATGTTCGTCGTGTCAATTATTTTTTTCGTAATATAAAACAAGATAACGATATACACGATGATCTTATTCGTTATTGAGTTCAAAAAATTATAATCTTGATATGATTGATATGTCAGCAAAACGTTTTAGCACAAAGTATTATGCTAAAACGAAAAAACTTAAATGAGGAAACTAATTCGCGATTACCAAAAGACAAATTGTTTACTTTATTATATTGTATTTCTAGATAAATATTTATAAATAAAACTGCATTTTTGTTTAAAAACGCGGCTTTTTGTGGATAGGGACGTTGCTGTAAAGTTTGGAAGCTCTTCACCCGTTTATAAAGGGTTTGGCAGCGTTTTTTCCTTAAGCAAACGTGTTAAAATGGTTGACATTACAAACTGTCCAATATCAGGTTTGCTGATAAATAAATTGTTTATTTATTATAGAATAATAACCCTATACTTTTATATCAAGTATAGGATTTTAATTAAAGATTACAGAAGTAACTTATTTTCAATCACCTCTGCATGGTGTTGAACGTAATAGTTCTAGCGAGCTATAACTAATTCCACCGTGTTTACCAACGACAAATACCCAATATGTTGACCAGAATTCTATCTGCCACATATAGGCCGTTGCATCCCAATTAGAGCCTGTATAATCAGGTAATGTGCCCCATTCGCCCATAAATGTGCCATCCGCATCCCGAGAGAAATAAGTCACAGGAACAGGTGCTTGACTCAACTCGTCGTATTTAGTCAATGGACTATTGGTAAGTTCATTTCGTTTATATAGATATTTTTGTTTCCATGCTTTACCGGCTTCACTCATGTCTTGGACTTGTTCTAATGTGGTTGCCGGTGAATTAGAACCATCCACTACAAGTCTGCATGCATCTAAAACAGGGAAAGTTTTGGAATTAGATAGATAAGCTGAGTCAGCAAATTTCATTAAACCAGTTGAAATAGCCCATTTTTTGGGTGTTGGGATTGTATAAGATCCCACTTTTTCCCAATTACCATTAATATTATATTCTAAGTCGATGGTAGGTGTTTTACCTCCAGCAATGAATTCTGATTTTCTCTGTACGTTATAAGTTATGCTGCAGTTTTGACCCAATGTCGTGCTTGCTGCTCCTGACAGTGTTATTTTTCCGCCATTATCAGTTGATGTACAACGATACACACTTTGGTCACTACCAGGCAAAATCAAGTCAAACTGGGCCTTATAAAAGCCTGTCTCTGGGAAAGGTGAATTCGCCTTAAAACCTTTATCAGGTTCCCATGTTTTTGAATTATAACCATTAGCAAATTTAATTGTTTGTCCTTCCGTGCCTGTGTAAGTAGTCATACTTTGTGGTTTTAAATAACAAGGGGTTAAATTGCTTTCCAAAAACGCGTATGTTATAGCAGCGTGTTTACCGTAGAGTTTGCTATTTGGGTCACCATATGTGGTATTTGCTGTAACTTCAGTTGGAACGTCAACTTTAAGCGTGTAAGGTCCACCACAGGCAGATAAGGTCTGATTTAACTCATTCGCTGCAACTTGTACACCATTTTTGAACCAAGTTGCACTCATTTGGCCAGTTACATTAGTGTTTTGAGGATTCGCTGCATCACCGTCATCATTACCCACTTTAGTGCCGGTTAGATCATGTAAAGATCCATCAGGGGGGATAAGGGTAATAATGTCATTATAAGTCATACCATTTGGTATTTTGAACAAATTGTTTGACATGGTTGCATCTACTTGAACCATGTTTTTACTTCCAGAGGAGTTATATGTTCCATCCCACATCAGAAAGCCCTTCAGTTGGTCTGAATTATTAATTTTAGTTTTTTCATCAGGAAATAATAAGTAGGGCTCAGTTCCTTTCACAGTATTAATTGTAATTGCAACTAGCGAGTTTGCATGAGCAAGAGAAAAATTTATCGCATTTAAAATCACGACCAAAAAAAAGACTAACCATTTTTTTAGTTTAATAATTTTTTTATAGTTTCTGTGCATCCTATATTATCTCCGAACAATATGTTTACAATGTATTTGTTTTATTTTTTAAAAAAACCTATTTAAATTTTATTCCTTTTGGTTTGTTTTAAAAAGCGATGAATTGTTAGTATAGCATTTTTTATAATATAGTCTATTGGTAAAATAATTTGGATTGTGTGTATTTAATGCTTATTTTAAGATTTGTAAGTATATTTACATTTTTTTAAAAGCAATTTAAAACGGTAAAGTTGTGTGAGTAAGCTCACTTTTATATTAGCTTTTACAAATTAATTTTACATTTCCCAAAATCTATAAAAATAACTCATTATCGATTATAGCTGCTAGCAAAATAGAGGTGGTCGGTTATTTATCGTTTATCGTGTGGAATCAAAAAATGATAGTAGATGATTTTGGCATAACAAAAACTCAGTTAATTATCATTATCCAATTATTAAGTACCAGGGTTAATAAAACAGTTGAAAAAAACTATTAAACTAGTACAATGAGCTATCGTTTGTTTTTTGGTAAGTTTTGATGAAGAAATACAGCACTGACACATTGTTTACATCCAGTACCCTGTTAAAAGTACGTGTTAACGGTTGGTGGCATATTACCTTTTGCGGGTAATGTGATTGTGTATCGTCTATTTTCACAAAACCCGCGTAATGCGGGTTTTTTCGTATTTAGGATTCATAATTTATAAAGCGCAAAAAGTCATCGCAAATAATCATATTGAACAATATATCAAAATAGAGAGTCAACAATGAATAAACCAGTGTTAATGCAGATAACAAAAAATATGGGTTATCATCAAGATCCGACCCGTATTTTTAATCAATTGTGCCATAATCGCCCAGCTACGCTGTTGCTTGAATCTGCCGAGATTGATAATAAGCAAGGTATTAAGAGCGTGATGATTGTTGATAGTGCTTTACGCATAAGTGCGCTGCATTCCGATGTGACTATCGAAGCATTAAGCCAAAACGGGCAAGCGCTATTGCCTATTTTATGTGATGTACTCCCGGAGCAAGTCAATAAAGAGCGCATTGATGATAATAAACTGGTTTTGCATTTTCCGCCGATTGATCATGTGCAAGATGAAGATTCTCGCTTAAAATCCTTATCTGTGTTTGATGCATTACGTTCGATTCTTCGCGCTGTTGATGTTCCGGAAAATGCTAGCCATGACGCGCTATTTTTAGGTGGATTATTTGGTTATGATTTAGTTGCTGGATTTGAAGATTTGCCTCAATTACCTTCGAATCAGCGTTGTCATGATTACTGCTTTTATTTAGCCGAAACCCTGCTAGAAATTAATCATAAAGATAAAATTTCAACATTGAAAGCCACCGCGTTTACCTCAAATCAACACGAAATCGCCCGCTTGTCGCAGCGACTTGATAGCTTACAATCCATGCTCAATCAACCCATTAAACCGATTAATCGACAAACATTGCAAGCGATTGAGATCACTTGTAATAAAAGTGACAATGATTTCAATACGATTGTAAAAAAAATGCAAGATGCAATAGAGCAAGGTGAAATATTTCAAGTTGTGCCATCTCGGCGTTTTCAGTTACCTTGCCCGGAGCCTTTATCGGCCTATCAGGTTCTCAAGACCAACAACCCAAGCCCTTACATGTTTTATATGCAAGATAAGGATTTTACCGTGTTTGGTGCATCGCCTGAAAGTGCACTTAAATACAGTAAACAGACCAACCAAGTGGAAATTTACCCGATAGCAGGCACTAGGCCAAGAGGATTATTTGCAAGTGGTGAGGTCGATCATGATTTAGACAGTCGCCTTGAACTTGATATGCGAACAGATAAAAAAGAGCTAGCTGAGCACCTGATGTTAGTCGATCTTGCACGTAATGATTTAGCTCGAATATGTCAACCAGGGACACGTTATACCAAAGAGCTGTTAAAAGTCGATCGCTATTCATTTGTTATGCATTTGGTAACGAGAGTTGTCGGACAATTAAGAGATGATTTAGATGCGTTGCATGCATACCAAGCAACCATGAATATGGGCACATTAACTGGTGCACCAAAAGTGAGGGCGATGCAGCTAATTGCTGACGCAGAAAAAGTGAAGCGCGGCAGTTATGGGGGGGCAATGGGGTATTTGACAGCGAGTGGTGATCTTGATACGTGCATTGTTATCCGCTCAGCTTATGTTCAAGATGGGTTAGCAACCGTACAAGCTGGCGGTGGCGTGGTGCTAGACTCCAATCCACAATCTGAATCGGATGAGACGCGTAATAAAGCAAGAGCTGTTGTTCGTGCCATTATGGCCGCACATAATGTAGAGGGTGTATTTTAATGGCAAATATTCTATTTCTTGATAATATTGATTCGTTTACCTATAACTTGGTTGATCAATTACGCAATAATAAACATCATGTCACCATCTATCGTAATACGATTCCGGCAGATGTGATTATTGAAAAACTTTCACAAATGCAAGATCCTATCTTATTTTTGTCACCTGGACCTGGGGCACCGAGTCAAGCCGGCTGTATGCCTGAACTGTTGACGCGCTTAAAAGGAAAACTGCCTATCATCGGGATTTGTTTAGGTCACCAAGCGATCGTTGAATCTTATGGCGGCACAATTGTTCCTGCCGGGGATATTTTGCACGGTAAAGCCTCATTGATTGAGCACGATGGGCAAGAGATGTTTCACGCGCTACCGAGTCCGCTTCCCGTTGCCCGTTATCACTCCTTAAAAGGGGAAAATATCCCGAAAGCATTAACGGTTAATGCCATGTTTAATACGATTGTGATGGCAGTTCGTCATGATGAGGATCGCGTATGTGGTTTTCAATTTCACCCTGAATCGATTTTAACCATTCAAGGTGTTAAACTTTTAGAACAAACTATTGATTGGGCACTGAATAAAAACGCCCAATCTGAGAAACGTTCACAAGCGGTGAGCGTCAATAATCACGAATATAACGTCAAACCGATTTTAGACAAACTGTATCAAGGACAAACCTTAAGCCAAGATGAAAGCAAACAGTTTTTTAATTCCGTAATTCAAGGAAAAATCGATCCGACTATTTTAGCCGCAGCGATTATTAGCATGAAAGTGAGAGGCGAAAAGCCTCAAGAGATAGCCGGTGCCGCGTCAGCTTTTCTAGAAAATGCCGATAGCTTCAACTCACCAAGCTATGATTTTACTGATATTGTTGGAACCGGTGGCGATGGAGTCAACAGTATCAATATTTCAACAGCAAGTGCTTTTGTTGCAGCGTCGCTTGGCTATAAGGTGGCTAAACACGGCAATCGCGGTGTTTTGAGTAAATCGGGATCATCTGATGTGCTTTCGGCATTAGGGATTAAATTGAATATGTCGGCGGATAGTTCACGTAAAGCGCTCGATGAACTGGGGGTCTGCTTTTTATTTGCTCAGCAGTATCACAGTGGTTTTAGGCATGCCGCGCCAGTTCGTCAACAACTTAAAACACGAACGATTTTTAATGTACTTGGGCCGTTAATTAATCCATCTAGACCGAAACAGATTTTGCTTGGCGTGTATCACCGTGATTTAATTAAGCCGATGGCAGAAACATTAAACATGTTAAATTATGCCCATGCTTATATTGTACATGGCTCTGGACTTGATGAAGTGGCGATTCACGGTGAAACCCACGTTGCTGAAGTCAAAGAGGGGGAGATTCGTTATTTTTCAGTCACTCCCGACGATTTTGGCCTACCAACCTTTACACTAAAAGATATTGAAGGCGGAACCCCTGAGGTGAATCGCGATTTATTAACCGCCATTTTAAAAGGTGAAGGAAAACCAGCGCATGAAGCTGCGATTGCGGTAAATGTTGCGATGCTAATGTCTCTTTTCGGTCAGTCTGATTTAAAACACAATGCGAAAAAAGCGATTGATATGATGAGAAGTGGTAAACCGTATCAACTTTTACAACAATTGGCCACACGATAATGAGGGGAGAATAATATGGTAATTGCAGCATTAACCCAAAATGTTGAAATGGCAACTGTTCTTAAAAAGATTATTGACGATAAACAAATTTGGTTAACCGAGCAACAAAAGAAACGACCGCTCGATACGTTTAGGCAAGATATCACCCCAAGTGATCGTGATTTCTATCATGCGCTTAGTCAGGCACATACCGTATTTATTTTAGAATGCAAAAAAGCCTCGCCCTCAAAAGGATTGATTCGTTCTGATTTTGATCCGGCAAGCATTGCTAATGTGTATAAAGATTATGCAGCAGCAGTGTCCGTTTTAACGGATGAAAAATACTTTCAAGGCGACTTTAACTATTTACCTGTGGTGCGTGAAAAGTTGACTCAGCCAGTCATCTGTAAAGACTTTATCATTGACGAATACCAAATTTATCTCGCACGCTATTATCAAGCCGATGCGATTTTGCTGATGTTGTCGGTTGTCTCCGATGAAGAATATATTCAACTTAGTCAAATCGCACATAGCTTAAATATGGGCGTGTTAACCGAGGCAAGTACCGAAGATGAAGTGAACAGAGCAATTAAATTGAACGCCAAAGTGATTGGTATCAACAATCGAAATTTACGTGACCTGAGCGTTGATCTTAACCGGGTGAAAACGCTGTCAAAATCGATTCCAAATGATCGCATCATTATCAGTGAGTCAGGGATTTACACAAACCAACAAGTGCGTGATTTAAGTCGCTATGCTGATGGCTTTTTAATTGGTAGTGCATTGATGTCTGAACGTGATTTAAACTTAGCTATTCGAAAAGTCACCCTTGGTGAAAATAAAGTATGCGGCCTAACAAGGCAACAAGATGTGGTAAGTGCTTATCAAGCCGGGGCGGTGTATGGTGGATTGATTTTTGTACCTTCATCTGCGCGTTATATCCGTCCAACTCATGCTCGTGCAGTCATTAGCGCTGCGCCACTGCATTTTGTTGGCGTATTTAGAGATGAAGATATTGAGGTTGTGAGCCAAATCGCGCAGCAATTATCACTGCATGCCGTGCAGCTACATGGTAATGAGAATGATAATTATATTCAAGCGCTGCGCAAGTCTCTACCAAAAGATTGCCAAATTTGGCAAGCACTGGCCTTAACGGATAATGTCCCGCTGCATGATAATCCGTTAGTTTCTCGTTATGTGTTTGATAACGGTGCCGGCGGAACAGGCAGACATTTTGACTGGTCTTTACTCAATGGCGCTGATGTAAGCAATGTTATTTTAGCTGGGGGCATTAATGCTGACAATATTGCCTCAGCCTTGAAAGTAGGGTGCGTGGGCGTTGATCTCAATTCCGGTGTGGAGTGTTTGCCGGGCATTAAAGATCACCTAAAAATCAATACGATATTTAAACAAATTCAATCTATTAAAAGGTAATTTATCATGTCCAAATTGAATCCTTATTTTGGCGAGTTTGGCGGGCAATATGTTCCTCAAATTTTAATGCCAGTGCTTGATCAACTCGAAGAAGCATTTTTAGCCGCCAAAGACGATCCAACGTTTCAGCAAGAATTTACAGATCTTTTAGTCAACTATGCAGGAAGACCAACAGCGCTAACCTTATGTAAAAATTTAACACAAGGCACCAAAACCAAATTGTACTTAAAACGTGAAGATTTAGTGCATGGCGGGGCGCACAAAACAAACCAAGTTTTAGGACAAGCTTTACTTGCTAAGCGGATGGGCAAAACCGAAATTATAGCTGAAACGGGCGCGGGGCAACATGGGGTGGCCTCTGCACTGGCTTGTGCGTTATTAGGACTGAAATGCCGCATTTATATGGGCGAAAAAGATGTGCAGCGTCAAGCGCCTAATGTCTTTCGAATGCGCTTAATGGGGGCGAGCGTTATTCCAGTTTCAACGGGATCGGCAACGTTAAAAGATGCATGTAACGAAGCATTACGCGACTGGTCTGGCAGTTATGAAACCGCCCACTACATGTTAGGAACTGCAGCAGGTCCACATCCATTCCCAACTATTGTGCGTGAATTCCAACAGATCATTAGTGAAGAAGCGAAAAAACAGATTGTAGAAAAAGAGGGACGTTTACCGGATGCAGTTATTGCCTGTGTCGGCGGTGGATCAAATGCGATTGGTATGTTTGCTAATTTTATTGACGATAAATCAGTGAAATTAATTGGTGTTGAACCCGCAGGCCATGGCATTGAAACCGGGCAGCATGGCGCGTCATTAAAACACGGTGAATTAGGTATCTATTTTGGGATGAAATCGCCGATGATGCAAACCAAAGAAGGTCAGATCGAAGAATCTTATTCGATTTCAGCAGGGCTTGATTTCCCCTCTGTTGGGCCGCAGCATGCCTATTTAGACAGTATTGGTCGCGCTGATTATGTGTCTATTACTGATGATGAAGCGCTTGAGGCATTCCAAGCATTATCTCGTCATGAAGGTATTATTCCTGCGCTTGAATCATCACATGCGCTGGCTTATGCCTTGAAGATGATCAAACAAAATCCAGATAAAGAGCAACTGTTAATTGTCAATTTATCAGGACGTGGGGATAAAGACATTTTTACTGTTTATGATATTTTAAAAGCAAAGGGAGAAATGCAATGAGCCGTTATCAAAAGCGATTTGAACAGTTAGCTGCCAAAAATGAAGGCGCCTTTGTTCCTTTTGTCACTATTGGCGATCCAAATCCAGAATTATCATTAGACATCATTAAAACATTAATTAATGCCGGTGCTGATGCGTTAGAACTCGGGATCCCTTTTTCAGATCCAATGGCTGATGGGCCAACCATACAAAACGCGAATATTCGTGCTTTTAACGGCAGGATTTCGGTCAATAAATGTTTTGATATTTTAGCGCAAGTCCGTAAGCAAGATAGCGAAATTCCAATTGGCTTATTAATCTATGCTAATCTCGTTTTTAGAGCCGGCATTGATCATTTTTATAAGCAGTGTGCAGCTGCGGGGGTTGATTCTGTGTTGATTGCGGATTTACCTGTTGAATATGCCGATGAATTCAGCCTCATTGCCAAAAAATATCAAATTGCCCCTATTTTTATTTGCCCACCTAATGCTGATGATAATGTGATTAAAAATTTGGCAAAACAAGGTCAAGCTTATACCTATTTAGTTTCGCGAGCGGGTGTGACAGGAACCGAAAATCGTGCAAGTAAACCACTAACCCATTTGATTGAAAAGCTAAATAAATATGGTGCCCCGCCTGCAATTCAAGGATTTGGGATTTCTGATTCAATTCAAGTGAAAGAGGCGATTCAATCCGGCGTAGCGGGCGCGATAGCTGGCTCAGCTACTGTTAAAATTATTGAAAATAATCTGAATAACCCATCAAAAATGTTGGCTGAATTAACAGAATTTACTCAAAAAATGAAAGCGGCAACAAAAAAATAAAGAATGGCTTTTGCATGACCTATCATTGCGGCATAGCATTAAATGTTATGCCGCTATGCAGTGGTATTTACTCATAAAGATGTGCGTTGTGATTTAATAGAATGACAGAAGGTTGTTTTTTACGCTAGAATGGTAGAATGGTCATGTCTAAAATCTTAGCGAAAAGAATAATGAATAAGGCAAATTACTTAACTGAGCAGTCTTTTTTTAAATTACCGCTGTTGTTTATCGGTGTCGTTTTAATTGCAAAAATTGGGTATTATTTAGATAGTCATCCCTGCTTATTTGACCAAGGACTTTCGCACGCGATAGGATTTGCAGTCATTTTGCCTTTTTTCACGTCGCCTGTAGCTCTATTATTGTATTTTCTAAGCGCTGTTTTAGCCTGTCAAACTTTTCATCTTCATTATTTCCGTCAGAATTATCTTGTTGTCTGTGTTATCGGGATAATCTTTTCGGTTTTTTTGATATTTAGTGCAGATATCTATAGTTTTTTGAGGGACAACTCACTCACATATCTTAAATTTGATTACAATTTGTATATACAGGAAAAAAAATATTCACTACTTTTTAGACTGGTAGGATTTATAGATATTCTCGTTTCAATGGTGATAATCTTCCTACTGTTCTTTATAACTACTCTAAAAAACAGCAATTATCGGGATTCATTCGATCTTTATGGTCACGTGGGTGCGCAGATTTATGCCCATACTTACAGTGTTCTTATTTTGACAGTATTTTCATTAATTGCCTATTTTACCGGTTTTACTGCATTATTAACCAGCAGTTTATATGGTATTTTTGTTAGTCATCCGTATTTGATTGTTGCATATATGGCTGCAATCCTCATCAGCTATTTGGTTGCTTATTTTTCATCCGTTAATGAATTTAAATACATCAATTTGAGATTAAAAATCGGTAAATTAATTGGCTTGGTGATGGTGGTTTATCTATTTAGCACAGTTGCATTTGTGTGTGCGTTTTGCATTATGATTATGGTTGAAAAGCCCTTAGCCACTTATCTACTGCGTTTAGTAGGTTCACCAATGATTGTTGATTTTATCATCTTATCTATCTGTTTTGTGTTCGGTCAACTGATCATTTTTGGCTTTGGACGCCAGCTGGTTAAAATTATGTATAGATGAGTGTATATGATTTGCCCTTATTGGGGGAGTATTCGGCCGGGGTCAGTATAAATGACGGCTTGTTCCCCTCGGAAAAAGCCCACTAAGGTTAACTGGCTTTGTTTAGCCATGTCGATCGCCATCGAGGTGACTGCGGACAGTGCAAACAGAATTTCAACGCCGCAAATTGCACTTTTTTGTACCATTTCATAACTGGCTCGGCTAGAAACCAAAATGACCCCTTGCTGATCCGCTTGCCCTGCGCGAAAACCTAAGAGTTTATCCAGTGCAACATGCCGACCAATATCTTCGAAACCGGCAATAAAATTGCCCTGTAAATCGAGCCAAACCGCGGCATGGGTGCAACCTGTTTGAGAACCGACTAACTGAACGTGCTTAAGGTTGGCTAAAGCTTGACTGAAATCTGATAAATGGATACGGCTTTTGTTGTCAAGCGGTGCTGGGCTTTGACAAACTTGTTCGAGTTGCTCGGTACCACAAATGCCGCAGCCGGTTCTTCCTGTTAAATTACGGCGTTTTTCCTTCAATTGCATAAAGCGCCTTGATGATAATTCAATATGAACCTCTATGCCTTGTGGTTTATCAACAACATCGATACCATAAATCTCATTGACAGATTCAATGATCTTTTCGGATAAAGAAAACCCAATAGCAAAATAATCAAGCTGTTTAGGAGTTGCCATCATAACAACATGAGAAATACCATTATAAATAAGTGCAACAGGCTTTTCGACTGCAACGACATCATTTTCCAATTGATGTGATTGGTCATGTTTCACTTTTTCGACGCAAAGGGGGTGAATGCAGCTTGTCATAATGGTCTCTTTTTTTGATAAGTCTCTGTCTAGCAATGATAATTTTATTAATCTAAATTGGGCATTCCATTCGATATAGTGGATGCACAGCTATACTGTAATCGTTATGCGGCGTATCTTCAAGTAACTTGTCCTGCAATCAGGTTATATTGTGGTAAACTAACCTCTATATTTCACTGTAATTGAGCTGGTTAACGATAATGTCCTTACAACAATTGTCACATGCATTAATGCAATTTATTGAAACGAATCAGGTATGGGCGATTCCAATTGTGTTTGTTCTTGCGTTTGGGGAATCACTTGCCATCATTTCACTGGTTATTCCTGCAACGGCCGTGTTACTTGGTGTTGGGGCTTTAATTGGTCTTGGTTCGATGTCATTTTTGCCCGTATTTACTGCCGCATCCCTTGGTGCTGTGCTTGGGGATTTCCTCTCGTATTGGCTGGGTAAGCATTATCATCAAAAAGTGATTTCTTCATGGCCACTGAATAAACATCCGCAACTCATTTATCGTGCAGAACAATTTTTTGAACGTTTTGGGATTCTCGGTGTCTTTATCGGTCGCTTTTTTGGCCCGCTACGGGCATTAGTTCCTTTGATTGCAGGCACGATGCACATGCCAACAATGAAATTCAACCTCGCCAATATCACATCCGCACCGGTTTGGGCATTTATTGTATTGGCACCGGGTATGTTCGGTGTATCTTGGTTAGAACGCTTTTTGGGTTAAAGTGTGCCAACAGTGTAGTTTCGACGACCACTTTTTCGCCCAAAGGCTTCCAAATTTGTTTGCAATGGTGGAAACGGCAGTGACAAATTGTGCGAACGATAAGCGTCGATGATCAGCTTTTGTATTTCGCTTCGTAAAGGCATACGATGTCCCATTTCGGCAGCAAATACGCGCAGCTCAAATAACTGAATCCCTTCTTGAATATCGACTAAAAATATTTGTGGTTCAGGATCTTTAAGCACGTAACTACACTCATCGGCAGCTTTTTTCAAGAGACCAATAATTACATCACTATTTGCATCAATGGTTGCTGGAATCGTTAATACAATACGTGTAATTGAATCAGATAACGACCAGTTAACCAGTTGTTCGGTAATAAATGCCTTATTTGGCATAACAATTTCTTTTCTATCCCAATCAACAATAGTGGTTGCACGTGTGTTGATTTTGGTGATGTTACCGGTTAAGTCTCGAATGGTCACCGTATCGCCAATTCGCACAGGTTTTTCAAACAGGATTATTAAGCCAGAAACGAAGTTTGCAAAAATTTCTTGCAAACCAAAGCCAAGCCCAACACCGAGAGCAGCAATTAGCCATTGAATTTTGGCCCAGTCGATCCCAATGAATGAGAAAGCAATAACACAGCCTATCATCAATATGAGGTATTTTGAGATAGTTGAAATTGCGTAACCTGTGCCGGGGGTCAAATCTAAATGCTGTAAAATGCCCAGCTCAAGCAACGAGGGGAGGTTTTTAACTAATTGAACAGTGATTGTGATAACCAAAATGGCAATGAACAATGAACCAAGCGTAATGTATTGTTCTACTTCAACGCCGTTGACAACGGAATTGGTTCCCCACAGCCTTATATTATCCATAAAGGCAAACGCTGAATGGAGTTCGGACCATAATAAAATCATACTGATCAGTGCGATCATCACGATGATAGAGCGGACTAATTGAAGTGACTGTGCGCTAATCACATCAAGATCGATTACCGGTTCGTCAATCCCTTCATTAATTGATGTCAGCTCTTCTTCGCTCGCTTTAGCACGCTGCATGCGTTCTAAACGGCGCTGTTTGGTTCGTTCAAACTCAATTCGCCGTTTTTGAATCCACATCCAGCGTCGAATCATAAAATAGACGACTAAAAGCCCAAACCAAATCATTACCGACGCTTCAAGTCGGCCTAATAGCACTTGCGCGGTAGATAAATACCCTAAACAGGCTGCAATAATAGCAAGCCAAGGGGCGCTAAGCAGGATAAACCAAAGAATGTGGCTAAATAAGTTATCGCCCGATCCCTTCTTATCAATGTAAAGCGGAACACCAGCTCGGTGGATGGAATTGGTCATAAAGACCAGCGCAAAGCAGAGAATAACAAACGCACTACGGCCGATGGTTGCTGCAAATTGACGATTATTATATTGATCAAAGCTCATGACAATCATAACCAGTGGGATAACGACCCACACTGATAATTGATAATATTTCATCGCTGCTCTAACGCTGCTCTCAGACCAAGCAAAATGGCTAATGAAAAGCCCTTTAGGTGAAGCGAAATGGGCACTGATAATAAATACCCACAATATCGGCGCAGCCGCATTCACGCCATAACCGAGTGCAACAGCAACTGGATAATCCCAGTTTATTTGCAGTGCATACCCAAGCGCCGCCCATAGTATCGGCACAGGCAGTGCCATGATAAGCGAATAAATTACCACTTTTAAGGTCAGAGAATAACTGTCTTGTGTGACTTTACCTACGCGCGATGCTGATTTATATAAAAAGGTATTATATTTTGTCTTCATCTTAAAATGAGTCATGACAAACAAAAGAGATAATATAAGCAAAAATAATGGCTTAGGTGAGTCAATCACTTCGCTAGCAGCATGATAAAGCTGTGATAATGTATCAACGGAAAAGACAACGAATAACACATCTTTGGCTAGCATAATGGGATAGTTGAGTGAAATAGGATTAACATCAGCTACCCAAAAGAAATAACGGTGGGCGGCATCATTGACGTTATCAATTGCATTAATCAACTGTTTATTTGCAATTTTTAATTTGGTTAACTCAAGAATGGTCGTATCTGTGCCCGAAATTAAGGTTTTAAGTAGTTCACTTTGTTCACGTAATAATCGACGGTAAGGTGTTGCAAATTTACTGCTATTGAGTGGATTTGCTAAAATCGGATAACTGTCTAATTCTGTTAGATAGTTAGTGTAGTTGAGCTGCTGAGCTTTGGCTTCTGCAATTTCTGCATCCAACGCTTGTGATTTCGGTTTTTCTGGTAACCGTAATAACTGTTGTCTAAGTGTTTCGCCAAGTGATGTTGAAAAACTGAGCCACTCGCCTTGTTCATCTAATGTGGCGAGTGTATTTTGAACATGAGAAATTTGCGTTGAAATGTTATTTTGTTCATTAACAATGCTGGTTAAATGTGTTTTTTGTAAGTCCATCGTTTGACGAAGATCGTCATTTCTATCACTCAGCTGTGTGACAACTTGTGATAATTGATCTTCATCATTAATGTGAATTTCAAAATCGTCAGCCAACGTTAACGAGGAAAACAACAGAAGGATACAACAACAAATTCCTCTAAGGTACATACGCTTAAATCCTTTCTGCTAATTTTTGACCAACGCGAGTTTCATCACCCACTTTTAAATCAGCTGAAAAATTGACACTATTAGAGGCAAATAAAGTGATAACGGTTGAGCCTAATTTAAAGCAGCCCATATCTTGGCCTTTTTGCAGTTTGACTTCACCTTGATAAGTCCAGCGCTTCATAATGCCTTCGCGTGGTGGCGTGATAATGCCGGCCCATTCGACTTCAATGCTACCAACGATGGTTGCACCCACTAAGATTTGTGCCATTGGACCAAATTCAGTTTCAAATAAACAAATCACTCGCTCGTTACGAGCAAAGATATTAGGGATGCTTTCGGTTGTGGCTTTATTGACCGAAAATAGAGAACCCGGCACATAGATCATTTCGCGCAGCGTTGCATCGCAAGGCATATGTACGCGGTGATAATTTTTCGGTGATAAATACGTTGTCATGTACGATCCATCTTTAAAAAATTTAGTCATGTCAGCATGGCAGGCTAACAGCGATTCTAACGAATAAAAATGGCCTTTGGCTTGCAATAATTGATTATCTTGGATTGTGCCAAACTGGCTGACAACGCCATCTGCTGGCATGACAATGGCATTGGGTGCGGAATCAATCGGTCTTGCTTCATCTTTCAGTTTTCGAGCAAAAAAATCGTTAAATGTTTCATAATCTTTCGCTTCATCTAATGCAGCTTCACTCATATCAACGTTATAGAGTTTAGTAAAACCAATGATCATCCATGTTGTGAGTTTTCCTAACCGTTTTTTCGCTAACCATCCAATCATTGATGTTAAGAGCTGTTTAGGCAAAAGATACTGAATAATGGCTTTAAATTGGTTTAACATAAAATATCCTCAAATAGGGCGCAAACCGGGTATTATACCGCGCTTTGCGTTCAAAGTATAAAAAGCTCAAAAAGCCTTATATTGCTGAGATTAAGGCTTAATTTACCTTGCATTAAAATAACATAAAAAATAAAGCACTATTAATAACAAAGATAGGAATCAGTATTCCAATCGACCATTTCATGTACCCAAAAAAGCTTGGCATTGCGATTTTATTTTGGGATGCAATACTTTTTACCATAAAATTGGGTGCATTACCAATATAGGTTAATGCGCCCATAAACACTGACCCCATCGAAATGGCAAGTAAGGTTTTTTCGAGCGTTGTCATCAATATCAATGGATCGCCCGATGCAAGGTTGAAAAAGACTAAGTAGGTTGGTGCATTATCTAAAAAGCCTGATAATACGCCAGATAACCAAAAGTACATCGTGTTAATCGGCAGTCCTTGCTTGTCGGTCACAAGTGAAACAACAGGCGCTAATGCCCCATCGTGGCTTGCACGTAAAATGGCAAGAACAGGCGCAATAGTGATAAAGATACCAATAAATAATTTACTTACCTCTAAAATGGGTTCCCAATTAAATTCATTTCCTGCGCGGACTTGCTTAGGTGTTATGACAAGCGATATCAGTGTGATGGCGATAAATAATCCGTCTCTAACAAGATTAGGTAAAGTAATATGCGATCCTAGAAGGGTAATTGACTGGTCAGATTGCCAAATGCCTGATAATGAAACGCTCCCCACAATGGCTAACAGTAGCACAATGTTTTTAAGTCCATAAATTTTGAGTGAACTTTCGGTGTTGGAACTTGATTCGCTTGAAGCTACTTTCGGTTGTAATGAATAATAGTGTTTATCAATAAAATAAAAAATAATCAGTAATAAAACCGAAGTTAATATTACTGGCAACAACATATGTTTTACAGTCCAAAAGAAATCAATACCTTTTAAAAATCCAATAAATAAAGGCGGATCACCCAGCGGTGTTAAACCGCCACCAATATTGGCGACTAAAAAGATAAAAAACACAATAATATGCACACGATGTTGGCGATTTCGGTTGGCACGGATTAATGGGCGTATCATCAGCATTGCCGCGCCGGTTGTGCCCATAATCGATGCAAGTAGGGTTCCTAAGGCTAGCAAGCAAACATTGAGTTTAGGTGTACTTTGCACATCGCTTTTTATCAAGATTCCGCCCGAAACGGTGAACAGCGCAAGCAGCAATAAAATGAAAGGAATGTATTCCTCTAAGATAGCGTGCGCTGTAATTTGCACGGTCAGTTCAAAACCAAATGTCATCAAAGCCGCAATAATAAACAGCGAGGTCCAAATTGCAATAATTTTGCCATAGTGATGATGCCACAAGCGCGCCATGAATAAGGGGAACAACGCAATTGAAAGTAAAATCCCAACAAATGGCACGCCCCACCATAATGAGAGGTGCTCACCAGAAAACTCAGCTGCGTAAGAGATACAAGGCATAAAAAGGAATAAACAAAGTACAGTTATATGAGAAAACAGTTTTTTCATTACAGTTAGACGAAAATTAAACATTGCGGAAGTATAACAGAATTTGACACCTATTTTGATATTAGCTGTAAACAATTTTCGATGGGGCAGTTTCCAATTGATCGATTATTTTTTATAAGAGGCGATTCATCTATTGCATTTTTATTTATTGTTAGTAATATGAAATTATGTATGTGTAAGTTGACTTAAAATATTGTAATTTTTTATTTTGGAGGTTGTTTTCTATTAAAAACGTAGTATATTGTTTGAATATTTAATCGTTTTGAATGAATAAATAATCAAGTTGGGCTCATAATTAAAAGCAATAAGCAATGGAGTATTATGATGGTTTTCGATATTGATTTAATTAAACGTATTTATCAGCATTATCCTCAAAAAATTGATCTTATCCGTCAAAAAATCGGCACACCCTTAACCTTAACGGAAAAAGTTCTTTATTCTCATCTTGCGACTAACGAGCAGATCAAACCGTATAAACGTGGTGAGGATTATGTTAACTTTTCACCCGACCGCGTTGCCATGCAAGATGCGACTGCACAAATGGCATTGCTCCAATTAATGAATTCTGGCCGCAGCAAAGTGGCGGTCCCATCAACAGTACATTGTGATCATTTGATTCAAGCTTATAAAAATGCCCATGATGATTTGATCGTTGCAGAAAGTAACAATCAAGAAGTGTATCAATTCTTGCGTGATGTTTCGAACAAATACGGTATTGGCTTTTGGAAACCCGATGCAGGCATCATTCACCAAGTTGTCCTTGAAAACTATGCGTTCCCTGGCGGAATGATGATAGGAACAGATTCCCATACGCCTAATGCTGGCGGTTTATCAATGATTGCTGTCGGTGTTGGTGGCGCTGATGCGGTTGATGTAATGGCAGGAATGCCATGGGAACTTAAAATGCCGAAAATTATCGGTGTAAAATTAACCGGCAAATTATCAGGCTGGTCATCGCCAAAAGATGTGATTTTAAAATTAGCAGGAATTTTAACGGTTAAAGGTGCAACCAATTCAATTATCGAGTATTTTGGTGAGGGAGCTGATCAACTTTCAGCAACCGGTAAAGCAACTATTTGCAATATGGGTGCCGAAGTTGGCGCTACAACCTCGATTTTTCCTTACAGTCAAAAATCGGCTGATTATTTAGCCATGACAGGGCGGCAAGATGTTGTTGATTTGGCCGCTGCGTTGCTTGATACTTTTAAAGCCGACCCCGAGGTGCTTTTACATCCTGAAAGCTATTATGATAACGTAATTGAAATTGATTTAACCACATTAGAACCTTATGTAAATGGACCATTTACCCCTGATTTAGCCTATCCAATTTCACAACTTGCTAAAGCTGTTAAAGAGCAGGGTTATCCAGATAACCTTGAAGTTGGACTGATTGGTTCTTGTACCAATTCATCCTATGAAGATATGATGCGAGCAGCCTCAGTTATTGACAATGCACACCGGTTAGGCCTAAAGGTTAATTCTAAACTGATTATTAATCCCGGATCTGAACAAGTCAAATATACCGCAGCACGAGATGGTATTTTAGCTCAATTTGAGCAAGTGGGCGCAGCTATTATGGCGAATGCTTGTGGACCTTGCATTGGGCAGTGGCGACGTGATGATGTTGCTGATGAACATAAAAATACCATTGTTTCCTCTTTTAATCGTAATTTTGCTAAACGTAATGACGGCAATCCAAATACGTATTCATTCGTTTGCTCACCGGAAATCGTTGCCGCGTTGTCTATAGCTGGCAAACTCAGTTTTAATCCACTTACAGACACATTGATAAATGATAAAGGGCAAGCCGTCAAATTGGCTGAGCCGGTGGGCGATGAGTTACCAAAACAAGGCTTTGCTGTCGAAGATGCTGGCTATGTTGAACCGATTGCTGATGGCAGCCATATTGAGGTTAGAATTTCTCCTCATTCAGAGCGGTTACAAACGTTATCACCTTTTTTACCTTGGGACGGTCAAGATATTATTAAGCAACCGTTATTAATCAAGGCTAATGGCAAGTGCACAACCGATCACATTTCAATGGCTGGAAAATGGTTAACCTTTAGAGGTCATTTGGATAATATCTCCAACAATATGCTTATTGGCGCTGTGAATGCATTTAATCAGAAAACCAATTGTGTTTTGGATGCACAAAGCGGTGAGTATACCGAAGTGCCTGCATTAGCGCGTAAGCTGAAAGCGGCTGGCTTAGGGTCAATTGTCGTCGCTGAAGAAAACTACGGTGAAGGCTCATCGCGCGAGCATGCCGCCATGGAACCTCGTTTTTTAAATGTGAAAGCGATTGTGGTTAAATCCTTTGCACGTATTCACGAGACTAATTTAAAAAAACAAGGGATGCTAGCTTTGACGTTTGTTGATAAAGCTGACTACGATAAAATTCGTGAAGATGACACATTAAGTATTATCGGATTAAAGGATTTTCAGCCGGGTAAAAATCTGACAATTGAGCTTCACCATCGAGACGGTCAGGTCGAATCTTTCGCCGTTTCACATACTTACAATCAAGCTCAAATTGAGTGGTTTAAAGCTGGCAGTGCACTAAATATGCTAAAACAAGGGATGAAATAAGATGAATCAAAAAATTTCAATAACAAATGGACAACTCTCAGTGCCGAATAACCCGATAATTCCGTTTATTGAAGGGGATGGGGTCGGTGAAGAAATCTGGCTTGCTGCGCAAACCATTTTTGATAAAGCGATTGAAAAAGCCTATAACCACACGCGGAAAGTTGAGTGGCGTGAAGTCTTGGCTGGCGAGAAATCCTATAAACTCACCGGTGAATGGCTACCAAATGAAACGATGGTACAGTTTAAAGACTATTTGGTTGGTATTAAAGGTCCACTAAATACGCCAGTTGGTGGCGGGATTCGCTCACTCAATGTTGCGCTTCGTCAAGAGCTGGATCTTTACGTTTGTTTGCGCCCGGTGCGCTGGTTTAAAGGGGTTGAATCGCCCGTAAAATCGCCCGAAAAAGTAAGTATGACCATATTTCGCGAAAACACAGAAGATATCTATGCCGGCATTGAATGGCAACAAGGCACGGTAGAAGCGGAGCAGTTTTACCAATTTATTTCTCAGCAACTGGGCGTCAATAAGGTTCGTTTCCCTAAAACGTCCTCATTTGGTGTAAAACCTGTCTCAAT
>JAVSBY010000057.1:64479-79137 GCA_031960925.1 Gilliamella sp. CRA003912
TCAATAAGGTTCGTTTCCCTAAAACGTCCTCATTTGGTGTAAAACCTGTCTCAATCGAAGGATCTGAACGCTTGATTCGCGCCGCGATAGAATACGCCATTCACCATAATTTACCTTCTGTGACGTTAGTGCATAAAGGCAATATTATGAAATTCACAGAAGGTGGCTTTAAAAATTGGGGTTACGCGCTTGCTGAGCGTGAATTTTGCGACGTTGTTTTTACGATGAATCAATATGCCGACATTAAAAAAGAGCAAGGCTGCGATGCGGCAAATCAGGCATTATCATCGGCAAAGTCTGCGGGCAAAATAATTATCAATGATGTGATTTGTGATGCTTTTTTACAAAATACGTTATTAAAACCGCAAGATTATTCAGTTGTTGCAACCCTAAATTTAAATGGCGATTATGTTTCGGATCAATTGGCTGCAATGGTTGGCGGAATCGGGATTGCCCCTGGTGCCAACATTAATTATCAAACTGGGCATGCTATTTTTGAAGCAACACATGGCACAGCCCCGGATATTGTTGGGCAAAACAAAGCCAATCCTTCGTCTTTATTATTATCTGGCGTGATGATGTTTGATTATCTCGGTTGGTTTGAAGTCGGTCAGTTAATCACCCAAGCCATGGAGAATCTTTTCCAAAAAAATCAAGCAACGGTTGATTTAGCACGATTTATGGAAAAAGGGCAGGCATTATCAACAACAGAATTTACACAGGCGATCATTGATAATTTGTAAAAAGGAGTACGCATGAAAGATCAATTTTTGATTTATAAACTGTCGGAAACCATTAAAAATACCAGCAAAATCGACACACAAATTTTTGAGAAATTTAATGTGAAACGTGGACTACGAAATGCCGATCATACCGGTGTTTTAGTGGGGTTAACTAAAATTGGTGATGTTGTTGGATATGACCGTTTAAGCGATGGAACGCTCAATCCGATTCCGGGCAAATTACTCTATCGCGGTATCAATATTAATGATCTTGTGCATAGTATCCAAAAAGAAAAGCGCACTGGATTTGAAGAAACGATTTACTTACTTTTGTCCGGGGTATTACCGGATGCTGAAGAACTTCGACATTTCTCACACTTACTTTGTGAATCGATGGCTCTTGAAAAGCAGACTAAAATTGCCATTATGGAACTAGAAGGGCAAGATATTATGAATATTTTGGCCCGAACGGTGCTCGAGATGTATACGCATGATCCAGCGCCAGATGATACGTCACGCGATAATATAATGAGGCAATCAATTGATTTGGTCGCCAAGTTCCCTGCAATTATTGCTTATGCGTATAATATTTTAAGGCACAGTGCCAAAGGACAATCGCTTCATATTCGTCATCCTAATGAGGATTTTTCGATTGCAGAAAACTTCTTGTATATGATGAAAGGGTCAAAAGGGTACACGGAACTTGATGTCAGGGTGCTTGATTTGGCATTGATTATTCATGCAGAGCATGGCGGCGGAAATAACTCAACCTTTACAGTTCGCGTCACCAGTTCAACAGGGACTGATACCTATTCATCGATTGCAGCTGGCATCGGCTCCTTGAAAGGTCCTTTGCATGGCGGGGCGAACTTGCAAGTGGGTAAAATGCTCAATCATTTGAAAAGCGCGATCAAAGATTGGACTAATGTCGATGAAATCGATCGCTATTTGCAAAAGATACTGACTAAAGAAGCGTATGATAAAAAAGGGCTGATCTATGGCATTGGCCACGCCGTTTACACTGTTTCTGATCCGAGAGCAGTGTTGTTGAAAGAGATGGCTCACGAGCTGGCAAAAGAGAAAGGGCGTGAACAGGAATTTAACTTCTTAAATTTGCTTGAAAAGCGAGCAATTCATGCTGTTGTCAATCGTAAAAATGCCAAAACTAAAAAGCTTGTCTGCGCAAATGTTGATTTTTACTCAGGCTTTGTCTATGACATGATTGGTTTACCGAGAGAAGTCTATACGCCGTTATTTGCCATGTCACGCATTGTTGGTTGGTGTGCACACCGTATTGAAGAACTGAATTTTGATGATCGTCGAATCATTCGCCCTGCTTATAAAAATATCGGCGAAACAGTGCAATTTACGCCGCTTAAACAACGATAGACTATGATAGTGGGGTAGATGCTACTCCACTATTTAAAATTTATGCAAAAATTATAGTCATTTGCATCAATACTTTGTAGACTATCCACCCTTATTTTTGTCATTAAATCACTATGAATCTTTTAAAATCCCTTGCAACGGTCAGTTCAATGACGATGGTTTCTCGCGTGCTTGGCTTTGTGCGCGATGCAATAATTGCCCGCTTTTTTGGTGCAGGAATGGCGACCGACGCCTTTTTTGTTGCATTTAAACTGCCTAATTTATTAAGACGAATCTTTGCAGAAGGGGCATTTTCACAAGCTTTTGTGCCGATTTTAGCCGAATATAAGAGCCAACAAGGTGAGGAAGCTACCCGGACGTTTTTGGCTTATGTGTCTGGATTACTCACTTTGATTTTAGCGGTTGTAACATTAGTTGGCATTATAGCTGCACCGATTATTATTATGATAACCGCGCCGGGATTTGCCGATTCTCAAGATAAATTTGCACTAGCCACAACGATGCTGCGAATTACCTTTCCCTATATATTTTTGATATCGTTAGCATCACTTGCTGGGGCGGTTTTAAATACTTGGAACCGCTTTTCGGTTCCCGCTTTTGTCCCGACATTTCTTAATTTAAGTATGATTGGCTTTACCTTATTTGCAACACCGTATTTTGATCCCCCCGCATTAGCCTTGGCCGTTTCTGTTGTGGTCGGTGGCATCTTTCAGCTTCTTTATCAGTTACCGCATTTGAAAAAAATAGGGATGTTAGTGTTACCTAAAATTAGCTTTAAAGACAGTGGCGTTTGCCGGGTTTTAAAACAAATGGGGCCAGCTATTTTTGGAGTGTCAGTTGGGCAGGTATCGCTTATTATTAATACCATATTTGCGTCGTTTTTAATTTCAGGATCCGTGTCTTGGATGTATTATGCCGATCGCCTAATGGAATTTCCTGCTGGTGTGCTGGGCGTTGCACTTGGAACCATTTTATTGCCATCGTTGGCGAGGTGCTTTGCAAAAGGAGATTGTGATCAATATTCCGAGTTGTTAGATTGGGGATTAAGGCTCTGTTTTTTACTCGCACTGCCAAGTACTGTTGCGTTAGGGGTAATTTCAAAACCTTTGATCTCATCTTTATTTGAATATGGGCAGTTTACACACAATGATACGTTAATGACCCAGCATGCGTTGATTGCTTATTCTATCGGTCTGATTGGTTTGATTTTAATTAAAGTACTCGCGCCTGCATTCTATTCTCGGCAAGATATTAAAACTCCAGTCAAAATTGCCATCATCAGTTTAATTTTAACTCAGGGTATGAATTTAGCCTTTATTGGTCCATTAAAGCATGCTGGCTTATCCCTTTCTATCGGTTTAGCGGCATGCTTTAATGCCGGGCTACTTTTCTATCAATTACGCAAAAAAGGGTTTTACACGCCGTTAGCCGGTTGGCGCCTGTTTTTGACACGCATTATTATCGCAGTAATTTTGATGTCTGCCGTTTTATGGGCTGGTGCAGAGCTGTTACCAGACTGGTCAACCGGGAGTATGCTAATTAGAATCAGTCGTTTATTTTTGCTGGTATCAGTTGGGATTATGGTCTATTTTGGGTCGTTAATGGCAATGGGCTTTAAAATCAAGCAATTTATCAAACGCATTGAATAAAGCTCAAATTAGGTTTATAAGCCAAATGCTGTATTTGGCTTATTTTTTTATCATATCACTTGCTGCTTAAGGCATTCAATCATATCGTGCTGCGTTTTTAATCGTCTTACTTTTTCTAATAATGCATTTGCTTCTGGATAATGCTGCTTAAGATAACTTAACCACTGTTTAATTCGCGCTGAATGATATAACGGTTTTACATCGATTATATCGGTCATTGCGTAGGTGAGCAGTAGCTGTAAAGTGTCTTGAAACGATAGCGCCGCTTCACCTAGCCGAATTACATTAGCTAAATTGGGAATGGTGAGTATGCCACGGCCAAGCATAATGTCGTTGGTTTGGCTTTCTTGTTGACATTTTTTTGCATCGTTCAATGAAAATATTTCCCCATTAGCAATGACAGGAATAGACAGGCGCTGTTTTATTTTACCAATGGTTTGCCAATCAATTTTTTCGGCTTTATAGCCATCTTCTTTTGTTCGACCATGGACAATGATTTCGTTGGCTCCCCCTTGCATGATTGCATCGGCAATCTCAAAACAGTGAGATTTGTCGTCCCACCCGAGACGAATTTTAACCGAAAGCGTTACGCACGGAGAGATAGCGTGTCGAACAGCTTTTGTAATTTGATAAATCAGTTCAGGCGATTTTAGCAAATACGCTCCCCCTTGACTTCCCACTACGGTTTTTGCTGGGCAGGCTAACTTTACTAAATATATACACTAATATAGAATATTTTATAAAGAATTTTAAGTGGAGTCTTATGAAGCAAGTATATAGTTATATAAGATGGTCTTCTAGCCAACAAAGTAAAGGTAGTTCTTATAAACGGCAACTAGATTACGCTAGGGAGTTTGCTAAACGTTTTGGTTATGTTCTTAATGAAACCTCATTCATGATAGATGAAGGGCTATCAGCCTTCCACCAGGTTCACAAAAATAAAGGTGCATTGGGGATTTTTCTTGCTGCTATTGAGGAGGGTAAAATACCTAAAGGTTCAATTTTAGTTGTTGAATCACTCGATAGATTATCTCGCGCTCAAATCGATCAAGCATTAACACAATTTTTTGCGATTATTCGAGGTGGGATCGATATTCATACAGCAATGGATGGCCGTACCTATACTACTGAAAGCTTGTCCAATATTGCTGATATGGTTGTTTCACTCGTCATTATGAGTAGGGCTCACGAGGAATCAGCTACAAAATCTAAGAGAGCAAAAAAGTTTATACAGTCTAGAATTGATAAAAATGAAATTATCCCATCTCGATATCCATATTGGATTAGACATAATAAAGAAACAGATAAATTAGAGTTAATACCTGAGCATGTTGAAATTGTAAAAAAGATACTTGAATTATATTTAAATGGTTATGGTATATCTAAAGTAACGCGTTGGTTAAATGATAATAATATTAAACCATTTAGCGGTAAAGCGTGGTACACGATGTATATTATGACATTAATTAATAATGTTGCTTTGATTGGTCGAAAAGTTATTCATTTAGATGATCAAGAACATGTTATTGATAACTATTATCCTCGAGTAATAGAAGATTCAGCATTTTATATTTTGCAAGAACACTATAAAAACCGTTCTAAAACTAGTGCTGTACGGCAATTACCGACATTGTTTACTGGTTTGCGTATAGCATATTGCGGGTATTGTAATTCAATTTTAAGTGCTCAACAAAGTAAAGGTAAAAGAGGTACATTTATAGATAGTAAAAGACGATTGCGTTGTACGCACTCACAAAATGGAATTAATTGTCCTATAGGAAGTCGAACAATTAAAATAAGCCCAATAGAGATGTTAATACTTGACTATTGCCGTGACCAACTAGATCTTAATCATTTGAATACAGATAAAAAAAATTATGATACAGAGATTGCGGAAATAAAATTCAAGCTTAATGAAAAAGAAGAACAATTAGATAAATTACTTAATTTATTTTTAAATATGGATAATATTCCTGCCAATTTTACTCAAAAAGCTACAATATTAGAGGAAGAAAAAAACACGTTAAAAGAAAAAATTAAAGAGCTTGAATTATTATCTCAAGTACAAAAAAATGAAAATAATAATGAATTACTTGAACAATGGAAGGAAATTAAAGAATCAGTTAAAAATTTTGATGTTGAGTGGCGTTATAAGGTTAGAGAGTTAGTGAGACGTTCAATTAAGCGAATGGATATTTGGTTTTTTGGAAAAGACGCTTTTGGTATACAAAGTGATGTTAGAAAATTGATGATTTCAGGATTTCATTATTCAGAGCAAGAAATGGATGAGTTTGAGGCAAGCCGATATGATAATGACTTTGTTTCAGTTCGTATAACATTTAAATCAGGTTTTTTCAGGTTCATCAAAGTTCATAAATTAACTGGCGAGTGGTTAGTTATAGGAGATGATAGTGGTATTAAGATAAATAATGAGGCGGAACACAAAATTTGAAAAACTCTCAAAAAAATTCACATATTATTTCTAATATACTGCCGCCTGAGACTACTCCATGTCCATGGTGAACCATTTGGTTTATAGTGCCCAAGTTGATTTAATTTATCTGCGATATTATGCCAACTATTATTAGTCTCTCTTAAAATATCCACAAATATCATTATTTTTTTAAAGTGGCTATAGTTTAATTGTTTAATACTATTGTTGGTTATTAATAGCGCATCTTTTACTTGAGGTAAATGAGTGCCAAATTTTTTACCTTGTTGTTTGGCACGAGCAAACCCATCTTTTTGGCGCTCCAACATTTGCTCACGTTCAAATTCGGCAAAAGCGGAAAAAATATTTAATATTAATTTGCCCGTCGGCGTATTATCTATTTGCCCCATATTAAGAATAATTACTGTGACATTTTTTGATAAAATTTCTTGGACAACTATTAGATTATCAAGCATCTTCCGACCAATACGGTCAATTTTTGTAAAAATAACATAATCACCTGATTTAATGTTATTTAATAGATATTTTCCTTGTTCTCTTTGATTAAATGGTATTTTCCCAGAGACTCCAAACTCTATATACCAATGATCAATTTTATAAGGTGAATTATTAATAAGAATTTTTTGATTTTCTGTATATTGATCTAATGTTGAAACTCTACAGTATGCATGAGTCGTCATATTTATTATATCTAATAAGTGAAAATATAATTATATCTAATAGATTAAAAAACGTACATATTTACACCATTAATTAAGGTTAATAGTGTAAAACCAAAAAAAGATAATTTTAGAGATGCTGCACGTAGTGCAGATTCCTGTGAATGAAGTTTTTCCCTTTTTATATTTTTATCTTTATTTATTATTAGTATTATTATTACAGTATAATTAAAGTATAAAAATAAAAGTTAATATATTGATTTATATTAACTTTATTTATTATTTTTTTATGTGATATATTGAATTTAGTGACTGATTTATATCCAAAATATAAAAATTGATACCGTAATTATAACAGTTAATACTTATTTTTAACTTGTTTATACTTACGGTAACTTTTTTATACTTGAATTAATATGATTTATAAATCTCTTAAAAGTTCTTCAATATCATCATCTTCGGAACTAGAGGGCTTGTTGCTTGATTGCTCCATATAAGAATGGAATTCTTCGTTACAATAGCTTTTTATAGTGTTCATTAAATCTAGATATATTGATGCACGTTGATCCCTATTTAAGCGTTGTTTTGATACATAGCTATAGATGGTATTGCATAAGATTTCACAATGTTTATCTGAATTAATATTTTGAGTTTTATTATTCTCAATAATATCACATATTTGCTCATAACTATTTCGTGCATTACTATAAATTGTAGTTGTACAATGAGCTCCTTTATCATTAATTATAGTAAAATAAGTTCTATATTTCTTAGATATATATAATGTTGTTACTGCAAATTGATCACAAAATGAGATCATTAAATTATAAATATTATCTTTATGATCACGTAAAACACAATAATTATTACATTCAATATTGTGTTCTTGAATTGTCTTTTTATGAGCTTTAATTAAATTATATTTTGCAGGGAGTTTATTCGGTAATCCGGCTAGATCAAAAGCACGTAAAGGATCGGTTGAAGGAATAAGATAGCCAAATTTTTTAATTTTATTGAGAACAGAACCATTCATAAGATTGGTTGTTCCATTATTACTAAATAACTGGAAAGATAAACATTTAAGGGTATTAAGATCTAATTCGTTTAATTTTGATAAATTTTTCTATAACATAAAAATTTCCTCTTTTAGTTTGGTTAAATTAGTATCTATTATACAATAATTATTCTGTTAGCCCAACATAAAAATTACATGTTGGGCCTTATTTTTTCTACTTATGATTAGTTGTAGTTCCTAAATATTTTTCAATATCTTTTGAGCCTTTTCTTGTCGCTATTTCCTGTGCTACAGCAACAGGTACACACACTTTTCCGACGGGTTGTAAATAAGTCCCTAATGATTTTGCAATGACAATTGCTACAGGGATACCTATTATAGAAAGGCATAGCCCAAATACTTGAAGTGCACCGAATAATACAAATAGAAGCCCAAAAGGAAAATATATAATTTTTACAATAAAAGAATACGATTTCCATAATTGATTTTGCTGGGCAGATAAATCATTTTTGCTTACCATACCATAAGAAAATGGCGCTAATTGGAATTTTGAAAATTGAATTAAACCAAGCCCAATTGGTGCAGTAACAACAGCTAATACTAGAAGACTGCCAATTAAAAAACTAAAGAAGGCAGATAAAAAACCAAAAAAGGGTATATGCCATAATATATTACCTAAAATACGCATTGCTGAAATCCTTTTAATATTAATGTGTTTAACGATTAGATTTTTAACTTTATTGTTTATTTGATTGTTTTTTGTGTTCTCCTTAAATATTTTTTGACTATTATAACCAAAATGTAGACTATAAGTCACATTTAATGTTAAAAATGTGACTTATAGTCCGTGTTCATATCGTCTACAAAATGTCATATTTTATAGATGAAAAAAACATTACAAGTTAGTTTTGGTATTCGTGTCCGTACCTTGAGAAAAGAAAAGGGGTGGTCACAAGAAGAATTCGCTGATAAGTGCGGTTTGGATCGTACTTATGTTAGTGGAATAGAGCGTGGGGTAAGGAATCCTACGCTTGAAGTTATCGGTGTTATTGCCAATGGACTTGATTTAGATATTAAAGTACTTTTTGATAATTAGCTAACGAACTAATTTTTATTTAAATTTAATTCTATCTTTAATGATGTACTTCCTCGTAAGGCTGTATATATTTATAGTCTGGAGGATAAGTTATGTTCAGAATATTTAGAAATCAATTTACTCAATCTGAAATGTGGGATATTGAAAATAGTTTTTATAATAATACAGAAAGATTTTGTCAGCTTAAAAACGCTAATGAATTTGAATGGTTAAAATTAGTTGATTTTATTATTTATCCAAATATAACAAGTTCTATTTGTATCATTAATCCTATGAATAAACGAAAAGCAATATTGGATAACCAAGAGCTCGGTATTTTTATTTCATTAATGACTCTAAATAAATTTTGTTGGGATTATGAATATAATGCTGATAAATGTGAATTCATGTGCGATTTATATTATACAAGTCATAATTATGTTTTAGGGCATTACCAAAATTCAATAATTTTAGATTTACTGAGTTAATGTGATCATTTATAAATACTTTAATTTTTTCAAAATAATAAGTTATTAAACCGAGAATCTATAAAAACAGATTCTAAAATTATTAGTAAATAAAATAACTCATAATATCTGTTTTTTTTAGTATATTTTACTCTATCAATTAAATCATCAATATTAATATTGTAATACATAGTTATTTCCTTATTTTATTTAGTAGTTTTATAACTATATTTAACTAATATCATTTTAATGATTATTTTCAGGGTTGGTTTTCTATATTGAGAGACAGAAAATGATTAGATAGTGAATTTATATCATTAATTGTTCGAACAACTGAAAATAGATTATTTGCTTCAGGATACTCTTTTTTTAGATAGCCTAGCCATTGTTTGATTCTGGCTATATTATAGCAACCTGTATCATATGGATTTTTTGTTAATACATATTTTGTTAGTAGAGACAAAACATCTAGCCATGGTAATTTATCTTGATTATATTTAACTACGTTTGCCAAATTAGGTATATTTAAAGCACCTCGGCCAAGCATTAATGTATTGCATCCAGTAATATTTGAACACTTTTGCCCATCTTGATAATTCCAAATTTCACCATTGGCAATAATTGGAATTGATAGTTTTTTGCAAACATCACTAATTGCGTTCCAATTGATTTTATCTGCTTTGTAGCCATCTTCTTTAGTTCGCCCGTGAACAACAATTTCATTAGCTCCACCTTGCTGAACTGCATCAGCAATTTCAAAACGTTGTTCAATTGAATCCCAACCTAAACGAACTTTAACTGAAAGTATTTGATCTTTAGGAATAGCGTTACGTATAGCACTTGTTACTTGATAGATAAGTTCAGGGTTTCTTAATAAACTTGCTCCACCTTCACTTCCTATAACTTTTTTAGCTGGACAACCGCAATTCAAATCGATCCCGTGAGAGCCTAATTTGATAGCTCTCACTGCATTTTCTGCAACCCACTCAGGCGAACTACCTAATAATTGTACACGAACAGGTGTACCTGATTTTGTATAACCATTGTTGTGTAGTTCTGGACAAAGGCGATAATATGTTTTTGCTGGGAGTAGGTTATTTACTACACGAACAAACTCTGTAACACAAAGATCATAATCATTAATTTCAGTCAGTAATTCTCTAACAAAACCATCTAAAACTCCTTCCATTGGGGCTAACATTACACGCATTAAATTACCTAATATTTAGAAAAAAGAGATATGACAATATATTGATACTATATTATAAGTAATTAGTCAAAATACTACTATTTATAGTAGACTTTTAAGAAGAACAAATTTATTGGAAACCATTAACATGCCAAAATATGAACTTGCATTTTATTTAAGTGAATTTAACCATTGGGAGAAGGTTTCATTTAAAGAATTAGAAAGTGAAGAAAAAAGAGCAGAGCTACGTGAAATGGATCTTAGGGAAAAAATCAATGGTATTTATCAATTGGGGATTCGCAATCATCCTCAAACACCTCATTTCTTTCAGAAAAGGCCAATTAGAAATAATATTGAAAAAGGTGTTGTTGAAAGTGAAGAACATGAAAAGCAAAAAAAGATGGTATGCGCTTTTTTAAATAAATACCCCAAACAAGCTTTTGGTTATTATGAAAGACCTTGGAATTCTGCCGATAAAGGGTATGAATCACTGATAAAAGTTAAAGATTATTTATGGGATAAAGAGGTTAGATTTGGCTTGGTTTATGGGAAATATATCCAATTTGATATTTTAGGGCATTCTAAAAATGATTTATCATTAACAGATAAATTGCCTTACATTGCTATTAAGATCATTGATACATATTTTCATTCTAAAGAGACTTTTAAGGCATTATTAGAATTAACTAAAAATATACCTGTTATTGTTTTATATATATTTGTGCCTAAAATTCCAATTTTAAATTGTGTCAAAATACCTAAACAAAGTAATTCTTTTTCACAAAACCGTATTAAATACTATTTAGCCGATGGGTCTTTCTGGATTCAAAATAATCGTATTGAAGATGAAGATCATTTAGATGACATTTCACCAAATAAACCAGAAATATACTATAACTTAATTAGAGAACGCCTTTATAGAGAAGGATGTTTTAAAAATTATAATTGACTATGTTCTATCTAATTATTGTTTATTCTGTTGTGACTGTTAAATTAAAGTTTGCCAGGCAGTTTGCATAAATAGTTAAGGAGTTGCTTTGTTAATGACAGAAAATGAACTTGATGAGTTCAATAAACTTGCGGATCAATACATCATCACTCGTGATCATGTTTCTTTAGCTGCGTTAGTCGAGAGTTATACAAAACAGGATTTATCCTTTCCTCATCCCTACTATGAGGCACATTATCTTTACAGCTTGGGAAATTGTTATTCTGAGCTTTATAAAACTAGTAAGGTGGAATGGTATTCAGATGATTTGATGAAATCTGTTATTTTCTACAGAAGAGCTTTGTATTCACTTCCTAAAGGAGATTGGAAAGAACACAAAAATAATACTCATGCGTATAATAACCTTAGATCTATGATAGAAACAAACTTAGCTAATAGCCTTTCAGCACAAGGTAGAGTACTATGTTGCATCCCACACTACGATAAAGCTATCTCTATAGATAATAACCCTGTAGCCATTATAGCCAAAGCTAATAATGAATTATTTCTTAGCAATTCACTTTATGATAACTCACATTCAGAATATCATTCCTTTATTGCTTATGAGCTTGTAAGCAAAGCTGTTGAGAATATTGAACAACTATATCCTGAACACAGAACCGGGCTTGAAGAAGGAGGACGTTTATTTAATTTTAAAAAATGGTTTGAGAAATATTTTGAAAAATCAGATTTTGATTATGTAAAAGAATATACTGAAGAATTTACCACCCTAAAACAGAAAAAGTATCTAGAATGGTGTGCTAAAAATAGACTTTTTCTTAATGACATGAATGATGTTTGTGAGTATCAGATTGCTTACCGAGATGTTTTCGTATTGCCCCCGTTTGTTTGTTCATTCAATAGTGCTCTTAATATGTATGAAGGATTAGCCTATCACGGTAATTATGATGAGTTAAAAAATGATTACTGCTATGCTCGATACTTAATCTTTTCTTCAAAAGATATACCTAATGATACCCCTCATATGTTTAACTCAACCTATCAACATGTTGAGGATATGACTCATTCAATCAATAATCTGAAAGTTGCGCAGTACAAATCAGCATTCAGAACGCTATATTCACTTTTTGATAAAATCGCATATTTAATTAGTCGATTTTTCGATTTAAATGATCTAAAACATGATCATTTAATTAGCATAGATACATTATTTCGTGATATTACCGGTAAGAAAACAGAATGGAGACCAAATAAAAAACTGAAAGATAGTAATAATCGTTTTATTCACGCTGTATTCTATATATTGAAAGATATACGTAAAGTTGGTAGTTCTGATTCTGTGGCAAGGTGGCTAGATCCAGATGCTGTAGCATTTGCTGAAATTAGAAATGCCCTAGAGCACCGTTCATTAAAAATAGTTGATGATTTTGGCTATGAACTAGCGACATCACCAGTGCATAACGCTAGCGAACATGAAAAATATAAAAATCTACAAGAAGAAACTCATACACTATCTAATAAAATTACAGAAATTGACTTAAAACTTAAACAAGCAGAAAAAGAAAATGATTGTTGTTTAGCTATGCAATTTAAAGAAGAAATAGATAAATTGAATTTAAGGCTGACAGAATTAAAATTAAAGAGTTACGAAAAAGAAAAACTATCTTCTCATTCTCTTCTAATACCAATAAGCCAATTTGAATCAAGACTTATGCAACTCATCGGATTAGCTAGAAATTCAATAATTTATTTATCATTAGCTATACATTTTGAAGAACAAAAGAGACCAAAGAATGGTATCTATATGCCAATGGAAGTACCATTAAAACAAGAATTATGATTATTATAAAAGAGTATAGGATATGAGTATGAAATATAAATATAAATTATTTAATGTGCTTGTTTTATTTTATAAGGTCCATGATGTAAGATTAAAATAATACAAATTAACAGTTGGTTAAATATTATGACAATCGAAATAACTATTTTCCATTTGGTTTTATCCATTCTATTATTTTTTTTGATGGGGATTATTTTTTCCAAATTTGAAATAAAAGGATATATAAGAATATCATCGTTTAATTCACCACAAGATAATAGTAATGGTTTATTGAATTTATCTCTTCGAACTTTATCTCCAATTATCTATCTTGTGCTTGTAAATTATCTACTTAATTTCATTTCACCACGTTTTAGTTTTGTCACTATGAATATCTGGTTAATAGTTCCATATTATTTTTGTGTAAGATTTATATGGATACTATTTATGAATAGATTTTTTATTTTTGATAAGCTTTATTTTTTTGTTGTCAGTATATTATCCAGTAGTATTTCTTTTTTTATATATAAAGAATATTTAAGTAAAGGTGATTTATTTCTACCAAATAAACAAGAATTTCTTATGCAATTTTGGTTTGTTATAATTATTTTTATTTACCATTTTATTAATAATACACAATTTAAAATAACTAAAACTAGGAAAGAGACTAGAGAAGATAAATTTATTAAAAGAAGATTGTCTAAATTTAAATTAAAATATAGCGATATAGTTAACAAAGAAAAAAATAATGTAATAATAAATCTAATTTATTCAATAATGATAATTGAAGATTTTAATCGTCCTTATTTAATTAGATTGTTTGAAAAGAGGTGTCCATTTGCTAAAACGGTGGGGATTATGCAAACAGCTAGAAATAAAGGAGTCTCGGACGAAAGTAGTGTTAGAAATGCTATTAAAATTATTCGAAAAGCATTTAATGACCAAATTGAATATTATAATAGTGAAAACGGTAAAATAGAAAAATGGAAATATAAAAAAGGAGTTAATGAGCATTATTTTATACGCCATGCAATTCTTGCATATAATAAATGTGATAATTACTATGATATGGTTTTATCTGTTTATAATAATATTACGTCAAGATAATAACTAATTGTATTCATTGGATAAAAAATATTTCAATACAACTTAGTATTAATCATAACTCATAGATATATACATAAGATTTAAAAATGTATATATCTACTAAAGTTAGCTCAGCCACAATTAATATCAATACCATAAGATCCCAGTTCAATTGCTTTGAGTGCGT
>JAVSBY010000058.1:0-3725 GCA_031960925.1 Gilliamella sp. CRA003912
CCATTAAAAGATCAGTTAGATCCGGATATGGTTCAAGCGGCTCGTTCACTTAAAGGTAGTCGTTATGATTTAGTTGATCGTAACAATTACATTGTTCTTGAATATAAAGAAAAGAAAATGAGTGTTGATTTAGGTTTGCCAACACTGCAATTGGTTGAAGGTCAATCTTATGATTTCAGCATGGGATTGCATAATGCGAAAGGTGTCAGCAAACTGTCATGGATTGGTGATACAGCACTTATTGACGCAAATGGTGGTTTCTTATGTTTCACAACCGGAACGTGTAATAAATCATCATGGCAGTCTCCAGAAGCTGATACCAATAACTGGCATTTAACTGCTCCAGCTTATGCAAATAACGATGGTGTGAGATTACCTATTCGTGGTAGTAATTCGATTTCTGATGGTAAATATACTGTTGCAGTTACAGTGACCGATTCACGCGGTAAATCGGCGACATCAAACCAAGTAACATTTGAAGTCTTACCAAGTAGTGATTTGCGCCGGGTTGAGTTGACACCAAACAACTTGATTAATCCAGTGGGTCAAACTATCGCCATTGTTGGGCGTTTGGTTGACAATAAAGGTCAAGGCATTAAAGATAACAGCGTCTTTGCGCCAGAGTCGAAAGATGAAAGCCAGTTGACTGACGATGATTTAAAGCAAATCAACCGTATTTGGAGTGCAACGGTGCCGTTTGCGTTAGAAGCGAAAGGGTGCCCTGTTGATTCCCCTAAAGGCTGTTTATTTGTCAAAGGTATTAAAAAGAACAGCGATGCATCTGGTGACAGTTATGAACTTTTAGTCTCAACTAAAAATAGATTAGGTTCAGTTCAATTTACATTACAGCTTGAAGACCACGATGGTAACAAGCGTTATGATGCGGCTAAATCAACGATTATTTTTGACGGTGAGCTTGCTGACAGAATTGAAATCTATAACTCGGTCGATGAGCTTGTTGGAATCAGTGATAGCAGTAAGCAGGTATCTGCTGCCGATATAAGATTAGGTCAATCCTATTACGCGGTTGCAAGAGATAAAAGTGGCGCACCAGTTATAAATATGGATTATACGTGGGCATTGGTTGCTGATTCTAAAGATGATAAAGTGATTAAAGATTGTAAAACAATCAAAGCACCAACAGAATTTACAGAATCTAATAAAGTCGGTTATAAATTAACTAAAGGCCCATTTGTTAGTGACCAATCTGTGTACCCAACGATGTATACACCAAAAGGTATCAACGGTAGCGAGATTGAAGGGGCTTGCGCAGGTGACCAAGGATTTAAATTGCAGGTAACTGCCGTTCATAATCCAAATCTTCCAAAGCAATAAAGGATTCTGAATTATCATGTCTATGATAATTCATAAAGGGACACCCAAAGGTGTAGTAAACAAAATAAATACAATGTTATTTAGAAATAAAATAGGAAACTAAGCATGAAAAATTTAACGATCAAAAAGATCGCATTCGGTCTATTCCTTGCTGGCTATGCAGCAAGTAGCGCTTTTGCAGCAGATTTAACAGCAACTTCTGTAAAAAGCATTTTAGGTAATGCACCATTAGTTAATGCTGCAGAGAAAGATAGTGCAACTGCAAACTCTGTTGATATCACGGTTACTCGTAACGGTGCTCCTGTTACAACTGGTATACAAACTGGTGATACAGTTAAACTTAGCTGGAAAATCAAAGACGTTGATGGCGATACAGATACCCAATCTTTAACAGGTAAAACTGTTCAGTTCGGCTATAAAAAAGGCGAGAATATAACTTGGACTGCAGCGACAGCTGAAGCAAACGGTGCAACTTGGGCAGTCCCTGCAGAAGCTAAAGGCGCGACCGCGATTTACTATATGGTTCGTGCAACAACTGATTTCGGTCTTCCATCAGCGGGTAGCTGGGTAGCGGGTGATATCTCTAAAGGAAATGGTGCCCCAGCAGAAGTAGGTCCAGGTGTTGATCCAACTGATCCATCTAAACCAACTGATAAACCAACAAACCCTACAATTACTGACGGTTCAGGTACCGGTGGTGGTACAGTGGGACCTGAAATTGATCAAGGTACAGGTATTGATGCATCAACTGATAGCTTCTTAATCAATATCTACAAAGCAGGTGATACAGCTACATCTTACAGTGCGTCAGGTTCAACTGCGACACCTAAGTTAGGTGAAACTTATCAAGTTGTTGTAACTTCAACTGGTGCAACAGCAGCAGACCATACAGCAGACTTTACCTACACATGGTTCTTAACTGGTGGTAATGCCGCAGCTGGTGGTAAAGTAGCAGCTGGTACTGACGTAGCATTGAAATCAACAGCTGCAACAGTTGAAATTGCAGCAACAAACGCTGGTTTAGCGATTGCTGAAGGAGCTACAATGCCTGAAGCTGGTGCACAGGGCTTCCAACTTAAAGTTGTTGCTAAGTAATAAGCTTGATACTTTATTTAAAACCACTCTTCGGAGTGGTTTTTTATTGCCTGAATTTATTTAACTACACTAAATTGATCGAGTTTTAGGGGGGAGGTAATGAAATACGTAAACTTGCAGTTTCACTCTCTCACTGATTGAGTATCCCATTTTTTAATCACTCATCTACCTGTCTATTATCAATCACCGTAACTTAAAGAGTCAGTTTTCACCTATTATAAATATACGCTAATCTTGAAAAGTGCATCACATGACAAAATCAGTTAAAATAATCACAATATTATTACCGATTAGGGCGTTTTCTTGCGTCAAAATCTTGTGTTACCGACAATGTGGAATTGAATGAATACTAAATCTAAATATAACCGTGAGAATAATAAGCAGCGAGAGATACAACAATCACTGCTGCACAGTTTAAAGATACCGCCTCACTCTATTGAAGCAGAACAAGCGGTACTAGGCAGTTTAATGATTGATAATCAGCGGTGGGATGTTGTTTCTGAATCGATAACGGAGCGTGATTTTTATTCTCGTCACCATCAATTAATTTTTTCAGAGATGCACACGCTAGTTAGTAAAGGTATCCCAATAGACTTAATTACACTATCAGAAAGCCTTGAAAATAAAGCGGTTTTAAGTGATGTTGGGGGGTTTGCTTACCTTGCTGAATTATCCAAAAACACACCGAGTGCGATTAATGTTGTTGCCTATGCTGATATTATTCGCCAGCAAGCTATTTTACGAGAATTAATCAGTGCATCAAATGAGATTGCCGATAGTTGTTATACACCAGAAGGCCGAGACAGTAGTGAAATTTTGGATATTGCGGAAAGTAAAATATTTCAAATAGCCGAAAGCCGAACTAAGCAGGGTGAAGGGCCTCGAAGTATTACTGCCGTGCTAGAAGATACGGTTGCGAAAATTGAAGAGTTATTTCAACGCCCGCATGATGGGGTTACAGGGGTTTCAACCGGATTTATTGATTTGGATAAAAAAACAGCGGGATTACAACGTTCTGACTTAATCATTGTCGCGGCGCGCCCTTCGATGGGTAAAACTACATTTGCCATGAATTTATGTGAAAATGCTGCAATGATGCAAGAAAAGCCCGTCTTAATTTTCAGTTTAGAAATGCCCTCAGAACAAATTATGATGCGTATGCTTGCTTCGTTATCGCGCGTTGATCAAACTAAAATTCGAACAGGTCAACTGCAAGATGATGATTGGGCTCGTATTTCAAGTACGATGGGATTATTACTTGAAAAGAAAAATATTTATATTGATGATTCATCAGG
>JAVSBY010000058.1:3825-9710 GCA_031960925.1 Gilliamella sp. CRA003912
GTACGATGGGATTATTACTTGAAAAGAAAAATATTTATATTGATGATTCATCAGGATTAACACCGATGGAATTGCGATCAAGAGCTCGTCGAATTTTTCGTGAACATAATGGACTGAGCATGATTATGGTCGATTATCTACAATTAATGCGGGTGCCTAATATTTCCGAAAATCGGACATTAGAAATTGCTGAAATTTCACGATCACTTAAAGCCTTAGCCAAAGAGTTGCAAGTTCCTGTTGTTGCGTTATCTCAGTTAAATCGAAGTCTCGAGCAACGGACAGATAAAAGGCCGGTTAACTCTGATTTACGTGAATCGGGCTCAATTGAACAAGATGCTGACGTCATTATGTTTATCTATCGTGATGAAGTGTATAATGAAGCTTCTGAGCATAAAGGCATTGCCGAAATTATTCTTGGTAAACAGCGAAATGGACCGATCGGTAAAGTTCGATTGAAATTCCAAGGCCAATTTTCACGTTTTGATAATTATGCCGATTCAAGCAAATACATGGATGATGAATAAACAGCGTGACAATCATCGACATGGTTAATCGCATGAATTGATCAGGGTTACAAAATGGCTTATCTAATAATGCGCTTGAAGCGAGTTAAGCAATCTAATCTCATTTTGTTACGCATTTATAAGTTGATTACTAATGAATTTGTCACAAAAGTTTGCTAAAATGCGGCAAATTTATATTATTTAATCTGGAGAATTCTATGGCAGGTCATAGTAAGTGGGCCAATACCAAACACCGTAAAGCAGCACAAGATGCAAAGCGCGGCAAGATTTTTACAAAAATTATTCGAGAATTAGTTACTGCAGCCAAAATAGGTGGGGGCGATCCAGCGTCAAATCCTCGTTTACGTGCGGCAATGGATAAAGCACTGTCCAACAATATGACTCGCGATACCATGAATCGAGCTATCGCACGGGGGGTTGGCGGTGAAGATGACAGTAATATGGAAACCATCATTTACGAAGGTTACGGACCGGCGGGTACCGCGGTTATGGTTGAATGCTTGAGTGATAATCGTAATCGTACTGTGTCTGAAGTGCGTCATGCCTTTACTAAAACCGGCGGCAATTTAGGTACCGATGGTTCTGTATCTTACTTATTCACTAAAAAAGGCGTTATCTCTTATCCGGTTGGTTCTGATGAAGATAAAGTAATGGATGCTGCGCTTGATGCGGGTGCTGATGATGTGGTTACTTATGATGATGGTGCAATTGATGTATTTACAACACCAGAATCATTTGGTGAGGTGAAAGATGCATTAGATGCAGCAGGTTTAGTTGCTGAATCAGCTGAAGTCTCAATGATCCCTGCAACTAAAGTAGATTTAGATATTGAATCAGCGCCAAAATTACTTCGCTTAATTGATATGCTTGAAGATTGTGATGATGTTCAGGAAGTTTACCACAATGGTGAAGTTTCAGACGAGGTTGCAGCAACGCTTTAATGGCCATTATTCTTGGCATCGATCCTGGTTCTCGTTTGACGGGGTATGGTGTGATCCGTCAAACAGGACGTCAATTAACGTATCTCGGTAGCGGCTGTATACGAACCGCTGTTGACGATTTGCCTTCCCGTTTAAAGTATGTTTATGCTGGTGTTCATGAAATTATTTTGCAATTTCAGCCAGATATGTTTGCAATCGAAAAAGTCTTTATGGCACATAATGCTGACTCGGCGTTAAAATTAGGTCAAGCGCGCGGTGCCGCAATTGTTGCCGCTGTTAATCAAGGATTACCGGTATTTGAATATGCGGCTCGTTTAGTTAAACAAAGTGTGGTTGGTACTGGCGCTGCCGATAAAAAGCAAGTTCAGCATATGGTAAAGCTTTTATTAAAACTGCCAGCTAGTCCCCAAGCTGATGCTGCCGATGCACTTGCGATTGCAATTACCCATGCCCATATTGATTACCAATCATTAATTAAAACAACAAAATAGAACACTTTTCTCCGTTATTTCACTGCCGTAACATCTTTATTTGCTTGGTATTAACTCACAATCATTTTGATGACCTCATTTATTGATAGGGTCGTGAAATTGTATTGTCTAAAAAAAGTATATGCGGATTAAATGTGGGATTAGAGAGGGGAAGTCAGTTACAAATAATCCTCTTCTGTCAACGCGGTTAACAGAAGAGGATTAACAAGAAAGTTTAGAATATCAGTGAGCCACTATGGCTTAGTCGAATGTGCTTTACTTGTTGTGACAACTTTATTTTTATGTTTAGTGAAGGTTTTTGTCACAAACACAAAGAATAAAGGCACGTAGAATATTGCTAAGAATGTGGCTGTTAACATCCCCCCAATAACCCCGGTGCCTACTGCATTTTGGCTGGCAGAACCTGCACCCGTATTTAATGCAAGTGGTAATACCCCAAGAATAAAGGCAAATGAAGTCATTAAGATAGGACGTAAACGTAGGCTACATGCTTCAAGCGTTGCTTCGACCAACGATTTGCCCTGTTTTTCAAGTGCATCTTTGGCAAACTCTACGATCAAAATCGCATTTTTAGCCGCAAGCCCCATTGTCGTTAATAGACCTACGATAAAGTAAATATCGTTATCCAGTCCTCTAAACATTGTTGCGTAAACCGTACCTAAAATACCCAGAGGAATCACAAATAACACGGAAATTGGTACTGTCCAGCTTTCATATAATGCCGCAAGTGATAAGAAAACAACAATTAGAGAAACGATATAAAGCGTTGTCGTTTGTGAGCCTGTTTGACGTTCTTGGTAAGAAACATCTGTCCAGTCAAATGAAAATCCTTTTGGTAACTGTTTGGATAGTTCTTCCATAATTGTCATTGCCTGACCCGAACTTTGTCCAGGCGCTGCTGCACCACTGATTCCCATAGCGGCAACGCCGTCATACCGAACTAATGATGGCGATCCGTAATTTCTGTTTGTGTAAGCAAACGCATCATATGGCACCATCTCGCCATTACTGTTTTTGACATGCCAGTAGCTGAAGTCATCAGGTAACATACGGAATGGCGCATCAGATTGTAAGTAGACTTTCTTAACGCGGTTATTATAAACAAAGTCATCAACATAGGCAGATCCTAACGCTGTTGATAAAACAGTGTTAATTGAACCAACTGATGCGCTTAACGCCTGTGCAGTTTCAAAATCCACATTAATTTTATACTGTGGCACGTCAAGCATACTTGCAGGACGGATTTGAGTTAAATCTGGATTACGCATTGACATTTCTAACATTTGATAAAATGCTTGCATTAATGCCGCATGACCCTTACCAGAGTTATCTTTGAGCATATATGAGAAGCCATTAGCCATACCAAGTGAAGGTACTGCAGGCACATTCATCGCAAAAATACGACCTTCAATAATGGTTGATAAAAAGCGGTTACCGCGTCCGATCAACCCATTGATACGTTGTTCTGGTTTTTGACGCAGTTCCCAATCTTTCAATTTTATAAAGGCTAATCCCATATTTTGACCACGACCTGCTAAACTGAAGCCAGAAACAGCGAAAATGTCAGATACAGAATCTTTTTCTTCTTCCATGTAATATTTTGACGCTTTATTCAGCACATCTGCCGTTTGACTGAGTGTTGAACCTGGTGGCAATTCAGCCATCATGATAATCACACCTTGATCTTCGTTAGGTAAGAAACCTGTCGGTAATCGATTAAAACCAAACATTAATGCGACAATAATTAATAAGTAACATAAAAAGCTAATCAGTGGATAACGAATAACTTTAATGACACCTTTCTCATAAGCATGAAGGCTTTTGTTATAAAATGCATTGAAGTATTTGAAAAAGATTTCTGTTGCTTTAGAGCACCAACTAAAAGGTGGAATTTTAACTAATCTTTCACCTAACGTTGCTTTTCTGTGCTTAAATTTTGATGGTGCTTTTAGAATCTGAGCACAAAGGGCCGGGGTTAGTACGACAGCCATGACAACCGAAAGCGCCATTGCCGTTACAATTGTGATCGAGAACTGACGGTAAATCCCCCCCGCGGCACCACCATAAAATGCCATTGGCACAAATACCGCAGAAAGAACAACCGCGATACCAACGAGTGCTGAAGTGATTTGTTCCATCGATTTTACGGTCGCATCATAAGGTGATAGCCCCTCATCATGCATAATCCGTTCTACGTTTTCGATAACAACGATGGCATCATCGACCAATAATCCTATCGCAAGTACCATAGCGAACATCGATAAGGTATTGATAGTAAATCCACAAACATAAAGGATTGCAAATGTTCCTAAAAGTACAACAGGTACTGTAATTGTTGGGATTAATGTTGATCGTAAGTTCTGTAAAAAGACATACATTACGATGATAACTAATATAATCGCTTCAATAAGGGTATGAACAACGTTATTTATCGATAATTTAACAAATGGCGTTGTATCGTAAGGATAAACGTAATGAATATCCTCAGGGAAGATTTCTGAAAGTTCAGCAATTTTTTTATCAACAGCATCGGATGTGCTTAACTGGTTTGCCCCTGTTGCAAGGTAAACAGCAAGCCCTGCGGACGCTTTACCGTTATATCGTGAAATAAAGTTATAATCAGCAGCGCCGATTTCAACTTTCGCAATATCTTTTAATAAAATATTAGAACCATCAGTGTTAACACGAACTAAAATATTTTGGAATTGTTCCGCAGTTTTAAGACGTGATTGCGCCGTGATTGTTGCATTAAGCTCTTGACCTTTTGATGCTGGATACGATCCTAATTGACCCGCTGTCACCTGTGCATTTTGTGCAGTGATGGCAGCAGTAATTTCTTCAATCGATAAATTGAAGTAAGTTAATTTGATTGGATCTAACCAAATACGCATCGCATATTCTGAACCAAATAGCGTTGTATCACCAACACCTTGAACACGTCTAATTTGATCTTGCACATTTGAATAAACAAAGTCTGCAATATCTGCTTGCGTTTTTTGAGTATTTGTTGAATAAAAAGCAATAACCTTTAGGAAGTTAGTGTTGTTTTTTGCAACTGAAACTCCATTTTTTTGCACACTTTCAGGTAGACGAGATTTGATACTTTCTACTTTATTTAGTACTTGCACTTGCGCAAAATCAGGACTGGTTCCTGGGGCAAAGGTCAATGTGGTTTGAACGATACCTTGTGAACTACTGGTTGATTTCATGTAGATAAGGTTATCAAGCCCGGTTAGATTTTGCTCAATAAGTTGAGTTACTGTATTTTCAATTGTTTGCGCATCGGCGCCAGGATAACTTGCCGTAACAGTTACCGCTGGTGGCGCAATATCTGGGTATTGTTCGACTGCTAAAAGCTTGATGCAAAGTCCGCCAGCAAGCATCATCATGATGGCGATTACCCAAGCAAAAACAGGTCTATCAATAAAAAACTTAGCCATAATTTGGTCTACTCCTAACTTACTTTATACTGTTTTTGATGATGTCATCAAGTTTTTCTTGCGTTAATGTGGTTGGCTCATCGACAACTTTACCATTGATCTTTTGGCCACCTTCAACGGTTGTTAAATTAAGTAATCCGGCAACGATAACTTGTTCACCTGCATTAATTCCTTTAGTAACAATCCAGTATCCAGGTATACCTGTATAAACTTGGATTCCTGTGCGGTACTCAACCGAATTATCTGGATTAAGTATTTTAGCTGTGTATTCCCCATTGATATCACTGGTAATGCCTTGCTGTGGTACGAGTATTGCATTTTTAATGTGGCCTAACGTTAACTGGGGTTTCACGAACATGCCAGGAAGAATTTTACCTTCTTTATTCGAAAATTCAGCACGTAAAGTGACTGTTCCGGTAGTTTCGTTAACTGTCATATCAGAGAATTTAATATTCCCTGCTTGAGGGTATGCTGAGCCGTCATTGA
>JAVSBY010000059.1:0-10660 GCA_031960925.1 Gilliamella sp. CRA003912
TTGAATGGTGGCCCCTACTGGACTTGAACCAGTGACCAATCGATTATGAGTCGACTGCTCTGACCAACTGAGCTAAGGGGCCTTTGAAAAGACTACTGAATTAGTAGGCTGTGAATTATAATAGAGTTAAAAATAAAATTCTATACTTTAATGATAAAAAAGGTTAATTTGATTACTTATTGAGCTATAACTCTTAATGTCATCACCGATAATAATAACCCATATTTTTTAATCAATGAACCTGATACAATAAACAAGATAATATTTGATACTGCTTATTTCATTAAGGAAACATTATGTCTATAAAAAAAATATTCTTTATCAGTGCGGTCGTGTCGACAGCGTTATTATTGAATGCATGTAGTGGCTCCAAATATCAACTATCCCCTGCTGGGCAGCATGTTCAATTTGTTGATACCCAACCAGCCAATAGTTGCCAGCATTTAGGTAAAGCCGAAGGTCGCCGAAATACATTTTTCTCTGGCACCAAAACCCACAGTGAATTGATTCGTGAAGCCGCTGTTGACTTACTCAATAATGCCGCAGCAATGGGTGGAAACACAATTTATAATGCGCAAGATGCGTCAATGAAATATGTTTCAGATGTGGCACCAACAGATGCGGTTATGACCGGTGATGTTTATAGATGTCAATAAGATTTAACACAAGCAAAAGGGTGTAAAGCCCTTTTACTTGCGACAATAACAGTTAGCCGTATTTTTGTTCAAACTGTTTCATAAAATCAATTAAGTAGTTTACCCCTTCCCTCTCCATTGCGTTGTAGATTGAAGCGCGCATTCCACCTGCAATTCGGTGTCCTTTGATACCAATGATATTTGCTTTGGTCGCTTCACTAACAAATTGTTTATCCAGTGATTCAGTTGGCGACAAAAAGGTTACATTCATAATCGAGCGATTGGCTTTTGCAACTTTGTTATGATAAAAATCGGATTGATCAATAAAATCATACAAAACGTTGGCTTTTGTTTGATTGCGCGTTTGCATTGCCGATAATCCCCCTAGCTGTTTAATCCACTTAAACACAAGGCCTGATACGTACCATGCGAATGTTGGCGGCGTATTGAACATAGAATCATTATCCAACAAAATTTTGTAATCAAGCACTGACGGTAACATTTTATTGGCAAACCCAATTAAATCATCACGGACGATAACAATGGTAATGCCTGATGGACCAATGTTTTTTTGCGCACCGGCATAAATAATGCCATAACGACTTACATCGATTGGTTTAGATAAAATGCAGGATGAAAAATCGGCGACTACCACTTTATCGCCAAAATCTGGCTCTTCAAATATAGCCACACCTTCAATGGTTTCATTTGGGCAATAATGGACATAAGCCGATTCATCACTGATTGACCACTGATCCATGGATTTTAATGCTGTAAAACCATTTTGGTTAATGACGATATCTTGTTGATTTACGGTGCAATATTTTGACGCTTCTTTCGCTGCACTTTGGCTCCAATAACCACTATTTACGTAATCTGCACAGCTTTTACTTCCTAAAATATTCATGGGAACAGCTGCAAACTGAGCTCTTGCGCCACCTTGACAAAAAAGGACTTTATAATTACTTGGAATGTTTAAAATCTCACGCAGATCAGCGGTGGCTTCAAGTGCGCAAGCATCAAAATCTTTACCACGATGGCTTAGCTCCATCACCGAAGCACCGGTATTTTGCCAGTTCAGTAACTCAGTTTGGACTTGCTTTAATACATCGGCTGGTATCATCGCTGGGCCAGCACTAAAATTATAGCTTTTATGACTCATGATAGCTCACTTAGAAAAGAGAAAATAGAGTTCTATTTTTACACTGTATGATGAGATATACAATCATATTTTCTTATAATAGATTGCTATAAAAAGCGTTTAATTATAATTAGTTAATGCGGACTTTATCCGCTAATCCATGTTAGCGGATAAATAGATGGACTTAGCTTAATTGACTTTTGGCTTGCAAAATCGCTTGTGCGACTTGATTCGGTGATACGCCGCCTTTCGCGGCGCGCTTAGCCAGACAAGATTCTAAAGATAAAACGTCATACACATCTTGTTCAATCACTGAACTAAACGCTTTTAATTCATCTACGGTTAATTCTTCAAGCGCTTTTTGTTTAGCAATCGCCCCTACTACCGCCTCACCCACAATATGATGTGCTTCTCTAAATGGAATTCCTTTAGCAACAAGGTAATCAGCCAGTTCAGTCGCATTAGCATAACCTTGTTTAGCCGCATTTTCACAGTTAGCATAATTAATTTGAATATCTTCAAGCACAAGCTCTGCCATATCTAAACATTCGTGCCATGTATCTAATGCATCGAAAAGGGATTCTTTATCTTCTTGCATATCTTTATTATAGGCAAGCGGCAAACCTTTAAATGTCACCAAAGATCCAGCTAAGGCGCCAACTACCCGTCCAACTTTACCGCGAATTAGCTCTAACGCGTCGGGATTTTTTTTCTGCGGCATCAAAGACGAACCGGATGTTACGCGATCCGATAGCTCAACAAAATTGGCTTCACCACTATTAAATATGATCAGATCTTCGGCAAAACGGGATAAATGAACCATTCCAATAGAGGCATTATTGAGTAACTCGACGACATGATCGCGGTCAGATACGGAATCTAAGCTGTTGTTAGTTGCCGAGGAAAACCCTAACCAAGTTGAAAGCTGCTCCCTATCCATTGAGTATGCAGTGCCTGCTAGCGCACCGCAGCCAAGAGGGCTTACATCTAATCGTTTTAAGGTATCTCGCAAACGACTTATATCGCGGGTTAACATCTCATAATAAGCAAGGCACCAATGTGCAAAAGTAATCGGCTGTGCGCGTTGTAAATGGGTGTAGCCAGGCATAACGGCATCTTGAAATTTTTCCGCTGTGTTAACTAACGCTAAACGCAGTTTATTGACAGCAACAATCAAATGATGAATTTCGTCTTTACACCAAAGTTTAAGATCGGTTGCCACTTGATCGTTACGACTGCGGCCAGTATGCAATTTTTTACCTAAATCGCCAATTTTTTCAATCAAACTTTGTTCGACCCAGCTATGAATATCTTCAGCATCACTGTCTAAAATTTGGGTTGGATTTTCCTGAACCGATATCAGTAACGCATTTAACGCTTGTTCTAATTTACTCTGCTCATCTTGCGATAAAACATTGACGGTAACTAATGCTTTAGACCAAGCAATTGAACCAATAATATCTTGCTCTGCAAGACGGTAATCAAAGCGTAATGAATCATTAAAGTGCTTAAAACGCTTATCTGCTGCTTGGCTAAATCGCCCACCCCATAATGCCATAGTTACCCCAATATTTATTGATAAAAGATGAGGCGACTTTCGTCGCCTTGAAAAACATGCATTGAAAGATTGTAATCAAAACTTTCGCTATGTTAATTATTTTTTCTTGGTTGCGGCTTTAACTGTCGATTTTTCATTCGTTTTAGCCTTTGCCTGAGCGGTCACATCGGCCGCCTTAACTGCTGATTTACTTTTGGCGGCGCTTTTTACTTTTTTAACCGTTTGCTTTTTTTTCCCTTCATTTAATGCGCGAATTCGCGATGATAATGAGAATAAACGAATAAAGCCACCAGCATGACTATGATCGTACACTTCATCTTCTCCAAAGGTGGCAAACTCTTCGCTATAAAGACTGTTTTCAGATTTCTTCTGAATTGCGGTTGCATTACCCTTGTAGAGTTTGATGACAACTTCGCCGGTCATCTCTTCAGCCAATACCTCGGCAGCAGCTTGTAGTGAACGACGATACGGCGCAAACCAGCGGCCATCATAAACAACATAAGCCATTTCTAATCCGAGCTGTTCACGCCATTTAAAGCTGTCACGATCAAGAATAAGCTGCTCTAATCCTCGTAATGCTGTCATCATGATTGTCCCGCCGGGGGTTTCATAACAGCCACGTGATTTAATACCAACTAATCTATTTTCAATAATATCAACCCGACCCACACCGTGCTTTGCCCCTATTTTGTTTAACGTCGCAACGCAGTGGTATGGGGATAATTGTTTACCATTAACGGAAACGACTTCACCTTTTTCAATACCAATTGTGACAAGCTCGGCTTTATCTGGTGCCTCTTCTGGCGAAACCGTCCATGCCCAACAATCGGCATTTGATGGATTCCATGTGCTTTCAAGAACGCCGCCTTCCGTTGAAATATGCCATGCATTTTCATCGCGACTGTAAATTTTCTCAACAGTTGCTGTTGTTGGAATTTTTCGTTCTTTCAAATAATCGATCAAAGCTTCACGTGAGCGTAAATCCCATTCACGCCAAGGGGCAATGACTTTTAACTGGGGAGCGAGTGCAGTATAGGTAGTTTCAAAGCGAACTTGATCATTCCCTTTGCCGGTCGCGCCATGGCAAAGTGTATCGGCGCCAACTTCTAACGCATACTCAACTTGAGCTTTTGCGATAATTGGACGAGCCATCGACGTTCCTAAATAGTAAGTCCCTTCATAAAGAGCCCCGGTTTTTAATACGGGATAAACATAATCTTTAACAAATTCTTCGCGCAGATCAACAACTTTACAAGCCACCGCGCCTGACGCTTTAGCTTTCTTTTCGACATCAACCAATTCTTTAGGATCTTGGCCAACGTTTGCAACAAGTGCATACACTTCGCAGCCACCATAATTCTCTTTTAACCACGGAATAATAGCTGATGTATCTAAACCGCCAGAATAAGCTAAAACTACCTTTTTCGTTCCACTTTTTTTCATGTTATACCCTTTCTAAATTAACTTACCACTAATAAATAGAATAGAAACCATGCGAAATAAAACCCTTTCAATATACGGGGTTGTTAAAAATTAAGCAATAATTCGTGTTCCTGTTGCCGATGCTTGACCATTAAATAAATCGATTAATTTATCCGTTTCTTTCCAGCTGGCGATATCGATTGCACGTCCAAGAATTTTGGCCGCTTCAAAGGCCGATTTAACTTTGACAGTCATACCGTCGGTGATGACACCTGCTGAGATCAATGCATCCGCTTGATCTTGAGTCAACGAGTCGATTCGTTTTTTGTCTGCATCTAACACACCAACAACATCAGATAATAAAATCAGATCGGCATTTAAGGTTTGCGCTAAAGCCATCGCGGCATGATCGGCGTTGACATTCATCATTTTGCCATCCTCAGTAATCCCAATTGAGCTGACAATCGGTAAATAGCCAGATTTGACTAACAACGTAATTAATGTCGGATCGCCAGCTATCGCCTCGCCAACGTATCCCAGTTCGTGAGAAATCTGTTTAACTGCAACGCTATTACCATCGGCTAAACAAAGTCCAATGCTTTTAATCTGTTGTTTTTTACTTTCAGCCAGCAAGGTTTTGTTTGCGCTACCAGCAAGGCTACCCACAATGATGTCAATTTGATCAGCTGGTGTCACACGTAAACCCTGACGTCGCACAACAGGGAGCGATAATTTATCCATCAACGAGTCAACTAAACAACCCCCACCATGAACAAGAATGATCTCGCGTTGAAATTGCTTTTTGTATTCAGAAATAACAGTAAATAACTGCACAAGTGCTTCTTTGTTGTCTAACAACACCCCACCTAATTTAACGATCAATGGATTCATGTTTATTTCCTATTGCCTATTTTTAAAATGATTACATTTTTAGATTAATGACGCCGTTTCATCAAAGCCAAATCGAATGTTCATGCACTGTATCGCTTGTGCGGCAGCCCCTTTTAATAAATTATCTTCAACCGCAATTAGGATTAGATGACGATCTTTAAGCGCAAACCCGATATCACAGTACGGTAATCCAATCACCGATTTTAAGGCTGGCCAATCTTTTTGATACACTCTAACCAGCGGTTTATCATCATAATATTTATTCAGTGTCGCCAAAATATCCTCTGAGGTAACGCCCTCTTTTACACGGCATGTAATCGTTGCGTGGATCCCTTGTTTAAAACAACCTAGATGCGGGGTGAAAATGACGTCTTGCCCTAAGTGAGTTGCAATTTCGGGTTGATGCCGATGCGTAAACAGTCCATAAGCCGAAACACTCACTTCACAAAAATGATTTTTTAGTGATGCTTTACGCCCTGCGCCACTAACCCCACTTACCGCATTAATCACAGGCCATTGCGTTTGATCGATTAGTCCATCAGCAAGTAATGGTTTAAGTGGAAGTTGGGATGCCGTTGGGTAACATCCCGGCACAGCAATTAATTGCGCTTGCTTAATTGCATTCGCATTCCATTCAGCTAGACCATACACAGCCTGGTCTAACCACGATGGATGCTGGTGGGTGAACCCATAATAATCAGTATAAAATGAGGACGAGTTGACTCGGAAAGCACCAGATAAATCGAACACAGTGCAGCCATGTTCCAAAAAATACGGCGCGATATCATGGCTGACCGAATGTTCGGTCGCTAGAAAAACAATATCAACATCACTAATAATATGAGAATAATCAGAAGTGCCAATTAAGGGTAAATCAACAACGCCTTTTAGCTGAGGATGTAAATCACTGTCTGAAATCAATTTACCAGCATCTAAGCTATTTTCAGAAACCGTTAAACCAATAAGATCTATCGCTGGATGCTTAGTTAAATAATACGCTAACTGAGCACCTGCATAACCACTTGCACCAACAACAATCGCTTTTAACATAACAATTCCTATATTTCATATGGCATTGGTGAAACAGAATAGGCCAAATTGGATTTATATTCAAGCTATAAAATGAATTTATATTCACTTTTTGTGAATTTTATTTCATTTATATCCTTTTGGAATGACATTTTATAAAAATATCTATTGAACGCTGAAATATCGAGCTATTAGAACTTGACGTAACCATAACTCGATGATACTATTTGCGACCTGTTGGGGCGTGTTGGCAGAGTGGCCATGCTGCGGATTGCAAATCCGCCTACCTCGGTTCGACTCCGGGACACGCCTCCATCAAAAAGTAAAATAAATCATCAATCTATATCATCAAATTGTATTCTTGTTGTTATTTAATTAAATCTAATGGCGGTAAAATGGCGATAGATTTTTTTAATATTCTACTAAAGTTTAACACCAAACACTAACTTCATACTACAAACTTTCGTTCTTTTAGTTTTCAGTAGATTAAATTGTTACTCTTATGATTTTTATCAAATTTCTAGTAATCACTTTAAATAAATTTGATGAAACCTTATCACCTAAAATAAATAACATTATAAAAATCATACCTTTAAATATTAAATCAACTTTTCTATTTCGAATCAAACTGAAATATACTGAAAAACCTTTCAATTATTTCAGTTTAACAAGATCCTTTACGATCCTTTTTACAATAAGCTTTTGCAATCTGTTTTGTAATAAAATCTAACTGAAATTTTTTTGGTTGCAAACCTCGTAGGCGGGTGCGGTGTAGCGCCGATTTGGTCTGACGATCGATTCGGTGACCGAGTTTGAATGTTATTGGGCTGGCATTAAAAAAGCCCGCATATGCGGGCAAGGTTGAGGCTGTTAAGGTTATTTTGCTATAACTGGCGAGTATTTTTTGTCTAAGCTGACACCATCAGTCTTGACTTGTGTTATAGCATTAGCATTTGTTGGTGTGCCAGTGTTCGGGTGTGTATGATTTGCCGTTAGTTCTGCCAAGCGTTCGACCAGTTCAAGTGTATCAAGCATCAATTGCGATACGTTGATCGTCTGGCTGCCGATCCATACTTGCGGTGCAATGATTTGGTGCATAGTGCCAGCAATGCTTTTGCGTATTGTTGTGATGTTCTCTTTAATTTCTTTTGCTGTTATGTCGATTTCATTTTTAACTTTTATCGTCTGTTTGCCGTCAATATTTAAAGTGTAGTTGATGCCAACATACTGCACAAAGTTTGATTTTGTCCCGGCTGTATAATCTTTTAATGCAATGCTGGTGATCGTGTTTGCGGTAATTTTATGGTTACCATATACGATCAGCGTGTTGTTAGCGTTGACGGTCGTTTCTTTAGTTGTAGTCTTTTCAGTTGATGAATCGCTATTTAGACAATAATCCCTTGCATTGTCTGTGACTGTTTGATCGCTTTCTCGTGTCATATTGCCGGCAGCATCAATACGCGTAAATACCTCAGCACGTTGTTGCATAAGGTGTTCATCTTTTTTGATGCTTGGCATAGTCATGTTGTTTGGGTAGACGTTGCGAATAATCGGCTGATCTGGCTTGCCGTTTACAAAGCCGATTTCAACTTCTGATCCCTCTTCTGGGTAGTGATACGCCCCGCCCTCGGAGCCTAAAAAATTAACCGGCAATGGTACCGCTTTATAAACGGGTGTTTTTGATTCTTTGCCGTTCTCGTCGAGCAATTGCACATTTACTGCAAACTTAGGGCGGAATGGAGTAGATACATCACCGAGATCGGTTTCATCAGCAATGGCGACTACTTTTGCCATTTTCGATAAATGATAACCGTCGGCCAATTCTGGGAACTCTTTTTCAACTTGTCGCCGTACTGCTGATTTTTGCCCAGTGGCATCTTCAAAGGTTAATGTCATGTTGTCGTTAATCAAATTAACAGCAATGACCTTTTTGTCGTTGATTTTCACGCCTGGCCGCAATTTTGGTACCAGTGGAATTTTAACCATATTTGATCCAGCCGTTGAGCTTGCAATTTTATTTAGATTTTCGCCTAAATTGATATTTTTATCATTGAAGTAACAATCGTTATAACTTCCGCAATAAATTGTGCCTGTCGGTTTTTGATAGAATGTATAATCGGGAATATTGAAAGCGCGTCCAATTTCCTGCAGTAAATGAAAACCTGTTCCGGAATGTTTGAAATGTGGGATCTTGGTGTTGGCATAATCAGCACTTGGCAAGTCAAAAGCTAGTCCTTTTTTGCTTTTTAAATAGTCGGTAACGGTTTTTAATGTCGGATGCTGAAATGAGCAATCAATACTTTGAGTGTAGCCGCCGATTAATTCCCGAACAAATAATTTTTTAGTGCCACGTCTTGCAATCTGTTCACTTTCGACGTAACCAGTAAAATATCGTTGTAACTTATTACCGTATCCGATATTGATAAAAACAACTTTTCTTACATATGATTCGCCATTATTGGATGGGATAGTTATAAATCCACGTCCACATGCATTAATTTCTAATATGATATTGCAGTCAATAATTTGTTTGGTTTCGTTATTAATAATTGCGTATTTATTTATTTTCATCTTTTACCAACGACTAAGAAATTCATCAAATGGTTTTAATAAGTTCTCTTCACACCAAGACATTTGTTCTTTTTCCTCATCTGCACTTGGCATTGATTCGCCGACAGCTTCAACGGTTTGTGTGCCATTTTCGGCGGCTTGTTCTTGGCTTCTTGATTCTCGTTTTTCGGGCACAGAATTACGTTCAGATAATGAGAAGCTAACTTGCCAGGCAAGTAATGTCGAATGGGGTGATATAGAGACTTTGCCACTAAACACACCTTGCCTTAAATTAATCACATTTGCAGTTGCATTAGCTATGCGATAAAGCTTTTTTGCCCCGCCTGATTCTGTTTGATATGACAACTCAATTAATCGGCTTAATCGCTCAGGCTTTGAAAACTCGATCAACCCCGTCACGCTAATTTTTTTCGGTTTGATGCCCTGTTCGCTTTTATTGCTTGATGATGATTGTCCGCTCTGATCCTCTTCTTTGAGATCGTATTCAGCACTAATAAGCGGATTTTTCAAAATGATGGATTCACCATCCAAGGCCAAAACAATATTATCGACTGGGCTTGATGATGTCGTGTTTTCTTCAATCAATGATGTTTCTATCATAAATTAAGTCCAATATAGCTGTTAAATCGTTATCTGAAAATGCGAGTAAAAAGGTAAAAATATGTTCTTTGTTGGGCATCTCTTTGAATAAATCTGACGGCAGACCATAAAAGAAATTGATATCAACACTGCCGCCTGTTAATTGTTCTGTTTTACTGGCTATTTCACTTAAAATAGCTTTTTTTTGACTTGCAAAGTTGTTAAGTTCGCTCATCACATTATCAATTGATGCTTTAACCTCTTTTTGCGCTTCATTTAAGGTTTGGCTATTGATAATGGCTCTTGTGTTGCCTGATGATAACTGTTTAACCACTTTGCGATCAGCTGGGCTTGGGATAATCATTTTTGTTGTGTCTAAATCCCTAACCGTTTCTGCCAAACGCAACGCTTTTTTAATTTCAGGCAGATCCCAGCACTGACTTAACGACGTTAATTGATTAATAAATTCAGTTTCTACCAATGATGACAGCATGATCACCGCAACAAATGTTGTACTATCAACTTTTGTTTTTAATGCGGTGAGCGCTTCCTCTGGTGATAAAAATTTACCATTATTGATTTTAAATGGCTCAATCGTTATCGCTTGATAACTCATTGATTTATACTTTGCTAACGATAAACGTTTATCACACCACATGTTGTTTATTACTCCGGTTTTACGGGCCATTCAATACCTGGCGCTTTTTCGACATCAATTCGATTAAGTAATACCCGGTATTTTCTCCATGCCGCCAATGCCGCCGTTTCTTGATCGGTTGCTATTTCAGCATCGATGGCATCTTGTAAGTAGCTGATTTTTGTTGTCGCTTCGCT
>JAVSBY010000060.1:0-6895 GCA_031960925.1 Gilliamella sp. CRA003912
GATAATCCGCGTTATCGCCATGTTCCTATTGCTGTAGGGGGCGATCCGCGTAAACGGGGCGTCGTTGCAACAGCCAATTACCTCGCTCGCCAATTCGGCATACACAGCGCCATGTCGATGGCACAAGCGGTTAAGCTATGTCCAACCTTAAAAGTGGTTGCAGGAAGACACGCAGTTTATAAAACGGTTTCGCAGCAAATCCATCAAATTTTTTTGCGCTATACGAAATTAATTGAATCGGTGTCGTTGGACGAAGCCTATTTAGATGTGACCGACTGTCCACTTTTTCATGGATCAGCGACCTTAATTGCTCAAGATATTCGCCGCAGTATTTTCAGTGAACTTGAACTGACGGCATCAGCGGGGATTGCCCCGCTAAAATTTTTGGCTAAAATTGCCTCTGATATGAATAAACCCAACGGCCAGTATGTGATAACCCCCTCGCAGGTTAAATCGTTTATTGCAACATTACCGCTCAAAAAAATCCCCGGCGTTGGTAAAGTGACCGAAAAAAAATTAGCAGAACAAGGATTGTATCAGTGCCAAGATATTTTGAATTATGATCTCAGTAAGTTAATCCAGCAATTCGGTAAATTTGGCCGTGTTTTATACGAAAGATGCCAAGGGATTGATGATCGCGAAATATGCAGTGACAGACAACGTAAATCGGTTGGCGTTGAAAAAACCTTATTTGATGATATACATACGTGGGAACAATGCTTAGCACTGCTTGATCCTTTATTCGATGAACTTAAATATCGTTTGAGTAAAGTGCGTTCGGATTGTTCAATTGCAAGGCAAGGGGTGAAATTCAAGTTTGATGATTTTCAGCTAACCACTCAAGAACATGTGTGGGCCAAACTTGATAAACCTGATTTGATTGATTTGGCTTATCAAGTGTGGCACGCAAGGCGCAATAATCGCGGTGTAAGATTGATAGGCTTACATGTTACCTTAATCGATCCTCAGCTAGACAAGCAGCTGCAACTCGATTTAGTCAATTAACTACACTCAATTTAACTTAATTTAAACTTAGTTTATACCGTATTTAGCACGGTAAGCTTCGACTTGCACCACTTGTTCTTTACGCGACGGATCTTGATACAGATAATGAATCAAATCATCCAGCGTGATAATTGAAATGACCTCACAATGGTAGGTTTGTTTAATTTCTTGAATCGCAGATAATTCGCCACGTCCTTTTTCCTGACGATCTAAGCAAATTAACACGCCAGCTAATTTTGATTTATTGTCTTGTAAAATTTGCATTGATTCACGAATTGCGGTGCCTGCTGTAATAACATCATCCACTAACATAACACGCTGCTCAAAAATCGAGCTTCCAACCAAATTGCCACCTTCGCCGTGATCTTTGGCTTCTTTACGGTTAAAGCAGTAAGGAATATCAATATCATGGTGCTCAGATAATGCGACAACGGTTGATGAAACAATCGGAATCCCTTTGTAAGCGGGGCCAAAAATCACATCATAATCTAAATTCGCATCAATGAGCGCCTCAGCATAAAATCGGCCTAGCAAAGCCAGATCTTTACCGGTATTAAACAGGCCTGCATTAAAAAAGTAAGGACTTTTTCGGCCGGACTTTAAGGTAAATTCGCCAAATTTTAGTGCTTGTCTATCTAATGCAAACTTAATAAATTCGCTCTTATACGATTTCATTGCTTTCCCCCGATTAGTCTTCTAATGCTGATTTTTGAGCCTGGATAATAGTATCAATTCCGTGTTTGGCTAAATCCAATAGTTTCATCAGTTCATCGTGACTAAACGGTTCGCCTTCGGCGGTGCCTTGAATTTCGATCATGCGGCCATCGTCAGTCATGATAACATTCATGTCAGTTTCGGCATTCGAATCTTCAACGTATTCCAGATCGCAAATCGCATCGCCATCGACAATGCCGACCGAAACCGCGGCCACAAAGCATTTAATTGGATTACGTTTTAATTGGCCACTGGCTAACATTTTATTGATAGCGTCATGAAGTGCAACGCAAGCACCACTGATTGATGCGGTGCGAGTTCCGCCATCGGCTTGGATAACATCGCAATCAAGGGTAATTGTATATTCACCAAGTACGTTAAGATCGATCATGGCACGCAGTGATCGCGCAATTAAACGCTGAATTTCCATGGTGCGGCCAGTTTGTTTGCCCTTAGCAGCTTCGCGCTGTGTTCTTGAGTGAGTTGCACGGGGTAACATGCCATATTCTGCGGTTACCCAGCCTTGATTTTGACCTTTCAAAAAGCGAGGAACGCCCATTTCAACCGTTGCATTACACAACACTTTTGTTTCACCAAATTCCACCAATACAGAACCTTCTGCATGCTTAGTATAATTTCGTGTTATTTTTATTGGGCGGACTTGTTCCGCAGTTCGTCCAGAAGGGCGCATGCATTTCTCCAGCAGTTGCAATTAAAATCATTATTTTTTGGGTTTTTCATTTAGGAGGACACCGGTAAGCGATAACGCCGATGTTTAGCCTAAGCTAAGAGCGCATTATACAGAATTTGTGATACAATGCCCAGCAAGTTTTTACAAATTTAGGATAACATTATGATTCGTAGCATGACTGCTTATGCCAGAAAAGAGTTAAATCAATCTTGGGGAAGTGCATCTTGGGAGATTCGTTCAGTCAATCAGCGTTATTTAGAAACGTATATTCGTTTACCCGAACAATTTCGTGCATTAGAACCGATGATTCGTGAGCGCTTGAGAACGCGCCTTACGCGCGGCAAAATAGAATGTAACTTACGGTTTGAGCTAGATCTGGCTGCGCAGCAGCAAGAGTTATCACTAAATAAAGAGTTAGCCAATCAGATTTTAACTGCGGCTGACTGGATTCGAACCGAATACCAAGCGGGTGAAATTAATCCTGTTGATGTGCTGCGTTGGTCTGGGGTTATGTCGGCGAAAGAGCAAGATCTTGACGGTATTTCACAAGAGATCTTAGCATTATTAGAGCACGCTATTGATGAGTTTATTGTGGTCCGTGAGCGTGAAGGTCATGCACTTGAACAGTTAATCGTTCAACGCTTAGATGCGATTACGGCTGAAATTGATAAAATTCGACAATGGATGCCAGATATTTTACTTTGGCAAAGAGAAAAGCTAAAAAGTAAGTTGGACGATGCCAATATCGAACTGGATAACGCCCGTTTAGAGCAAGAAATCATTATGCTCGCACAGCGTATTGATGTTGAAGAAGAACTTGATCGCCTAAGCACGCACGTCAAAGAAACCTTCTCAATTTTGAAGAAAAATGAAGCGGTAGGGCGTCGACTTGATTTTATGATGCAAGAATTCAACCGTGAATCCAATACAATAGCCTCAAAATCAATCAATGCCGATATCACGGCAAGTGCTATTGAGCTTAAAGTATTAATCGAACAGATCCGCGAACAAGTGCAAAATATCGAATAATTTAAAGCGGTCAATCAATGAAACGCGGTACGTTTGATGATTTCATTGATTGACCTTTTTTGAATGATAAAACACGTTTTATAGTCAAACCTTTTCAATAGGTTTGGTTCGGATTGACTTAAAATAGTAATGAAGCACTAAATAAGCAACGCCGGTCGACATCAAATCGGCCAGTGGCATTGCATACCAAACCCCATTTAACCCCCAAAGCATCGGTAAAAAATATAACGTTGGCAACAATATTAAAATTTGTCTTGAAAGGCTCAATAAAATCGATATTTTTGCCTTACCAATACATTGGAAAAAGCTGGTGGTAACCATCTGAAAACCGATAAAACCAAAGGCAAGTGTAATATAACGTAAGGCAATAGCGGAGATGTCAATCATATCTTGTTCTGAGCTAAAAGCACTGACAAGTGTTTCGGGAATAAAAAAGCCCAGTAAAAAGCCAAAGCTGGTGATGACGGTTGCTACTTTAACGGCGTAAATAAACGTTGATTTAACCCGCTCAAAATTCTTCGCCCCATAGTTGTAACCAACAATTGGCTGCATACCTTGGTTGATCCCAATGACAATCATCACAATTAAGGTAATTAGGCGATTTGCATTAGCAAAAGCAGCAATCGTATCATCGCCCGAAATCCCGGATAACGGCGAGTAAGTATTGAGTTGCCAATTAATAAAAACCACAACAATCGATGAGGCAATTAACATGGCAAACGGCGACATACCAATTGATAAAATTGACTTAACCGTTTCCCAGTTTAAGTTAAAATAACGCAGTCTCAATTTTATTGTGCTGTTTTTATTCATAAAATGTTGCATAACAAAAACAAAGCTAACAAGCATCGATAATGTGGTTGCAAGCGCTGCACCTTGAATACCAAGTCCTAAACCTTTAATAAAAATCGGCGCTAAAATGATATTAGCAATCACGCTGATAAACATGGTTATCATCGCTTTGCGTGGATAGCCACAAGCTCGCATCATATTGTTATAGTTGAATGTGAGCGTTAAAAATAAACTTCCGGGTAAAAAGATTTCTAAAAATTGTTTAGCATAGCTATGGGTAACCGAACTTGCACCGACAAAATAGAGGATGGGATCAATAAAATAGAGCAATCCCCACAATGTCATGCCGCTCAGCAAGATAGTTAATAAGAACGAGGTGCCAGCAATCTTTTCAGCTTTATCCGGTTCATTTTTACCTAAACATATCGAGATGCGGCTAGCCGAACCAACGCCAACAAGCAAACCGATCGCTGTTGCAAGGTTCATAATAGGTAAAACAAGGCCAGCTGCACTTAATGCTTCGCGCCCAATCCATTGGCCAATAAAGATCCCATTAATAATATTATAAAGCGTGTTGACCGTTGTTCCGATAATTGCGGGCAGAGCATATTGCCAAAAGAGAGCACTGATTTTTTTATGTTTAAAATCCTGATACGTATCAATAGAATGAGCCATAATATAGTTGCCGTTAAATGTGTTAAATTGTAAAGAAAATCAAACGGTTTTATGAGTGTAATACCTGCATCATAATTGCTCAATTAGTGTAACAGACTTACAAATTGTTTATAGCACTTTTTAGGTGCTTTGATAGAATAGTCGGTTATTTATCAATGTTGCCTAATTAGGAATCTAACAATGAGCGTTCAAATAGAACAGATCGTTTTACACAAACTGATACGAAAAAGTGAAGCAGAAATTGAACTGCAACTGCGAGAATCGACTCTCAGTAATCAACAGCCCGTTCTTGAATTAATTGAAGATATTAACCGGGTTTATAACAATAAAAGTAAAGCTTATGGCCTGTTTAATCAAGACAGCTTATTTGAACAATCAATGAAAGAACTGCGTTTGGGTAATCAAGATTTTTTGAATTTTAGTCAGCAATCAACCAAACAGCTTCGTAATGAACTGATGAAATACCCATTTGCAGCCGGGGGCACGGTTGTTTTCTGCTTATATCGCTATTTAGCGGTCGAGTATCTGATTATTGCCGTACTAAATAGCTGCGCAAGTATGCTGGTGAATGATGAGTTAGATATTACCGAAACGCACTATCTTGATATCGATCATGCCGATATTATTGCGCGAATTGATATCACCGAGTGGGAAACAGACAGCGAGTCAAAACGTTATTTAACCTTCTTAAAAGGGCGCGTTGGGCGTAAAGTTTCTGACTTTTTTATGGATTATTTAGGCGCTAGCGAAGGGTTAGATGCTAAAGCACAAAATAAAACCCTGGTTAAAGCGGTTGATGATTATTGCCAACAAATGCAATTTGACAAACAAGACAAAAGCAGTGCGCGTGACAATGTTTACAGCTACTGCCAAACGCAGCTTCAAGCGGGTGAAGAGATTGAGTTAGCCAACTTATCTAATGAGTTACCGGCAGCTGATGATAATAATTTTATCGAATTTGTCAAAAACAATGATTATGATCTTGAAGACACTTTCCCCGTTGATCGCAGCGCTTTGCGTCAATTAAAGAAATTCTCGGGCAGTGGGGGCGGATTAACCTTAAGTTTTGATTCCGACCTATTGGGTGAGCGAATTTTGTGGGATCCGAAAACCGATTCGCTGGTGATTAAAGGGATCCCACCGAACTTACGTGATCAATTGCAACGTAACAGCGGTTCAAATTAAATTAGGAGCAATGATGAAATACATTGGAGCACATGTTAGTGCAGCTGGCGGCGTGGATAATGCGCCAATTAATGCTTACCAAATTGGCGCGAGTGCGTTTGCACTGTTTACCAAAAATCAGCGTCAATGGCACGCAAAGCCACTTGAGGCAGATGTTATCGACCGATTTAAAAAGCGCTGTGATCAATATGGATTTACCAGTAAACAAATTCTGCCACATGACAGTTATTTGATAAATCTAGGGCACCCTGATAAGGAACAGTTAGAAAAATCACGCCTCGCCTTTTTAGATGAGATGCAGCGCTGTGAACAATTAGGATTAACCTTATTAAATTTTCACCCCGGTAGTGATCTAAAACAGATAACTATCGATGACTGTTTATCGCGCATAGCGGAATCAATCAACATCACGCTTGATAAAACCCAAAATGTGGTTGCGGTGATTGAAAATACTGCTGGGCAAGGTTCAAACTTAGGCTATAAATTTGAACACTTGGCACACATTATCGATCTGGTTGAAGACAAAAGTCGGGTGGGGGTTTGTATCGATACTTGCCATGCATTTGCGGCCGGATATGATTTACGCACCAAGCAAGCGTATCAAGACACGTTCGCTGAATTTGAAAACATTGTCGGCTTTAAGTATTTACGTGCGATGCATTTGAATGATGCCAAAAGCGAATTTGCAAGCCATGTTGATAGACATCACAGCCTAGGCGAAGGCAATATCGGCAATGTTGCATTTGAATGCATTATGCAAGATCCACGAATTGATGAAATCCCGCTGATCCTTGAAACCATTGA
>JAVSBY010000061.1:0-2290 GCA_031960925.1 Gilliamella sp. CRA003912
CGTTAGACATAACTTCCCCTATAATTTAAATCAAATGTTCATCGTTTTAAAATTTTAACATTGCTAATCTTGGCGTTTTATCGCGACGCTGAGATTTTCACATAAAGCCGATTGCTTAATGCTGACGCTTAATTACATCATTATCTGAAATATTAATTATTTTATATGTGATTAGCAACTTTACCTCACCTTGTTAGCGCCTAACATAAGAGGCATGGCTCAATTGGGGCATGATCATACAGATTTATCCTAACAAATGGTATAGCTTTGCTGGATTTAGTGCACATCATTTTAACGAAATAAAACGATAATAAGGCCGAACATAATCAGCCTTAACCGATTAGGAATACTGTTTTGTGCGAACGACAACACAGGCGCTAATCTCCTCATCTTGACAAACCACAAACTGTTTATCTTCAGTACGTTTTGCATGTTCAGCAGCTAAAGCTATCGCGGTAAAGTAAGTGCCATGACCGGTATAACCGATGGTGTTGTCCAAATGATAAGTGTGTTTGAGTTTAATCCCTTGATCGTTGAGCATTGTTGCTATCACAGGGACATCTTGTTGATCGATGTGGCCATACCAAATAGTAGTTAATTCAGCAGGTTCTGCTGCCCCCCACAGTACGCCGTGAGATATTACTTTTTCGATATCGTTTCCGATTTCAGGGCGATGCAATGTGACTAGCTCGAGAGCTTGTGTGTTAATCGTCTGCTCAATTGGGTGATGAGAAAGCAAGTGTTCGCTGGCTAAAAGTAATGCACTAAATGCTTCACCGTCTTGTTCTTTCGGTGAATCGACCAAACACAGAGTGACAATCAATAACAGTGCGTCTTCCTCCTTATCAATCCATTCATCGATAAGTTGACTTGCCTTTGTTGGTTGAATAAAGTTGATGCTAGCAAAGCGATAGGAGGCAAATTGGGCCTGCCATAACTGAAGTGTTTCACGTTGATTAAGCTCGGTATCGAAAAAAAATCGCACATGTATCGGATACTGACTCAATGGGGTCGTGAGTATTGCTTTCATGGCTTGATGCAGCTGTGCAAATAGATGGCGAGTTTGAATATCAAGAGTCGATGACGCTATATCTTTATCAAACGTTAACTTGCCATGCGTAATCGCTTTAGTGCCGTGAAGGGGGACTTTGGTTTGCAGGGAAATCCCCTCTTGTGTAATTTTTTGTGCTGTCGAGTTATAACCCTGCTCGGTTTGAAGTGTACTAAAGAGTATATAGAGTCCCTGTTGTCCTTCCCGTGTCAGTTCAATATAGCGTTCTTCGACCTGCTTATTCCAACTCAATGCATAGCCTTGGCAATAATACAAGCAATATACCCAAAAGCCCGAAACAAAAATCCAAAGTGATAAAGGAATGAATAAGGCACCAGCCAAAAACCAACTATTAGATAACGAACTGTCAAGGCTAATGTAAACAGCGAAGGTGATTGCGATACCGATAGATAAAAACAAGATTAATAATAGTGGCCATACCCACCAACGAGGAAACTCGGGTAACTCTTTTTTTTCTGGCAGCCATTTAAAATCAATTGCCATTTTACTTTACTCCCACATTGGCCAATGACGAAATCAATACACAGCCACAACCGGCATGGTGACCGTCAAGTGCAATCGCTTTTCCCTGATCTTTCATTTTATTATCTCCTTCTATAATCGTGGTAATACCATGCCCGGTTATCGGACAGTTCACCTTATCACCGACACGCGCAACGCCTTTTCCTTTAACAATCATCGAGCTTGAGGCTGAAATCACCTTACCACCATGACTGGTACTATCACCCAAACGAATCACACAACGCATCTTATTTCCTTCTATTTCTTTTTTATTCAATTATATCAGCATTCAACGATCATTTATATCGACGATCGCTCATCGATGTAGCGTAGGCCAAATAGATTGACTGTCACTTTTTCATTACCGATGGCTTTATTGCCAGACAAGGGAACATGCCAGCGACCTTGGGCATTTTGCATCACATCAAGTATATGGCCTTTGTCTGTCATCACCGCTTTATTAAAAAAGAACGGCATTAATGAATTCATCTTTTTCAAATATTGATGTAATCCTCTAACTGACAGGGTAACTTGATATTGCCGGATACATTCGGTGCTGCTGCCTTTAAATAGACTCATCACCGTTAAAAAATGCTCTCGAGCCATTACGGCCATTTGGCCAGTAGTTGACCGAAATACTTACTTTGTGGCTGCCTGTCATCGTGCCCAGTTGCGATATTATTAGTATTGTTCATCCGACCTTTTTGCCCATTTATA
>JAVSBY010000062.1:0-30216 GCA_031960925.1 Gilliamella sp. CRA003912
TGCAGCGGGTAAAGTGACGCTAACACGATGTGCAAACAGCGCGTATTAACAGCCTTGTAACTGACGGTATTGAACAATATCTTCAATTGTGACAACCGGTATGTTGCGTTGCTTTGCAAATTCGACAACTTCTGGCGCTCTTGCCATTGTGCCATCATCATTTGTCAATTCACATATGACCGCTGCAGGTTTTAGACCTGCTAACTGGACTAAATCAACAGAGGCTTCCGTGTGGCCACGGCGAGTTAATACGCCCCCCTCTTTAGCAACCAATGGAAAAACATGTCCCGGATGACTTAAATCACTCGCTTTTGCATCATCAGCAACCGCCGCTCGAATAGTTGTCACACGATCCGCTGCAGATACTCCCGTTGAAACGCCACTTGCTGCTTCGATTGAAATGGTAAATGCCGTCTTATTTTTACTGGTATTATCACTCACCATCATAGGCAGCGCTAATTTGTCACAGTAGGATTGCGGCATGCATAAACAAACAATCCCGCTACCGTAACGAATGGTCATGGCCATTTGTTCAGCGGTAATACTTTGGGCTGCCCAGATAATATCGCCTTCGTTTTCACGATCTTCATCATCTAAAACTAAGACCCCATTACCTGATTTAAGCGATTCTATCGCGTTAATTACGCGCTGAGTTGGTGTGCCAAATTCATTTAAATTAAACTGATTCATGGTAAACATTGCATCCTTTTTATTAAACATTCAATCAAAAATAATAAAATACCAGAATCAGGGCTCGTGCTTGACCATTGTGACTTTGTCTAAAGACAAATTTGAAAAGATAAGCAACTCTCTTTCATCCAGACTTTAACTGTCGGCTTTGGAATTTCACCAAATCTGCTTGACCTTAATCATCGGTAACACCAACAATTAAGCGCTCGTGGGCTATACCACCGGTAGGGATTTACACCCTGCCCTGAGAATTATATTAATTACTAACGTGAGTCGTACAATCGTTGATACTATAATACAAAATAAAACAGAATTCATCGTAAATTAAAAACAAAATTTGCCACATAAAGTGGCAAATTTAAGCTTCTCGTGTTATTTAATAACTGTTATTTCATGCGCATCTCGCTTTGGCGCTTGTGCTCTGATTTTCGCATTAACATCCACGAAATAAAACCAATGATACCAACAATTAATAATATAATTGTTGCTAATGCATTAATTTGCGGATCAACGCCTAATCGTACTTTCGAGAATATCAGCATTGGTAATGTTGTTGCGCCAGGGCCTGCAACAAAACTTGCAATCACTAAGTCATCCAATGATAAAGTGAACGCCAGTAACCAACCTGAAACGAGCGCAGGTGCAATCATCGGTAGCGTTATGATGAAAAAGACTTTCAACGGATTAGCCCCTAGATCGAGTGCGGCTTCTTCAATTGATTTATCCAGTTCGCGAAGCCGTGCACTAATCACAACCGTAACATAAGCAGTACAAAACGTTACATGTGCCATCCAAATGGTAATAGCACCACGATCTTGTGGCCAACCTAGCGCTTGCCCCATTGCAACAAACAAGAGTAACAAGGCTAAACCAGTGATAACATCCGGCATAACCAGTGGCGCAGTAGTCATAAACGAGAATAAATTTGATCCTCGAAAACGTCTAAACCGAATTATCGCGTACGAAGCTAACGTGCCAAACACGGTAGCAAGAGTTGCTGCCGCTGCGGCAATAAACAAACTCAGTCCCACCGCCTTGAGTAAGGCTTCATTGTTGATTAATTCAAAGTACCATTTAGTTGAAAATTCTGCCCAAACAGTCACCAATCTTGAGCTATTGAATGAATAAACAACCAGCATAATCATTGGCACGTATAAAAAGGCAAACACCACAAACAGAATCAACCCTTTTAAACTTTTACAAAGTAGTGCCAACGTTACAATAACTGTGATTATCAGGCTAAAAATTGCACAACCATAATAAAAACTAACGCTTTCAGCTAACTCCCATCCCGAAGATGAAACTAACAAAGTGATAACAATCGCACCAATCATTGAGGAGAAAAAAACCACTAAAGTCGATCGCATGATAACAGGTAAATTTTGCATCTATTTAGCCTCCATTTGTCGATTTTGGAACTTATTAAAGTAAAATATTGGCACAATTAAGATTAACAACATCACCGATGCAACCGCAGAAGCAGCTGGCCAATCGCGATTATTGAAGAACTCTTGCCATAACACTTTACCGATCATCAATGTTTCTGAGCCACCCAGTAATTCTGGGATCACATACTCACCAACCGCAGGAATAAAGACCAGCATGCCACCAGCAATAACGCCACCTTTGGTTAACGGCACAATGATATTGAAGAAAGTTTTTAATGGTCTACAACCTAAATCAAGTGCAGCTTCAATCAAGGTTGTATCTACCTTACTTAATGATGTGTATATCGGTAATACAACAAACGGTAAGTAGGAATAAACAATCCCAATGTAAACAGCAATATTGGTATTTAAAATAATCAACGGCTGATCAATCAGACCAATCCACTCTAAAAAGTTATTAAGTAAACCATTGTTTTTAAGTATCCCCATCCAAGCATAAACACGAATCAAAAACGATGTCCATGATGGCAGGATGATAAGCAACAGCAAAATATTACGTGTTGATGCTTTACATTGTGTTATCGCCCAAGCTAGCGGGTAACCGATCAAAATACACAAAAATGTTGAAATTGCCGCTATTTTTAATGACTGCAAATAAGCACTGATATATAGCGTGTCATCGATCAGATTTTGATAATTACCAAAGTTTAAGACGATATTAAGCAGGCCATCCTCGTAACTAAGTAAATGCGTGTAAGGCGGAATGGCGCGAATCATCTCTGAAAAGCTGATTTTAAATACGATTAAAAATGGCAGTAAAAATAACAATAACATCCACAAATAAGGAATGGCAATGACAGCAAGTCGGCCGTAAAGCGTCATTAAATCTGAATCATCGCGCATTTTTGCTAATTTTTTGATTGAAAAATAGATAGCAAAACCACCGAGTGGAAGAAACAATATACTACCAGCAATAATCAGCCGATAAGCAAATTTCGATGTTTTGTATTGCGCTAAAAATAAGCCAAAACATGACAATAAAAAACTGAGCACCATTGCAGAAAATAATGCGTCTAGAAATAGATTGTCAAAAGCGTCAAAACTCTCAAAATGAAGATAGACACTCAGCAATACAAAGGCGTTTACTATAACGCCAAATACGATTGATCGCATGACTATGCCCTCTTTAATTTATTCAGTAAGAACAACACAACTGTCCACATCCCAACTTAAGTACATATCGTCACCCCATGTTGGCATACCTTTACGGTATCTGTGTTCATTTTGCAATTGTGCAATGATGATTTGTCCACTGTGTAATCGGACATGGTAAATCGACAGATCACCAAGGTATGCGATCTCAACAACCTCACCAACAGCAAAGTTGTAACCATCTTCAGGGATGGTATCACACAGCTTAATTTTCTCAGGTCGTAGCGCCACTTTAATTGGCACGCCCTCAACCGCAGGTGAATCGTAATCAACTTTCAATGGGTGTTTAATCATTGGGCAGTTAATAATCAAACCATCATCGAGAGTCTCTTGCAAAATACCTTCAAAAATATTAACAGAACCAATAAATTCAGCACTGTAACGGCAGTTTGGATGCTCGTAAATCTCTTCTGGCTCACCAATTTGCACAAATTGACCTTTATTCATAATGGCAATTCGTCCCGCCATCGTCATTGCTTCTTCTTGATCGTGGGTAACCATGACGCAAGTTGCGCCGACTTGTTCTAAAATACTGACAACTTCAAGTTGCATACGGTCACGAAGCTGTTTATCCAGTGCGCCCATCGGCTCATCAAGTAACAATAGTTTAGGTCGTTTAGCAAGGCTTCTTGCTAAAGCAACGCGCTGACGTTGTCCACCTGAAAGTTGGTGCGGTTTTCGCTTACCAAATTGTTCCATATGAACAAGCGATAACATCTCTCTGACGCGCTTTTGGATCTCTTCAGATCCTAATTTATCTTGTTTTAATCCAAATGCGATATTTTGCTCAACCGTCATATGAGGAAATAATGCATACGATTGAAACATCATATTAATAGGACGATTATAAGGCGCTACTTGCGATAAATCTTTGCCATCGAGAATAATTTGTCCTGATGTTGGTTGTTCAAAGCCAGCAAGCATACGCAATAACGTTGATTTACCACTGCCTGATGCACCTAATAAGGCAAAAATTTCGCCTTCATAAATGGTCAGATTCACATCATCAACGGCATAATATTCATCGTTAAATACTTTAGTTAAATTCTTGATTTCCAATAAAGGCGTAATCATCTTTTTTTTAGGCTGAACCTGAATTGTTGTTTTATTATCCACGCTATTTTTCCCCATAACAACAAGCCAAAAAAAACGAAACGGAAAGATTATATTAATCTCTCCGTCTATATTTTATGTTGAAAATATTTTGATATTTTTCAACTAACTTTTATCTTAAAAAGTTGTAAACTGACTTCTTTTATTTACCTGTTTTCATTTTTGTCCAAGTACGAGTAATAACGCGCTCGAGCTTAGGATCTTGAACTTGTAAAGTAAATAATTTTTCCATCACCTCTGGTTTTGGATAAACCGCAGGATCATTTTTGATTTCAGGCTTAACAAACTCATCATTTGCGGCTTTATTGGCACTTGCAAAGTTAACATCATTGGTTACTTGTGCCGCAATTTCTGGTTTTAAAATGAAATTCAAAAACTCCAGTGCTGTATCGACATTTTCCGAATCTTTTGGAATCGCTAAGGTGTCAAAAAAGACTAACGCACCTTCTTTCGGGATCTGATAGCCAATATGGACACCATTTTTGGCTTCATTCGCTCTGTCACGAGCTTGTAAAATATCACCAGACCAACCGAGAACCACACAGATATCGCCATTTGCCAAATCATTGATGTATTGGGATGAATGGAAATATCGAATACTTGGTCTTACTTTAGCTAACAAATCATAAGCCGCACCAGTATAGTCTTTAGGATCTTTACTGTTCGGATCTTTATCTAAGTAGCGTAACGCGCTGGCAAAAATTTCGGTTGGGGCATCTAAAAATGCAACGCCACAATCTTTTAATTTTTCCATATTTTCCGGTTTAAACACTAAATCCCAACTATCAACTGGGGCGTTTGGACCTAAACGTTCTTTCACTTTATCGATGTTGTAACCAATACCTGTTGTCATCCACACATAAGGGATCGCATATTTATTATCAGGATCATGGGTTGCCATCAATTTCATTAAATTGGGATCTAAATTTTTCCAATTAGGTAATTTACTTTTATCTAATGGCAAATAAATATCAGATTGAATTTGTCTGGCTAAAAAGCTGTCAGAAGGCGACACCACATCAAAACCAGAATGACCAGCCATGAGTTTACCTTCAAGCACTTCATTAGAATCATAAACGTCATAAACCAATTTAATGCCTGTTGATGATTCAAAATCAGAGATGGTTTGCGAACCAATTTGTCCAGCCCAATTATAAAAATGGACAACGCGATCTTGAGCAACAGCTGATTGAGATAATGCTAGCGATAAACCAGCAACGATTGAAAGAATTGTTTTACGTTGAGTAAACATGCTCACTAGACTCCTCTAGGGATATTACATGTTAAACACAAGCCTATTGCAAATTACAACAGACCCCCAAATTTTACCGACTTTATATTGAAAATATAATGGCGAAACCGAGATAATAAAGGAACTACCAGTCATTACGCATAATGAACAAGTAAAATATACCTTGCATTACGGAGCCCTAAAATACTCTATTTTGAGGAGATGTCTACCTAAAATATGAAATATCATAGCTTTCAGTATTGAATGATTAAATTTTAATCTAAAGTAAGCGATAAAATAAGACATTGTCAGCATAGTTAACACACTATTACTTAACTTTAACGAGCTTAATAAAGATGAATAAACGTAAAATAGGGCTTTTTTTTAATGATATGTGGTCGTTTTTGTCATACCTTCAGTGAGATCATCTGCAAGGCAGTCTTGCTCACTTAATAACTCATAACTGTTGAGTTCGCTAATGATTTGCAATGCTTCATCTTCAACACTGGTCAAAAAAGCAGAAAATTGGGCGCGTGTAATGCCCTCTTTACAATCGACAGTGTGCCTGAATACCATTTTAGGTGATGAATCGTCGGCGATCTCTAAATACACTTTCACAAATGTCGAGGATAAATTGATCTGGCTTAGTTCAGTCAGTAATGACGTTATTGCCGAAGCCCTAATTTCAGTAGTTATCACAAAAAAAATCACCTCATCAATTAACTCAACTTTCGCATCAAAGACATGATCGACCTTTTTTAAATGCGAAAGGTGCAATGCATTGCAATAACCACATTGGTAACTGTCAATGCTCAGCTCGGTTAACCATGAAGTAATCATAGGTAAATCAGGAATTGTTAACATCATAAAAATTTAACCAAATTAATTAATGTGTGTCGCGCGTCATTTGCGTGCATTATAACCACAAATGAAGGCGAGAATTGCCGAGGGTGTAATTGTAGCCACAAGAATCAAGCAAAGTCGATTACATAAGTCAGTGATTACAGGCGTGCGATATTAACATAGACCGAAACAATGCGACAATAACTTTTACTTTTTTATTATTTACTTAGTGAAGCAATACGTCTGGCAATGTTGGTATGATTTTACTAAATATCAGGTATAATACTAGGCATTTTTAATTAACATGGCACAAAAATGCGAAGCGAAAAGAACACTTACGACCTATTAAAACTGATTTTAAACTTATTGATTATCGGTCTACTGATTATCATTACTTACCGCGTTGTTGAAGTTTTTCTTTTTGGATTCTTTTGGGCCATGATGGTGGTTATTGCAACGTGGGGACTGATGCTAAAAATCCAGCATCGACTCTGGAATAAGCGTGTGCTCTCAGTGTCTGTCATGACCATCATTCTATCACTGTTTTTTGTGATCCCCTTTATCCTTATCATTACAAGCATCGCCAATAATGGCCATTACTTAATTGAATGGGCAAAGAATTTACCGTTACAAGAACTACCCTCTCTTAACTGGCTTAACAGCATTCCGGTGTTCGGCTCAGAGCTGCATCAAAAATGGCTAGAAATAAGCAAAACGGATGGAACGGAATTAATTAAACAAATTCAACCTTATATTGGCACCATGGTTTCATGGATGTTAGAACAAGCAACCAATATTAGCCTTTTTGCATTTCATGGTGGGGTGATGATTATTTTGAGTGCAATCCTTTACCTTAAGGGCGAAGATATCACTAAATATGTCTATCTGTTCGCCCATCGGCTATCCAATCAATACGGTGAAACTGCCGTTACCTTGGCTGGTCAATCCATTAGAGCAGTCGCTTTAGGTGTTGTTGTGACAGCCGTTACGCTTGCATTAATTGGCGGGCTAAGTTTTCTTCTAACCAACATGCCTTATCCGGGCATTTTAACTTTAATTTTGTTTGTCTGCTGCGTTGCTCAAATTGGTCCTGTTGTTGTTATGCTCGGCTGCATCTCATGGCAATTTTGGGAAGGTAACACGATATCTGCCATCGTATTGATTGCTATGGCTATAGTGTTAACGACTTTGGACAGCTTGATGCGGGTCTTTCTGATTAAGCGAGGAGCTGATCTGCCTTTCCTATTAATCCTGTTTGGCGTTATCGGCGGGCTCCTTGGTTTTGGTGTCATGGGCTTATTTATCGGGCCTGTTGTTCTAGCGATAAGCTATAAATTAGTTCAAGCTTGGATTAATGAGCAAGAATGACACAAGAATAATAACTATTAACATCAATAAAATGATAGAGATAGAGAAAAAATAATAAACAAGAAACGCTGTGCATTTTATGTTAATCTTAAGATAAGTTAAGAATATTAATAAATTTTGTAAATTATGGTATTCTACCGACCATAACCGTTGAATGATAAAAGAATAATGAAAATCCCATTTATCAAATATAACCATCAAAAACACCTTGAGGAATTGCCAAAAATTCCTCAAGCAGCCAACAATTATTCTATTTTGCCCGATCCTAAGGCCTACCGGCGGGCTTTATTAGATAATATTCATAAAGCTGAGCGCCGTATTTACATTGTCGCACTCTATTTAGAAAAAGATGAAGCGGGTCAAGAAATCATCGATACCTTATACCAAATTAAGGAAATTCGTCCTGATTTGGATATAAAAATATTTGTGGACTGGCACCGCGCGCAGCGTGGTCGAATTGGTGAAGAAACCAAGCAAAGTAATGCCACTTATTACTACCAAATGCAACAAAAGCACCCAGCTATTGATATTCCAATCTATGGTGTGCCGGTCAATCGCCGTGAAGTGCTTGGCGTTTTACATCTGAAGGGATTTATCATCGATGATAATGTGATTTACAGTGGCGCAAGCATTAATAATGTGTATCTGCATAAAAAGGATAAATATCGTTATGACCGATATCACATTATCACAAATAAAACGCTGGCTGACAGTATGGTGAATTACATCAATGATAACTTTTTACCCTTTGATGCCGTGCAGCGATTAGATGTTGATGAGCATAAAACACGCAAGCAGCTCAAACCAGATATAAAGATATTACGTAATCACTTAATGAATGCCAATTATCAGTATGATAATGCAAGTGATAACGACACGTTATCGGTCTCGCCAATTGCAGGATTGGGTCGGAATAATCCGCTTAATAAAATTATTCATCACTTAATTAATACCACGCAAGAAAAAGCCATTTTTTGCACGCCGTATTTCAATTTGCCTAATATCCTGATTCGAGACATTATTCGTCTATTACGAAAAGGACGCCAAGTTGAGATCATTATTGGTGATAAAATTGCTAATGATTTTTATATCCCGGAAAACGAACCGTTTAATATTTCTGGCGGACTGCCTTATTTGTATGAAATCAATTTGAGAAATTTTATTGAACGATTGCAACACTTCATTGATAAAGATCAGCTAATTATTCGTCTTTGGCAAGATGACGATCAAACGTACCATTTAAAAGGTGTTTGGATTGATTCGACTTGGGTGTTAACCACCGGTAATAATCTCAATCCTCGGGCATGGCGATTGGATTTAGAGAACGGCATTTTAGTTCACGACCCAAAACAAGAATTACGCGACAAGTTCAATCACGAATTGGCGGTTATTCGTCAAAAAACCACCCTTATCACCCACTTTCAGCAGATACAAGCAAGTCAATTTTATCCACGTCATGTGCATAAGTTGATAACTCGATTAAGCCGTATCCGCGTTGACAAAATTATTAAGCATTTACTATAAAAAGAATTTTCATCACTTAATGTGATGTCAATAAAAAAGAAGTCATCATTATAAAATATCAAGATAGATATAAGAATAAATACATTAAGGATTTTAAATGAAGAATAATAAAATACTTTGTCATATACCTTGGATTATCCTATCCATTATTGGTGCGTGTTGTTTAGGTGTTGTCGCGTTAAGACGGGGGGAGGCTATCAGCGCACTTTGGGTTATTGTCGCTGCAATTTCGGTATACCTAATTGCCTACCGTTACTACAGCCTTTATATTGCAAAGTATGTCATGAAATTAGACATTACTCGTGCAACGCCTGCTGTGGTTAACAATGATGGTTTAAACTTTGTTCCAACCAATAAATATGTGTTATTTGGTCACCATTTTGCCGCAATTGCAGGTGCAGGTCCTCTAGTTGGTCCAGTGCTCGCAGCTCAAATGGGCTACTTACCTGGAGTGCTGTGGATTTTAGCCGGCGTTGTGGTCGCGGGTGCCGTTCAGGACTTTGTCGTCTTGTTCCTATCAGCTCGTCGTAATGGTAATTCACTTGGTGAAATGATCAAAGATGAGATGGGGCCGATTGCTGGACCTATCGGACTTTTTGGCTGTTTCCTTATCATGATCATTATTCTTGCCGTACTGGCATTAATCGTCGTTAAGGCCCTTGCTGATAGTCCTTGGGGCGTTTTCACCGTCTTTTCAACCGTGCCTATCGCGATTTTTATGGGCGTTTATATGCGCTATTTACGTCCGGGTAAAGTTGGTGAAGTTGCCATCATTGGTATTGTGCTATTAGTATTAGCCATCTGGTGTGGTGGCATTATTGCGCACGATCCTAATCTTGCTCATCATTTAACCTTCAAAGATACAACAATCACATTTGTGTTAATTGGTTATGCACTGGTGTCAGCTATGTTACCGGTTTGGGTGATACTTGCACCGCGTGATTACCTTGCAACGTTCTTAAAAATTGGTGTGATTGTCGGACTGGCTGTTGGTATTGTTATTTTAATGCCTGATCTTAAAATGCCAGCATTAACACAATATATCGATGGTGGTGGGCCAGTATGGAATGGCGCAGTATTCCCGTTCCTATTCATTACTATTGCCTGTGGTGCTGTTTCTGGTTTCCATGCCCTCATCTCGTCAGGCACAACGCCAAAACTGCTTCCTAATGAAACCGATGCACGTTTTATTGGATATGGTGCAATGTTAATGGAATCCTTTGTTGCGATGATGGCACTAATTGCCGCGTGCATTATCGATCCGGGTTTGTATTTTTCGATGAATACGCCGCCAGCAACACTGGGTTTTGCTATGCCTGACTTGCATAATCTTGGCGCTGCCGAATCTCAAGCTATCTTGTTACAACTGCAAGATGTGACAACACAAGCAGCTCAAAAAATAAGTTCATGGGGCTTTATCATTACCCCTGAAGAAATACTGCAAACAGCCAAAGACATTGGTGAACCTTCTGTGCTCAACCGTGCTGGTGGTGCACCGACCTTAGCGGTGGGTATTGCCCATGTATTTAATAAAATCTTACCTTTCACCGACATGGGATTTTGGTACCATTTCGCAATCCTATTTGAAGCTCTGTTCATTTTGACAGCTTTAGATGCTGGTACACGTTCGGGTCGATTCATGTTACAAGATTTATTGGGTAACTTCTTCCCGCGCTTGAAGAAAACGGATTCGTTTGTTGCAAGTTTAATTGGTACAGCAGGATGCGTTGGATTATGGGGCTACTTACTTTATCAAGGTGTTGTCGATCCACTGGGTGGTGTCAAAAGTCTATGGCCACTATTTGGTATTTCAAACCAAATGTTAGCTGCTGTCGCACTGGTATTAGGAACGGTTGTTTTAATTAAAATGAAGCGTGCTAGATACACATGGGTAACAGTGATTCCAGCAGTTTGGTTGTTAATCATTACGACATGGGCTAATTTTATCAATATGCCGACGTTCATTAATAATGCAGAACAACACAAACAACAAGCTATCAGCTATGAAAACAATATCGATTCGATTCAACTGGCATTAAACTCAGCACAAAGCAGTGGCAGCCAAACAATGGCTATGGAAACTAAGCTTGCTCAGTTTATTGATGCTCAAAGTTTGACGGTATCAATCAATGACGCGCAACAAATTGTGTCTATTTTGCATATGAAGATTGCAGATCAAGATCACGTCATTGTTGATAATATTGTAGTGCATAAATCCGATATTGCTGAACTTGAAACGTTGATTGCTACCTCGTTATCATCAAATGAATTCACAGTTAAGCTTACCAAACGGTTGGTCCCTTTACTTATTACGCCAACCATTGACGTGACATCAGATGAAGCAAAGCAAGTGATTCGTACACTTGACAAAAAAATATCCGATGCCGGTCATATTGTTGTTAATAATTACACGAACCTGGTATTAACTATATTATTCTTAGTCGTGCTTTATAGCCTATTGTTCTTTGGAATAATCACTGGTATTAAAGGATTTAGAAATCCTGAGCGTTCAGATAAAGAAACTGCTTATGTGCCTATCCCTGAAGGCGGCGTTAAAATATCAAATTCACACTAGTTCTAACCGTTAAAATGCCCCGCTCATGCGGGGTATCTCAATGAAAAAGGGAAATTTATGTTTATCGATCTAAAGAAAACGTGTAAATATGTTGGTCAAACAGCTAGGCTCATGATTGGTATTCCTGATTATGATACTTACGTTGCTCATATGAAAGAAAAACACCCAGATAAACCGGTGATGAGTTATAAAGAATTTTTCAGAGAGCGCCAAGAGGCCAGATATGGTGGAAGTGGTAAAGGTGGCTTTCGTTGTTGCTAATCAGGCTCACTCATTAGCATTTATCCGCTTATCGTCATGCTTTAATTTGGAATGAGGGTTAACCTCACTAAGCGAAAAACAATGGAGATGACTTAGCTCATTTATTGTAAGTTTTCTCACTTGTTCTTTAAATACTAACACTTTTCTTACAACAAAGCCTCCAACTAACCTACCCCCATCTAACGCCCTATGAGCCTTTTTACCAAATCAAAATCAAATGGTTAAGCTGCCCTATAATAAGCAAGAATAACGTCAATTTGTCTATAAAAATGATGGGGAATCAAGCGATTAGAGTTCACTGCATTGCGGCTTAGCGGAAATAATACATTAAAGAGGTATAAAATAAAATTGCCCATCAAACCACCAACTTAATATTAAGAACGTGCTGATGAGCAATGCAGATAAAAGACTTAATCAAGCCGACAAAGGCGGCTTAAGCTTTTAATATTATAGTGCGTTAGGGCACTCACCGGTTGTCAAAAATAGATTCAAGTTATCGTAGGTGTATTCAATCATATTGCGACATGCTTCGTCTGTATTGCTTCCAACATGTGGCGTGATTAAGACTCTTGGATAAAATGATACTAATTTGTCGACAACTGGATTATTGGTCGACTGTCCTTTGAAATTGCGATTGAAGATAGTACTTTCATTATCAAGCACATCGGCTGCAAAACCTGCAATTTTATTTGATTCAATAGCTTCAGCAATGGCACCAAGTTCAACGAGCTCACCACGTCCGCAGTTGACCAAAATGGAATTTGCTTTCATTTTGCTAACAAACTCTTTGTTAACTAAATGGTGGTTTTGCTCTTTGATGTAAGGCATGTGGATACATAAAATATCTGCGTTAGCAACGACTTCATCTAAGCTCATAAAGTTAACGACTGCTTTAGCTTGTTCGCTTTGATAAACGTCATAACCTAATACTTCAGCACCTAAACCTTTGAACAATTTAGCGGTGGTAAGACCAATACGTCCAACCCCTAAAACGCCCACTTTAAGAAAGCGTACTTCGCGACTGAAATAACTAGGATGAACCGTAAAATCACCTTGGCTGGTCATAGCTGTCATTGCTGCGGTATTACGCACTAACATCATCGCTAAAGATAATGCCAATTCCGAAATAGCATTCGGAGAATACCCAGGTACGCTTGCAAGTTTAAAGCCTAAACGTTTAGCTTCTGGCACATCAATATGATCAAACCCAATGGTGCGCGTTAGAACAAACTCAACGCCCATCTCTTTCATCCTTGATAAGTTTTTGGCTTTAGCATTACAATTACCACGTAACATAACTGCATTATGACCTTTGATTAAATCAACATTATCTTCAGTCAATAGCTCTTCAACTAATGTTAGCTGATAACCGTATTTGTTTAGGGAAGAAAAATATTCTCTTTCATTTTGTCTTGCACCAAAACATATCATTTTTATTTCTTTCATTAACGACGACCTTTTACAAATTTACTAATTAAAAAACTGTGTGCTATTCAATAATTCAAGCATCAATATGATAAACGGCATAACAAATACCGCAGCAACCGTTGCAACTAAACTACAATTTGATGCTGTAATTGCTTGACGATCAAACTTGATCGCATAAGCGACTGCAACTGTGGCTGGTGGTGTTGACATCATGACAGCCGATACCGCAACAGAGAGGAATGAAATCGGATAGAAAACATTCACAACACATAACAATGCGGTTGAAAATACAGGAACCATAATCACTTTGGTAACGGTATAAAACCAAGCGGTTTTATTGGTAAATGCTTCACCAAGACTGATTTGACCTAATGTTGCACCAATAGCTAACCACGCGAGTGGCGATGCAAGTGCTGAAAGGTAAGTCATTGGTTTATATAGCCAAAATGCAGTTTTATCTAAGCGTAAAAAAGCGTAGCTTTGTCCACCGACTTCAACTTGTGGTAAATAAGCTTGGAACATCCAAATAAAGAGACCTAAGAATGTCGCGATAATGATTGGATTGAGCAGCATATCTTTAATATTTTTGCTGGTCATTTTCAAACCACTAAAACTAATAAAGCCCCAGCTATACAGATAAATACGGTAAGAAATATTGAAGATTGACGCGTATAGCACCCCTTCTGCACCATAAATGGCTGCAATAATTGGAATACCAAAAAAGGTTGTGCTTCCTAATGTCGTTAACACAGTTAACGCATCTTTTTCTTCTTTTTGATAACGGCAATAATATAATTTGAGTAGAAAAATTAACGCCCCTTGGATAACAAAGCCCCAAATTAAGACAGTTAAACCTAACTCTAACTTTTCACGACTGATATCTTGCATAAAGCTGTTAAAACTTAATGCGGGTAATGCAACGGTTAATACAGTCAAGCTTAAGTTTTTTGCAATAACATCACTAAATATTTTCTTTTTAGTTAAGTAAAATCCTAACAAGATAATAAGTAGCGAACTTGAAATTGCACCGATAATATTATTATTACCGAGTACTTTTATAAATATCTCCGCGATGCTTTGTTCTGGCATTAGACTAATCTCCAAATTTAAAAATGGCGAGTAATATAACAAAAAAAACAACGCAATGAAATGGGTATTTCATACATTTAATTAATAGATTAAATCTAACAAAACCATGTAGATACAGATAATTTAAATCATATAAATCACTTTTGCATAAAGTGTTTTACCGATTTCAATCACCATTGTTCATGAATTAACCACGAATAACTGCTTGTTATTTAACCACTTCATTCAGAGCGCTACTTTGTCTCTGATACACACCAACTGCTTTATGATAAATTGAAATGACAATAAACAGACTTAAATCAACAAAACAGTTGGTTTTATTACACCAACTGTATATAATCACATGTAAATGCATAATAAACAGGACACGATGATGCGAGAACTTACAGCACGCCAACAACAAATATATGATTTAATTAGAGATAACATTATCAATACTGGCATGCCACCGACTCGAGCTGAAATTGCTAAGCAGTTAGGATTTCGTTCAGCCAATGCAGCTGAAGAGCATCTTAAGGCCCTTGCTAAGAAAGGCGCTATTGCAATAATAGCTGGATCATCTCGTGGGATTCGCTTACTTCGAGAAGATAATGAAAAATCGACCAAGGCCAATGAAATCGGTTTACCCCTGATTGGACAAGTAGCCGCAGGCTCACCTATCCTTGCTTTAGAACATATCGAAACCTACTATAATGTTGACCCGAGTTTGTTTAAACCGACTGCTGATTTTTTATTACGCGTTCACGGCATGTCAATGAAAGATATCGGTATTTTAGAAGGTGATTTGCTTGCTGTACACAAAACACAAGCGGTGAGGAACGGCCAAGTGGTGGTTGCCCGTATTGATAACGAAGTCACCGTTAAACGATTGCAGCGAAAAGGGAATCATGTGCATTTACTTGCCGAAAATCCGGAATTTACCCCCATCGATGTTGATCTTACAAAACACGATTTTGCCATTGAAGGAATTGCTGTTGGGATCATTAGAAATGAATCGTGGATGTAATTGCAATAATTATATAAAATAGACTTTCCCTTTTTTGTTGGAGTGAGCAAATATGTGGCTATTTTGGTTATATGAATTTTTAGGTTTTATTGCTGTCTTAGTATTAATTGGCGGCTATTGCCGTTTCCGTAAACAGGCATTTTGGCCTTTTATCTGGAAGTATTTTAAATGGGTCATTTTATCGATAGTTGTTGTCTGGCTTGTTATTGCCGTTCTTTGCTGGCAACATCTCTATAATGCAACTAATTGCTATTTCCGAGGTGTAAGTATGCACGCCAATACGAAATACTCACTCTACTTAAGCGAGTGCCAAATCGAAACCCCGAGTGGTGCTTTCGTTCCGATTAACCGAGCACGTGCGCTACCGGGTTCGCATGACGGTTATACTGACGATGGACAAGATCATTTATGATTTTGTAAGCAGAATTTAAACATACAACACGCCCCACACTATCTCGCCTTTTGACAATGCTGTGTGGGGCTGATTTACCATTACAATGATCTACCACTACAAATAGTGCCCTTTCATCAAATATAATTACATCAACTTCTGGGGCTCAAGGCTTACCAATAAGGTAATACTCTCCCTAACGTTCTAGCGTGCACACTATTTGCAGCGAATTGGCTAACCCTTTAGTTATCAGCACGTAATGAGATTTCACCACCAACATAGGCACTTAATGCACCCTCTTGTTCTAATAACAGTGCGCCATTGTCGTTGATTCCTTTTGCAACGCCCCGAACAATATTATCACCTATTAATAATTTGACTTGGCGATTAGCAAAATTATCAAGTCGGTTCCACCTGTCGATGAACGCGCTTAAACCTTCTTTCTCAAATTCAATGATAGCCTTTTTCAGGCAACTAACCACTTCGGCCGTTAATAAATTCCGATCAACTGCGCCTAAATTTGACCAAGGCTGGGTGACGACATTGGCGTCAGGGCTGTTCATATTTAAATTGACACCAACGCCAATTACCGCATGTGCACAGTCACCGGCTTTACCGGCTAGCTCAACCAAAATACCGGCAAGCTTTTTGTCATTCAAATATAAATCATTAGGCCATTTAACTTTGATATCTTGTCCCGACAAGCGGGTTAGTGTTTCAGCTATCGCTATTCCCACAACCAAACTAAGCCCCATTGCTGCGGCGAAACCTTGTTCTAACTTCCAGTACATAGACAAATAGAGGTTACTACCAAAAGGAGCAAACCACTGTCTGCCCCGTCGGCCTCGGGCTTTATACTGAAATTCAGCCACAACCGTATCGCCAGAGCTCAGTGAATACGTTTTATCCAATAGATATTGATTTGTTGAGTCAATGACATTTAACACTTCGATTCGATCATCGACGTTTGCATAACGGTCAATTTTCGATTTATCAAGAAGATCGATAGGATAATCTAAACAATACCCTTTGCCTTGCGTCGAGGTGAGAGCAATACCCCATTCACGTAAGACCTTAATATATTTATTAATACCTGCACGAGTTATACCAAATGTCGTTGCCAGCTCTTCGCCTGAATGATAGTGTCCATCAGCAAGCAAATGAATTAATTTGAGTACATTTTCATGATTGCGCATTGTTAGGACTCACCTCGTTTTTTAATTAATAATGCAATAAAGTAAAGGGTGATAATAACAAAACTGATGAATAAATAACGGTTACCAATTTCATTCATCGCCAATGAAATAATGGCTGGAGCAATGAGACTGCCTAATGTATTCATTAATAACATGGCTTGATTCATTGGAACAATTTCATTTTTCTTCACGCTTGAACATGCCCATGCCATGGACAGGGGATAAATGGTAAACGATGTGGCACCCAGTAAGATAATGGCAAGTGCTGTTAAACAATCTGCAAATAACATCATACAGGCAATGACCAAACACACTGACTCGATGAAAAGCACACGAAGACGCCCATACCTATCAGCATAAAAACTGACTGGCACCTGCGCTAAAACGCCTGAGAGAATAAGCAAAATCATCCAATTAGCGACTTGATTATCACTGTAACCTAGATGTGCATAATACGCAGGCAATAACGAATAAAGCGAACCAATAATCATGCCAGAAATAACGCAGCCGATCAGTCCCGATCGTCCTTTTTGGTGAAAGATCATGGGAACTAAATTAAAGCTGCTGTTCTTCCTTTTTGGTAAATTATAGTGCGTTAATAAAATAAATAAAATTGCCAGCCCCATTAGCACCAAGACAACGAGACCAAAATACAGTACATCATCAGGAAAATAGTGTAGCAAGGCTTGCCCAAATACGGTGCCAAGATAGTATGTTGTCATATAAACGGCTAACATTTTACCGCGTGTACGCACCGTACCGGTGACTAGAATGCAACTTTCGATAATTACCCAAGTCACCGCACAGGCTATACCAATTAAAAAACGCCAAAACGCCCAGCTATAAAAATCGAGTGAAAGACTTAAACCAAGCGTTGCAATAGCAAACAGTATGCACGTTGCGGTGTATGTATGCCTAGCATTAAACTTATTGATAAACCAGTTGGCAACAATAGTACCGAGTAAATTACCAATAAAATAACTCGACCCAATCAACCCAATTTGCCACACTGGAAAATTATGATGAACTAACCATAAAGGCACTTGTGTATTTAATGCAGATAACGAAATCGTCACAAACACAAGGCTCGTTAATAAAATAGGAAAGGAATAAGAACGTTTCATTTTATGTCAATAATTCACTGTAAAAAAGTATTCGCATCGATTTCACCTTGGCGACCAATAAATCGAATTTCAGGTTCTAACGTCACCTTAAATTTTTGGTAAACCGTCTGTTTTATCAAACCAGCCAAATCGATAATATCTTGTGGTATGGCTTTATCTTTATTCACCAACACCAATGCTTGATGCTGATGAACAGCGGCGCCACCGAGCTGATACCCTTTTAACCCGCATTGATCAATGAGCCAAGCTGCCGCTAATTTATATTGTCCATTTGGCTGCAAATACCTCGGAATGGTTGGATACGTTTTTAGTAGGTCATCTAAAAATGACGACTCTACAACAGGATTTTTGAAAAAACTGCCGCCATTACCAAGTACGTTGGGATCGGGTAATTTACTGCATCTAATTTCACAGACTTTATCAAACACTTTTTTGGGTGTCACGGTACTTAAATCAAAGTTCTTCAGTTCACCGTAAGTCAATATCGGATTCCATTTTTTAGGTAATCGGATGCCGACATAAATAACCGCATAGCCGTTGGCATACTGCTTTTTAAAGATACTTTCACGATACCCATATTGCCCATCGCTGATGGTAATTATTTTACCCGTTGCCAGTTCCAGCAATTCAACATAATCGGCAACAGCTTGGAATTCAACGCCATAGGCACCTATATTTTGAATCGGCGCCGACCCTACGCAGCCGGGAATTAGCGCGAGATTTTCAAGACCAGGCATGTGATGTTCGGTGGTATATTTTACGAGATCATGCCAAATTTCACCGGCACCCACTTTAAGTCGCCATTCGTAATCCGTTTCTTCAACGCTAATCCCTTTGATTCGATTAACAATGACTGTGCCATCAAAATCCGATAAGAATAGCGAATTACTGCCTTGACCCAAAATAAGTAAAGGCTGACTGGCTTGATACTGTTGCCAAATTTGATGTAGTGTTTCACAATCGGTTACTGTTATAACGTTTGGCGCGTAAACTTCAAGACCAAACGTATTCGGAATTAATTGTTTCATAACTATTTCTCTTTTTTAAATGCAGCAGCAAATGCATTACCCATTATATTTTGAGTATTACTGGCCGGTGATTTTTTAGCCGCTAAACTAGACTGGCTGCGGGCGTTTTTCGACTCATTATGCTTATTACTTGGCGCATTATCGTTAAGCCGCATAGTTAAGGCGATCCGTTTACGAGCGATATCCACCTCAATCACTTTGACGTTGACAATATCCCCGGCTTTAACCACGGTACGCGGATCATCCACAAACTTATCGGATAACGCTGAGATGTGCACAAGCCCATCTTGATGCACGCCAATATCGACAAAAGCCCCGAAATTAGTCACGTTAGTCACAACGCCTTCCATAATTAGCCCAAGTTTAAGATCATCCAGGGTTTCGATACTGTCGTTAAACTGCGCAGTTTTAAATTCAGGCCGTGGATCTCGCCCTGGTTTATCCAGTTCTTTGATGATATCAGTGACAGTTGGCACACCAAAATGCTCATCAACATAATCCACTGCTTTTAACGATTTGAGATAATTTGAATCGCCTAAAATCGCTTTCAACGATTTTTGACTCTTTTCTAAAATCCGTTCAACAACCGGGTAAGCTTCGGGGTGAACAGCCGATGCATCAAGGGGATTTTTCCCATCCATGATCCGTAAAAAGCCGGCGCATTGTTCAAAAGCTTTAGGCCCTAACCTTGCCACTTTCAGTAACTGTTTACGATCAACAAATTGACCATGTTGATCGCGGTAATCAACGATATTTTGTGCAATAACCTTATTAAGACCTGCAATGCGTGAAAGCAACATGGTTGATGCTGTATTTAGGTTAACACCAACGGCATTAACGCAGTCTTCCACCACCGTATCCAATTTTTTGGCCAGTTGCACTTGACTAACGTCATGTTGGTATTGGCCAACCCCGATTGATTTAGGATCTATCTTAACTAATTCGGCTAATGGATCTTGCAACCGCCGCGCAATCGATACCGCGCCGCGCAGCGAAACATCAAGCTGTGGAAACTCTTGCGCTGCAAGCTCTGATGCCGAGTAAACTGACGCGCCCGCTTCACTGACAATCACTTTTTGTCCCGTGACTTCTGGGTATTTTTTCTGTACATCTAAATAAAAACGCTCTGTTTCTCGTGATGCGGTTCCATTTCCAATTGCAACCAGCTCAACGTGATATTTAATGCAAAGCGCCGCAATCACCATTGCGGCTTTATCAGCCTGCCCGGTGTGAGGATAGATAGTTTCTGTGGCAACTAATTTTCCGGTGCCATCAACAACCGCTATTTTAACGCCTGTGCGTAAGCCCGGATCCATGCCCATGGTGACTTTCATGCCCGCGGGGGCTGCCATTAACATATCGTGCAAATTGGCTGCAAAGACATTAATCGCCTCTTCTTCTGCCCGCTCTTTCAGTGCAGTCATTAGCTCCGTTTCCATGTGCATAAGGATTTTAATCCGCCAAGTCCAGCCAATCACCTGTTTACGCCATTTATCCGCTGGCGCATCATTAAAATGCACCCCTAAATGCTGAGTAATAATTTGTTCGCAGTAACTTTCTTTTGGTGCTTCATCAACATTGGGATCAGCATTCAATGACAGCTGCAAATAACCTTCGTTACGGCCTCTAAACATGGCTAATGCACGGTGCGAAGGCACTTTTGAAATCAATTCACTTTGTGCAAAGTAGTCTCTGAATTTTGCCCCGTCTTCTTCCTTACCATTCACCACATTTGAAACCAAATGGGCATTATTCCAAAGATAATGACGAATTTTAGCCAGCAGCGTTGCATCTTCGGCAAATTGCTCCATCAAAATGTAACGCGCCCCATCTAACGCGGCTTTGGTATCAGCAACTCCCTTACTCGGGTCGCAATATTTTTCGGCCTCGGTGTCCGGATCAAGCGATGGATGTTGCCATAAATTTTCAGCTAACGGCAATAGTCCCGCTTCGATCGCAATTTGGCCACGGGTACGACGTTTTGGCTTATAAGGTAAATAGAGATCTTCAAGTTCCGTTTTATTTAACGTCGAGGTAATACGTTGGCTGAGTTCGGACGTCAACTTACCTTGTTCATCAATCGATTTTAAGATCGTCTGCTTGCGATCTTCAAGCTCACGTAAATAACTTAATCGGCTATCAAGTGCGCGTAATTGGGTGTCATCAAGTCCCCCCGTCACTTCCTTACGATAACGGGCGATAAAAGGAACTGTACTGCCTTCATCAAGCAGGTTAATTGCAGCTAAAATTTGTTCGGTTTTAACAGTGAGTTCACTTGCTATAATTTGACTGATTTGCGTATTTATCATGCTGATTTTATCTGTTTTTAAATAAGGGGGGATTATATACCTATCCCCTATTTGGTTGCAATTAGGTTTGTACAGTCATTGCATGATGGTGGCTAATGTAAATAGGCAAAACAAGATAAGATCGAACATGTTAAGACAGCTAATTTTTAACCATTACTGAAAAAGCATAAGCTGATAATAGTATGAGCTGACAATAACTGACTCCCACCATTTTAACTCGGCAATAGGGACAAACTGTATTGGAGCGAGATTTGAGAGATGATGTATCGAATCAACGCGTGTTATCACTACCATTAGGATAACACGTGATAACCGGCTGAATTTCTCAGCCTAATGACTTGCTAACGATTTAATATAAAGCGGTTTACTCTAAATAATGATGCTGCATCAGTGCAAAATCGTAATCTGTAAAACCCAGTTCTTGTTTGATATAGTTACTTGGTGAACCTGCAACCTGCTTCATTGTAGTCAGGATTTCTTGAACAAAACATTCACGGGTATCAATCAGACTGAGTAAGTAGCCCAGTATATCTTCATCATCGGTTATTTTGCGATAAGCGGCCATTTTGATTTGGTTACGGGCTAAGCGATTGTCATGAGTGAGCATATAATCATAAATGATATCATGTTCGCTAACACCTAACATGAGCTGAACTAAAAGCACACCATATCCGGTTCGATCTTTACCGCCCCGACAATGTTGCAGACTTGGGCTGTTGGCGCTATCAAGTAAAGCCTGTAACATACGTCTGAATGACTGTTTAGAATGCGCACTCAATACAAAATTTCGATACTGCTCGAGCACTTGTTCCCCGCGGCCATTGATCAATCGCTTAGGGATATGATTCATCACGCTTTCAATCAGTGCTTTATCTTCATGACTCGGATCGGCGGCAAATTGGGCAGCAAGTTCTGCGGTTTGAGCTGATGCATCTAAATGGAGAGTTTGGATCTCACCAATGTTATCATTTGGGTGATTTCGGATTTCATTATTACAGCGATAATCAATAATGGTTTTAATATTTAAGGCTGAAATATACGATTTTGCAGACTCACTCAATGCATGAAGATGATTAGAACGATAAAATTGCCCCCATTTTACGTGCCGCCCGTTGGCGGCCAAATACCCGCCAAAATCACGAAAATTATTCAGTCCTTCGATGGGTAAGGTTCGTTCGCCAAATAGATATGGCTTTTGTTGGTCTGCTTCTAAAATGAAATAAATGCGTGATGTGGCTTTTAGCGGATCATCAATTATTATCGGACTTTGGGCATGATGAGTTACACATGTTTTATCAGTTGTGTGTGAATCGGCCTGTTGGGTCCAATATAGCGAAACATTCATGTCAGTTAAAAGCTCAAATGTGATTTCTAATTGAGTTTGAGAATGCCGAACGACAGATAGTTTTTTGATTTGTTGTCTCATCTTCACCTTTCCTTATTTTAAAATACCCAACATTGAACAAACAACGCCAAACACCAAAACGGCTAGAATCAATGTTACGGTATATTTTCCTTGAAATTTCTTCACCACAAAAAACATTGTTAACGAAAAAAGTAACGTTAAAAAATTGGGCATGATTTTATCGAACATCTCTTGTACTTTGATCGATTGTGCTCCAACTTCGATGAGTAAAGGGGTTGAAACCTTAACTGTCGAGGCTATCAAAGAGCCTAACACCATCACCCCAACCACATTGGCTAAATTACTTATACGCTGAATGATATTGGCATTTTTCGATTGCTCAATAAGATCCACACCTTTGTTGTAACCATAATGAATAAAGAAATATTTTGAAAAAACGTTAACCAGATTATAGATAAGAAACATTAAAATAGGTCCAATAATATTACCCTGTAGTGCAAATGCTGCGCCTATACTGCCGCAGATAGGCATCCAAGTAAATTTGAGTAAACTGTCACCAAGTCCAGCAAAAGGCCCCATCAATCCCGCTTTTACCGACACAACCGCATCCTTTTCTTGCTCTGTGGTTTTTTCTTCCATTGCCGCTGTTACGCCCAAAATTAATGCACCTGCATTGATTTGGGTATTGAAAAACTCAAGGTGACGCTGCATTGCTTTTACTCTGGTTTCTTTATCCGCATCTTGATAAAGCCGTTTTAAGATCGGCATCATACAATAGGAAAATCCAATCATTTGCTGCTTTTCATAGTTGTAAGAAAAAGACATCGTTTGTAAATTCCAAAATACTTTATTCAAATCTTGTTTGGTAATTTTAGTTTGATTAATCATAGATCATACTCCTCAGCTTTAGGATTTAACGCTGATTGATTATTTGTTAACGTTTGATTTGAAATGCGCTGCTGGCTCATAAAAGCCATGTCATAAAGAACGGCAAAAGCCAGTGCAATAAACGTGATAGGAATAATCGGCAACTTGAGGTAGGTGGTCAACATAAAACCAAGTAAAAAGAAAAACCACATACGCCCTTTTAATAACATGAGTAATAAAATACAGATACCGACTGCGGGAATTAATTTTGAGGCAACCCCCATCCCTGAAATGATGCTTTTTGGAATGGCGTCTAAAATCAGCTTGATAAGATCACTTCCAAAATAGATAGCGATAAAACATGGGATAGCTCGAATAAAAAACCAAATAGGCATCGAGCATAAATGGACTTTTGTTAGTGAATCAAAATGCCCATTTAGTACCGATTTTTCCGCCCACGGATTTAAGAAACAGGCAAAAGATCGCCATATAATTAAGAGTTGCTGGCAAAGTAACGACACTGGAACGCCAAGTGCAATTCCAGTCGCAATGCCACCACCGGTTGCAATCCCGAGTGAAACCCCAATAATTGCACCGGCAACAATATCCGGAGCTGAATAAGCGCCAACATTACCAATCCCCATCCACATCAGTTCAAGGGTTGCACTGATAATTAATCCTTGAACCATGTCCCCCATAATAATGCCAGCAATGGTTCCTGTTAATAATGGACGACGTAACATTTGTGGCCCCACATCATCCATCGAACAGATACCGGCCCAAATGGCGACAAGAATAGCTTGTGTCAACATAGGTTAATCTCCTTATTAATCAATACTACAATCAAAACTAATCGAATAATGTCTTAAGTACTACCACGGGATCTTTGGGTACCATTTGCACTTCAACCGTAACATTTTTGTCAATAATTGATTTGAATGCGCGTTCTTCGTCTGGCGTTACTGACACGGCTCGTGATAATTGTCGGCGGCCAGCTTGCATTCGCATTCCGCCAACATTGAGCTTTTCAATGCTTAGTCCATGTTCAAGCAGTACATTGACATCAATACTGTTTGTTAATAGCAACATGGTTCGTTTATTTATCGGAACGTTTTTTAGAATCTCGATAAATTTCTCAACACTAAACACCCGCACTTGCAACCCCGGAGGGGCAGACATTGTCAGCACCGATTGTTGAACAGTATCTTTAGCCACTTTATCGTTGATAATCAAAACTTGTTCAATATCGTAATTTTTGACCCATGTGGTTATGACCTGTCCATGAATCAAACGATCATCAATTCTTGTTATCGTTATTGGCATCCTCTTCTCCTTACAAATCTATTAATGGTTGATCTTGGTTATATAACATCTGGGCAACATCAAATCCGCTTTGCGAAAAAGTCTTTTGAATAAGGGATTTAATGAAAGGGATTGACTGGTCTCGATGGGTTAATATATCGAGTAACACGGGGATATTGAAACCACAAAACAGCAAAATATCCTCGTGTGTAATTGCCAGTTCACTGGCTAGATTGCAAGGGGTTCCCCCCATTAAGTCAACAAGAATAATTACCCCTTTTCCTTGATTCAAACATTGATAATCGTTACGCATTTGCTGACGTAACTGTTCGATATTGCTATCAATCAATACTGAAATGACTTTTATCTGTTGTTGTTTGCCCATTAACATTTCAGCGCAGTCGAGCGCACCTTGTGCAAACGTTCCATGACTGGCTAGAATTATCGGTAACTCTTTTTCCATTATGATTTCCTTGTTCTTATTTTTCACGCTAACACAAAAAAGTAATAATATTACCAATTAAAACATTTAATGCAGTAATAAAATTACACAATTAAAAAGTGACAGTCACGCTTTTTTATGCGTTTATTATCAATTTGTGAACAAGATCAAAATTTGAGATTAAACTCGATATCCAATCAATTTAGAGTTTTGATTGAATAATCGAGATAGGTTGATAAAGGAATTTGGGAAGATGAAAAAGGATTAATTAAAGGCGATTAGGGTATTTACGTCCTTGTCTGTTTTCTGTTTGTAGCTGCAAGCGCTGATCATATTTACGGATAAATAAATTGGTAACCAGCATATTCACAACAGACATTTGAGAGATTTTGGAACGAATCGGAATCAAGCGTGAGACATGCTCAGTTGAGGTCGTATGTAACACAACCGTTGCTAACGAAGACACTTGGCTTTGCCCCATTTTGGTTATCGCAATAGATGGCACGTTTGATGCTTTAACCAACTCAAGCAGTTGAACACATTCAGGGGTTTCGCCAGAATGCGAAATGATGATAAGTAAATCATTCGAATCAAGCGTACTTGCAAGGCTATATTGCACATGGGCATCAAAGTGACAATTCACATCTTTTTTAATTTTAATCAGTTGATATTCCAGTTCTTTACCGACCAAGCCACTACTGCTAACACCAAAAATCAAAATTTTATGGCTGTTAATGATCAGATTCATCGCCTCGTTTAATTGATCACTATTTACAATTGAATGGGTTTCATCGATGGATGCGTTTTCCATAACATGGATTTTTCGATTTACATCCTCTAGCGAGTCAGTCAAGTTGATATCATCTTGTAAACATGTGTTATTTTCTTTGGTTGGAAGAGATGAAATAAGATCAATTTTAAAATCACTAAATCCACGATAACCCAGTTTATTGCATAATCTTAAAACAGTACTCGTACTGACTTGTGTCAATTTAGCCAACATTTGAATACTCATGTTTTTGAGCTCTGCGTTATGCCTGACAATGTAATCAGCAACGTCTTGCTCTTTCATGGATAAATCCGTTTTTATTTCTCTGAGTTTCAAATTAATCATCTTTATTACACCCAAACACACACTTTCTTATGAGAGAAATCTTAGCATATTAACTAACTTGAAACATTAAAAAAGAGCGTGTTTACGATTTATCTCAGCGATTAAAAATAGCGAATAGAATGTATACGTTGTAATAATAAAAATTGAAAAAGAGATAAATTTTACTCAAGCCTAACAGACATCCAAACCTAGACTTGACGAGTCAGCTGTGTTAATGCTTATCGTTTAATACTAATTCAACTCATCGACCTTTATCAACCAAAATAAAATTTGACTGACGTTTATTAACATAGAGAATAACGCTGCCTACAAGCAACCAGATGAGACCGACAATTTTGGCATCATTATCAATATGTAACAGCACTGGCAGTAATACTGCAATGCCGATAGTCGGAATTATCACATCAAACAAGGCTGACTTAATGCCTGTCTGCTTGCGCTTAAATTTGAAATAACCAATCACCGAGATATGTAGCATGATAAAGGCAGTTAGCGCCCCCACATCGACAAATGAGACTAAGGTCGGTAAGCCGTTAACACGGTTGGCAGCGATAGCAGCTAGACACAAGTTAAACCCCGCAGCGAAGAGGATCGCAACCATCGGTACACCGCTTTTTTTATTCACGCTCGCTAAGACTGACGGTAATCGTTTGTCACGCGCCATACTAAACAGTAAACGGCTGGCCGCCGCTTGTCCAACCATTGCAGCAAAAGCCGCGCCGATAGCTTTCATTAGCCCTAAAGACCAACCGAGCCACAGCGATAATTGTTGATTGACCATATCATAATATGCTTTGCCTTGTAGCTGCGGATTTTGTCTCAAGTCTTCGGGCGAATAAGGGCTGAGTAATGCACCAATGTAAGTTTGCATAACAAACAGTAAACCCGCTAAAATCAGACAAGCCATGATTGCCTTACCAACTAATGTACGTTCGCCTTTATTTTCTTCAGCAAAGGTTGCAATAGCATCAAAGCCTAGATACGACAGTACAGCAATAGATACGGCTGAAAATAAGTGGCTCCAACTGAAAAGTGCGCCCCCCACAAACGGTTCAAACCAATCTCGTTTCATCCCCTCTTTCAGCAATATCGTTATTCCAACTATTATTACTGCGGCAATAATAATTATTTCTAAAATTAGAATGAATAACGTAATTTTGGCCGATTTTTTTATGCCGACTAAATTAAGCAGCGTTGTCATGACAACAGCAAGGGTGGTCCATAACCAAACCGGGATTTGCGGCATGATAGCATTTAAAGAAATCCCACTAAATAGATAAGCAACAGCGGGAATGAAGAGATAATCCAATAATAAAAGCCAGCCAACTAAAAAACCGGCATGGGGCGTGATACCTGCGGAGCAATAAGCATACACAGAGCCTGCATGGGGTAATTCTTTGGCCATTTTGGCATACGAATAGGCGGTAAACGCCATCATGATCGTTGCAACTAAATAGACTAACGCGATTGCACCATCACTTATTGCATCAAGTACACCAAATAAACCCACTGGTGCTGCTGGCCCAATGAAGAGCAACCCCAAAATCATTAAATCACGAAAACGCATACTTTTGTTTAGCTGTTGCATTGAGTGTCTCAATCTGGCTGTTAATGTTAGCTATAGTAACGTAACTATTCGGCGGGGTAATATAACAAATAGGCATTAAAATATGCCGATTTGTTATATCGACGATCGGTGATTCATTTAGCAAAAAAATAGTGACAGCAAAGCGCTTGTAGCCCTTTAAAAGCTATTATTCTACCTGCCTTATTTCATAGGTATAACTCATTTTTGCTGTTTTTCCCAACATAATTGAGGCACTGCAATATTTTTCTGAAGCAAGCTTTATCGCTCTTTCAACAGCTTCATTTGCAAGCGACAATCCAGTTAGCACAATATGAAAATTGATTGCGGTATACACTTTGGGTGACGATTCAGCTTGGGTCTTTTCGATGTCAATCCACATATCGCGCACATCTTGTTTTGCCGTTTTTAAAATCGCGCGAATATCATATGCCATGCAGCCTGCTGCGCCATGCAGTAAAAGTTCCATTGGCCTTGCGCCACGATTACGCCCACCATGTTCAATGCCGCCATCCATCACTAATGCATGCCCGCTTGCCGTTTCGCCCATAAAACAAAATTCATCAACCCACTTTAAACGATCTTTCATCTTTCCCCCTAGTTATAATTAAATTTAAGTAATACCATCCTGTCATGTTCAATTAATATACCATGCTCAAGTCTTGAGCAGTTTATCTTTTTATCGTTTATTCTGTATAATAACGAGTATTCTACTTGATATCTGACTCATTTATTATGTTAACTCAATCGCAACAGCACTGTATTTATACTACCGAAAACTTTGTTAAAAACAGACTTGCCGATGATCATTCTGGTCATGATTTTGCGCATATTATGCGCGTTGTCAAATTGGCAAAACAAATTCAACAAACTGAGCCCGATTCAAATTGTTTCGTTGTGATTATGGCCGCTTATTTGCATGATGTTATCGATGACAAAGTGATGGATAACGTGGTAACAGCTAAGCAGCAACTGCTCGAATTTATGCAATTACAATCATTATGCCAAACGGATATCGATGCGATTTTGGCAATTATTGATAATATGTCATATAGCGCTAATCTGACAGAAAAAAAAAGGTTATCACTAGAAGGACAAATTGTGCAAGATGCTGATAGGCTTGATGCAATCGGTGCCATAGGCATTGGCCGAGCTTTTTTATATGGCGGCAGCAAAAAACACACCATGTATGATCCCGATATCAAACCGAGAACATCAATGACAAAAGCGGATTATCGCAGCCCATCAACTGTCATTAATCATTTTTATGAAAAATTACTGCATCTTAAAGATCAAATGAACACCCAAGAAGGACAAAAACTGGCGCTTATGCGGCATCAATTTCTAGTCAATTTTGTGAATCAATTTGAAGCGGAATGGGAATGCTAAAAATTCAAATTCGATGAACAAAGACTCGCTCTAAACTAATACACTTACAAAATCAGATAATTGGGGATTTAAAACTAAGTAATCTGATAAAGATTAATCAATTAAACAATTATTTTTAATTTTTTGTTGACTGAACGATTAAGATCGGTAAAATGCACTGCATTCAAAGCGACGTTGTAAACAACTAGTTTTGAGCCCGGGTGGTGAAATCGGTAGACACAAGGGATTTAAAATCCCTCGGCCTTTTTGGCCGTGCGAGTTCAAGTCTCGCCCCGGGCACCATTTATCTTATCTCTATGCGGGAATAGCTCAGTTGGTAGAGCGCAACCTTGCCAAGGTTGAGGTCGCGAGTTCGAACCTCGTTTCCCGCTCCAA
>JAVSBY010000063.1:0-1614 GCA_031960925.1 Gilliamella sp. CRA003912
CATCTAAGGTAAACTCGGTGACCGAAAAGGTATCAGCAGCCAAATCATCGACCACGCAGTCAAAATAGAGTCCGGTCGTTTTCATCAAAAATCCTTATATTAATCATAACAAAATGGTTTAGATTATCTATAAAGAATAGCTATGTTGTATAGCTTTTTATGAAAATTAAACGATAACAACTTAGAATATTACCCTTAAAATCTGACAAGGCTTAAATTAACAAAAGCAGTGTCAGATCTGTGTCTTCATAATAATGCAATTAGTATTGTGGCCAAGTAAAGCGGCCTTTTGCATCAGGATCGGTATCGAGGAAGTTTTTTAATTGAGGGGATTGATAGAGTTTTTTGACATCTTGCGCCCACTTGGTGTTGATGTCTTCTTTTCTAATGACGACCATGAGTTCGAGTTCTGGTGATAATTGCTCTTGATATAAAGTGTACTCGGGCGGCACTTTACTCATAAATGCAACGCCACCTGGCATGATTGCAAAATCAATCTCGTCAAGCATTCTTGGCATTAATTCCGATAACACAACTTTAAATTGTAGCTTATATTTGTTGTCGGCTATATCGAGTAAGCTCACGGTGCCTAAGTTCGCTTCTTTTTTTAGGGTGATCCAATTTAGCTTTTCTAATAAAATTAATGCTCTTGATGTATTAGACGGATCACTGGGTATCGCAACAATTTGCCCTTTGGCAACATCATTAATGGTTTTATGATTTTTTGAAAACACCGCGGCTGAAATAGACGGTATATGCACTAATGACACGAGATCATTGCTGGTTTCTTCGTTATAGACGTTTAAATAAGCTTGGTGCTGAGCCGCATTTAAATCGATAGCCCCTTGCGCAATTGCCGTATTTGAGTCACGCAGTGAGCTGAAATTCATCAGTTTTACGGTATAACCCAGTTTTTCTAATTCCGGTTTAACCAAACGTTCCATCATAATATTGTGCATACTTGGCGGCATACCAACTACAATCTCTTTTTTATTACTATTCGCCAAAGCACTTTCTTCTGACGTTTTATCACAAGCGACTAATACCAAACTTAGCAACAACAAAATGGGGAAATAAATGTATTTTTTCATGTTGACTCCTAACGTGCTGTAAAGTTGATTAATAAACTTTGAACAAAGGCGATGTTAACCACGACGCCTTTTTTATAAGTTGCTTTAGCTTAATTGCGACGATAACGGTTACGCATTGATTTAGCTATTTTATTACCCAGTGATTGTATGATTTGCACAATAACAATCAAAATGACGATAGTTGCGATCATGGCAACATCATCAAATCGTTGATAGCCATAATTGAGAGCAAGATCGCCAACGCCCCCCGCGCCAATGGCGCCAGCAACAGCGGTTGCCCCAATTAAGCCGATGGTTGCGGTTGTAAAGCTAAGAACTAACGAGGCTTTTGCTTCGGGCAGCAAAAAGTAGCGAATTACTTGCCAAGTTGTTGCGCCCATCGCATCGGCGGCTTCAATAATTCCATCGTTGACTTCTAATAATGAATTTTCGACTAATCTTGCCACATATGGGCTGACAAAAAAGATGAGTGGCACAATGGCGGCGGTTGTGCCAAACGAGCTGCCGACAATAAATTTTGATA
>JAVSBY010000064.1:0-4711 GCA_031960925.1 Gilliamella sp. CRA003912
CTCGCCAAAGCTTGGAACGTGGTATCGGATAAGCAGAATCAAACGGTTGCAGTTAAAGATACGCTTGATATAAGCAAGTTTCTTCCTGATGAACATGGGTATTATCATTTTGAAGGTTCACTGACAACGCCACCTTGCACTGAAGGCGTTAATTGGCTTATCTTGAAAAAACCGGTAGAAGTGTCTAAAGAGCAAATTGCGAAGTTTGCAGCCTTACTCAAAGATCATCATAACAATAGACCAATTCAGCCGATCAATGATAGAAAAGTTGATGAAGAGTAAGTAATCCTTGTTAAATCAGCGCACTAAGTCAACTTGGGGCGCTTTTTTTAATTAGCAATAAATTCCGTTGAGACCGGTTAACTTAATCTGGTCTCAATAACCATTACCTATTGCGCTATAAAGTGTGTCGCTCGATTTTATCGATGAATGGTTTTTTAACCCGTTATATTACTTAACCAGTTTAACTTTCATTGTTGATTTGCTCATTTTCACTTCGAATAAATCTATCGATTTTATTAATCCGGATAATTTAGAGTAGCCATAGTTCCTTGAATCGAAGTCAGGTTTAACGGTGCTTATGTATGTGCCGATTTGGCCGAGTGGTGCAAACCCTGATTCATCTTCTTTCGCTTTAATTGCATTACTTAAAAGATCGATGAGCGGTCTGTCTTGTTTTAATTGTTTGCCAGTTTTGCGCTTTGAGACGATAGGTTCTTTTTCCTGCGTGACCAAATTTTCAAGATAGATAAATTTATCACAGGCTTTTCTAAATGATTCACAGGTATGATCTGCGCCAAAGCCGTAGACTGTAATGCCGCTTTCTCTGATACGTGAAGCGAGTCTGGTAAAATCACTGTCACTAGAGACGATGCAAAATATATCAAAAATATTGCTGTATAATAAGTCCATAGCATCAATGACCATCGCCATATCGGTTGCATTTTTACCTTTCACATAAGCAAATTGCTGAATGGGTAAAATCGCATGAGGGAGTAGTTTTTCTTTCCATTTATTGAGTTTAGATGAACTCCAATCACCATAAATGCGTTTAACACTGATTGTTCCATATTTTGCAATTTCATCGAGTAATGGCGATATAACCTCTGATGACGTATTGTCAGCATCGATAAGAACGGTTATTTTTTGAGTTGATTCATTCATTAAATTGGCCCACAAATGAGAACTATTATTGATAAAACCAATATGAAGATGGCATGAGTAGATATTGATTTTATGTTATAAAGGTTATCAGGTAATATAGCTAAATTTGATGATAAATCAAGCGTAAAAAGGTGAATAATTACTCTTTGTTTATAGGCCATTCACGATGGCGATAACATAATAATCGCGCTAGGCTTCAATTTTTTATATTTATTGTATTGCAAGATAATTTCGGCAAGTTCGTCGTCTTCTGTGTAAAAGTAAGGTACGGGCACATCGAGTGCTTTGGCTAAGCGTTTGACAAGTTTAAAATCAGGTGAATGGACTTCTTTCTCGTAAGAGCTAATTCGTGAACTGGCCGATTCTTCATCTAAGCCTGCGCTGACACCAAGTTCTGTTTGTGTGAGATTTGCTTTGATTCTCGCTATTTTTAATCGTTGTCCTATCATGTTTCTTTCACTCATTATTGCCATGCATGTTGAGCATTGTGCTCCTTTTTATTTTGCATTTCGTAATGCATCTCATTAATAAATCAAGTATTACTTGAATTTAGCTTTAAAAATAATCATAATTAAAGCAATTCATTAATAATTCATGTATTTCTTTACTTGTGTGGTGTGTATGAAATTTGGAAATCAAGATTGGCATAAAAGTAAAATTATCCTTGCACTTAAACAAAAAGGCACATCTTTGGCCTTTGAATCACGTAAAGCGGGGTATATGTCCAATACGCTTGCAAATGCCCTCACCAGACCTTGGACAAAAGGGGAACAAATTATTGCCAGTGCGCTCGACATACCGCCAGAACAAATTTGGCCATCTCGCTATCTCAATAAGGTTAGGACAACACGAGCAAAGATAAAAAAGGAAGCGTGAGTTGATTTATCAATGCCGATTTAATTGGCCTTAGTTATTGATAAATAATCCAGTGTATTTGATATCTGATTTTTCACTGTATTGGCACTGTTCTATGTTCGAGATTACTCTGACAACTAAGCGGCCAACGCAATATGCGCGACAGGCTATTATATCGCTCTAAATAATTTAGTAAAATTAACGTGAGGCGTATAGATTAAGGGTAATATGCTAGCAATAATAGCGAGTTAGTAATAACTTTTTATAAAGATCTTTTTCAAGATGGTCATTTAAATAACGTTCCCAAGTAAATTGTTGAGAATGATATACCCCATAATCCACGCGTCGAAACAGCGCCAGCGGAATGTATCAAATGCCCTTAAGATCTTATGAATTACAAGCCACAAATTGCATTCGTAAACATCAGCTGTAAGGGCGATTTTGCTTTTGCTTATCATCCATTTACACAAGGATGAATTGATTGATAAATTAAGTTTCGTAGCCATTGTTGAACCGGATTATTGTGGGTTCTTTGGTGCCAAGCCATAATTTTGGTATAGCCTTCAATTTTAACCGGTGGTTCTATAACTATCAAATTTTTTAATTGTCTAGTCAATCTTTCAGGTACTACCGAAATAAAATCACTTTGCTCAATAATACTAGGTAATAATAAAAAACTAGTTACGGATAAAGATACATTTCTTTTGCGGACGATTTTAGCTAAAGCCTTGTCAGTTGCTCCTGAAAATTTACCCCCAGAACAGGAGATTAGCACATGTTCTAACTGGCAAAAATTGTCTAAAGTTATTCGATTATTTTTGAGTGCGGGATGCTCCTTTCTAAGGATGCAAACATAGCGTTCTTCATATAATATTTTGCTGTGCATCGAATTGGATAAACTACTAGGAGAAGCAATAATTAAATCGATTTCACTATTTTCTAACATACTATGTAGATTGAGTTGATGAAATGATAAAAAAGCAACTTTGACATATGGTGCTTGCTGTTTGAGCGCGAGTATGAAAGGCATACCTATTGTTTGCATATCGTGATCGCTTGCTGCAATTCTGAATGTAGTTTGTAAATAACAAGGATTGAAGTCGACCGGGGTTAGTAATTGACTGATACTTAATAAAATATGCTTAACAGGTTGAGCAAGAGTCAATGCTTTGTCTGTGGGAATCAATCCGTGAGGAGCTCGGGTAAAAAGAGGGTCATTAAAATTCATTCTCAACCGATTTAGCATGCTACTTACAGCTGGCTGCGTGAGGGACAACTTCATAGCCGCACGTGTAACATTTAGTTCGTCAAGCAATGCATCAAGCGCTTTAAGTAAATTTAGGTCAAGGGAAGAGATATTATTCATATTAATATCTTATATATTAAAAATTAATTAGATTTATAACAAATTCAGCTCTAAGATGCAATAAATAATGTATCTATTCGAGGTTTTATTATGGCTAAATTACGTCACCTAACTACCCCTTTTACAATTAAAAACTTAACACTTAATAATCGTGTGGTAATGCCACCAATGTGCCAATATCAAGCGAAAGATGGGGTGCCAAATGATTGGCATTTTGTGCACTATGCATCGCGTGCGGTGGGCGGTGTTGGACTTATTATCGTCGAGATGACCAGTATTTTACCGAATGGACGTATCTCACCAAATTGCCTTGGTCTTTGGAATGACACGCAGCGTGACCAATTTAAACGTATTGTTGATGTAGTGCATGCCAATGGCAGTAAAATTGCGATTCAAATAGCGCATGCAGGACGGAAAGCGCTTGGGATTGATGATGTGGTTTCCTCATCAGCAACGCGCTATGACGGCATGGTTGAAGTGAGTAATCCAGACTTTGCTTACAAAACACCGAAAGAATTATCGAAAGATGAAATTAAACATTATATAAAGGCGTTTCAAGATACGGTAAAACGTGCGGTCGATGTGGGATTTGATGCGATAGAATTGCATGGCGCCCACGGGTTTTTGATCCATCAATTTTATTCGCCAAAATTAAATAAGCGCAAAGATGAATACGGTCAAGATAAAATGCTATTTGGTGAACAAGTGATTCAAGCGGCGAAAGCCGTTATGCCGGCAGATATGCCTTTACTGGTGAGAATTTCGGCGCAAGAATACAGCCATGGTGGTTTTGATGTTGCCTATGGCTGTGAAGTAGCAAAACGATTTGCTAGTGCGGGCGCTGATGTTATCGATGTCAGTGGTGGTGGCGACGGGCAATTGGATCCCAAGCATACCCCCGCTTTTAATGCCGGTTATCAGATCTATTTGGCCGATGCTGTCAAAAAAGCCACATCGCTGCCGGTGATTGCAGTTGGTATGTTAGATGAGCCACAACTCGCTGATTATGTGCTTGGGTCGAATCAAGCCGATTTAGTGGCTATTGGCCGCGCGCTGTTACGCGATCCTTACTGGCTTTTAAATGCGCAGTACCATCAAGTGGCGAAAGACAGCAGCGAGATGGCGTTTGTGCCTAAATCGTATCAAGGCAGTTTTTAGTCTGGTTGCAAAAGTCAGTCTATCTCGCTTGGGGGCCAAGATGACCTTTTAGTCAAATTGGCTCTGAACAAAGTATTTGCTGTTCTGGTAATGATAATGTTTAATTGAATAATCAAACGGTTCGCCTGCTGTGGTATAAAAGATCTCTTCGATATAAAGTGCCGGTGA
>JAVSBY010000064.1:4811-5935 GCA_031960925.1 Gilliamella sp. CRA003912
TCAGCTAACTTGGCGGTTGGTTTGGTTATCGACAAGTCAAGCACCTGGGTTGTACAACGCGTTTTTTGTTGATCATTGGTAAACCCATGGCTTTCAATAAAGCTGATGTAGTCTGGTTTTTTTTGTCGCCGAATAAAAATACCACTGCCTTGATGTTGGTAAATAATCCCTCTGCGCTCTAAACATTCAAGTGCTTTGATAATGGTTGTGCGGCTGACCTGATAGCGCTTAATCAGTTCTTCAATATTTTCCAGTCTTGAACCCGCAGCAAGCTGATGGGTATAAATATAATGTTCTATTTGTTTTGCAATTTGATCGTACTTTAACATGTTACATCTCAAGGTATCGGGCGGTTATACAGGCGATTTAAACCGTCATCTTGTCATGTAATTGCATGAGACTCAACAGGCTATTTTATTACGTAGACTATTTTTAAATTACAAACTGTATTTAATTGTAATCTGTGAATGCGATCACAAACAAAAAAATTGTTAATTATCAATTTAATTATTTATGTGTAGTATGGCGCTATCTTTCGTTGATTAAGGTGATGTCATGACGCAAAAAGTGAGAGACTATGCAAAATTGGCCGAACAAATTTTGCAAGAGTTAGGTGGAGAACAAAATATTATCAGTGCATCGCGCTGTGCAACGCGGTTAAGATTGGTGACAACTAATCAACCTAGCGAAGCTAAAGATCGTATTTCAACATTAGCCGGGGTTATTGCGGTGGTTGAAAAAGGCGGACAACTTCAAATTGTAATTGGCACACATGTTGATAAAGTTTATGAGGCTTTTACCCAGCTAGTCAGTTTAGATTCAATGGATCCCAGTGCTCAAAAATCGTCAATCCTTAATCGGGTTATTGCAACCATGTCCGCGGTGTTTGCCCCGTTTATTTATGTACTCGCTGCATCGGGGATTTTACAAGGTGCCTTGATTTTAATTAGCTTGGCATTTCCACTGTTTCAAACAACCGGTACCTATAAAGTGCTCAGTTTTATGTCGTGGGCTCCGTTTGTGTTCTTACCTATTTTTATTGCTATCACGGCATCAAAGCATTTCAAATGTAATTTGTATATTGCTGTTGGTTGCTGCGCGGCCTTGGTTTCGCCAGGGTGGGC
>JAVSBY010000064.1:6035-9646 GCA_031960925.1 Gilliamella sp. CRA003912
GTTGTCGTTGCCAATTTCGATATGTATGGTCGCGATTCCTTCCAAGCATTCCAAACCATTGCTGTTATTGGCCAAGTAGGCGCCGCGCTCGGGTTTTATCTTAAATCGAAAAATCATGACATGCGAACGGTATCATTATCTGCCTTTATTACCGGTCTCTTTGGGATAACTGAACCTGCGATTTATGGTGTTAACTTACGTTTCAAAAAACCGTTTATTTATGGGTGTATTTGTGGATTGATTGGTGGCGTGATATCTGGCTTTTTTGACCCATTCTATTTTGCCTATGCCGGTTTACCCGGGCCGTTAACCATTGTTAATGGAATTAGCGCCGAGTATCCAAGTTCAATTATTGGCATTTTAGTTGGGTCATCGATTGGCTTGATTGGTCCAATTGTTTTAACGTATCTCTTTGGTACCGGCGAAAAAGCAGCTCCCCTAGCAACGCAAGAGCCAGAGGCAAAAGTGGCGTTTGAAAGTGTGCAAATTAAAAGTCCAATGCAAGGCGAAGTTTTACCGCTGTCATTGGTTCCCGATCCGGTTTTTTCAGAAAAATTAATGGGCGAGGGCGTTGCGATTGCGCCATCGGATAATCATGTCTATGCCCCTTGCGATGGGCAAATTAAAGTGCTTTTCGATAAATCGCGGCATGCAGTTGGCATTGTATCCAACGAGGGTATTGAGTTGTTAATTCATGTTGGGATTGATACCGTCAAGTTAAACGAACCGTATTTCACTTATCATGTTGCCATTGATCAGCAAGTGAAACAGGGGGATTTACTCATGACATTTGATCTAGAAAAAATTGTGGCAGCAGGGTGTCCACTGATTACCCCTGTCATTATAACTAATTCAGCCGATTACCAATATATTGATACGATTGATCATATATCTGCAACTACAGCAGATACGATACTTATAATTAAACAGTAATAAGGAAATATTATGAAACAAAAACCATTTTTATGGGGTGGCGCGGTTGCTGCCCATCAATTTGAAGGCGGTTGGGATCAAGGCGGAAAAGGTCCAAGTGTTGTTGATGTGATGACAGCGGGCGCACATGGTGTGCCTCGGCAAATTACAGAGACCATTGAACCGGATAAATTTTATCCCAACCATACCGCCATCGATTTTTATCATCATTATAAAGAGGATATTAAGTTATTTGCAGAACTTGGCTTAAAATGTTTTAGAACGTCGATTGCTTGGAGTCGAATATTCCCTAAAGGCGATGAACTCACTCCAAATGAGGCAGGTTTACAGTTTTATGATGATATGTTTGATGAACTTCTTCGTTATGGAATTGAACCGGTTATTACGCTGTCTCACTTTGAAATCCCGTTACATTTAGCGCGCGAATATGGCGGATTTAAAAATCGCAAATTAGTTGAATTTTTTGAGCGCTTTGCTATTACCTGTTTTGAACGTTACAAACATAAAGTGAAATATTGGATGACGTTCAACGAAATTAATAATCAAATGGACACCAGTAATCCGATTTTCTTTTGGACCAATTCAGGTGTGAAAGTAGAAGCAGGCGAAGATCCACAGCAAGTGTTATATCAAGTTGCCCACTACGAGTTGTTAGCCAGTGCTAAAGCAGTCATTGCCGGTAAAAAAATTAATCCTGATTTCGAAATTGGTTGTATGGTATCGCATGTGCCGATTTACCCTTATTCATGCAATCCAAAAGATATCATGGCGTCCGAAATCGCAATGCGCCAGCGATTCTTCTTTGCTGATGTTCATGTACGTGGCTACTATCCGTCTTATGCACTTAAAATGTTTGAACGTAAAGGTTATCAACTCGATATTACCGATGAAGACCTTGCCATTTTAAGACAAGGCACCGTTGATTACATTGGCTTTAGTTATTACATGTCAACAGTGGTTAAAGCCGATGTCAATAATGATAATACCAATAACATTGTTAATGGTGCATTACCTAATTCGGTGGCAAATCCCTACATTCAAAGTAGCGATTGGGGATGGGCTATCGATCCAGAAGGGCTACGATACACACTTAATCGCCTTTATGACCGTTATCAATTGCCTTTATTCATTGTTGAAAATGGTTTTGGGGCGATCGATGAAATTGATGAAAAACATCAGGTACATGATGAGGCAAGGGTTTCTTATCTGCGTGAACATATCAATGCGATGTTAACGGCAATCGATCAAGATGGTGTGGATGTGATGGGGTATACCGCGTGGGGAATTATTGATGTGGTTTCATTCACCACTGGCGAGATGAAAAAACGGTATGGCGTTATTTATGTCGATCGTGATAACCAAGGACATGGCTCGATGAAACGTTATAAAAAAGATTCATTTGATTGGTATAAAAAAATGATTGAAACCAATGGCAAATCAGCCTGTTCATAACCGCAATCATTGAACGCTGTGAGTTATTGTTAAGGTGAATAGGGGGAAATCCCCCTATTTTTTATTATTAACGATTATCCTTTGAGTAACTGATATGACATGATCCCTAAAAAGGTCATGATAACGCAGCCGATAACGTGAATGGCAACGGTTGCAAGACCCAGTCCAATTCGACCTTCTTGTAAAAATGCAACGATTTCTGCCGAAAAGGTGGAAAAGGTTGATAAGCCGCCACAAAATCCCGTAATCACTAAAACGCGCCATTCAGGTGATAGACTTGAACTGTTAAAAAAAGCAATAGCAAAACCAATCACATAACCGGCAATCAAATTGGCGATGAGTGTGCCTAATGGGATCGAAAATGAGATAACGTTCAATTTAAGGGATAAAAACCAACGAAACACGCCGCCAGCAGCGGATCCAATAGCGATGGCTAAAATAAGTTTTAACATATAAAAAATCCTTGAAAATAGACCGATTATTTCTGATCAATTTGCGTTGTGTTATTGATTGCGATCTCTGTTTGGGTCAATGAATTAATGCAGCGAACTGTTATGCGATGCTTTGCAATCAATGACTCGTGACCAATTGGTTCAATAAATTACACTAAGTCATAGAAAACCACAACGGTAATGCGTTAGAATGTCTAAAACCGAACAAATCTATTCTAGGGTCACAATTATGTATACAGGTATAGTTCAAGGTGTTGGTCAAATTATTGAGATTACCGACAAAGATAAATTACGAACGTATAAAGTTAAATTACCCAGTAAATTAACCCATAATATTGAAATCGGCGCGTCCATTGCAAATGATGGTTGCTGCCTGACCGTAACTGGTTTTGCAGACGATTGGGTAACCTTCGATATTATGGAAGAGACGCTAGCATTAACCACCTTAGGCAGTAAAAAATGTAACGATTATGTCAACATTGAGCGCAGTGCTAAATATGGGGACGAAATCGGTGGGCATGTTATGTCAGGGCATGTTTCTTGCACTGCAACCATTTTTGCTATAAACAAAACTGAAACAAATTGTGAAATGACGTTAGAACTGCCATCAAACTTTATGAAATATGTGTTGTATAAAGGTTTTATCGGAATTGATGGGGCGAGTTTGACCATTGGTGATGTAGATGGTCAGCACTTTGATATCCATTTAATTCCTGAAACCCTATCCATTACAACCTTGAAATATAAACGGGTGGGTGACAAAGTCAACATTGA
>JAVSBY010000064.1:9746-13598 GCA_031960925.1 Gilliamella sp. CRA003912
CTTGCATTTGGGATGATTTTACAGCGTTCTCGATTTTGCTTTACAGCCGCATTTCGAGATCCGTGCATAACAGGCAGTACCTCGGTTACCCGCGCTGTACTTGGGGCGGTGTCGTTAGCCAGTATTGGATTTATTGCCATTAAGTATTCGTACGTTATGACAGGCTCTGCGGCAAATATTAATATGAGCGGCATTGGGCCAGTTGGTATTCCTCTTGCTCTCGGTGGCATTTTATTTGGGATTGGAATGGTGATTTCAGGCGGATGTGCATCGGGCACGTTGATGCGCATTGGTGAAGGGTTTTCAATGCAACTGATTGTGTTGGTGTTTTTTGTTCTCGGTTCATTGTGGGGGGCTCATGATCGCAGCGTATTTTGGGATGCGTTGAATGAAAATATGCCAAAACTGTTTTTACCGGATTTGGTAGGGTGGTTTGGTGCCGTTGCTGTGCAATTTTTGATTATCCTGCTTTTGTATATCGCAGCGGTTAAATGGCAGGAAAACAAAATGGGTAACTGTGAAAGGTAAATTGATTATTATTGATTAATAAAGGGGTAGGTTATGGCCGAGTATGTATTAGATTGTTTGGGGGAAGCGTGTCCAGTCCCTTTAATGCGAACCGAACGAAAACTTTCCGAACTGTCGAATGGCGATATTTTAGTGGTGGCCATTGATCATAGCTGCGCAATAAAAAATGTTCCAGAATGGGCAAGAGCACAAGGTCATCATGTTGAAATTGACGAAGTCGATGATGGCGAATGGGAAGTAATTATTGAAAAGACAAGCTAACGTTAAGCAGATGTTAGCAACGTGGGGAGAGGCTATGCAGGCATTTTTTATTCGACTTGGCAATTATCCACTGTATCAAAAATTAATGAAAGCCCCATTAACCTATGTCACTGGGGCTGTATTACTTGCGGTGTTTCAAATTGCACATGTCAGTCTATTTAACAGTGGCTGGGGCGTAACTAGCACATTTGCAACGTGGGGCGCTTGGGTGTATGAGGCAGTGGTAGGATCGGTTCGTGAGTGGGGGTATTTTTCCGATGCCAAAGAATTAAAGGCATTAAATCAATCACTACTGACTGATGGCGGTACATTGCGTGATATCGGGATAGTCTTTGGTGCGCTGCTTGCCACCTTGTTTGCATCAGAGTTTAAAATCAAAAGGATAAAATCGATTCGTCAAGTGATTGCGGCCGTTCTTGGTGGATTGCTGATGGGATATGGCGCCCGCTTAGCGCATGGATGTAATATTGGCGCACTGTTTACCGGTATTTCTGCTTTTTCAGTTTCGGGGTGGGTATTTGCTTTGTTTTTATTTGTGGGCGCTTACCTTGGCTGCAAAATACTGGCAAGATTTTTTATTTAATGCTCGGTAAGCACACGGTTAGATAACTTGGAGTAAATAGGCACAAAAAATGGAAGCTTATGATGTGATAATTATCGGCGGTGGTGCCGCTGGATTAACGTCTGCAATCTATTGTGGCAGGGCAAAATTGACGACACTTGTGTTAGAAAAAAGCCTAATCGGCGGGCTTGCAACCAATACCCATGACATCGCCAATTATCCGGGGTTTCCTGACGGGGTAAGTGGCAGTGTGTTGATGAATCAATTTTATAAGCAAGCAAAACAGTTTGGGGTTAAATTCAAATTTACCGAGGTTAAATCCGTTGATTTTTCAAAGACGATAAAGCACATCCAAACGGGTAGAATTGACTATTATGCTCACGCTGTCATCATTGCCGGTGGGGGTAAACCCCGTTTAACCGGCGCTAAAGGTGAACCTAACTTTGTTTATGATAAAGGGATTTCATTTTGTGCAACTTGTGATGCCGCTGCAAATAAAGATAAAACCATCATGGTTGTTGGCAGTGGGGATTCAGCGATTGAAGAAAGCCTTTTTCTAACCAAATTTGCCAAAAAAGTGATGGTCTGCGTTCGTCATAGCGAAGGAACAATCAAATGTCATCAGACAGCAAAAGCGCAGGCATTAACGCATCCACGCCTAACTTTCATTTGGGATTCGGTTATTGATGAATTTATAGGGGATGAGAGATTAAAACAGATCCGAGTAAAAAACCGTAAGACGCAAGATGAGAGCGTAATTGATGTCGATTCATGTTTTTTATTTATTGGCTACTTACCCAATACTGAACTTTATCAAAACTTACTTTCAATGAATTCAGAGGGGTATTTGATAACAAGCGACAAGATGGAAACTAATATTGAAGGGGTTTTTGCCGCAGGGGATATTCGTGATAAATGTGTCAAACAAATCGCCACCGCCGTGGGGGATGGCGCAATTGCGGGCATGAGCGCCGAAAACTATATTGCACAGCTAAACTGCACAGTTAAATCAAGCTTAACGCATTTTGAGCGGGAGAATGTCCCCCGCTAAGGCAATTAATGACGCAACTAGCTTAACCGCTAGTACCAATTAGCGTGATTAATTAAACAAGATTTGACCAACCGCTGGCATAAAATACCACTAATGCCATGGCAATAATCACGGTACCGATATTGAGCTTTCTCCACTCGCCAGCACAAATCCGGCCAATGACTAACGTTGCAAAGCCAAGCATAATGCCGGTCACAATGTTACAGGTAAACACAATAAATACCGCACAAACCAATCCAGAAATAGCCCCAACTGAATCACTGAAGTTAAGTTTTGCAACATTCGATAACATCAGCAGTCCGACATACATGAGTGCTGGTGCTGTTGCATAAGCCGGAACTAAGTAAGAGAGCGGCGAAAAAACAATAATTAATAGAAATAAAACGCCCACCACAACTGCGGTCAACCCGGTTCGTCCACCTGCTGCGGTGCCGGTTGCAGATTCAATATAAACCGCTGCCGGTGATGCGCCAACCAGTCCTGACAAGATACTGCTGACAGAATCAGCCGCAAGGGCTTTATCAACATTCATTATCTGACCATTTTTATCCACTAAATTGGCTTGGCCTGCAACGGCGCGAATCGTTCCTGTTGCATCGAAAACGGCCGTCATCACTAAGGCTAAAATGGTTGGCAGCAGTGATAATTTTAGAATCACTGAAAAATCTAAACTGAAAAGTAACGAACTGCCATCGCTTGATGTTAACGAGGGAATAGCAATCAAGCCGGAATAGGTGACTTTCGGATCAAAAATTAATCCTAATACCGAGATAACAATAATAACCAGTAAAATAGCACCGGGCACTTTACGTTTTTCAAGTCCAATAATGGCGGCAAGGCCAATTAAGGTGCAAAGTACCGGGAACGAGGTGAAATCGCCAAATGCGACAGGAATATCAGACGTGGTATTTTTAACGATAAGGCCAACTTGGTTATTTGTTACTGCGATGATAAATAAAAATAGGCCGATACCAATGCCTGTGCCATGTGCGATTTCAATCGGAATATTGCGTAAAATCCAAGTGCGTAATCCCGTAATTGATATCAGTGTAAAAATCAGCCCCATAAAGAAGATGGCACCAAGCGCTTCTGAAATGGTAATAGTCACGCCAATACCTAAACTGTAAGCCGTAAATGCGGCAAGTGAAATGGCGCAGCCAATTGCCATCGGTAAGTTTGCCCATAACCCCATTAAAATAGAACCAATTCCTGCAATTAAGCAGGTTGCAATAAATACGGCATCAGAAGGAAATCCCGCATTAACCAGCATGCCAGGCACCACAATAACCGAATACACCATCGCAAGAAAGGTGGTTAATCCGGCAATCACTTCACGCTTAATGGTTGAATTTCGCTGTGATATTTTAAATAAACGTTCAACAAACCCGTTTTGTTCGTTAGACATAACTTCCCCTATAATTTAAATCAAATGTTCATCGTTTTAAAATTT
>JAVSBY010000065.1:0-11512 GCA_031960925.1 Gilliamella sp. CRA003912
AAAACCACGATTATCAATTGTCCGTTTAATTAAAGATGACGGATTAAATTTTATAAAAACATAATGAATAATATTCAATATATACTATTTAGTTAAGAGAAAATAATAATGAAAAAATACCTATTCCTCATGATAATTTCTATTTTATGCCATTGGATTACTGGTTGCGCTTTATATTACAGGTAATCGATAAATGAGAATTTTATTAATGTTAGTTGCGACACTGCTTCTTTCAGGTTGCATTACCGTGTATGAGTGTGAAGGGGATCATAAAGAGACTTATAATAATATATCACCGACAACACAAGCAGCCGATCCGAGCAAAGATGCCAATAAAGATGTCAGTAAGGATAAAGACAAAGATAGTGACAATGATACAAATACTCCTCTTCAAGAAGGGAAAGTAGATAATCATCCTACCAATCAAAATCAGACTCAGACTCAGACTCAGACTCAGACTTAATTATAAGTAATCAAAGATGAGTTACCATCAACTTTAGTCATCAAATTGATATGCCTATTTTCTGCGAATCAGATTAGCCAACCTAATCTGTTTCGATTTCACTCATATTGATAAATTTTGATCAAATCGTATTTACAGATATTAACAACTGTATTAATATACAGTGTATATTAATACAGTGAGAAACTATCATGTTAATTGAAAATACGTCAAAACAACTTATTGCCATCCATTTTGAATCCCCTTTTCAACAAGTGCTACAACAACATGGCTTTTTACTCCGTTCGTTTAATAAAAAAAATAAATGGCAATTATGGCTATCTGAGCGTCCTATGCTAAAACGAGCATGGATAAATATTGTTGGACTCGATAAAAAGAAGGTTGTGCGTCTTTCAAATATGAAGCATAACAAACTCATCACCATTATCGAAAAAGCCCTGCTCAGCCAAACTTGCAGTTACATTGTTGCTTGTGTTAATGGTTTGAATGATAATGATAAACAGAGACTTGCTCAGGCTTCACTTGCAACTAAAACGCCTTTGTTTCTTGTTGACGAAGTTAACGCTGATAAAGCAAACAATCAGATACGCGCTCAATATCACTGAGTATCGAAACACAGACAACATCTTACTGATTCATTTTGAATGTTAAGGGTCTGATTCATGATTATTTGATTCGCGATCAATCTTAAAATCGTTCCTTTGCAGGCAACCAAGCTATTTTTTCTATTTTTTAATCAGTTATCGACCGTTTTTATCATAAAATACATAATATGCACTGGATAAATGGCAAGACATGATATAGGATTATCCCCAATAAATTTTATTATTATTCAGCCTAATTTATCAAGGAAAACGAATACCATGCGTAAATATGTTGTATTACCGGTGATAACCTTATTAGCAAGCTTTTTATTAACAGCTTGCGACAACCCATCTAAATCGACAACATCAGCAACCAATGATGCAACTCAGCCTCAAAAACAAACGATTGTAATCGGGTTAGACGATGATTTTCCGCCAATGGGATTTCGTGATGAGAGCAACAATTTAGTCGGATTTGACATTGATCTTGCGCGTGAAGCAGCCAAAAGAGCAAATTTAGAGGTTGAATTTAAACCGATTGACTGGTCGGCAAAAGAAGCAGAACTTAATAGTGGTCGAGTTGATGCATTATGGAATGGTTTAACTATTACTGATGAGCGTCAAAAAGTGATCACGTTCACAGCCCCTTATATGGTTAATCACCAAATTATTGTAGTAAGACCAGATAGTGATATTCATACTAAAGCGGATTTGGCGGGTAAAATTATTGGTTTACAAAATGGCAGCAGTGCACTTGATGCGGTTATGGCAGATCCGATTCATCAACAATTTGCAGAACTTAACCAATATGCTGATAATGTTACAGCTTTACTCGACTTGACCAATAAACGCCTTGATGCTGTTGTGGTTGACGGAGTTGTTGGTCATTATTATGTGGCAAAAAAACCGGGTGAATATGTTGTTCTTGACAATAATTTTGGTTTAGAAAAATATGGTGTCGGATTCAGCAAAGATAATGTTGAACTTGAACAGAAAATTCAAAATGCGTTGGATTCGATGCTAAAAGATGGTACAACAGCTCAAATTTCACAAAAATGGTTTGGTACCGATGTAACAAAATAAAGCAGTTTGTCTAACGCTTTTACTTAAACGCGGCCCAAGTTTGGACTGCGTTGTCGTTTTTATAGGATTATAAATGGATTACATATTATTCATCATCCAAAAAGTATGGCTGACAATACAATTATCGGCTTCTTACTGTGTTGATATATCCCCCCAACTTTGGGTTGGCGCAAAGCTGACATTAGGGCTTTTTATTATCACCCTTTTGTTATCTATCCCTTTTGGACTTCTTTTAGCGTTGATGCGTTTATCAAAACTAAAAATTCTTAGTTATCTGGTCAATGCCTATATTTGGTTAATGCGCGGCACACCTTTGATGCTACAAATATTCTTTATTTACTTTGCCTTACCCATGCTTGGTATTCGATTTGATAGTTTTTCGACCGCCGTCATTGCCTTTAGTTTGAACTATGCTGCCTACTTTGCCGAAATTTTTAGAGCAGGTATTCAAGGTGTGAACAAAGGTCAATATGAAGCTGCAAAAACATTGGGGATGAGCTACAGTCAAACCATGTGGCGCGTTGTATTGCCGCAAATGGTTAAAAAAATATTACCACCACTGAGTAATGAAACGATTACTTTAGTTAAAGATACCTCTCTGGTTTATGTACTTGCTTTACAAGACTTATTGAGAATTGCTTACCAATTAGTCAAACGTGATTTTGATCTATCACCCTTTTTCATTGCTGGGGTATTTTATCTGTTTATGACATTAATCTTAACTTTGCTTTATCAAAAACTGGAGAAATACTATGCCCGCTACGACGACTAATGTAATGATTCATGCTCAAAATATTTATAAATCATTTGGCAACTTAGCGGTATTAAAAGGGGTTGATTTAACGGTAAGCAAATCCGAAGTTGTGGTTATTATTGGGTCGTCAGGTTCGGGGAAATCAACGTTACTACGTTGTTTAAATCATCTCGAAAAAATTGACTCCGGCAATATTACCATCGAGAATGATTGGATGGCTAAAAATAATGAAGAAAACCAATCCATCTATCAATCCGATCGTGAAATCAAACGTATTTGTTCTAAAATGGGGATGGTTTTTCAACACTTCAATTTGTTCCCTCACATGACTGTATTACAAAATATCATCGAAGCCCCGATGACAGTCAAAAAAATGAAGCGTGACGAAATTGTGCCCCTCGCCAGAGAATTATTGAAAAAAGTGGGATTGTTAAATAAAGAAAATGATTATCCTTCACAACTTTCTGGTGGACAAAAACAGCGCGTTGCCATTGCACGAGCTCTTGCTATGCAGCCAGATATCATGCTATTTGACGAACCAACCTCTGCCCTCGATCCTGAATTAACTGGTGAGGTACTCAAAACCATGCAAAAATTGGCTGAAGATAAAATCACCATGGTGATTGTCACGCATGAAATGGGATTCGCTCGTGAAGTAGCCGATAAAGTTGTATTTATGGATGGCGGCGTAGTTGTTGAGCAAGGTAAGGCCGAAGAAGTGTTAGTTAATCCACAGCATCCAAGGACTTGTGCATTTTTATCACGATTTATCGCCTAACATCTGCATTATAACAACGTAAGTATAACCATCATAGTTATGATGGTTAGCCCCATCTCGACCCGCCGAGTAAAAAAGAATAGGATCCGCGCTTAAATTAGTGATAGTAATCAAGCATAAGATCAGATAAATTAATGCTTTTAAAATTTAACATAGATAAAAGTATAATCGTCGGATGAAAATTGGATTTATTGGCGCAGGAAAAGTCGGTTGCACATTAGCAAAATATTTTGCTGCGTATAAAATCCCCATTGCAGGATTTTATAGTCAATCTTATGCCAGCGCTTTAACGGTAGCGAATTTCACGGCTAGCAAGGCGTACAGCGCAATCGACCAATTAGCCAAAGAGTGTGACTGTCTGCTTATTACGGTCCCCGATCATCAAATTGCGTCTGTCTGGTTACAACTTAGCCAATTACCTCTTAATAATAAATGGGTGGGACATTGTAGCGGTTCGCTGACCTCAGAGTTATTTGTTAGTCATAACGGCGTTTACCCTTATGGTTTTTCTTTGCATCCACTTTATGCCATCTATGATAAGTTCACCTGTTATCGTGAACTTACAAAAGCTTATTTTACACTCGAAGCCAATCAAACCGTCACCGCCCAATTGATGAAGCACTTTTCTGTGTTACCCAATTCAATTGGTACCATTGATGCTGACAAAAAAGCCCTTTACCATGCTGCTTGCGTCATGTTGAGTAACCATGTTATCGCATTAGCACAAGTGGGATCTGAAATGTTAAAACAAAGTGGACTTGATAGCCAATTTAGTGAGCAAGCTTGGCATCAGCTATTTTTGGGCAATGCAAAGTCGCTTTGTCAGTTAGGGCCTGCGTCGGCGCTAACTGGGCCTATTGAACGTGGCGATAGTGTCACCATCAACCGCCATCTTGCGGTTTTACCACCGGATATAAAACCCTTATACCAACAATTATCTGCTGTACTGATAAAAATTAGTCAGCAAAAACATCCTAATAGGGATTATAAACCATTACAACAGGAGTTGCGATCTTGAAAAATACGGTTATCACATTACAACAGCGTAAACATAATAAACAGAAAATTACTATGCTAACCGCCTATGACTACACAACAGCAAAATTGATGGATGAAAGTGGTGTTGATTGTTTGTTAGTTGGTGATTCATTAGGTATGGTAATGCTTGGATATGAAAACACCGTATCGGTCACGATGGACGACATGATACATCATTCGAAAGCGGTTGCAAAAGCAGCGAAATCCTCGTTAGTGGTCACCGATTTGCCGTTTATGTCCTACCACACCAGTGTTTATGACGCTGTTTATAATGCAGGTCGTTTGATTAAAGAAGGTCATGCACACGCCGTAAAATTAGAAGGCGGTAGTGCTTTTAGTGAACATATCAGAATGATAACCAATGCCTCCATTCCAGTTATTGCGCATATCGGTCTCATGCCACAATCAGTACTTTCATTAGGTGGCTTTAAAGTTCAAGGTAAAGATTATCAAAACGCGAAAAATATCGTTCTTGATGCACTTGCTGTTGAAAAAGCCGGGGCAATTGCTATCGTACTTGAATGTGTTCCAGCTCCCCTTGCCACATTAATCACACAGTTAGTGAGTATTCCAACTATAGGTATTGGTGCAGGTCAAGGTTGTGATGGGCAAGTGCTTGTTTATCAAGACATGCTTGCGATGTATGATGGCGTTGCATCTAAGTTCACCAAAGCTTTTGCCCCAATTGGTAATGACATGAAAAAGGCTTTTGCAGCCTATTGTCATGACGTGAAAAATCAACAATTCCCAACCTCGGCTCATGAGTTTTCCCTTGATGAGCAGATCATATCAAAACTTAAACAAGCGTTCGCCATTGAATAGGAGTCAACTCAGTGAAAGTATTAACAACCATTGCACAAGTACGAGAAACCGTAGATAGATGGCGGAAACAAGGTAACACGATTGGTTTAGTGCCAACCATGGGCTACTTGCATGAAGGTCATCAAAGCCTAATGGCTGAAGCAAAAAAACACAATGACAATGTTATTGTGACCATTTTTGTTAATCCAATGCAATTTGGCCCATCAGAAGACTTAGCCAGTTATCCACGTGATTTAGAAAAAGATAAACTGACTTGTCAACAAATGGGCGTGGATGTAATTTTTTGCCCGTCGGTTGATGAGATGTATGGGCCATATTTTACCAGTTATGTAGATGTTAATGGCTTGACCGAAGAGTTATGTGGTAAAAAGCGCCCTGGGCACTTTAAAGGTGTATGCACAGTGGTTAGCAAACTGTTTAATATAACCAAACCTGATAGCGCTTATTTTGGGCAGAAAGATGCTCAGCAACTGGCGGTGATAAAACGGATGGTCAGTGATCTCAATATGGATATTGAGATTATTGGGTGCCCTATTGTTCGAGAAACCGATGGTTTAGCTAAAAGTTCACGTAATAGCTATTTATCAAACGACCAACGATCGGCGGCGCTGTGTCTTTATCATGCGATTGAATGCGCCAAGCAGTATATATCAAATGGTGAACAGTCGGTAACTATTATTCGTGATGCCATGCACTCGGTAATTAATAAACAGTCTTTGGCTAAAATTGATTACATTGAATTTGTTGATTTACAAACTTTAAAGCCAGTAACTGACCTACAACAAGATAGCCTAATTGCATTAGCCGTATTTATTGGAAAAACACGTTTAATTGATAATCTGATTTATCATCATAACAAGCCATTTTGATGAATAGACGATATTGCTTACTATCTTCAATGCGTCATTACAAAAATAAATGACCGCATTAAAAAAGGCGCTGCGTGCGCCCTTTTGTTTCATCATTATTCGTCAATACAAAGATCAATTGGTTGATAGGTTTTTACATCAAACAACCCCGTTGATGTCAGTTTTAACTCTGGAATAACAGGTAACGTCATAAACACCAACGTCATTAAAGGATGCGCTTTCGGATTGATTCCAAACGACTCTTTTGCAATGTTAATCATGTGATGTAATTGAGTTGCAACTTCTTTTGCAGGTTTGTCAGACATAAGCCCCGCAACCGGTAGTGCTAAATGCGCCAGTACCTTCCCATTTTGACAAAGTGAAAAACCGCCACCCATCGATTCCACATCTTTCACCGCAGCTAGCATATCGGCATCATTATCCCCCACAACAACAAGATTGTGTGAGTCATGTGCAACGGTCACCGCAATAGCCCCGTTTTTTAGTCCATAGTTAGCCAAAATACCAAGCCCAATATTGCCAGTTGCATGATGACGTTCAATTACTGCCAATTTATTTAATCCTGGATTTAAACTTACATCAAAATGACCATTCGGATCTTTCTTTACATCAATTTGCAAATGGGCGGTTAATACACTGCCCGGTTTGATGCCTATGGCATTTACTTTTTCTGTTTTAAGCGGCAATTTGAAACTTTCTTGAGATAATTCAGGTAAACGTACGCTATTAAGAACACGCTCAGAGACATAATCGGGCCATTCAACCAACAATTTCCCCTTACGCGCGACTTCTTGACCAGCGACAAAAACATGCTTGGCTTCGAAAGAACGTAAATCGTTAACAATCAAAAGATCGGCATCAAAATTAGGCGCAATAGCACCTTTGTTTTTTAATCGGAAACATTCAGCAGGATTAAGCGTTGCAAGCGTTATTGCAATAAGGGGATCCAGTCCATTTTCAACTGCCAATTTTAAGCTTTTATTGATATGACCTGTTTCGAGTATATCAGCAGGCTCACGATCGTCAGTACAAAGTACGCAGCGGCGAGCATTTGCAGGCGTTATAGCTGGGAGCAAGTTCAATAAATCTTTACATGTTGACCCTTCACGTAAGAGAACATATTGGCCCAGACGGATGCGTTCTAACATTTCATCGGTGGTGCTGCATTCATGGTCAGTCATAATTCCGCCCATCACATACGCCGCTAGCGCTTTACCGGTGACACCTGGGCTGTGACCATCAATCACACAATCATGCTCTTTTGCCATCCACAGTTTATTCATCATTTTTTCTTCATGACCAATCACACTGGGATAATCCATGACTTCGCCTAGTCCTCTAACATCAGGTTCATTAATTAATTTAACCAGATCTTCTGCCTCCAAAACGCAACCTGCTTGCTCAAAGGGCGTGGCTGGGACACAAGATGGCAGCATAACTTGCACATTAAGCGGGGTTTTACGTGATGCTTCAAGCATGTATCGAATGCCATCAAGTCCACATACATTACCTATTTCATGGGGATCGGCAATAATGGTTGTTGTACCAAACGGTAATATGCAGCGCGCAAATTGAGATGGCGTCAATGAAGAAGATTCAATATGCACATGCCCATCAATTAAACCCGGCATGACATAACCACCTTCGGCATCTATTACTTTTTTTGCCTTGTAATCAAGGCCATAACCCACAATCTTTCCATGTCCAATAGCTAGTGGTCCATCAACAATTTGTTGGTTGTAGACGTCAATCACTTTACAATTGGTAATTAAAAGATCGGCCTCTTTTCGCCCTGCTGCCATATCAATCAAATCATTTAGCTGTTCTTTTTTTGTCATGATGGACCTCATCTAGTTGCAATATCATCTTGTCAGATAAATAAAAAAACAAGATAAGTGGCCTTAGGCCACTTAGGATTTTCTCACCTTAGTGGTGACATTTAGGATGCAATTTACCGTGTGTACAACCACATTTAAAAACCGGATCCATGACAGCTTGATCGTGAAAATCAATCACACCAAGATCTGTGATGGCATAATCAGGGATCGCAGTAATTTGTAAACAGCACATATAAAATAGCGGATCAGGCAGATCACAGCCGAGCTCTCGTGCAATCGTTAATAATTTTTCTTCCTCTTTAGCCATTGTATGGGGATCGAGATCAGAGACGATACCACAAATCGGAAGTGGTAAGAATCCAACTACTTGCCCTTTATTGACTATGACTTGCCCACCGCCATTTTGTGCTAGGTGATTAATTGCAATCGCCATATCTTCGGAATTTGTGCCAATACAAACCACATTGTTATCATCCGGCGCACAAGAACTTGCCATGGCGCCTGATTTAAGTTTCCAACCCGAGCAAAATCCAACTTTAGGTTTACAATCTGTTTTACCAAAACGTTCAATCACCGTTGCATAGATTGCATCGTTCTCAACATCAGGCAGCACAACACCTTCTTTTACAGTCAATTCAACTTGGCGGCCTCGACGAACAAAGGGAATATCAAAATCGACATCTAATGATAATGCATGCACTTTCGCTTCTTTAACATCGGTTCTCACTTTCATATCGTCAGCCGTTACCGGTTTTAATTTCATGCTTTGTAATAACACGTCACTGCGTTTCGGTGGAACGAATTCATAAACGGTTTGATTGTTATCAACGACTAGTTGACCTTTTGCTATCACAGTATCAATTTCGAATTTGACTAAATCTTCTACCAATAAAATATCTGCAAAGCGGCCCGGTGACACGGAACCGACTAAATGGTCGATACGATAAGCTTCTGCTGCGTTAATCGATCCCATTTGAATCGCTGTTAATGGATCAACCCCATTTGCAATAGACATACGAATCAATTTATCCATATGACCATTTGCAACGATATCTGATGCAATCACATCATCGGTACAAAAACTCACTCTGCGCGATAAACGTGGATTTAAATGGGTGATCACTTTGACATTTTCTTCTAGGAAGTGAGAAATAGATGATTCGCGAATAATAACATTCATGCCTTTACGGATTTTTTCCATCATTTCGGTATGATCATAACTTTCGTGATCTAATCTTACGCCTGCGCATAAAATAGAGTTTAATTTGTGTCCACGGGTCATTGGTGCACAACCGAAAATAGGTAAACGATTGATTCGTGCATATTCAATCGCTTTCATTACATCACTGTGTTGGTTTTCAATAAATTCGCTCACCGTCTCCCAAACACCAAACACTTCTGGCCATTTTTGCACTTCAGCGTGAGTTTTAGCGGTCACATTAAAACCAACATTACTTTGTGGCAGTGTGTAAGGGGTTAAAAATGGTAAGCCCCAAAATACTTTTAATGGCGTACCATCGATTTCGGTGAGAATTTCTTTAATTCCATCAAGGCCTGCTGTTACGATATATTGATCAAGCCCTGAAATAATACTGGTTGTGCCATGGGGTAACACCGCTTTCGCAAAGCTTGTCATCGACAATTTACTGCATTCTATGTGTAAATGACCATCAATTAAGCCTGGAACAATATATTTACCTTTCGCATCGATGGTTTGGGTTTGTTCACCGATATAACCTGATATATCACCCGTTGCGACAATTCGTGATTTATAAATTGCCACATCCGCAGGGTAAATTTCAGCTGAATTGACATTGACCAATTGACCATTTTTGATTACAAGATCTGCTGGAATCTTAGCCGCTCCAGCATCAATCATTTCGCAGATATCTTCTTTATACATGCTTGTCATAATTATGTTCCTATAGTGGGTGTTGTTCTATCGTATCGAATAAATTAGTGATTTAGTTAAAAAGGAAAATATAGCGAATCAAAAACAGTATTGCCATGATACCTGTGCAAACGGTGAGATCTTTATATTTACCTGAAAATAGTTTCATAAAAGCATAAGTGATGAAGCCAGTTGCAATTCCTTCGGTGATGGTAAAACTAAATGGCATCATGATCGTTGTCACAAATGCAGGAACGGCTTCGGTCAAATCATCCCATTTCACCCGAGCTAAGTCCGACGCCATAAGGACTCCGATATAAATTAAAGCACCGGTAGTTGCATACAATGGCACCATTTTTTCGAGTGGTGATAAAAAGACCATTAACAAAAACAGAACGCCAACCCCAAATGCCATCATACCGGTACGGCCACCAACCGCAACACCCGATGCGCTTTCAACGTAAGCGGTAACTGCTGATGTACCCATTGCAGCGCCTAACGCTGACGAGGCACTATCAATATAAAGTGAACGTTGTTGATTTGGATATCGGCCATCTTTATCTGCAAGTCCTGCTTTATCCGTAACCGCAATAAAGGTGCCAGACGATTCAAACAGATTGATTAACATCACAGAAATAATGACACCGAATAATGACACTTCAAAAACTTGACTAAAATCAAGTTGTAAAACAACCCCAGAAATGTCAGGCGGCAAACTGACAATGCCGTGATAAACGACAGCAGGATCTATCGCCCAGCCTATTAAGGTAACCACAATAAACGAAAGCAAAATTGACGAGTTCCAGCCTCGCTGTGCAAGAACAGCCACAATCAAAAAGCTCAAACACCCTAGCATAAAAGGATACGATGTTGGATTACCCAGTTTGACCATCGTATCGGGATCTGCAACAATGATTTCAGCATTGTGCAAACCAATTAACGTGATTAATAAACCACAGCCACTGCTTACACCAATCCGAATCGAAAATGGAATATTGGCAATCATCCAGTAACGTAATTTGAACACCGATAACAAAAATAAACCGACAGCGCCCATGAATATAAGTGTCATACCGGTTTGCCAAGTAAGTCCCATTGAACCGACAAGCACATAAGCAAAATAGGCATTGATCCCCATTCCCGGTGCGAGTGCAATAGGTAACTTAGCAACAATCCCCATCGCCATACAAGCAATGCCAGTAATGAGTGCAGTCGTTACAAATACCGCTTGAGAATCCATTCCTGCATCACCTAAAATTTTAGGGTTAACAAAAACGATATAAACCATTGTAATAAACGTTGTGAAACTGGATATTAACTCAATTTTTAAAGAAGTTTTATTTTCCTGAAAATGAAAATAACGATCCAAAAACGATCGGCTGGCGTTTGAAT
>JAVSBY010000065.1:11612-27225 GCA_031960925.1 Gilliamella sp. CRA003912
CAAAATTTTAATCAAGCTAAAAGTCAACTAATCAAACTTTATCAAGCCAATCCTGAACAAAAAGAGTTCTACTGTAATTGCAATTTTTCTTTCAATGGCAAAAAAGGCATTGTTGATCTAAAAAGCTGTGGGTATCAAAGCCGTAAGAACCAAACACGCGCAGAGCGAATTGAGTGGGAACATGTTATGCCAGCTGAAAACTTTGGACGACAACTGCAATGCTGGCAAGATGGTGGCCGTAAAAATTGTAAAAAAGATAAAACGTATAATCTGATGGAAGGCGATATGCATAATTTGCAACCGGCTGTCGGTGAAGTTAATGGTGATCGTTCAAATTTTGGGTATACTTATTTCACTAAAACCTTTAATCAATATGGACAATGCCCAACAGCGGTTGACTTTAAAGCGCGCCAGTTTCAACCAAGGGATGAAATCCGAGGCATTATAGCGCGCACTTATCTGTACATGTCAAGTCGCTATCATATTCGGTTGTCAAAACAAGACACTCAGCTAATGTCAGCATGGGATAAAATGTATCCGGTCAATAAATGGGAGTGTATTCGTAATGAATTGATCTCGCGAATTCAAGGCAATGACAATCCTTACATTACAGCAAAATGCCAGATGCAGTAACATTTTGCTAGTACAATCAGATAAATGAAGTCGGTTTATGGTGCAATCAAGATACACCTAAACTGACTTAACATGCAAAGATTGACTATCTGAATCAATCTTCTTTTTACCGTGATGAAAACGCTATTGTAAAAAAATCCTAACCGTTAGTGATGAAATTATTCTGTTATCATAAAGCCATTAAGTGATTATAAGCCTGTATGATTTGTTGGAATTCTAACTCTATCTGGTCACGATTTTTATAGAATGTCTCTTGATTGTGATCGTTTAAATCATTCTCGAGTGATTTCATGTCCGAAAGTAGCTGTTTAGTGTTTTCCAAATAGGTTAAACCGGCCATTTGATCATCGATTAAAGGAAATTCTTTACGCAACTGACTTCTGTTTGACAGTGCAAGTTCAAGATTGTCAGTTGATGCTGCAACTTTTTCGATGCAAGTTTTAAGTTCTTCAACACTCAGTTCATCCCCTTCGAGCAAATTCACGGTACTGGTGGTGTCATCCATGACATTCATAATCGTGTATCGAATAGCTAAACCGGCTTGTTGAACTAATGCTTTTTCTTGCTCATGAACTTGCTGATAAAACTCTGTATAGACACTAAAAACCTGATTTTGCAGTTGGTAATGTTTTATATAAGCATTTATCATCTTGTCGTAAAGTGGCTTAGCGAGTTTGAAACCATCAATGCGATAAGCGCGATAAATATAGAAATAATTGACAAATTCAGCCATTGAATCATATAACTCAATATAGGAGCTTGCAAATTTATCACCAGCCTCATCTAAAAGTTCAATTTCAGGCGACAGTTCTTGCACATATTGAAAGGCGGCGATGACCTGTGCCACACTCTCTTCTGACTGAAATGAGATGTAAGCAACTTCACCATCAATCGAATTCAACCGCTCAAAAGCAGGATAATCAGGATTAATTTTATTTTCATTAAAAATGAGATCATCATGTGTTCCCCAATACTTCAAAATACGCCGTGCATTTTTCAAAAGATGATAACTGGTTTTATTACCAATGATACGAGGATTTTTTTTCTGTAAAATGATGTCGAATTGTCCTTTATAAGCCGCTAACCATAGATTTCCTTTCATTGAGCTTTCTGCAAGCCATTGTTCTGGGGAGTAATTGTTCTTTTTTTTGTTATTAGTGATATTTTTTTTTATTTCATGTTTTGATTCTATATGTTTTATTCTTTTATCTGTATTCTTACATCCGACCAAGGCTATTAAAAAAAAACTAAGTATACAGAGTAATTTTTTATTCATCGGTAATTTCCTTGCCACCCTATTATTCTTCACAGCGGTATAGTGTACTTTATTTGAACTTAATAAACTACATCATTTCATATCAATTTGCTTTAATCATAAGATTGATATTAAATCCCAAGTCAATTTTCTACACGCTATTTTCAGTTTAGGCGCTTATCAAAAATTTGTGGTTATTGTGAATGCAAGATATGTTAAAATGCGCAGCTTGTGGTAACTTTAACCGGATTATACCGATTAACTGTCCGCTTTATTTAATTTAGCAAAAAGTAATTAATTAATATTATTTAATGCTTTAATAAGAACTAATTCAGTCTTTACACATTAGTTCACTGACCTGACATCAGAGGCATTTTAATGACAATTCAACACAATAAACCCGAGCTGCTCTCCCCTGCTGGCTCTCTCAAAAACATGCGTTACGCATTTGCTTATGGCGCAGATGCCGTTTATGCAGGACAACCCCGCTATAGTTTGCGCGTGCGTAATAATGAATTTAACCATGAAAATCTTGAAATAGGGATAAACGAAGCCCATGCGCAAGGTAAAAAATTTTATGTGGTCGTCAATATTGCTCCCCATAATTCAAAACTGAAAACCTTTATCCGTGATTTAGAACCTATCGTTAAGATGAAACCGGACGCATTTATCATGTCAGATCCGGGGCTGATTATGTTAGTAAGGGAACATTTTCCAGAAATGGAAATCCATCTTTCTGTTCAGTCAAATGCGGTAAACTGGGCGACGGTAAAATTTTGGCAACAAATGGGGTTAACCCGCGTGGTATTATCGCGGGAATTATCGATTGACGAAATTGCTGAAATTCGTGAAAAAGTGCCAGAAATGGAAATCGAAGTATTTATTCATGGGGCACTTTGCATGGCCTATTCTGGGCGCTGCTTATTATCTGGTTATATCAATAAACGCGATTCAAATCAAGGTACCTGTACCAATGCTTGCCGCTGGAAATATAATGTTAGTGAAGGTAAAGAAGATGCAGCTGGGCAGATAGTGCACAAATACGAACCGATAACCACGGCTCAAAGTGCATCTGATACACAAATCACTTCACCGACCAGTCAAGTCTTTATGCTCGAAGAGTCCGGACGACCTGGTGAATATATGCAAGCCTTTGAAGATGAACATGGCACTTATATCATGAATTCAAAAGATTTGAGGGCGGTTGAATTAGTTGAAGATCTCACCCGTATTGGCGTTCATTCATTGAAAATTGAAGGTCGAACAAAATCTTATTATTACTGTGCGCGAACTGCCCAAGTCTACCGACAAGCAATTGACGCAGCGAGTGAAGGTAAGCCGTTTGATCCCCGTCTATTAACCGAACTTGAGGCGCTAGCGCATCGTGGTTATACAGAAGGTTTTTTAAGACGCCATAAACACGAAGAGATGCAAAATTATCAACACAGCCATTCTGTTTCTGAGCGACAACAATTTGTCGGTGAGTTCACGGGACAATATCTTAACGGCTTAGCTGAAGTTATCGTTAAAAATAAATTTTCAGTGGGCGACAGTGTTGAAATGATGATGCCTGCCGGTAATCAAGTTTTCACTATTGAACGTATGGAAAATAAGAAAGGGCAACCTGTGCCTGCTGGTCTGGGTGATGGTCACATTGTCTATATTCCAGTGCCCAATGATGTTGATCTTAGTTATGCATTACTTATGCGCAATTTAGATTAACAACATGTTGTAACAAAATATGCTCCTGCAGATAGCGATAGCCATATGCGGGAGAAAATGAATCATGCGCGAATAAGATCATCCCCAAATCCGACCCATTTATACGTTGTTAATGCTTCAAGTCCCATCGGGCCTCTTGCATGTAATTTTTGCGTACTCACCGCCACTTCAGCCCCTAACCCAAACTGTCCACCATCGGTAAAACGGGTTGATGCATTCACATATACTGCCGCAGAATCAACCAAGCTGACAAAGTGCTGTGCATTTGATAAATCACGCGTTAAAATCGCATCAGAATGACCACTGCCATATTCACGAATATGTTCAACGGCTTGCTCTAATGATGCAACAATCACAACATTGAGATCTTTTGAAAGCCACTCTTGATATAACTGTGCCTGTTCAACTGGCAAAACTGTCGCTTTACCTGATTGCAAATGCTTAAGTGCTGAAGCATCCGCATGCAATACAACGTGATTATCCGCAGCTATTTCACTCAGTTTAGCTAAAAAATGTTCAGCAATTTGTTGATGCACTAATACGGTTTCAACGGTATTGCAAGTACTTGGTCGCTGCGTTTTTGCATTGATAATAATTGAAAGGGCTTTATCAAAATCCATGCTTTCATCAACGAAAATATGACAAACGCCAATGCCACCTGTGATAACAGGAATGGTCGATTGCTCTTTGCAAAGCTGATGCAGTGCTGCCCCACCTCGAGGAATAATCATATCGATATACCTATCTAATTTGAGCAGTTGATGAATGTACTGTCGATCAGGATTATCAATCGATTGTATTGATGTCGCTGGTAAATCAACTGTTTTAAGTGCCTGCTGAATGACATGGGTCATGGCCGCATTAGTATGAATCGTCTCTTTACCGCCACGTAAAATGGCGGCATTTCCCGTTTTGAGACAAAGACAGGCTATATCAATCGTCACATTCGGGCGTGCTTCATAAATAACCCCAATTACCCCTAACGGTACTCTGTGACGTTGTAACTTTAATTCACTTTCTAAAATTGCTCCATCTATGATCTGCCCGACCGGATCGGTTAACATGACCACTTTTCTCACATCGGCGATGATAGCGTTTAACCTTTCAGGTGTCAGCAAAAGACGATCTAAAATCGCCTCATCAAGCCCTTGTTGCTTGGCTAGTTGCATATCTTTCTGATTGGCTGATAAGATCGCTTGGTTATGTTGTTCCAATAAATCAGCGATCGCCATCAACGCGAGATTTTTTTGTTTTGTCGAACACTGTGCCAAGTGATAAGAAGCTTGTTTTGCAGATTTTGCCATTTGTTCTAGCATACACTTACCTATTTCCCTATGAATTACTGACCGGTGTGATTAAGGGGTAATGATCATATCATCACGATGCACAGCAACAGCGCCGTATTCATAACCAATGATCTGGATAATATCTTGTGAATGATGCCCTGCAATTTGCCTCAATGAATCACTATTATAACGGCTTACTCCACGTGCGATGCGTTTGCCTCTTTTATCGCAAAGATCAATGACTTCGCCACGTGAGAAATTTTTCTCAACCGAAATAATGCCCGTTGGTAATAAAGAACTGCCTTTATTTAAGATTGCATTAACCGCACCATCATCAACACAAACTTTACCTGCTTTAGGGGCACCAAAAAGCCAATGTTTTCGATGTTCTAATGGGGTTTTTTGAGGGATAAAGCGGGTACCAACTGATTGATTATTGGCCGCATCAATAATAACATTAGGACGATTTCCAGCAGCAATGATAACTTCAATCCCTGCACTGCCAGCAACTTCTGCGGCTTGTACTTTAGTTCCCATGCCGCCAGTGCCAAGTCCAGACACGCTATCCCCCGCCATTCCACGTAAACCTTCATTAATATGGTCAATTTCATCAATTAGTGTGGCATTGGGATCTTTGCGAGGATCAGCTGTATATAATCCCGCTAAGTCAGTCAATAAAATAAGTTTGTCAGCCTGCGCTAAAATAGCAACAAGTGCCGATAAATTATCATTGTCACCGACTTTAATTTCAGCTGTTGCGACAGCATCATTTTCATTAATGACAGGCACAATATGGTTATCAAGCATTGCTTGTAATACATCTTGCGCATTTAAAAAACGTTCTCGGTCTTCAAGATCTGCCCGTGTAAGTAACATTTGTCCTATACGGATTTTATAAATCGAAAACAATTGTTCCCATAGTTGAATCAATTTACTTTGTCCAACAGAGGCCAACAATTGTTTAGAAGCAACGGTATTAGGTAAACTTGGAAAGTTCAAGTATTCTCGCCCAGCAGCTATAGCGCCCGATGTGACAATCACAATTTTGTATCCTTGCTGGTGCAGCAACGAACATTGTCTGATTAATTCAACGATACGCGCAGCGTCCATTTGCTTACTGCCACCAGTTAAAACGCTGGTGCCTAATTTTACAACAATTATCGATGATTTCTTGCTGGACATAATCTACTCATTACATTATAAAACTGAAGAAATCCAATCCACCGATTGTTGTAACGCTTTTTGTAAACTCTGCGTTAAAGGTGAACGTGGGACAGTTAAAATTTTGTGCTGTTTTATTGAATTAACTAATTTTGCCTCAGCTAAGGTACTTAAGTTATCCTCTTCAAAAACGATGCTCATCACAGGAACTTGACATGCTCTAGAGATAATACCTTGGTTTTTGAGTGAAAAATAATTTAATTCAGCAGCTAATTGTTGATTCGAAACACTGGTTAACCCTAATCGGCTTGCCAGCATATCTTTGTACATTTCAGGCAGAGATTGTTGCAAATCTTTGTCAACAAACAGCTGATGCACCAGTGGCGTAAAATTAACAAGCCCTTTAATTTTATGTGGCATTAAGTAAGCAAGGCGCGTTGCAATGTGTGAACCGAATCGATATCCAGATAAAACAACTCGATTACTGTCAATCCAAGGAACTGAAGATAACTGCTCTAACACGGATTGATAAAGCTGACTGCTATTTTGTGTCAAGGTGCAATTACGGCTATTACCTACGGTTGGAAAATCAACGGTAAGAAGTGCAATACCTTTCGGTGCCAAAAATTCATGAAAATAGCGATAGAAATCAATTTGCAAATTACCAAGCCCTGCGCACATTAGCACTACAGGGCATACACGGCCGCTAGTATCAGGAAGGTGTAAAAATGCGCTAATCGTGCCTTTGTCAACGTTGAATTCTAGCTCTTTTGTCACATATGGACTGTATTCGAGCGCAGATCGATAAGCGCGATAAGCACACGTTTGCGCATATAAGGCAAGTTCATCATTCTTATAATGTGGATAACTGGCTATGCTGCAATATTCACTCGAAATTAAATAATAGTGATGCAAAGCCAGTCTGTCTTGCTCAGAAAGCCCATGATCTTTTAGCGAATCAGCTTTAGATTGCCACATGGCTGCTGCATTTAAAAATTCATAAATCCAGTTACCGTTTTGATAACCGGAAACGGTATCTAACCACTGCTCATTACTCCGTGCTCGCTTAGCTGCACAAATACGAGCCAAAATAGCTTCGACTTCTAAAGCCGGTACGCCACGCCAGTGCCATAAAACGGGTGTAATAATGCGATACCAACGTGAATTAGGATCACCATCTAAGGCATTTGTCATAACATTACCCGAAGGGGTATCAATGCGATTGATCAGCGTTGATGTTTCTGGATAATCGAATTTGGGTTTAAAAAGCTGCTCAGATAAATTCTGCACGTTGGTCATAACACGCTATTCTCTATGATTCATTATCGCTAATTGGTTTGACAAACATAACGCCCGTATCCCACGGTTGTTCAATCCATGTATCTTGTGGAATATCAATAACATAATCATCAACAAGTGGTTTCCCGGCTGGCTTTGCAAAAATAGTGACAAAGTGCGCTTTTGGATACATATCGCGAATAGAATGGGCTGTGCCGCCAGTATCAACCAAGTCATCAATAACGATGAATCCTTCGCCGTCCCCTTCTGCTTTCTTCAAGATCAGTTTTTCACGTTGATGATCATGATCGTAACTTGATATGCACACAGTATCGACATAACGAATACTTAGTTCTCGCGCTAATATTGCCGCTGGCACTAATCCGCCACGACTTACCGCAATAATCCCTTTCCATTGGTTTGCAGGTAACAAGCGTTTTGATAATTGACGGCCATACACTTGTAACATATCCCAAGTTACCGTAAATTTTTCTTTCTCAGCAATTTCGTTTGCTTTATGGGCTTTTTTAGATTTGATTTCTTCTTCTAACATTGTTTGTTCTGTTGACATGCATGACCTACAATTTTAACGGAATGACCTTCGACAACAAAAGTCATATTAATAAATGAAAAATGAATGTAAAATTGCACGTAATTATAGAGTGAATAAATCAGAAAAACCACTCATTAATTACTTATTATTCACAAGATATTGAGGTTTTATTATGCTTTCAACACTAACACCAAAGTCTGTTTGGCAAATTTTTAGTGATATTTGTCAAATTCCGCATCCTTCACATCATGAAGAAATGATCACCAACTACATCGTTAATTTTGCAAAAACGCACAATATTGAGTGTCAGCTTGATAAAGTTGGCAATATTTTGCTAAGAAAAGGCGCCACCAAAGGCATGGAAAACTGCCCATCGATTGCCCTGCAAGCGCATATGGATATGGTGCCACAAAAAAATGAAGACACACAACACGATTTCTTAACAGACCCAATACATGCCTATGTTGATGGTGAATGGGTGAAAGCAAAAGGCACAACACTCGGGGCGGATAACGGCATTGGCCTTGCTTCTGCACTTGCGGCTTTAATTGATTCTTCAGTTGAACATGGGCCGATTGAAGTTTTAGTCACCGCGTCAGAAGAAACCGGTATGGTTGGCGCTTTTGGTCTTGAAAGTGATTGGTTACAAAGTCGATATTTGATTAACACAGACTCGGAAGATGAAGGCGAAATTTTCACAGGCTGCGCCGGTGGCGTTGATTTTCGTTCGACCTTTCCTGTAACGTATTCGGTTATTCCTGAAAGTCAGGATCTTTATGTCAAGCTCACTCTAAAAGGGCTTAAAGGTGGGCACTCTGGCTGTGATATTCATTTAGGTCGAGGCAACGCAATCAAATTGATGGCACGCTTTTTAGCTCAGTATGCGCAAGATATCTCTTTTAGACTTGCTGATATTCAAGGCGGCACTTTACGCAATGCTATCCCTCGTGAAGCTTTTGCTGAAATTTCACTCAGTAAGCAAGATCTCCCGAAACTTGAATCGTTAATTAGCGAGTATCAATCTATTTTAAAAAATGAGTTAGGTCACGTTGAACCAAATGTTCAACTCAGCGTGTCTCCGGTTGAGTCAGACAAAGTTAAGCGTGCGCTGACAACCGAACACCAAAATAGAATCATTAATTGGTTAAATACGGCACCAAATGGGGTTGTGCGTATGAGCAGTCAACTTGATGGCGTGGTTGAAACATCTTTAAATCTAGGTATTGTTAATATTGAAGATAACCAAGTCAATGCTTATTTTTTGATTCGTTCTCAAGTTGATAGCGCAAAAGATGCGGTTGTTTCAACGCTTATCTCACACAGTCAATTAGCTAATGCAAATTATGAAGTCAGTGGTGGCTATTCAGGCTGGGAACCCAATTTAGATTCGAATTTACTACAGTTAGCAAAAAATAAGTATCATGAAATTTTCAACAAACAACCTAAGATCATGGTGATTCATGCTGGACTTGAATGTGGATTGTTTAAGAAGACTTACCCGGAAATGGACATGATCTCAATAGGACCAACAGTGGTATCGCCGCATTCGCCTGATGAAAAGGTCAACATTCAAAGTGTTTATCGTTATTGGGAATTCTTAATTGCTATTTTGAAATCAGCCTGTCATTTAAAGTAAATAATCAAGGCGTCAATTAGCACTGCTCACAATAAAGGCATTGATTCACAATGCCTTTTTAATGTTAACAAATAAACAAATCTATTTATTAGATTGAATCGACCTCTAACACCTGAATAAAATCTCTGTTTTTTGCCAATTGTTCTTTAGCTCTATTTGTCACATCTTTTAAGTCGATTCCCTGCGCTTTAGCAGCAAAAATGCAGCCACAATAACATTGACGATATACATCGTACTCTTTACACAGTTCAATTGACCGCTTATAGCCATTATTTTTTTTGAAATCGGAAGGTAAATATTGAACCGCAAATATTTCTTGTATTTCAAGCCCAAGTTGGTTAATTTTCTGGCTATTTTTTTTAGGGCTCAGTGTTAATGCACTCGCGAAATAGTCAAATCCAAGTTCTTGTGCTTTTATCGCCGCTAAGTCTAAACGCATTTTATAACAGAGATGGCAGCGTTCTCCCCCTTCTGGCTCATCACGTAAATGTTCGACTTGCTTGATGAACTCAGCGGGTTGATAAGGCGCCTGTAAAAATTGAACTTGATGCCCTGTTTTGTGATTGAAATCAGCAATAAATTTTTGCTGAACAACACTCCGGTTTTCATACTCCACTCTAGGATGGATATTTGAGTTAGCAAAGTAAATGGTAATGTCGGCATATTGGGCCAAGTATTCGAGCACATAGGTACTACAAGGCGCACAACAGCTGTGAATGAGTAATTTAGGTCTAACAGCAACAGACTGCCAATTTGAGATCATCTCTTGCAATACACTGTCATAGTTGATTTTATTGTGAGGATTTAGTTTTTCAAGAATATGTTGTGCGTTAATTAGCATAAAAAACTCGTACTTTTATTAATGGATAATTGGCAGGGAGGAGTAATGTGGCACTATGATATAGCGATTATCACCTGCGTTCAAGCAAATCAATCGGATCATCAAGTGTTAGATTCGACTTTAGCGGCGAATAGTTTTATCAAACAATTTATGTATCTTGAACAAACGCCTGTATATGATAGGATATAGCCATGTATTTTACAGGAATAATCCGATGTCAATTAAGTTGAAAACCCCCGCTCAAATCGAAAAAATGCGCGTTGCCGGAAAACTGGCAGCAGACGTACTTGAAATGATCGAACCGTATGTAAAACCCGGGATCACAACCGGCGAGCTCGATAAAATCTGTTATGACTATATTGTCAATGTGCAAAAAGCTATTCCAGCAAATATTGGCTACAGTGGCTATCAACACACTAGCTGCATTTCAATTAATGATGTTGTGTGCCATGGTATCCCGAGTTTTGAAAAGAAAATAAAAGACGGTGATATTTTAAATATTGATGTGACAGTCATTAAAGACGGTTATCACGGTGATACATCTAAGATGTATATTGCTGGGAAACCAACCATTGCTGGTGAGCGACTTTGTAAAGTCACCCAAGAAAGCCTTTATGAAGCTATCAAAATTATAAAACCGGGAATTCGCTTAAAAGAGATTGGTAAAACCATCCAAAAGTATGTTGAATCTTTTGGTTACTCGACAGTTCGAGAATATTGTGGCCACGGAATTGGTGAAGTTTATCACGATGAACCGCAAGTGTTACATTATAATGCCGATGACGGTGGCGTGATTTTACAATCCGGGATGACTTTCACTATCGAACCGATGGTGAATACAGGTGATTGGCGCACTCGAACTATGAAAGACGGCTGGACCGTTAAAACCCGTGATCATGGCCTATCTGCTCAATATGAACATACTATCTTAGTCACAGACAACGGCGTTGAAATATTGACACTTCGTGATAATGAAGATTTTCAACGTGTGATTGAACACAATTAAAAAATAAAAGGGAGAAATATCTCCCCTTTTATGCTTTTTCTATGCTTTTCAATTTTAGACTAACGCTATCATTAATATAATAGCGTATACAGTTTACGCCGATAAGTTGTTGCTAGCGGATTACTGGTTCCAAGGGCAGCGAGCATATCCAGTAATGTCTTTTTCACTTGACCATCGCCAGCATTTAAATCTGTCATTAAGGGGTTAAGCAGTAATGCGAGCGCTTCTTCGTGACGACCTACTTGCATCAGCTGCGAAGCCAGCTGAATCATCAACTCATAGTTATCAGGGTGTTTGGCAAGTTCCGTTTGTAATTGTTGCAATTCGGGAGAATTAGCAGCTTGCTCAAGTAACTCAATTTCAGCCATTAACCCTTGATAAGCCGAATCATGATCTTGAAGTGGAATTGTGTCGAGTACGGCTTTAGCTTCATTAAGCTGTTTCAATTCAATATGCGCTTTTGATAACAATAAAGCAATATCAGAACGGGATTTACCAAAATGATCTTTTAACGTTGACCATGCTTGTTTTAACAGCGGTAATGCGTCTTCAAACTTCTGTTCATCGAGCAACTTTTGTGCTTCTTTTAGCTTTAGTTCATCTTCACTCGGTAAAAATTTCTCTAAAAATTCTTTGATAAACTGCTCGGGTTGAGGGCCCTGAAATCCATCAGCCGGTTGACCATTTTGAAATAAGTAAACTGTCGGAATCGCACGTAAACCAAATTGCTGAGCTAATAGACTTTGTTCATCACAATTGAGCTTAGCCAAAACGAATTGCCCATTATAGCGAGTTGCCAATCGCATTAAACTATCGGTCATGGTTTCATAATTTGGGCTACGTGGCGACCAAAAATAAAATAGCACTGGGCTATGTGATGATTTTTGTATAATTTCTTGAATGTTTTGTTCAGTAACATCAAAAATAAATGGGGATTGCATACAGTGTCCTTTACCCTTTTTCAGGCTCTATTTACTTTTTAAAATTTTATCCATAATTCGATCAGGAAGCAAACGTTTTGCAATGGCTGCCAGCTTAGTGACTTTAGTGACCCTGTAACGAATTTTAGGCGATGGGTGCTCTAATGCATGAAATAACACCGGCAAAATTGCGTCGGCTGTTAAGGTAAATCGCTTAGCGATCGGTGGGTTTTTAACAATTTTATCCGACTCAGTTTGATTTACATTACTTGAAAATTCGGTTTTTAGCGGCCCTGGCTCAATTAAACAAACGTTGATATTAGTTTCGCACAGTTCTAATCTTAAGACATCAGACCACGCTTCAAGTGCATATTTACTGGCAGAATAAGCGCCACGGCCTGGCGTTGCGACGATTCCAACAATAGAACTGGTCTGAATAATTCGCCCTTCATTTTGTTTTAACATCGCAGGTAACAACAACTGTGTTAACTGATGTACCCCAAAAAAATTGGTGGCAAATTGAGATTCTAATTGCGTTCTATCAATGGTTGAAAGGCGGCCGTAAACTCCATATCCGGCATTATTGAAAAGTCCATATAACTTTCCTTCGGTTAATGCAAGCACCTCTTGCGCGGCATTGGCAACGGAATCAGGATCATTGAGATCAAGTAGAACCGTCTCAAACCCTTGATTTAGCAGTTTTACTTTATCAGATTCTTTGCGGCAAGAGGCAATCACGCGATATCCTCTATTTTTCAACGCATTAGCAGCAACAAGACCAATTCCACTTGAGCAGCCAGTAATAAAAACCGTTTTCAATTATGACACTCCATTATTGTGATAGACGTATTGTCAATTTTGTAGACTGCACTTATCATATCACACCTAAATTTAAGTTACCTAAAGATACCTAGAGGACATTATGCGCGTTGCGATTATTGCTGCAATGGAAGAAGAAGTTGCCATTTTGAAAAACAAAATTACTGACTATCAATGTGAAAGCTATCTAGGCTTTGATTTTCATCTTGGTCAAATAGCGGGTTGTGACGTTGTCCTTCTTCAATCTGGTATTGGTAAAGTGGCTGCGGCTTCGGGCACAACTGTATTATTGAATAATTATGATGTTGATGTCGTCATTAATACCGGATCAGCTGGCGGCCTATCATCAGCACTCAACATTGGTGATGTGGTCGTATCAACCGATGTTTGTTATCACGACGTTGATCTAACAGCATTTGGTTATCAGTTAGGCCAAATGTCGGGTTGCCCTACCACTTTCGATGCCGATGAGCATTATCAATTGTTAGCTAAAAAATGTATTGAAAAAAACGGGGTTAATGCAGTCAGAGGATCGATCTGTAGTGGCGATTCATTTATCAATGGTAAATCGACCTTATCTGCTATCAAACAGCACTTTCCAGCAGCGATTGCTGTAGAAATGGAAGCAGCTGCAATTGGTCATGTTTGCTGGTTAGCTAAAATGCCTTTTGTTGTTGTTCGGGCAATTTCTGATAATGGTGATGATGAATCTGCAATGGATTTTAAGAGCTTTTTAGCTTTAGCAGCCACTCAGTCCTCTTTAATTGTTGAATCCATGTTAAGTGAGCTTGCGTGAGTTACTTATTTTGGTTTGATATTCTTGGCACCATAGTGTTTGCCATATCCGGTGTTTTACTTGCGGCTAAAAAGGACATGGACCCAATTGGTGGTTTAGTTTTGGGCATTATTACCGCAATTGGGGGCGGCACAATACGGGATATTGTTTTAAATCATGGACCGATATTTTGGATCACCGACTCAACCGATTTTTACGTTGCGATCGTGACCTCGTTGGTGACTATGCTGGTTTTGCGTTATTGGTCGTCAATCACTATTCCTAAAAAGTTATTTTCTGTGTTAGATGCCATCGGACTTGCGGTATTTGTTGGTATCGGCGTGAATAAAGCGATAGCATCTGAGGTCAATAGCACAATAACAATTTGTATGGGAGTGATGACAGGCGTTGGCGGCGGCATTGTGCGAGACGTATTAGCCAGAGACATTCCAATGGTGTTTCGAACTGATATTTATGCTACCGCTTGCATTATTGGCGGCATGATCCATGTAACGGCTTATCACGTTCTAACATTGCCTCTTGAAGTGTCAACATTACTCGGAATTATCACGACATTATTCATTCGCTTACTTGCCATTTACCAGCATCTCACTCTACCGCTAGTTGGCATGAAAAGGTAACAGAAAATGATTACAAATTAATTGCGCAGCATAGTGCGCAATTATCACCAAGATCAAACAGCAATAAACAGTTCTCGACTTTTGAAAGGTTTTGTTCCCACATACGGTTTTAAAGCCATACGCGTAAACCGTTTAGCGGCTTTTAATGTCTCTTCATTATCAAATTGGCGATAACCGAAAGCCAAAACTTGCTCACCGGTAAAACTGGTACTATTTTTCAATAAACTGCTCATAAATCCTGATTCAGACTGATATTGGTAACTCATCGTTTCGACAATCTCATCACCGGTACTACTGCAATGGAAAAAATCAACGTGATAGCCTAAATAGGTTAATAAAGCCAGCTCAAAAGATCGCAAGACCTTCTCAGCCGGTATTTGCAAAGCAAGTTGCTGAAGGCTGTCTAGATAATGGTGAAACAGTTCGGCCGTATCCGTATCACTTATCAATACACGATGAATCAATTCGTTGAGATAAAAAGCACTATAAAGAAATGTCGAAACAAGGGGTAAAGATAATGAAATTGCTTCGACTTGTTTTAGCGTTTTTACCGCACCCTTCTCGGAATATTGGACAATAAGCGGTGTAAAGGGTTGTAAAATGCCTTTTAACATTGAATTTTTACGCCGTGCACCTTTTGCCATTACGGTCACTTTTCCCGCATTTTCAACGAATAAATCGACCAATAGACTGCTTTCACTGTACGTTCGACTGTGTAATACAAATGCACGTTGCCAACTGCTCATGTTACTGCCTTTTTTATATAATATGCGTTATTTGAAGTCATATAAGTCACGTTATTTTTAACGATTAGTGACTTTCAATCAAAAAATTAAATAATCCTTTCAATTTTAACCTGAAATTACCGTAAATTTCAGCTATACTAAAATCAATTTTAAGTCAATAATAGAACAAACATGGAACTCTTTTCAACAATCTTAATTCTTATTTTAGTCGTATCACTATCTGGTGTTGTTGTTAAAATGATACCAATGCAAATTCCATTACCCTTAATGCAAATATTACTGGGATGTATTTTGGCCGCTTTCAATTTTTATGTTGAATTTGATCCCGAATTATTCTTGGT
>JAVSBY010000066.1:0-22724 GCA_031960925.1 Gilliamella sp. CRA003912
CTTATCACCTTGTAAAATCAACGGAAAAGTAATATAGCATATTCTTTAAGCGCTTTGCAGCAGTTAATCAAACCGTTTATTATTTTCTGTTATTTTGCCACAGCTAAGCCATTAGCCGGTTAAGCGCGTCGCAAGTTGAGTTTTGGTTATAATAAACTTAATGTTTATCTTATTGTTTATCCTCATGTTAATCTTTTTCTAATCCTTTAGTAGTACCTATTTTGATGACTTATGTTTTGTGCTTAGACCTTATAAACTAATCCCAATAAAAATGATTAAATAGTTAAGAGAGATAATATATGCAAAAAATGAATCTTGTGATCATTGGTAATGGCATGGTCGGTCATCGATTTATTGAAGAGTTGATTGATAACAAGTGGGTGAATGATTATAACATTACTCTTTTTTGTGAGGAAAATCGGGTTGCTTATGATCGCGTTCATCTGTCTTCGTACTTTTCGGGCCATACGGCCGAAGCGCTTTCATTAGTTAAAAGCGGGCTTTATCAAGAACAAGGCTTTAATCTGTTACTGGGTGAAAGGGCGATTTTGATTAATCGTCAACGTAAAGAAGTCCATTCCCAATCGGGCGCAATTATTCCCTACGATAAACTTATCATGGCAACTGGCTCATACCCGTGGGTGCCGCCAATTAATGGCGCTACGGGGCGCGACTGTTTTGTGTATCGAACTATTGAAGATTTAGATGCGATCAAAGCCTGTTCACTGCGCAGTAAAAAAGGTGCAGTAGTGGGTGGCGGGCTGCTGGGGTTAGAAGCGGCCGGTGCACTGAAAAATTTAGGCATGGAAACCCATGTAGTGGAATTTGCGCCGGTATTAATGGCCGAACAGCTTGATCCGATGGGCGGCGAACAGCTGCGCCGTAAGATAGAAGATATGGGCGTTGTGGTTCATACTAGCAAAAATACGGTCGATATTGTTGATACCCCGACGGGTAAACTCATGAAGTTTGCCGATGGTAGCGAGCTTGAAATCGATTTTATTGTGTTTTCAACCGGGATCCGTCCAAACGATAAGTTAGCCAAAGACTGTGAGCTAGAAATCGGACCACGCGGCGGCATTGTTATTAATGATTATGGTCAAACATCAGACAGCGATATTTATGCAATTGGCGAATGTGCATGTTGGAATAATCGTATATTTGGTTTAGTCGCACCGGGCTATAAAATGGCGCAAGTTGTGGCCGCCCACCTTGCGGGGAATAATGAAGCCAGCTTTACCGGCGCAGACATGAGCGCTAAGTTAAAATTGCTCGGCGTTGATGTGGGCAGCATTGGTGATGCCAAAGGCAAAACCCCCGGTTCGCGCAGCTATGTCTATTTGGACGAATGCGGCCCGGTCTATAAACGGTTGGTCGTCACACAAGACAATAAATATTTGCTCGGTGCGGTGTTAGTTGGTGATACCGCTGATTACAGCAATTTATTACAACTGATGCTAAATCGGATGGAATTGCCTGAGCACCCAGACACGTTAATTTTACCCGCACACGCCGGCGCCAAGCCAGTGATGGGGGTTGAGGCGCTGCCTGATTCGGCACAAATTTGTTCGTGTTTTGATGTGACTAAAGCGCGGATTGTCGAATCTATCCAAAATGGTTGTCATACAGTGGCTGCAATAAAGGCCGAAACCAAAGCCGGTACTGGCTGTGGTGGCTGTGTGCCGTTAATTACGCAGCTGCTAAACAGTGAGCTTAAAAAGCAAGGGATCGAGGTTAACAATCACCTTTGCGAGCATTTTAACTATTCAAGGCAAGAGCTGTATCATTTAATTCGCGTTGGCGAGCTTAAAACCTTTGACGCGGTTTTACAAAAACACGGTCAAGGTTATGGGTGCGAAATCTGTAAACCGGCTATCGGCTCGTTATTGGCGTCTTGCTGGAATAACTATGTGCTAACGCCTGAATTAGTGCCGCTGCAAGATACCAATGACAACTTTTTAGCGAACATTCAAAAAGACGGCACGTATTCGGTTATTCCACGTTCGCAAGGGGGCGAAATCACACCACAGCAGCTAATTGTTATTGCCAAGGTTGCTGAGAAATATCGTCTTTATACCAAAATTACCGGTTCACAGCGCATTGGTCTTTTTGGTGCGCAAAAAGATGATTTACCGGCCATTTGGCAAGAACTGATCGATGGCGGGCTTGAAAGCGGTCACGCTTATGCCAAAGCGTTAAGAATGGCAAAAACCTGTGTGGGTAGCACGTGGTGCCGTTATGGCGTTGGCGATAGCGTTGGGCTTGGTGTTGAACTGGAAAATCGCTATAAAGGAATTCGAACGCCGCATAAGATGAAATTTGGTGTATCGGGCTGCACCAGAGAGTGCGCCGAAGCACAAGGTAAAGATTTGGGCGTGATTGCGACCGAAAAGGGCTGGAACTTATACGTGTGCGGTAATGGCGGCATGACGCCACGTCACGCCGATTTATTGGCATCTGATTTAGATAAAGAAACGTTGATTCGCTATATCGACCGTTTCATGATGTTTTATATCCGCACAGCCGATAAATTGCAACGTACGTCGGTCTGGCTTGGCGCGATGGAGGGGGGCATTGGCTATTTACGTAGTGTGATCATTGATGACAAGTTAGGCATCAATAGCGAGCTTGAAGCCGATGTGGCAAGGCTGCGTCAATTAGTTGTGTGTGAATGGAAAGAGACGGTTGAACACCCAGAATATCAACGCCGTTTTAGCCATTATATCAATAGCCCAGAACGCGACAAACTGGTGCGCGTTGTGCCTGAACGTCAACAGCATCGCCCTGCTTTTCAGTCCGAAAAAAAGCTTATGCAACAAGGAGATAACTAATGAGCCAATGGATTACAGTCTGTCAAATTAACGATATTTATCCTCAATCTGGGATTTGTGCGCTCTTTAATGGTGAAGATGTGGCTATTTTTCGACCGTTTGCCGACGATACCGTTTATGCACTGAGCAATATCGATCCCTTTTTTGCATCAAGCGTGCTTTCGCGCGGGCTTATTGTTGAAGCGCAAAACGAACTGTATGTTGCCAGCCCACTGAAAAAGCAGCGTTTTCACTTGAAAGATGGTCAGTGCCTTGACGATAGCGCATACACAATTAAGACCTATCAAGTGCGGGTTGAAAACGGTCAAGTTCAACTGAAATCAGAAACGGTTTAACATCAGGTTTAGCCAGTTATCGCCATAATTTGTCCAAGAGACATTATGGCTAACTGCGGAGTAATAAGGGAGTGAGATGGATTATTTACCGATATTTTGTCAAATTAAAGGTCGAGACTGCTTATTAGTCGGTGCGGGCGAGGTGGCCGAACGTAAGGCAAGGTTATTGCTAAGTGCTGGTGCAAAGTTGGTGGTCAATGCGTTAACATTTACCCCGCAGTTTTATGCTTGGCAGCAGCAAGGCGATGTCACGTTAATTGATGCACCGTTTACCAACGCGCTGCTCGATGATAAATGGTTGGTGATTGCCGCAACGCACGACAGCGAACTTAATCAAACGGTGAGCTGTGAGTGCGAGCAAAAAAAGATTTTTTGTAATGTAGTTGATAATCAAGAGCTTGCCAGCTTTATTATGCCATCGATTATTGATAGATCGCCGGTGATTGTTGCGATTTCATCGATGGGCAAAGCGCCAGTGCTAGCGCGGCTACTGCGCGAAAAGATCGAGTCACTGCTACCCATTCATTTAGGGCAGCTGGCAAGTTATGCCGGACAGTTGCGGCAAAAAGTGAAGCAATTTTTTAGTAGCGAACACCAGCGCCGGCGTTTTTATGAAAAGCTGCTGATTAACGACCGGTTAGCGCAAGCGTTAGCCAATAAAAATAGCCAAAAAGTCACCCAAATCACTAACGATCTGTTTGATAGCAAAATAGACAATCAAGGCGAAGTGGTGCTAGTTGGCGCAGGGCCCGGCGATGCGGGTTTATTAACACTGAAAGGATTACAGCAGATCCAATTGGCCGATATTGTGGTCTACGACCGATTGGTTTCCGATGATATCATGAACCTTGTTAGGCGCGATGCCACGCGAATTTTTGTTGGTAAAAAGCCGGGTTATCACTGTGTCCCCCAAGAACAGATAAATCAAATTTTGCTTGAGCAAGCCAAAAAAGGAAAACGCGTTGTGCGTTTAAAAGGCGGTGATCCGTTTATCTTTGGACGCGGTGGCGAAGAGCTTGAAGTGTTGCTAGGTGAACATATTCCGTTTTCGGTCGTGCCCGGTATTACCGCTGCGTCAGGCTGCGCGGCGTATAGCGGTATTCCTCTAACTCACCGTGATTATGCGCACAGTATTCGATTAATTACTGGGCATGTTAAAGATGGTTCGTGTTTAGATTGGCAAAGTCTAGCTGGCGAAAAGCAGACCTTGGTGTTTTATATGGGATTATCGCAAGCACCAATAATTGAGCAAAATCTGTTAAAACATGGCATGAACCAAGACACAGCGGTTGCAATTGTTGAAGAAGGCACATCGGTCAAACAAAAAGTCTTTACCGGTAAACTCAGTGAGTTAACGCAGCTAGCTGCGCAAGCCAAAAGCCCAAGTTTAATTATTATCGGGCCAGTTGTTGCACTGCGGCAAAAGCTGAGCTGGTTTTAAGCCGCGCTAAGCTATGTGCTTAGCCGCGGCTATTGATGGTCAGTTGCTTTGGCTTTGCACGCCAAACGTGAGGGGATAATTGAATCGGATTGTTAGCCTAATCCGCTGGTAAGTCCAAGCAATTGCTACGATAGGTTTCAAATTTTTGTAAAATTCTCAATTAACAATGTTATGATAAACTCGGCTAACCGCGCAATTGACCGTTAGCTTTTATCTTATCTTGTTTATCGACGCTAAATCATGTCTGCAATCAAAAGCGATATCATCGCGGCGATATTCATAAAGTGAAGCAAAAATTACTATGAGGACACCGCGATGAATGCAGGGGCGATTTTTCAAGGCACGTTTTTCGAAAAGTTTCTTTCGATAACGCATTATCAAACGTTAATAGGCATTTTGGCTATTTTAGTTTGTTTCTTTATCTTAAAGCAGTTGCAAAATAGAAAGATTTCTTTTTCATTACGAATGCTTGTTGCGCTAGTTTTAGGGGCAGTACTTGGTTTATCTATTCAAGCGGTCGGTGGGTTTCCTGATATGCCGTCGGTTTGGATGAAAGAGATCGCCATTTGGTATGGTTTAGTCGGTAATGCCTTTATTGCCTTTATTCGCATGCTTGTCATTCCATTAATTTTTGTCTCGATTGTTAAAGTCATTATTGATTTTGCGGGCAAAGATAATCTCCCTAAAATTGCCTTTAAAGGTATGTTTTGGTTATTATTTACCACCGCAATCGCTTGTGTGCTCGGTATTTTATTAGCTAACTTATTTAACTTAGGTACCGGCTATTCAACCTCTTCGATGATGGCACAAGCCAAAACCTATACCAATTTAGTCGATACGTTTATTCGCCTCATTCCAAGTAATATTATCTCTGCGATGAATAGCGAAAATATCGTTGGTTTGGTTATCTTCTCGGCGTTATTAGGTATCGCCTCCAACAGAATGGAAAAGAAAGCGCCCGATGCTATCGGCGTGTTTAAACTGTTAATCCAAGGTTTATATAAAATTGTGATGTCAGTTGCGATGACAATCATTAAATACATGCCTTATGCCGTTGTTGCTTTACTTGCACGTACCATTGCATCAAATGGTATCCCTGCGATTATCCAAGTGTCTAACTTTGTTGTGGCGATTTATATTGCCATGATTGTGATGTTAGCGGTGCATGTATTAATTATTGCGATTCATGGCGTGTCACCGGTGTTGTTCATTAAAAAAGCGTTCAGCACGTGGTTACTTGCTTTCACCAGCCGTTCATCGGTTGGGACCTTGCCAATGACCATTTCAACCTTAACTAACCGAATGGGCGTTAACGATGGGACAGCCAATTTAGTTGGTTCATTAGGTAGTACCATGGGCATGAACGGCTGTGCTGGCTTTTTCCCAGCGATGATTGCGGTGATGGTCGCCCATATGATCGGCATTGAAACCGGGGTCCAATTTTATGTCATGATGGTGATTGTTGTTGTGATTGGTTCAATTGGTATTGCCGGGATTCCCGGTACGGCAACCGTTGCGGCAACCATTGTGTTATCGGGTATGGGCATGGCGGAGTATTTCCCATTAATTGGTATTGTGTTGGCTATCGACCCAATTATTGATATGGCAAGAACAGTCACCAATGTTTCCGGAACAATGACCGCCGCGGTTGCAACCGATCGTGAAATCGGCACCATGAACATGTCGGTGTTTAACGATCCCAATGCCGGCCTAGACAGTTTAGATGATTTATCATAACCGGTGATTGATTATCCGTAATCAGTCTTACGCGATAACCTTAATGAATAAGGAATAGAGATGCATTATTTAATTCTTGGTGCCAATGCCGCGGGACTTTCTGCGGCAGTTCGCATAATCAAATTTGATAAAACTGCAAAAGTAACCGTGCTTGAAAAAAGCGATGTTGTCTCGTTCGGTTCGTGTGGTATCCCATATTATGTGGCGGGTGAATTTACCGATATTGAGCAAATGACAGCGCGTTCTTACCAAGATTTTATTAAGCTTGGTATTGATATTAAATTAAAGCACCAAGCCACGGCGTTAGATGCAGGTAATAAAACCGTCACTTGCTGTGACTTAGCAACATCGAAACAGATTGATTTTACCTATGATAAATTATTAGTTGCTGTTGGCGCATCGCCAATTAAACCCAAAATTGAAGGACTTGAAACGAATAACGTCATGACCATGCATTCGCGTTATGATGCGCAAGCGATTGTTGAAAAGTTACCGCATGTTGAGCACGTTGTTATCATCGGTGGCGGATTCATTGGTATTGAAGCTGCCGAAGCCTTTGTACACAAAGGCAAAAAAACAACCGTAATCGAGTTTGCACCGCGCATTTTAGCGAAAACCTTTGATGAGCAAATTACCGAACTGCTTGAGCAGCGCTTAGTGGCGCATGGGGTCGATTTAAAACTGAGCGAGTCTGTGAGTGAAATCCGCAGTCACGAAGGCAAGGTAACCCATGTTGTGACAAATAAAGGGACATATCGCGCTGATTTGGTGATTTTAGCGACTGGATTTAGACCTAATACCCTATTTTTGGCACAAAGTGGTATAACGATTACCGAACAAGGGGCGATTGTGATTGATGATCGTTGCCAAACTAACGTTACCGATATTTATGCTGCCGGTGATTGTGCGACAGTCAAACATCGCCTATCAGGGAATGTCTTTATTCCTTTAGCGACAACCGCGAATAAGTTAGGGCGCTTGGTGGGCGAAGTGATGGCCGGTCAGGCAAGTACGTTTATTGGTACATTAGGTTCAAGCGGCATTCGTGTATTTGATTTTGAAGCAGGCCGCACAGGCATTACCGAAGCTGACGCTAGGCAAGCTAATATCGATTACTCGGTTGTCTTTGTTAAAGATAAAAATCACACCAATTATGTACCAACCCAAAGCGATATTTGGATCAAGTTGATTTACGATAAAGCGTCTCGCATTATCTTAGGTGGCCAAATTTGTGGCGCTTACCTTGGCGGCAGCGTGCACCGCACCGATGCATTAGCGGTTGCGATTTATGCTGGGTTAACGGTTGACGAACTTGGTTTTATGGATTTTATTTATGCGCCTCCGTTTGCAAGAACATGGGATGCACTGAATATTGCAGGTAATGTTGCAAAATAACGTGAATTGCTACCAAAATAGCCAGACTAAGGTAAGATGACAGGTATTTCGGCAATCAAAAAATAGGTTATAATGTTAAAATACATTGTTCTATTTGCCGTTGCCTGTCATTATTAATTAAAATCAAAAGTATAAAATATGAATAAAAATCGTCGACCCGGGCTGCTTGATATCGCCAATTTAGTTGGGGTGAGTAAAATGACGGTCAGTCGTTTTATTAAAGATCCCAATCTTGTCTCACCTAAATTACGTGAGCAGCTTCGATCTGTGATTGATGAATTAGGTTACATTCCTAATAAAGCGCCCGATATCTTATCCAATGCGAAAAGTCATGCGATTGGCGTTTTTTTCCCATCTTTAACCAATCATGTTTTTGCCGAAGTGCTCAAAGGCATTGAGATGGTGACCGATAAACACGGTTATCAGACCATGATTGCGCATACCGGCTACGATAAAGTCAAAGAAGAAATGCGTTTACGCTCATTATTGTCTTACAATATTGATGGCATTATTCTATCGGAACGCGACCATACCCCGGCAGCGATTAAGATGCTGAACGTGTCGAATATTCCGATTGTTGAAATCATGGATAGCGTGTCACCTTGCCTTGATATGGCGGTTGGATTTGATAATTTTGCTGGGGCAAAAAATATGATAAGCCTCATGATTGAAAAAGGAAAACGTCATATTGTCTATTTTGGTGCTCGTCGTGATGAGCGCAGTTTGATTCGTCAAAAGGGCTATATTGAGGCGATGACAGAGCATGGCCTTGATAATTATACGATAACCAGTAAAGAACTTTCCTCTTATACCTTAGGTGCAAAATTATTACACCAAGCATTTCAAGAATACCCCAAAGTGGATGGTATTTTTTGCAGTAATGATAATTTAGCATTAGGTGTGTTATTTGAATGCCAACGGCTGAACATTAAAGTGCCAGATCGGTTAGCGATTGCCGGATTTCATGGTCATAATATCAGTCAGGCGGTAACGCCAAGGCTTGCATCGGTATTAACCCCGCGCGTTGAAATGGGGCGAGTCGCTGCTGAATTGTTACTTAAACGGCTGAATAATCAACCTATTACACAAAATGTGGTTGATTTGCCGATGACTTATCTTGAAGGCGAAAGTATCTGATTTTTAACAAATAGCTTAGCGATTTGTTGTAATTTGTTATGCAGCCGTTGGTTTAGCATTTGCCTCTTTTCCTCTTATTCCCCCTGTTTTTAAAATGTGATCAGTATCGCGTTTTACTGTTTTTATGATTGATTTTATCTCTCCATCACAATATGTTACTGATAACATATTGATGCCGATTTAGTATCAATTTGCGTAAATAGTCGACGATAACATGGGAGCGTTTTGTGAAAGAATATAAAATAGCTATCGTGAACTCCAGCAGTTTTGGTCAGTATTTCCCAGAACAAATGGCACGATTAACAAAAATAGGGAAAGTCCAGTCGTTTGTTTTTGATAATGATATTAGTGGTGAAGCCTTAGCGCAGCAATTACATGGATTTAATATTATTATTGCCAGTGTTCGTCCATTTTTTAATCAGGATTTTTTCAAGCATAAAGATGAATTACTTTTATTATCTCGCCATGGAATTGGGTTTAATAATGTTGATATTAATGCGGCTAAAGCGCACGGTACGAAAGTGACCATTGTGCCCGCATTGGTTGAAAGAGACGCCGTTGCCGAAAATGCAGTCACCAATTTACTGGCGCTGATTCGGCGTACGGTTGAGTCGACGCAAGCGGTTAAGGATAATCAGTGGGCAAAGCGTGCCTCTTTTTTAGGTATCAATGTTACGGGTAAAGTTATTGGGGTAATTGGCTGCGGTAATATTGGTAGCCGCGTTGCTGAAATCTTTAAACACGGTTTTAATGCCAGATTATTAGCGGTCGATCCAAATATTGATAAGCAGTGGGCCGCACAGCACGGCATTGAGGTCGTTGAATTACCGTATTTACTCAAGCAGGCGGATATCATTTCACTAAATGCTTCGTTAAATGAGACAAGCTATCATATTTTGAGCGATGAACAATTCTCGTTAATGAAAAAAGGCGTGTATATCACCAACACAGCCAGAGCCGAATTAGTCAATGAATCCGCGCTGTTAACGGCATTAGACAATGGCACCGTTGCCGCCTATGCAACTGACGTTATGTATAAAGAGCCGTCTTATAACGACCATCCGTTGATACAACATCCACATGTCCTCGTTACCCCACAAACCTCGGCTTATGCCATTGAATGTTTGCAAGGAATGGGGGATAAATGCGTGAGTGATGTGGAAAATGTTGTCAATCATCGTCCTTTAGTTAACCGAGTAGCCTAACAAGATGAGGGGCAATTTAGCTAATTAAAAGCCCTTCATCACTGACTTTATGGAGTTATTTTATGGAAGTTACTTTTTTTCAAGCCGCGATCATTGCACTTTGGGTTGCGTTAATTATGTCAAGAGCGCTTGGCGGTGCGACATTAACGTTACGCTTTACCCCATTAATGACCGGATTAATTGTTGGGATTGTCTTTGGTGATGTTGCGCAGGCGATGATGATAACGGCGGCGATTCAGTTAATGTATATGGGCGTTTTTTCGCCCGGTGGGCAAATGCCCTCTGAGCCGGCGGTTGCCGCATCAATCGCGGTTCCGGTTGCGTTGCTCAGTCACATGCAGCCAACCGCCGCCGTTGGGATTGCTGTGCCAGTTGGGTTACTTGGCTCTTACCTTTATCAGGTGCGGTTTTTTATCAACACGTTTATTATGCAAAAGTTTACTGAGCGTTATGCTAAAGACGCCAACAGTTCAGGATTAACGTTTTCTATCATTATCCTCCCAACGATTTTTTCATTTCTGATTTTTATTCCTTTCATTTTTATTGTGCTCTATTTTGGCGCTCCAGTGATTGCCGAAATGATTAAACAGAACGAAGGCAATATTATTTTTCATATTTTAGGCGTTATTGGCGGCGGCCTTGCCGCGGTTGGGATTGCATTAACTGTTTATGTGATTGGTAAACGTAACTATGTGATTTTCTTTGTACTCGCCTACTTTTTGGCGGTCACAACAAAACCATTAGATATCACCATGGTGACTTACGCAATTATTGGCGCGATTATCGCTTGCCTATTTGTTCTTGTGAAAAGTGAAACGTTTAATAGTGTAAAAGATAATTTGGGGCGCGGCGTTTCAACGCAAAGCAGTCATGACGATGATGATTACTAAGGGGCGTGTACCTCTCTTAGCGTTCAAAAAATGCCATAAAGGAAAAATAGCATGAGTGAAATAAGACAACAAAGTATTGATTTAAAACCGCAGGAAATTACCAAACGCGATGTGACCTTTGCTTGGTTAAGGTGGTACTACGCAAACGAAATCCCCCACTCTTTTGATCGCTACCTTGCCGCATCATTAATGTGGGCGTTAATTCCTATCTTAAAAAAATTATACAAAAATAAAGCCGAGCTTGCGGCAGCTTATCAGCGCCATTTATTGTTTTTTAATACTCAGCTTACATGGGGTGGCGGCACGATTGCAGGCATTATGTCATCACTTGAATCAGTGCGAGCGGATGAAGTCTATCAAAATAAACCCATCACCATTGATGATAATTTGCTCTACAACACAAAAGCAGGATTGATGGGCGCTTTAGCCGGTATTGGCGATGCGATTGATTCGGGCACGGTGCAGTATATTTTTATTGCAATAGCCTTGCCATGGGCGCAGCAAGGGTCTGCTGCGGGGGCGTTATTCCCGTTTATTGCGTTTGTCTGCTACCAACTGGCGGTCGGTTATTATTTTGCCCAGTTGGGCTTTAAACTTGGTCGTAATGCCGGTGCCGAAGTGGTTGGGCCCAAAATGCAAATGCTGATTGAAGGTCTGTCTATTTTGGGTCTGTTTATGATGGGCATTTTAGCCGCCAGTTACATTAAAGTGTCATCAGGCCTTAAGTTTGATATTTCCGGTAAAGAGTTTGTCATTCAACAATTATTAGATCAGATTTTACCCGGCTTATTACCGCTGTTAGTGGTTGCAGGTTTGTACATTTATTTTATCAAAAAAGGGTTAAAAGTGACCAATGCACTGGTGGGTTTGACCGTGATACTGGGGGTACTTGCTGCCGTTGGCATTTTATAACACATCATATAATTACAAATAAAGAAGGTTCACATTATGGGTAAAGTTGTTTTAGCACGAGTAGATAGCCGTTTAATTCATGGTCAAGTTGCAACTAATGTATCAAAGTCAGCCGGCGCAAATGCCTTATTTGTTGCGGATGATGTGTCTGCAAACGATGAATTTACTAAAAATATCATCATCAGTGCGGGATCACAAACCGGACATAAAGTCCGAGTTTTGAAAGAAGATGGTGCAGTAAGGTATTGGAATGATCGTCAATACGATGAGTTTAATGTCATGCTAATCACCAAAAGTATTGAAGTGATGTATAAAATCCTTAAGGCGGGTGTGCCGGTTGCGGAATTAAACATTGGTGGCATTCCACAAACCGATGGCACCATTAAGGTGATCAATGAAGTTTCAATCAATCAGGCACAATTGGATTTATTGGTTGATTTAAAACAAAGTTTAGGGATTGATATTTATTTTCAAGCAACGCCTTCGCTTAAAAAAGTGTCATTAGATGAAGCAGTTAAGCTGTTTGCTTAAGAGGTATAAACAATGATAGGCATTTTATTAGTCAGCCATGGCAAAATGGCAGAAGGGATAAAAGACAGTGTATGTATGATTGTGGGCGATACCGATCAGTTTGATACGCTGTCGCTAATACCCGGGCAAGATGTGGCTGAATTGAGTTCTCACATTTTAAACAAGAGTAAAGCACTTGATTCGGGTGAGGGTGTGTTGATTTTTGTCGATTTGTTTGGCGCCTCGCCTTACAACGCCTCAATGAGATGTTTACCGGAATGGAAAGTATTAAATCAGCAAGTTCGGGTTGTGACAGGTATGAGTTTACCGATGGTGATTACCGCAGTTTGTGAGCGCACCAGTTTATCACTGACCGAGTTAGCCGCTGAATCAATCTGTGTTGGCACGCAGAATATGAAAGATGCGATTGCTGAAATGCACACAGACAATGCGTCATCTGAGCATGATGATTATTAATTGTCGGCTAAATCACAGCGGCATACTGCAATGACGTTGGCGCTGTATTTAACGCAGGTCACACAAAGCGGGGTCAATTTTGTTTATTGAACGATTTTTATCCCGCGTAATTTTTCTTGGATGACTGATACATGGATTTTTTAACGGATCTTATTTTGCGCTATGGTCTGATTTTTGGAAAACGTTTTGGGGCTAAACAAAAACTGGCTTTTCTTCGAATGTTCAGCAAGGAAGTATCGCAATTTGGTTATCACCTTGATGCGAAGTTGGCGCGCTTATCGTTAACCAAACGGCAACATCGCAATTTTTATAATGCCTACATTGGTGATTTGGATAGTGCTAAGATTATTGTTTGTACTTATTATGACACCGGCATTAACAGCTTCAATTTAACAACGAAATACGCGTTTAATTCGTCATTTAATGCTCAGCATTATTGGATACGTTTATTGCCGGTTATTGGCCTTTTTTTGACTGCGGTTTTATTGAACGTTTTGTTTTTTATTCCGGCAATGCAGCAAGCGGGCATGCTCAGCTTTTTAGGGGCAATGTCGGTTGTCACGACCTGCATTTTGCTCTATTTTATCGTGCGTTATCATGGCGGTATTCCCAACCGTAACAATTTTGTCTGTAACAGTTCCAGTTTAATTTTGTTACTCAATTTGATGAAAAAATGCGATAAAAAGCAGCGAAAAAACATCGCGTTTGTCTTGCTTGATGGTGGGTGCAGTAATCCATTTGGCTTAAGAATGTTTGAAAATTATTCAAAATCGGTGCTAAAAAAGAAGGTGATATTTATTGATAGCATCGGTAATGGCGATGATATTCAGCTGTTTAAACCGCATCATTATTCGCTCGAATTAGACAATGTCTCTTTTTGTGAAGGTCAGATAGAGACCCAGTTCACACATTATTGCTTAATCACATCAGGGCAACGCGATAAGTTGAATCAAGTCCGCATACACCACGCCAATTCAGCTAAGGATAATACATTGCCGAGCGAACGAATCGAGCGGCACACTGACACGATATTAAACCTATGTTTACAGATTATTTCATGCGATAAATAATTTATCATTTAGTCGAAAAGATAAATAGCAATCCACGCTATTATGCGATATAAATTGATAACCACAAATAAGTAAGTTTAATGATGTGTTGTTATCGCAATGGATAGGAGAGTTGGGGGATATGCTGAAAATACAGACGCCAAAAAATTATTTGCAACAACCGGGCATTTTGTCTCAAGTCGGTCAGTATGCGGGTGAGTTTGGGCAAGATGCGTTAATTATTACCGGTAAAAAAGCATGGCAACAAACCCATGAGCAGATCGAACAATCACTGCAAGCGGCCAATGTCGGCTTTAGTGTTGTGTTTATGCCGCACAAGTGTCACTTAGAAACGTTAAAGGCGATTGCTGAGCGTGATGAAGTTAAAAAAGCCTCGGTAATTATCGGCGTTGGTGGGGGAACAGTGATGGACTCAAGTAAAGTACTTGCTGAGCTTGCTGGCACGTTACCGGTTATTCAAGTCCCCACGATTGCGGCAACGTGCGCAGCTTGGTCACCCTTTAGCGTACTTTATGATGAGCATGGGGCCAATTTTGGGCATTTTCCGTTATCGCGTTATCCTGAATGGATTTTAGTCGACCCGCAGGTGATTATTAAGGCGCCAGTGCGTTTTTTAAAAGCGGGAATTGCTGATGCTATTGCCAAATGGTATGAGTTTTCGCCGTATCTTGAAACCAGTGATGACGTGAATTTATTGCTTCAACTGCAAGTGGCTAAGTTAGTGCTAGATATGTTAGTTAAGCACAGCGATCAGGCGATAAAAGATTGCCAGTCAGGTCAGCTTTCACAATCGTTTTGTCATACCGTCGATGCAACCATTGCATTAGCGGGCCTTGCAAACAGTATTCGTGACAGCGAACAACGGATGGGGGTTGTCCATGCGATTCATGACAGCTTAACCCATATTCCTGATGTGTTAAAATGGGTACACGGCGAGAAAGTCGCGTACGGCCTTGCTGTTCAACAGATTTTGCAATATCCCAATCCTAAAGATAGGTTGCCATTACTGAATTGGTTAGCACGTTTAGACATGCCGCTCACTCCAGCTCAATTATCTTCAGTGATTACCGATGAGGTATTAGTTGAGATTGCAAATCGTACCACCTTAAAAGCTAACTCACATAAATTAATGCCGTTTGATATAAGCACAAGCGCGATTTTAACTGCGTTGCGAGAAAGCCGGTCTCTCGCTGATTTTGTTCAGCAAAGCCATTAATTAGGTATAATGAAATACTGCCAATTCAATAAATTAAGTTGATTTGGCAGGGCTATCCTATCCGTATTTGTTAATCATTTTTTACAATTTTGAAACCAAACTGAATTAAAGATAACACTTTAACGAATCGCATTTTTGGTGATTTGCCGTATAATAGCGCCATTTATCAGAATAAACCGAAAAACTATGTCACAATCGAGTTATAACGCCGTTGATATTGAAGTATTAAAAGGGCTAGATCCAGTTCGTCATCGCCCCGGAATGTATACCGACACGGCACGTCCTAACCATTTAGGGCAAGAAGTCATTGATAATAGCGTCGATGAAGCCATCGCAGGTCACGCACGCCAAATTAAAGTCACGCTTTATGAAGATAATTCTCTTGAGGTGATTGATGATGGCCGTGGAATGCCAATTGATATCCATCCAGAAGAAAACGTACCAGCCATTGAACTGTTACTTTGCCGTTTACACGCAGGCGGTAAGTTTTCGAATAAAAATTATCAGTTTTCTGGCGGCTTGCATGGCGTTGGGATTTCCGTGGTTAATGCGCTATCGAAACGGGTAGAGGTGACGGTCAACCGTGACGGACAAACGTATGAAATCGCGTTTGAACACGGTGAAAAAGTCGAAGATCTTCACATTACAGGGACATGTGGTAAACGCAATACAGGCACCAAAGTGCGTTTTTGGCCTGATGAGAAGTATTTTGATTCGCCCCGTTTTTCTGTTCCGCGTTTAACCCATTTATTAAAAGCCAAAGCGGTATTATGCCCAGGACTTGAGATTATTTTTAAAGATAAAATTAATCATAGCGAGCAGCGCTGGCATTACGAAGATGGATTAAAAGACTATTTGATGGAATCAGTAACGGGTTACACTCTGTTACCCGACGATCCGTTTATTGGCAACCACGCTGGCGACACCGAAGCGGTTGAGTGGGCATTGCTATGGATGCCCGAAGGCGGCGAGTTACTTACCGAAAGTTACGTCAATTTAATTCCAACCGTTCAAGGTGGTACGCATGTCAATGGCTTGCGTCAAGGTCTGCTTGATGCCATGCGCGAATTTTGTGAGTTTCGCAATTTACTGCCGCGCGGACTCAAATTAACTGCTGATGATATTTGGGAACGCTGCGCTTATGTGCTGTCAGTTAAAATGCAAGAACCGCAATTTGCTGGGCAAACCAAAGAACGTTTATCTTCAAGGCAAAGTGCTGCATTTGTTTCAGCGATTGTTAAAGATGCGTTTAGTCTTTGGTTAAATCAGCATGTGCAATTGGCCGAATTGCTGGCAGAAATGGTGATTTCCAGTGCGCAAAAAAGGCTGCGCGCGTCAAAGAAAGTGATCCGTAAAAAGCTTACCAGTGGCCCTGCGTTACCCGGTAAATTAGCCGATTGTTCATCACAAGATTTAAGTCGCACAGAACTGTTTTTAGTTGAGGGTGACTCGGCGGGCGGCTCTGCCAAACAGGCGCGTGATCGCGAGTTTCAGGCAATCATGCCTTTAAAAGGTAAGATTTTAAATACGTGGGAAGTGTCATCTGACGAAGTGCTCGGTTCGCAAGAAATCCACGATATTTCGGTCGCAATCGGCATGGATCCTGATAGCGAGGATCTCAGCCAACTGCGTTACGGTAAAGTGTGCATTTTAGCCGATGCCGATTCCGATGGACTGCATATTGCAACGTTACTGTGTGCGCTCTTTGTTCGTCATTTTCGGGTGATGGTCGAGCAAGGGCATATTTTTGTTGCCATGCCGCCTTTATACCGCATTGATTTAGGTAAAGATGTCTATTATGCCCTTGATGATGAAGAAAAAGACGGCATTTTAGATCAGTTAAAACGCAAAAAAGGTAAGCCAAATGTGCAGCGCTTTAAAGGACTCGGTGAAATGAACCCGTTACAACTGCGCGAAACAACCATGGATCCCAATACTCGCCGTTTAGTTAAATTATCACTTGATGATGCCGAGCAGACGATGGCATTAATGGATATGTTACTTGCGAAAAAACGGTCAGAAGATCGCCGTGAATGGTTGCAGGAAAAAGGCGACCAAGTCGAACTTGATGTTTAAGAACAGAATTATTTAGAGGAACAATAATGAGTGAGATAACTCATGAAGGCGTAGAAGTTCAATCACTAAGAAACTTTACTGAAAGTGCGTATTTGAACTATTCGATGTATGTGATTATGGACCGCGCGTTACCGTTTATTGGTGATGGGCTAAAACCGGTTCAACGCCGCATTGTATATGCGATGTCAGAGCTTGGACTCAATGCGCAGGCTAAGTTTAAAAAATCCGCACGTACAGTCGGTGATGTGCTCGGTAAATATCATCCGCACGGTGATAGTGCCTGTTATGAAGCGATGGTGTTAATGGCGCAGCCATTTTCTTATCGTTATCCGTTAGTTGATGGGCAAGGTAACTGGGGGGCGCCCGATGATCCTAAATCCTTTGCTGCGATGCGTTATACCGAATCCCGACTGTCAAAATACGCGGAATTATTGCTCGGGGAATTGGGGCAAGGAACGGTTGATTACACACCAAATTTTGATGGTACGCTGCAAGAACCTAAAATGTTACCAGCTCGCCTACCCAATATTTTGTTAAATGGCACAACCGGGATTGCCGTTGGCATGGCAACCGATATTCCGCCACATAATGTTCGTGAAGTGGCTAATGCGGCGATCATGCTGTTAGATAATCCAAATGCGACCTTAAGTGATGTGATGATGCACATTCAAGGCCCTGATTTTCCAACTGAAGCAGAAATTATTACGCCGCCAGCTGATATTGTTAAAATCTATCAAACGGGTCGTGGGTCGATTCGTATGCGCGCCGTATGGAATAAAGAAGACGGTGATATTGTCATTACCGATCTGCCGCATCAAGTCTCGGGCGCAAAAATATTAGAACAAATTGCCTCACAAATGCGGGCGAAAAAATTACCGCTTATTGAAGATTTGCGCGATGAATCCGATCACGAAAACCCAACCCGTTTAGTGATTGTGCCGCGATCTAATCGTGTTGATGTCGAGTTAGTGATGAATCACTTATTTGCAACAACCGATCTTGAAAAAAGTTATCGAGTTAATATGAATATGATTGGGCTTGATAATCGCCCATCAGTAAAAGGGTTGGTTGATATTTTAACTGAATGGTTAACTTACCGGCGTAGCACTGTGACGCGTCGTCTTAATTATCGCTTAGAAAAAGTCAGTAAACGCTTAGAGATTTTAGAAGGGCTGCTTGTTGCTTTTCTTAATATTGATGAAGTGATTGAGATTATTCGTCATGAAGATGAACCTAAAAGCGAACTTATCCGCCGCTTTGGATTAAGTGAAAATCAAGCCGAGGCAATTTTAGAGTTAAAATTGCGTCAATTGGTGAAATTAGAAGAAGTTCGCTTGAAAGGTGAGCACGATGAGTTAGCGAAAGAACGTGAACAGTTGCAAGAATTACTCGCGTCGCCGAAAAAACTCAATAGCTTGATTAAAAAAGAACTTCAAATTGATGCTGATAAGTTCGGTGATAAACGCCGTTCACCGATTGTTGAGCGCAGTGAAGCAAAAGCGATCACCGAACAGGAATTAATTCCGTCAGAACCGGTCACGGTGATATTGTCTCAAATGGGCTGGGTCAGAAGCGCGAAAGGCCATGATATCGATCCAACCACGCTGAGTTACAAAGCGGGGGATGGGTTTAAAGCCGCAGTAAAAGGAAAAAGTAATCAGCCGGTGGTGTTTATTGACTCAACAGGACGAAGCTATGCGGTGGAGCCAAGTACCTTGCCATCTGCACGCGGCCAAGGTGAACCGCTAACCGGTAAATTAACGTTACCTGCTGGTGCAACCGTTGATCACTTATTGATGTCATCGTCTGAGTCGCAAAAACTGTTATTAGCCTCCAGCGCAGGCTATGGTTTTATTTGCTCGTTTAGTGATTTAATTGCACGCAATCGAAATGGTAAAGCCATGATTAATTTATCGGATAATGCCAACGTATTGCCGCCAATTGAAATAGATTCTGATGATCGTTTGTTATTATCTATTACCGCAAGTGGCCGAATGATTTTATTTCCGGTTATGGATTTACCGGAGTTGTCTAAAGGTAAAGGCAATAAAATTGTCTCATTGACTAAGTCTAAAGAGAGTAATAGTCTTGATGATGCGCTTATTCATATGCTGCTAATTACGCCCGAAACCTCGTTAACCCTTTATGTGGGTAAACGAAAATTAACCTTATATCCTGCTGATTTACAGAAATTCAGAGCCGAACGTGGTCGAAAAGGGACATTATTACCCCGCGGACTACAAAAAATCGATAGAATTGAGATAGGTGAATAATTATGTCTTTTATGTGGTCACTCATAACCGGATTTGTACTTAGCCTGATTTTAAAAAGTGGTTGGGGATTTTTTATTGGTTTTTTTGTCGGTCCAATGCTTTACCGCGCACTGTGTAATAAATTGACAGAGCAGCAAACCAAAGCCAATCCACATTTATATCTCACGGTTGCGTTTGAAGTATTAGGCCATTTAAGCAAAGCCAAAGGCGTTGTGACGCAAGACGATATCAATTTAGCGCGTCAATTTATGGATCAATTGCAACTTGATACAGACAGCCGCAAGCTTGCGCAGGACTCGTTTAATCAAGGTAAATCGAGTGACTACCCACTGCGGGCGCGCTTAAAAGAACTCTATTCGCAATACCGATTTCGTCGTAATGTGCTCAATATTTTTTGTGAGCAGCTGATTCAGTTAGCTTTGGTTGATGGTCGCATGCATGAAAAAGAGCAGCAAATTCTTTTTATTGTGGCCGAAGAATTTAATATTCCGCGTCAGCAAATGGCGATGTATATTCAAATGATGATGGGTAGCTATCATTTTCGTCAACAAGGCTATACCAATCAACAATCAAATCAGCAGGGTTACCGTTATCAGCAAGGCTATAATCATGACCAAGGAAATTATTATGGCGGGAGCCAATACCGCTCATCGCAAGATGATTTACAAAATGCGTATAAATTGTTAGGGGTTGATGCCTCAGCGGAGGTGTCGGTGATTAAGCGAGCTTATCGTAAGCTGATGAATGAGCATCATCCTGATAAATTGGTCTCTAAAGGGTTACCGAAAGAAATGCTTGAAGCCGCTAAAAAACGGGCGCAAGAAATTCAAGCCGCCTACGATTTGATAAAAAGTGTTCGTGGCTTTAAATAAGAGAATTTAATCATGATGCATTGGCGCTCAATTGTACGTATTGTGGGGTTACTTATTGCTCTGCTTTCGGTTTTTATGTTAATTCCGGCATTGGTTGCGTTAGTTTATCGTGATGGCGCTGGGGCGATTTTTGTCCGTTCCTTTATTGCTGCATTAATCCTTGGCTGCTTATTGTGGTTACCGAATCGGCATTATCGCAATGAACTGAGCACGCGCGAGGGCTTTTTAATCGTTGTGCTATTTTGGGTTGTACTTGGTACGATTGGGGCCTTTCCGTTTATTTTTGATGATCATCTTAATCTTAACTTAACGACCGCTTTTTTCGAGTCCTTTTCAAGTTTAACAACAACTGGGGCGACAACCATTGTTGGCTTGGATTATCTGCCTAAAGCGTTATTGTTTTATCGTCAATTATTACAATGGCTTGGTGGGATGGGGATAATCGTATTAGCGGTTGCCATTTTGCCATTACTTGGTGTTGGGGGAATGCAGCTGTATCGCGCCGAAATTCCCGGTCCACAAAAAGACAACAAAATGCGGCCACGTATTGCCCAAACCGCAAAAACGCTTTGGTCTATTTATATCTTTTTAACCGCGCTTTGTGCAACCTGTTTATGGATTGCAGGTATGGACGTGTTTGATGCGATATCTCATAGCTTTTCAACCATTTCAATGGGCGGGTTTTCGACCCATGATAATAGTTTGGCTTATTTTGATAGTGCAGCGGTTAACTACATTATCACCGCCTTTTTAATCTTGTCCGGGTGTAATTTTGGTTTGCATTTTGCTTCACTTAGCGGCTTTTCGATTAAAGTTTACTGGCGAGATCAAGAATTTAGGGTATTTGTCTTTATCTTACTGTTCTTAATTGCTATTTGTGCATCGGTTATCTATCTGCATCATGGAATGCGTTTTGATAAAATTGTTTTGCAAGTTGTTTCGGTCGCCGCAACGGTTGGATTTATGGTCGATGATATTAATACATGGCCAGCATCGTTACCGATTTTATTATTGTGTGCCTCATTTATTGGTGGCTGTGCCGGTTCAACCGGGGGCGGACTTAAAGTCGTTCGGGTTTTACTGCTGTTTATGCAAGGATCGCGTGAGCTCAAACGTTTAGTTCACCCCAATGCGATTTACACCTTAAAATTGAATAATCGCGTCCTGCCAGAACGGATTATCGAAGCAGTATGGGGCTTTTTTTCGGCTTATGCGTTGGTGTTTTTAATCAGTTGGTTCATTATTATGGCAACCGGAATTGAAGCCATTGATGCATTTTATATTGTGGCTTCATCACTCAATAATTTGGGTGTTGGGCTAGGCGGTGTCAGTAATAATTTTGCCAGTGTCAGCGATATTGTGAAGTGGGTGATGGTGGTTGATATGTTATTTGGCCGACTTGAGATTTTTACTTTGTTAGTGCTATTTACTCCAACGTTTTGGCGCAGTTAATTCCCCGTGGCTTTGCATGACATTTGTTAACTGGGTGTCGATATAAAAAAAGCCTGTGAAAACAGGCTTTTTACAATTGAAAGTGAGATAAATCGTCACTAATTAGGGCGTTTTAGCTCAAAAACTATTTAGCGTGTTGAGGTAGAACTAAATTCAGTACGATAGCTAAAATGCCACATAAACTGATACCTTGTAAGGCATAAGCACCAAAGTTAAAAATCATTCCGCCAATACCGAAAACAAGCACTAACGAGACAATGCACATGTTGCGAGAAATCGAAAGATCGACTTTATTTTTAATCAAAATATTTACGCCAACAGAAGCAATTGAACCGAAAAGTAAAACCATAATGCCGCCCATGACAACCGTTGGAATCGAACTCAAAAATGCGCCAATTTTGCCAATAAATGACATTGAGATTGCCCAAATAGCGGCCCATGTCATTACGCGTGTTTTAAAGTTACGAGTGAGTGTCACAGCGCCAATCACTTCTGCATAAGTAATGCACGGAGGGCCACCAAAAAAGCCAGCGGTTGAAGTCGCAAGGCCATCACCAAGTAAAGTGCGTTGTAATCCTGGACTACGCGTATAATCTTTTCCTGTCACTGAACCAATTGCCATGATATCACCGACGTGCTCAATAGTTGGGGCAATCACAATTGGAATCATATATAAAATGGCTTGCCATTGAAATTCAGGAAAGGTGAAATCAGGGACCTTAAACCAAGGCGCATCTATCACCGGCTTAAAATCAACAATGCCGTACAAACAAGACAGCACGTAACCAACGATAATACCAGTAATAATCGGGACTAATTTGAAAAAGCCTTTCGCCCATATTGCAACAATTAGCGTGGTTAATAATGATGCCATCGAGATAATAATTAACTCATG
>JAVSBY010000066.1:22824-33429 GCA_031960925.1 Gilliamella sp. CRA003912
TTGCAACAATTAGCGTGGTTAATAATGATGCCATCGAGATAATAATTAACTCATGATGTTCAGCATTGAAATGGCTATTTTTGCCCATGGCCATGCCTACAGCGACAGGCGCTAGCGATAAGCCGATGACCATAATAATTGGCCCTGTTACCACCGGTGGTAAAATGCGATCAATCACATGGTTGCCATTGATCTTGACTAAAAAGGCAAAAAACATAAAGACAAATCCGGCAGCGACAAGGCCGCCTAATGTTGCCGGAATCCCCCATTGGCTAACACCAAATGAAATGGGTGCGATAAAGGCAAAGGATGAGGCTAAAAATACAGGTACTTTTCCACGGGTTGTGAGCTGGAAAAGTAATGTTCCAACGCCAGCAGTAAATAAGGCAACATTCGGATTTAATCCGGTTAGTAGCGGCACGAGAACTAATGCACCGAATGCAACAAACAGCATTTGGGCTCCCGTTAAGATGTCTTGCCACGAATGTTTAGGTGGCATTACGTCATTTTTTGCTTTATCTATAGTGGTTTGTGTCACTTAATCCTCTCTTGTTTTTGTATCAAATGTGTTACAGGTAAATCAATATTCATTATTCAATAGGCATAAAAAAACCGGATTTACCGGTCTCAAATTTTAGATTTTTATTTTGTGCCGAAGATTTTATCCCCAGCGTCGCCAAGCCCGGGCAATATGTAGCCTTTCTCATTCAACCTCTCATCGATTGAAGCGGTATAAAGTTCAACGTCACCGTGGGCTTCTTGCAATGTTTTTATCCCTTCAGGCGCTGCAACTAACACCAAAACTTTAATCTGTTTACAACCGGCTTTTTTGAGCAAATCAATGGTTGCAACCATTGAACCGCCGGTTGCAAGCATTGGATCAACGACTAATGCAATACGGTCTTCAATGTCAGACGCTAATTTTTGAAAGTAAGGAACGGGCTCAAGGGTTTCTTCATTACGGTAGAATCCAACGACGCTGATTCGGGCGCTTGGAACGTGTTCAAGTACACCATCCATCATACCTAAGCCTGCACGTAAAATGGGAACAACGGTAATTTTTTTCCCTTTAATACGTTCAACTTCAACGGGTCCACACCAACCTTCAATGGTGACTTTTTCGGTTGGTAAATCGGCGGTTGCTTCATAAGTTAATAAACTGCCAACTTCACTGGCAAGATTACGGAAGTCTTTTGTGGAGATATCGTTTTCGCGCATTAAACCAATTTTATGGCGAACAAGCGGATGTTTTACTTCAACTATTTTCATGGTAGGCCTCAGCGTTATTATTTTCGTTATTTTTGTGTAGATAGCAATAACTACTGAGGATTAATAGTAACATAAATAGCGCGTGATGAAAACCTCAAGCAGAGTTAAAGTTACGTTATGACAGGCACGGATTAGGGTATAACCCATTTATATTCACGGAAAAATAGAAAATTGTACTCACCTTTTTGCAACGTTATGCCTATTCGTGTTAATTAGGTATATAATACCAAAATAGATTAAGTTTTAAGGTACCTTTCCGTGTTCAAGCGTTCTTGGCCCGTTTTATTAATTTTCATCTCGATGATCTCGGTTCAAATCAGTGCATCCCTTGCAAAACATCTCTTTCCGATACTCGGCCCAGAGGGGATGACAGCGTGGCGTCTGGTTTTTTCATCAATTATGCTGGTGATAATCTTTAAACCTTGGCGTAAACCTATCACTAAACATGCCTTTAAGTACATTTTATTGTATGGGTTAGTACTTGGGTTTATGAATTTATGTTTTTATTGTGCCGCAGCGCGCATTCCGTTAGGAATTTGCGTGGCTATCGAGTTGACGGGGCCAATTATTGTTGCAATGTGTTCATCACGGCGTTTGATTGATTTTGCTTGCTTAGGGATTGCGGTAATTGGTTTAGTGATGTTACTGCCTATCCATCATGCTTCAGCTGGGTTAGATCCTATCGGGGTTTTATTGGCACTTATGGCCGGAAGCTGCTGGGCACTTTATATTATATTCGGACGAAAAGCCGGATCGATTCATGGTGCATCGAGCGTGGCTATTGGGTCAGTCATTGCCTCAGTGATTTTATTTCCCTACGGCGTTTGGCACGGCGGTAGTGCGATGTTTTCAGTTGAACTGTTACCGTTAGTTTTTTTAGTTGCCTTACTTGCCTCTGCCATTCCCTATGGGCTTGATATGATTGCATTGCCGAGATTACCCGCTCAAACATTTAGCACGTTGATGAGTTTATCCCCGGTTTTTGCGGCATTATCGGGTTTTGTTGTTTTGGATGAAAAACTAAGTGGTTACCAATGGATGGCGATAATGTTTATCATTCTATCGTCAATTGGTACCGTGATGAATATTCGTCGGCAAGCACAAACGCAAGTGACAAAAATCAATTAGTCAGTGAGTTATCGTAAAAATCTTACGATAACCCCTAATTTAGTTAGGCACTTTTTTCGTTTGCTTTTGCGGTTTTGACCGCAGGGCGTTCGTTGATTCTAGCCATAAATTGTTCAATAGCTGGGTAAGTTGGGCAATTTGGGATGAACTGCATCCATTGATTTGTAACAAATAAATAAGCATCGGCAATGGTAAAGTGGTCACCGGTTAAATAAGGTGTTTTAGCCAACGTGTCATTAATGTACTGATATCTTTCAAGTAAGCCTTTGATCGCATCACGTGTCACATCTTCATGAGTCGGGTGGAATACCGGTCGATAATTGGTATGAATTTCTGTGGCAATATAGTTAAACCAAGAAAGTGTTTGGTACCTTGCAATGTCACCAAGTGGTGCTAACAGTTTTGATTGTGGTGACAGGTCTGCAATATATTGTGCAATCGCAATGTTTTCTGTTAACACGGTGCTATCATCAAGAACCAGTGCCGGCACTTGTCCTCGAGGGGTAATTTGATAAAAATTCTGACCAGATGCCGTGGTTTTATCTTTGAGATTCACCTTTTCGCTCGAAAATGGTAAACCGGTTTCACAAAGTAGTATGTGCGTTGTGAGTGAACATGCACCCGCTGTATAATAAAGTTTCATCATCAACCTCTTCAAAATAATGTGGATTATATTTGGTTAACTTTTTTAATTGTTTTATTTCAATTAGCGACGCGGTAATCCCATACCACCGCCCATCATGCCTTTCATTTGACGCATCATTTTCATCATGCCGCCACCTTTCATTTTTTTCATCATTTTTTGCATGTCTTCAAATTGTTTAAGCAATTTATTCACGTCTTGTACTTGGGTTCCTGAACCGGTTGCAATCCGACGTTTACGCGATCCTTTAATAATCTCTGGGTTAGCGCGTTCTTTAAGCGTCATTGAACCAATGATTGCCTCCATTTTGACTGTGATTTTATCATCCATCTGGGCTTTAATATGTTCCGGTAATTGTCCAACGCCCGGTAATTTAGCAAGCATCGCCCCCATTCCACCCATGTTGCGCATCTGTTTTAGTTGATCTTGGAAATCATTAAAATCAAATTTGTCGCCTTTTTTGAGCTTTTTAGCGATTTTTTCCGCTTTTTCACGATCAACATTACTTTGTAATTCTTCAATCAATGAAATGACATCGCCCATGCCCAAGATACGAGAAGCAATGCGATCAGGATAGAAAGGCTCAAGTGCGTCAGTTTTTTCGCCCATCCCCAAAAACTTAATCGGTTTTCCGGTGATTTGACGAATTGATAACGCGGCACCACCGCGCGCGTCACCATCGACTTTAGTCAAAATAACGCCGGTTAATGGTAGCGCGTCATTAAAGGCTTTGGCAGTATTGGCTGCATCTTGTCCAGTCATGGCATCAACAACAAATAATGTTTCAATCGGGTTGATAGCTTGATGAAGTGCTTTTATCTCATCCATCATATCATTATCAATGTGTAAACGGCCTGCTGTATCGACGATTAACACATCAAAAAATTGTAATTTAGCATGAGATATTGCGTTATTGACGATGTTGATTGGCTTTTCATTTATGTTAGAGGGAAAACACTCAACATCAATCGCGCTTGCCAGTGTTTCTAACTGTTTGATTGCAGCTGGGCGATAGACGTCGGCCGAGACAACTAATACTTTCTTTTTTTGTTTTTCTTTAAGGAACTTGGCCAATTTAGCAACACTGGTTGTTTTACCTGCGCCTTGTAGACCAGCCATTAATATGACCGCCGGCGGCTGGGTGGCTAAATTCAGGCTACTGTTGCTTTCACCCATGGCTTTGGTCAGTTCTTGTTGGACAATTTTAATAAACTCTTGCCCTGGAGTTAGGCTTTTATTGACATCAAGTCCAACCGCATTTTCTTTGACTTGTTGTATAAATTCTCGAACAACAGGTAAGGCAACGTCGGCTTCAAGTAATGCCATTCGGACATCACGCAGTGCGTCTTTGATATTCTCTTCTGTTAGGCGTCCACGGCCACTAATATTTTTAAATGTCTGTGATAAACGATCGGTTAAATTCTCAAACATGCTTATTCTCAATTCAAGGGTAACATTGTGATTATCATATCAGAAAATTACCCAATAGCCCAAGATCATTACAGAGTGTTTGTTACGCAAGAGTCGCCTAAATTTTCAGTAGTAACGCGTTCAATCCATTCTCATTATTAAGCAGCTAGGTTGATTGTTTTATGTACTTACTTTTATGTATGAAACTTCAGCATGTTACTTTTACCGCAATTACTTTACCTTTCCTAACTTTGCTTTTCTATGTTTAACTTTACATAACTTTACTTTACTTTACTTGTCTTTACTACTTGCTTACCAACATTTAATATTGATTTCCAATTATCTGTGGGACTAAGTTCGCAAATTGGCTTTATTACATATCACTAATCGAGTAGTAACCATTGTCGTTGACTTGTTTTAACCAACGATACTGTTTTAGACAAAGATTATATGGATATATCCATTTTATTGATTTTTCTATGGGTTTTTTAATGTTGATGGTTGTGGGGGAGCATCGTCTTCTAGATAACCATTACGTAATTTAATAAAAAATAGAACGAAAGGAGAATTAAATGTCTAATTATGTTTATGATAAACAGCAGACAGCTATTTTATTGCAGCAAATGGGATTATGGGATTTATTAAAATATGTTTTGCAAAATAAGTTTACAGTTGGCTTAATTTTAGCCTGTTTATTGATCCTCTCTCCATTGTGTTATTCCGTGCTATCAGCCACAACGACTAATGTCACGCTCGGCAGCGCACCATATTTTACTTATGATGGTGGGTTAACACGTACACTCAGTACCGATGGGTTATTAGGGATAACACTTTCTGATGGCACGCTGATTATTCCAAGTTTGAATGCGGCTTTTCCTAAAGCAACCGTAAATAAGTCAACCCCTCAAAATCCGATCGAATTACCGGAACTCGGGCAAACATTTGCAGATGTAAGAACTAATATACCTTTAGATACGCCGGAATTATCGGATAAAGATCCTACGCAAATGATAGAGTTGAATACATTCGTTAATGAGCCTTATCACTATTGGGGGGATGTAGATGGCGACACAGATGCTGTTGCTACGGGGACGTTGAGCCTAGCAATCAAAGATAATATAGGCCGGAAAGTTAAACGTTCAGATTCGCTTAATGCATGCTATGCGCCTTATACTTTAACACTTGATGCTAGCGAAGGGGTGTTATCCACACTTTATGGTTTGCCAAAAAGTATAGAATTTATGGCATCGAATGCAACGTATTACATTAAACCCAAAACGGATGTACCGTATGTTTGTAATATAATGCCCAATCTGGCGAGCAGTGGACTGCCTTTAACGGATGGTCCAGCTGAACAATGGGATCCTAAGAGAGGATTTAAAACACAAGATCTTGCTAAACCTCAGCATAATTTCCCAACTATTGGTACATATGGGCTCTATTTTGATTTAAGAATTGTCAATGCAAAAGGGGCACAAATTTACTATAGCAAAAGCCCGTCTAAATCGAACGTTTCAATTAGCCTTGTGCCATTACCTAATAGCGATCCCTCAGTCGATACTTTACTGGTTAATCTACTTGGTCCGAAAGAGGGGGACACTGCAGCTCAGGCAAAATTTACCCCAACAACGTTTACATTTTATGCTGATAAAGCGAAAACTCAGGTAATCTACCGGTTCAAATTAAGGCAGTGGGGTATTGTAAAAACAGTACCGGCTGCAAGTTATAATGAGGCTCAGCCTTTTTGTGATAATTTGGGCTATCGCATTCCGAGCATCGCCGAATTAACTAACGCTAATGGCAATGGTTGGCAAGGTGGGCTGAAAGGGCAAGGGAATAATTATCAACGTCGAATTTCCGTGACCAGTTCTTCTCGAATTACAGAAGCCAATCCTCTTGGCATTAATGGCGGGTTATTTTCGGAATGGGGTCATGTTAATGACAAGTACTATCAAATCAGCTACTTTATGTCTAATTATTATTGGGCAAATGAGCCATTAATTTCAAACGAAAGTACGCTTTATCCTCTTGTTTCATACGATGGCAGTATTAGCTATGAAAAAGAGACATATCCAAATGTCGGGGTGGTATGTATTAGCCCTTAAATGTTTTGGTTAACCCCTGTGATGTAATACGATGTGGTTAAATAAAATTGTATTACATCACTGGATATTCATTGTATGTTACTTCTGTTAAACAACTCGTTTTGTTCATTTACTTAACTCAAATCAAATCAAATCAAATAACGGGTTATATATCTAGTAACTCGGACTTATTAACTTAACTTAACTTAACTTAACTTAACTTAACTCTGTTCATCTATTAAAATTCATAATATTTAATTACAATTATCGATACAGATAATCTTTAATTAATCATGGATTTAATCTCAAGACTAATCGGCCGTTATTTTCATGAAACGAAGTAATCGTCTGATTTATTATAATAAATATTAATTGTGCATTGAATAGGGTATAGCGAGATAACTTATTATTAGAATTACAAATGGTGATTGTCTTTGAAAATTGCAACCAATTAAAAAATACAAAAAAATATAGATAAAGGGAGTAAGGGATGTTTTATTATGGAGCTGTTAAAAAGTTACAAGTCCAGTCAAAAATAAAACCTGATTTTTCAAATAATCACGGGATCTCAACGTTTTGTTTAGTTACTGACGAAAACCGACTACAAATCACAAATAAATTATATGCATTGGCTAAAGTGATTTTAGTTTTTGGCAGCTTAATTTTGTTCTCTTCATCTCATGCTAGCTTGTCTGCTATAAGTGCAAATAAAATAGAAGGTAATGCACCTTATTTTACAACGGATGAGGGGAAGACCAAAATTATTGATAGTGATGGTTTGCTTGGCATTATGTTGTCTGATGGTAAATTTATTATTCCAGCCTCAAATGCAGCATACCCAGAAGCGATTGAAAATACATCAACTAAGGAAAATCCTATTGAATTAGTAACTGTTGGGGAAACGTTGAATAATGTGACCATGATGATTCCTGTCGATGCAGGAACATCCCAATCCAAAATGATGCAAACCGTCGATTTACGTACGCTTGTCAACGAGCCTTATCATTACTGGCATGATGTTGATGGCGATCTCAATGCAGATGCAACCGGTTCATTAACGCTTGAAATTGAAGATAGTGATGGAAATAAAATTAAACGTTCAGATGAACTGAGGATTTGTCAGGCACCTTACAGTGTTACATTAGCGTCAACCGATGCCGAATTAAGTACACAATACGGTTATCCAAGCAATTCGGTGTTTAGCGCATCGAACGTGACTTATTATATAAAACCGAAAATAACTATTCCCTATGCTTGTTATGCTCAGCCTAATTTAGCTGTGGACTCTGGTTCTGATTATCAATGGGATTCTCAGCAAGGATTTAAATTACAAAACCTAAACACACCGAGCACTAATTTTCCGACGATAGGGGCTAGTGGTTTATCGTTTAATTTAGTCTTTAATGAGGCGCTAAATGGCACGGTCTCTTATACTAAGACGCCGGCAGCATCGAACATCGCTCTAAATATTACCCAAAATAGTCATACCCTTCAAATTGAACTCATCGGCCCGGCAGATGGCGCAACAGAAGAGCAAGCTGAATTCTTGCCAACCACATTCACCATCTATTTAGATAATGTAGATAATAAGCTTTATAGTTTTACGGTCAGGCAGTGGTTTATTGCAAAACCTGAAACAGCCGGTTCTTTTGAGGGAGCAAGAGACTATTGTAGTGATCTAGGTTACCGTTTACCAAGTGTCGCTGAGTTGACCAATGCTAATGGTTACGGTTGGACAGGCGGCCTTGATGGGCAGGTAAATCGATATCTGCGGCAGATCTCGGTAAGGGATTCGAGTCGTGTTACTTCAACAAATCCCTTTGGCATCAGCGGAGGGTTGTTTTCTGAGTGGGGCGCGGTGTATCAATACTCACAAAGCCAATTTAACCATACTTACTATTGGGCGGTCGAAATGGCAGACAGTTCAAGCCAATATGTGGTTAATTCGCATAATGGATTCATTGGTTCTACTGATCTTTCTAGTGGTTACAGCATAGCTTGTGTAAGCCCTTTTATGTAAAAAAAGATCAAAAAATGTAAATTTTATACTCTTTTTTTGTGTGATTTTGTTATCATGTTCAGCTTAGCTTTACTGGTTACAAATTGTTAGGCAATTTGCTGTGCAAATTATTTTGATTTTGAGCTAAAGATATAGTTTTGATACATTGGATTGAATGTTAAAGGAGTTAATGTGTTTTTTCAGGGAATTGTTTGTCGGATATGGCATTTAATCCGATCAGATGTAAAGGACGGAATGATTGGTTTATTTTTTTATTTACCACGTAATTTTTTGAAATTTTTGATTTTTCCTATGTTGTGTATGGTAAGCATGTACTCTGCTTTATCTTATGCTACTTACTCAGCAGTCACTATTAATAATATCGAAGGGACAGCCCCATATCTTTTATTGAGTGATGGGGTGACAAAATTAACGGATTTAAGTCAATTGTTCGGTGTTGAAATGCCTTCTCAAGACGGGTCAGGCGGCGTAGATAAAATTGGTATAGATTCGTCAGAGATTACACTGACGGCGCCACCCAAAATGAAATTTAATCAGGTTAAAACATTGGTGGTCGCTGACGGTAAACTACATGATTTAGATGGACTTATTGTTGCGAGTGACGACGGTGATGCCACTATCAAGACCAATACTCAAGTTGGCGGTCAGATGAGAGCAACATGGTATAACGGTGCATCTCAACCGGTCACGGAGTTAAATCAAACCTTAACATCATGTGGTGGTCCGTATAAACTTGTTATTGAGTTGCCACAATCAGTGAGCGCAAATACCACTTACGGTTTACCTCGTTCTAATGATTATGGTAGCCATGCTGAAGTGACCTATAATTTTAGTTCAAGTGATCAAGGTATTTGTTATTTAGCACCTTATAATATGACCGTGCTAGCTGGCGCTGAAGGTACGATAGTCAAATATGGAAGTGGCTATAACCCTGTTATGTGGGAAGTGAATAAAGGATTTAAAGTTGCATCAAAATTTCCAACAACAGGCTTTTATAAAGCTTCATTCAATGTGATTGGATCCGGTACTGATCAGAGTAAATATCGCTGCACTTCAACAGATGATGGCGGCAAAATAGTCTTATCTGGTGGTCCCAATTATTATCTCGGTAAAAATTGTACAGTGACTTATAATTCACAAACTCGTACTGAGTTTATCAACGCGGGGACACCAACTGTCAACTTAGAATATGATAAAGGGGATGGTAGCTGGGAGCAGATAGATAGTTATAAAATTTCTGCGCCGATTCGTTGGTCAATTGCATCCAATGGGTCTCCTAACAGCGCTTTATTATATAGTAATACTTATTTTCAAACTTCAACTAGCTTTCCGGTGTTAGACGCATGCCGAGTCGCCGTTGATGGCGATGCATCACCAGCAACAACGGTCGAGCAGGCAATGGATTTGTCTGATGAGGGTAAAGCATGGCGGCAAAAATATTTATATCGACGCGATGAGTTAACGAATACGCCTTATGCTGATAGAACAAAATATCCGGAAGGCGAATCTCCTTTATTTAATGGATATTTCTCTCGTGATGTTGATGGCACATTTATGGGCGAGTGGGGAATGGTTAACTATTATGCCGGTTCTGTTTGGGCTGTTAATGGGTACTATTGGACAGCTGAAATATGGAGTAAGGATAATCAGGTTGAAGTCCATTCAAACGGTTATGTACATAATGTTCCAACTTATAGTGGTGGGTATATTGCTGTTTGCCGCGGCGAATAAATAAGATATCAGGATTGTTTACGTTCAAAACAATCCTGATATGTGCCGTAGGCATTGTTATTACTGACTGATTTTATTTATATTGTGACATCTCTTAGTCGAATAAACATCAATAGAGTTCGATGACATTTTTAATTCTTCAATTTTCATGATTATTTTCCAATTGACTCATCATAAAAAACGGTGATCAAACATTTGATATAGCAAGCAACGCGTTTTTAATTCGCTCCCTTTACCTTTCTTTTCAATAAATTGCACCCCATTACATTTGATTGCATTAGATTACAATATTCTTTATTTTCAAAAGGTTAATAATAATC
>JAVSBY010000067.1:0-1528 GCA_031960925.1 Gilliamella sp. CRA003912
ATATAATCATGTTCAAGTGCGACTGCAATTGCACTGTCCAGTATATGATGGCGCTATACCTTAAAAGAAAACTGATTGGAATAACTCCGCTTTGCTGTCGTACAAAGTTGATAGCATAATGGATAAAAACAGAGGATTAATAATGCAAAATATAATAAACAAAACAAGTCAATTTTTAAGTTATATATTACGGCATCAACCAGAAGCAATTGACATTATATTGGATTCTGATGGATGGGTCAGTATTGATAATTTGATTAAACAGGCAAATAAATACGGAGAACCGCTAACGCTAGAACTTGTCTTGCAAGTCGTTAAAACTAGTGATAAAAAACGTTTCACTATTTCTGATGATGGACTAAAAATTAGAGCTGCCCAAGGACATTCTACGAAACAAGTCGAAATAAACTATACAGAGCAAGTACCACCACAATATTTATATCATGGAACAGCTACACGTTTTATTGATTCAATTAAAGAGAAAGGATTAATTGCGGGAGATCGCCATTATGTTCATTTATCTGCCGATGAACAAACAGCCATTTCAGTTGGACTGCGACATGGCAAACCAGTTGTGATAAAAATAAACGCCTTATTAATGTCTCAACAAGGCTTTACGTTTTATCTAGCTGATAATGGCGTCTGGTTGATTAAAACAGTACCAACTGAGTTTTTACAGCTCAATTAATCTATTTTACTCAGGCCAATCTAATTTATCTTGGCCTGATTCTTCTTCAGCTGACTCAAACCAAGATGAGAAGTTATCAATACAATATTATTTATCCAAAATAGGATCTTTAGCGGATTACTAGCAAGCCTTTTTTAGTCATGGCTAACGAAGCAGAGAGTTGTTACAAATCAAACTCAAATAGAGTGCTTTGGCAAGCTAGCTTTATCATCGGAAAAACCTCACTATCATAACCAAAAAAAGGGCGGTTAATTATGGAGGTTGTGGAGTAGACCTAAAAAAATAATAAAAGATCCCCGTTCAAATTCAGAATGGAGAGTTAATTTGCATTCAACTAGCTTTTTTGATGACATCTTCTAAAACACGCTTTACTGGTGAGCTAACATTCTGCAATAGAATATCTATTTTTGATAATAGCTGCTCCTTCTCAGATTTATCCAGATTAGATAAATCTAAAAGCCTTAATGAATCAACACAAGAGATAAATAAGTCCTCATTATTTGTGTTAATAATATTCAGGATAACCTCTAGTTCATGTGAGTTATGTAAATTCCCCAGACATTCTACAAGCCTTTTTTGCCAAAAAATAGGCTTAAGCTTTAGTTGAGTTAATAATAACTCCCAATCATTATTATTAAATTCTTTAAGTATTTCAGTAGATTCTAAAATAGCACAATCATACCAATAATCGCCAGGATCACTTTCATGGCTAAAATCATATATACAAACATCAAATTTATTATACATATTTCATCTCTTTCATTAGCTACGCCCCAGCCTTGTTCCTCATAGAGATTTTGTCTATCTCTTTTGTGCCTGTAACCTATCATACTTGTTAGT
>JAVSBY010000068.1:0-2012 GCA_031960925.1 Gilliamella sp. CRA003912
CCTACAATAAATCAAACCTTGTAATAGCAATACTTTGATAAGTAACTAAACCCCTCTATCCATGTAACATCAATTTACAGCCTTTTAGTTGTGTGATTAGATATAAAGTTGCTATATAACTAAAAATCGAATAACAGGGCGCATATAATACTTTGTCAGTCGGTAACTGGCTTTATTTATTAATTTATTAGAGCATACAAAAAACTGTTATCATCTCAAGCAATGGAAATACTTGAGTTGATAAAACCGACTAGCGAAAAAGGTGACTATGAAAAGTTTAATTTTATTTATTATTATTAGCCTACTAATAACAGGGTGCGAAAAAAACGTTACCAATGACATGTTTGTAGGTCATTGGTTATGTCAACCACATCGTTATGATTCTAATTGGAATGGTAGTTCTTTTGACGAGTATAAAGAAGTAGATAGTTTTGGAAAAGAAATACGCGTTGCTTTTAAAGATGAAAACGGTCAAATTTATGCAAAACAAGATAATGAGACAGTTTGGCGACAACAAGATATGTCTATTTTTTTTAGAGAATAAAGAGCAAATCAGCGATTATTTTACAGGTTTTACGTTCAAAACAATAAATTCGATTGAGCGATCCTCTTATAACAAATTATCCTTTATTGTCGTGCAAGAAATGCTTGCTGATGATAAATCTAATGTAAAAAACACTCAAAAAAACCATCGTACCAAAGACGTAATTGAATGTGAACGAACATCAGCCGATTAGGTAAGCTCACTTTAGGCTGAGCGGGACGGCTATATTTTAAGCTATTTTAATATTTTGATTTATTCATAATGCTTACTTATATTTTGAATAAATCAAGAAAATCAACAAACCTAAAAATGTGCTAAATCAAATAGTTAAATGAAAAAGTTTCACACAAGCTCGCACCAAAATAATTATTTTAAATCCAACCAAAGTGGAACGCCTCATCTTTATCAATAAGGATTTATTGGGGTTCGTTATTTTTCAATTTCTCACGACAAGTACTTATCACCCAAGCCGAAAAATTGGTATTTTCTTTCTTTGCTTGTTTTTCTATTTGTTCGATTAATTCATGAGGAAAGCGTATATCTTTTCGTTTTGATTTACTTGTTTCGTTTGCCATATTAATTCGTAAAAAGTTGTTAGTGCTGACAATATACACGAAATTGAATTATAAAAATAGTGTTGACATGTGCGGACGATTTGGACTATATTGTGCGGACATGTTAAGGATCTCGTTCTTTAATGAAGCGATAGCGCGGCGTATTCGCAGTACGGCGCGCTATCTAACCCAACCATTAAACGGAGTAATGATTATGGCTAACGGCTATGATAGCGCACACCTATGTGCAATACAATCCAAGTTATACCAATTCTATGATTTTTCAGCAGCTCAAGTGGTGCAAACGACTGCCGCAAATGAGCGCCAAGCCCGCGACAATTTAGGCAAGCCATCACTGATTTTTATCGCACGGATCCGAATTCATTCCAATGTTGAACACTCTGCCGTTTGGGGAGGGGTTAACCATGTCTAACCGTGAATTGATGGGCAGCATTGAAGCCAAGTTATTTCAAGTTGAAAGCATGGCACGCATCGCCATGGACAATCTTAACTACGATAATTTAGGTTTTGACGAGCCTTTTATAAACAGTGTCGATATGGTTAATTTGATGGCAGCAATTATCAATTTAGCCAATGAAATTTATGATTAGTTTGAACAATTAGAATTAATAAAGGACAGTAATCATGGCTAATATATCAATCAATGCGATCGATTTAATTTAGGGATGAAAACCAACTCAGAGATAAGTTTAGATATCAGTAGTAGTTGGTTGCCTAGCGCGGAAGATTAAAATTGATGAGGGATGCGAATAGTGTTGAATTTTGCATTGTTATTGCGTCCAGTTACCTTATTGGTAACATTTAGTTTTGCGAGTTGCTGTGGTTCCAAACATAAACTGAGCTGGGCTGCGTGTTACAACTTAGGCAATCACCGCAGGTAGTTGAACGGCAGT
>JAVSBY010000069.1:0-1982 GCA_031960925.1 Gilliamella sp. CRA003912
ACAAATAAAAATCCTTAACACCATTTAATTCATAAAAACCACAAATTGTTTTGTTATCCTTTGATAAACGAACTGTAAAGAAATAAGTCAGTCAGAGTAAGGTTATGTGCTATCAAGGATGGAATTGCCGAATAAGACTTTTTCCAATCGTACACTTTTTGCCTCGTTATTAAACATAATAGACAAGATGCTTTACGTAGCCATATCAATGGATAAAGGGGCGCTGTTTAGGCATTCGCCTCGTTATAAATCACAGTAAATTTTATCATTCATCGGCTTAGCGTGATTTTGGTCAGTTTGGTTTGTAAACATCATGTCCAAATTGCAAACTAAGTTCAATCTAGTATATAAGGCAATAAATATGAATCAAATTGGATCAGCAATTTGGCAAGTGGTAAGTTCTTGTCTCCCTGTTTTCTTATTAATTTTTCTGGGCTGGTTTTGTGTTCGGCAACAAATTTTTACTAAAGAATCTAAAAAATTATTGTCAGGACTTGTGTCAAATTTTGTTTTTCCTGCTTTGCTTTTTGTCCAAACTGCACATGCAAAACCTGCACAAATCTTTAATGGTGTTTGGATCGTTGCTTTCTTTTTTTCCATGTCCTTAATTTGGTTGGTTTGTTTTATTGCCAATAAATATGCGCTCAATAAAGATCTTAAATCTTGCACCATTAACGCGATGCTGTGTAGTTTTCCCAATATGGGCGGCATGGGGGTTCCGTTTTTAACACTGTTGCTTGGCGCGTCGTCAACGATATCGGTTGCGGTTGCTAATTTTGTGGTTGCATTAACACTTATTCCGTTAACTATCTTCTTATTTGAACTGTGTGATACCAAGCTTCATGGTGGCAAAATAACCAGCAATATGATTGTTGAGGCTGTCAAAAATTCGGTAATGAAACCGATGTTTCTTGCCGTCATTTTGGGGCTTGTTGTGAGCGTGACAGATGGGATTACATGGTTGCCTCATTTTATTTTCAATACGTTTGACATAATGTCAAATGCCTGTAATTTTATCTCGCTAATTGCTGTTGGGGTTGGCGTTTACGGGGTTAAAATTACGTTTACTAAACCGCTAATAATCAATGTGATTTTAAAATGCTTTTTTGCACCAACCATCGCCTTAATCACCGTTTACTTGTTTGGTATTACCGGTATGGAGGCTGAAGAACTTGTCTTTTTACTGGCAATGCCGACCGCATCAACAGCGGTTATTCTTGCTTATAATTGGAATATCGAACAAGAACAAGCTTCAAGTATCTTCTTAGCATCAACTGCATTATCGGTTGTGATTTTACCTTCGTTACTGTTAATCATGGATTTTATGATTCCTGGGGTAAAATAAGGTTCACTTAGCCACTCGCTCTATGTTTAGCGGTGATGATAATGCCGCATTATCATCATCGTTTAGTCTATTTTAACTCGATTGATAGACTGAATATACTTTGTTTGCTTTACTTGCTATCTTTTTATCCTCTCTACCTATCTTGCTATCATCAGACTACATTTTTATCCTATTATTTACTTGAATTGCTAATCCCTTTTTTAGCGGGCTTTTAAACGTTTATGCTATTTTGTTGACAATAAGGGCTGGTTAATTCGCGTTAATCTTATGTTTTGTTATCGTGGTCACAGATTTTCTTTTTGTGATCTTATATCATAATTATGATAACGTTAACCTAAAGGAAAGATGCAATGCATGACCAACAGTGTCTGGACGCAACCCAAGGTGTTCAAAAATTACGTGAGTCGCTCAAAACTCGGTTTTACCCATTATTGCATTTTGCAGCGCCAGCTGGGTGGATCAATGATCCCAATGGATTGATCTATTTTAATCATAAATACCATCTCTTTTATCAACACTATCCTTATAGCGGTTACCGCGGGCCGATGCATTGGGGACATGCGGTCAGTGATGATTTGTTGCGTTGGCAGCACTTACCTGTAGCGCTTGCTCCGGGCGATGAGGGCGATGTGGATGG
>JAVSBY010000070.1:0-17943 GCA_031960925.1 Gilliamella sp. CRA003912
TCACCACGACAAACAACTATATCATTATTATAATACATAGAATTATAAGCTACGTAACCGTTTAGCGTGCTCACAATTGCAGCATTATATCCTGACGTAGACCACACTTGCGCAGTCCAAACGTAAGGTATACTATCCCAACCGGAGCCAGAATATTTATATAGATTACCCCAATCTCCAGTGAATGTTGAATCGACATCACGAGAGAAATAACCTTTTCCACTATAAGTAGTTGACATTGAACCTTCGTTAAGCTTAAGGCTAGTAGCATAAGGATTGTTTGTCAACTCATCCATACGGTACATATACTTTTGTCGCCACTCTTGGTTAGCGGAAGTAACACTCATGCCCTGCAATTGATTTGTTGCTGGTGTACTATTGCCATCAACAATTTGTCGACAAAAATCTAATGCAGACCAAGTAGTACCTGTCCAGAAATAGTTATTGCCGTTAACCGACGCCCATTTTGTTGGTTCCGGAATTTGATAAGTATCAAATGTAGCCCACGTACCATCTCCTGGATTATACTGCATATCAATCTTAGGTAAACCACCTGCAATAAACTCTTTTAAGGTTGCTGAATTGTACGTGATTGTACAGTTTTTACCAACAGCTTTACTCGATATACCTGATAACGTTATTTTACCACCATCGTCGTTCGATATGCACTGGTATTTAGTTTGATCGTTACCCGGACCAAGTAAGCTAAATTCTGCTTTATAAAAGCCGGTTGAAGGGAAACCAGCTGAAGCTTTAAACCCTTTATTTGCTACCCACTTAGCTGAATCATAACCTACTGCATATTTTATATCAACGCCTGAAGTACCTGTGTTCACTGTTAAATCACGTGGTTTTGCATAACAAATCCCCATAACACTTGAAGAAAATTTATAAGTAACACCATCCGGACTTGCCCCATAGTTAGTCGCACGAGGATCGCCATATTTTGTTTGTACAATGATTGAATTAGGGATAGTAACGTTCAATGTATACGGGCCACCACACCCATTCATCACCTGATTTAAGTCGGTGATTTTGACGCCACTATCGTACCATGTAGCTTGCATTTTACCCAATACAGAAGTACTAATTTCTGCATCGCCATCAACATCCTTAACTTTCACAACAGTAACTTGAGACATATCATTTAATGTACCATCAGCTTTGACCAATGCCTCAATCTGGCTAAATTTGACACCTGCTGGAACAATGATTGTTTGATCAGCGTTGATTGCTTCAACCTCTGTAAAGCTACTACCTTGACTTGTCTCTGGTACTTTAATTCTAAGTAGTTCCTTTACGTCCTCTACTTTTATTTCTTTTGTTTTATCTTTTTCATCTAATCTTACTAGATATGGCTGAGTTCCTTTTATTGTATTAACCGTAACTGCTGATATTGTTGCATTAGATTTATACGGTAACAATAACAGTAAACTCATAAACAACAATGCTATAACGTTGATTTTTCTATAGCTATCAGAATAAGAAAAATTAAAACCGTATGATTCTAGAAAAAAAGCTTTAAATCGACTTATAGAAGATTTCAGAGCTCGAAGACACGTTGGATGTAAGATTGTTAATTTTGAAAATTGATGGGATTCGTTACACCTGCTCCGTAATGTATCATCACAGCAAGTCCTTTTATAAAACATTTCAATCTCCTTTGTTTTGCCTATTTCATCTTTTTCACCACACAAACACAGATATAAAGTATATTTTTAGGGCATATACAAGTTGTGACCAAAACTATGTTGATCAATTAATCCATATAGTGAAAGTATTGATATAATAAAATTCAAATCGGCAAGTTAATATAATATTAATAATTGTAAAATATTGTTAGCTCTTTTTAAATTATAGAATTATATAATAATGCAATTAAATGTAAAGAAAAGCAAAGTAAAGCAAAAAACTAGGGGCTAAGTACTGACTAATAAATAATTAATCAATATATAAAACAAACTAAAAAACGTCTGCGTAAAACCTGTTTATTTCACAGGTTATACACAGAAAGCTTAGTTTGTTTAATGACGGCGGCGAGTTAAATCAATTACACGTAATTTCGCTAATGCTTTCGATAGTTCCGCAGAAGCCTGAGCATAGGTCATATCACCACTTAAATTGTTGATATGCTCTTGCGCTTGCCTTACTGATTCTTGTGCTTTCGCTTCATCAAGATCTTCACCTCGAATTGCAGTATCAGCTAAAATAGTGACTATTTGAGGTTGTACTTCTAAGATACCACCTGATAAATAAATGAACTCTTCTTGTCCATCTGACTTAACAATTCCCACCATGCCTGGTTTTATGGTTGTTAATAGAGGCGTATGCCCAGGATAGATACCAAGTTCCCCTTCACCACCAGTTACTCTAATTCGCTGAACTTCACCAGAAAAAAGGTGAGATTCAGCACTAACAACTTCTAATTGATAGGAAGTTAGTGCCATAGTGTAATCTCCAAATTATCGCTTATTTTATATTGCCTTCGCTTTTTCAATGACTTCGTCAATTGAGCCTACCATATAAAACGCTTGCTCTGGTAAATGGTCATAGTCACCTTTCATTATACCATTAAATGCACTAATAGTATCTTTAAGTGAAACATATTTCCCTGGAGAACCTGTAAATACTTCAGCAACGAAAAACGGTTGTGATAAGAAACGTTGAATTTTACGCGCTCGAGATACGGTTAACTTATCATCTTCAGATAATTCATCCATACCAAGTATCGCAATAATATCCTTTAATTCCTGATAACGTTGAAGAATAGATTGAACTCCTCGAGCACAATCATAGTGTTCTTGTCCTACAACTAATGGATCTAATTGACGACTGGTTGAATCTAACGGGTCTACCGCTGGATAAATACCTAAAGACGCAATCTGACGACTTAATACAATTGTTGCATCCAAATGGGCAAATGTCGTTGCAGGAGACGGATCCGTTAAGTCATCGGCAGGGACATACACCGCTTGAATAGAGGTAATAGAACCTGTTTTGGTTGATGTAATACGTTCTTGCAATTGTCCCATTTCTTCAGCAAGTGTTGGTTGATAACCTACAGCTGATGGCATACGACCTAATAACGCTGATACTTCTGTTCCCGCTAAAGTATAACGATAAATATTATCGATAAATAATAAGACATCTTTACCTTCATCACGGAATTTTTCTGCGATAGTTAGTCCGGTTAAAGCAACGCGTAGACGGTTTCCTGGTGGCTCATTCATCTGACCATATACTAAAGATACTTTATCAAGTACGTTAGAATCTTTCATTTCATGATAAAAGTCATTCCCTTCACGGGTACGCTCACCGACCCCAGTAAAAACTGAATAACCGGAGTGCTCAATCGCAATATTACGAATAAGTTCCATCATGTTAACTGTTTTACCAACACCAGCACCACCAAACAGACCGACTTTACCACCTTTTGCAAATGGACAAATTAAGTCAATAACTTTGATGCCGGTTTCAAGTAACTCGGTTGAATTGGCTAATTCATCATAAGATGGAGCTGCGCGGTGAATAGCCCAGCGTTCTTCCTCACCAATTGGACCTGCTTTATCAACAGGATCACCAAGCACATTCATGATACGACCTAATGTTTGAGTTCCAACAGGAACTTCAATACCGTGTCCTGTATTTACGACAGTAAGTCCACGGCGTAAACCGTCAGAAGATCCCATCGCAATACAGCAAACTACACCACCACCTAATTGTTGCTGTACTTCCAGAACTAATTTTTCAGCGCCTAGTTCAACATATAATGCATCATATACATTTGGAATTGCATTTTCTGGGAACTCGACATCTACAACGGCGCCGATGATCTGGACAATCTTTCCAGTAGCCATTTTTAATCCTCTACGTATTTCTTTTTAAATATAAGCCTTAACTTAAGCTGCTAATATTTCTATATTAACGTGAATTAACGCTAACTCGAAACTGCTGCTGCACCGGATACAATATCGATTAACTCATTAGTAATAGCACCTTGACGGGCTTTGTTATACACAATTTGTAAATCTTTAATTAAATTAGCACCGTTATCCGTTGCTGCTTTCATTGCAACCATTCTTGCAGCTTGTTCGCTCGCTAAATTTTCAACCACAGCTTGGTAGGTCTGCGATTCAATATAGCGTCGTAACATCACATCTAATAATGATTTCGCATCAGGCTCGTAAATATAATCCCACGATTTAGCTTTTAATTCGCTATCATCTGATGGTGGCAACGGCAACAATTGTTGAATCGTTGGCTTTTGAGACATTGTGTTGATAAATTTATTTGTAACAATATAAAGTTTATCAATTTTTCCGCTATCATAAGCCTCTAGCATTGTTTTTACCAGGCCAATCAAATCCGACAACGTTGGCTCATCGCCCATACCCGTTACTTGAGTTAAGATATTTGCTTTTGCTGAAGAAAAAAAGGAAACACCGCGTGATCCGATTAATCCAACATCAGACTCAACCCCTTTTTCTTTCCACGAGGTCATATCTACTAGTACGTTTTTGAATAGATTAATATTCAAACCACCACATAAACCACGATCAGTTGAAATAATCAGATAGCCAACGCGTTTAACATCCCTTTCTTCAAGATAAGGATGTTTCACGCCTGTGTGAGCTAACGCTAAGTGCCCAATCACTTCACGAATCATTTCGGCATAAGGACGGCTCGCAGCCATTCTATCTTGTGTTTTACGCATTTTAGAATTAGCGACCATTTCCATAGCTTTAGTAATCTTTTGTGTACTTTGAATACTGGAAATTTTCGTTCTTATCTCTTTTGCATTAGCCATTATTTATTCCTCATCAACAGTACTTAACTTACCAAGTCTGAGTTGATTTGAAGCTTTCTAACATCTCTTTAAGCTTAGCTTCAATGTCGTCATTGTAATTGCCAGTTTCATCTATTTGTTTAACAAAATCAGCATATTGACTATGAGCATAAGCGAGAAGTGCCGATTCAAAAGACAAGACTTTTGAAAGTTCAACATCTTCGAGATAACCACGTTCCGCCGCGAATAGCACAATAGATTGTTCGGCAACGGTCATTGGTGCATATTGTTTTTGTTTCAATAACTCAGTAACTTTTTCACCATGACTTAATTGATTACGTGTTGCTTCATCAAGATCAGAGGCAAATTGCGAGAACGCAGCGAGTTCACGATATTGTGCGAGCGCTGTACGAATACCACCTGATAATTTCTTCATTATCTTAGTTTGAGCAGCACCGCCCACACGAGAAACCGAAATACCTGGGTTTACCGCTGGTCGAATCCCTGAGTTAAACAAGCTAGTTTCTAAGAAAATCTGTCCGTCTGTAATTGAAATCACGTTCGTTGGAACAAATGCCGAAACATCACCCGCTTGGGTTTCAATGATTGGTAACGCCGTTAATGAACCTGTTTTACCTTTCACTTCACCTTTTGTAAACTCTTCAACATAAGATTCATTTACACGTGCGGCCCGTTCTAGTAAACGTGAGTGAAGATAAAATACGTCACCAGGGTACGCTTCACGCCCAGGTGGACGACGTAATAATAATGAAATTTGACGATAAGCTACTGCTTGTTTAGATAAATCATCATAAACAACCAATGCATCTTGACCACGATCACGGAAGTACTCTCCCATTGCACAACCTGCATACGGCGCTAAATATTGCAGCGCAGCAGATTCAGATGCAGAAGCAACAACAACAATCGTATTTTTAAGTGCACCATGTTCTTCTAATTTGCGAACAACATTTGCGATAGTCGATTGTTTTTGGCCTATTGCAACATAGATACATTTCACACCCGAATTTCGTTGGTTGATAATCGCATCAATAGCAAGTGCTGTTTTACCTGTTTGACGGTCACCGATGATAAGTTCACGTTGGCCACGACCAATTGGGATCATTGAGTCAACCGCTTTGTAACCAGTTTGTAATGCTTGGTCAACCGATTTACGTTCGATAACACCCGGCGCGACAACTTCAACAGGAGAAAAGCCATCATGCTGCACAGCCCCTTTACCATCGATTGGTTCGCCCAGTGTATTAATGACACGACCAAGTAGGTCATCCCCAACGGGAACTTGCAATATACGCCCTGTACATTGAACTTTCATCCCTTCGGCAAGATCTTCGTAAGGTCCCATAACGACCGCACCGACAGAATCTCGCTCTAAGTTAAGCGCCATTGCATAACGGTTATTTGGCAACGCGATCATTTCGCCTTGCATAACTTCGGTTAATCCGTGAATACGAAGAATACCATCACTAACCGAAATGATTGTTCCTTCACTGTGAGCCTCGCTCACAACATTAAATTGAGCAATTCGCTCTTTAATTAGTTCACTTATTTCAGTTGAATTTAGCTGCATTATCAGTCCCCTTAAGACTGTAGAGCGTCACTTAAACGATTAAGTCGCCCTCTGATACTACTATCAATAACCATATCGCCCATACGAATAATAACACCTGAGATGATCGATTTATCGATATGACATTTCAGATTTACTTTTCGAGATAAACGTTGTTCGACCGCTGTAGAAATTTTATTAAGCTGTTCTTGCGTCAACTCTGTAGCTGAGATAACCTCAACATCAGCAGTCGATGCCCTTTCCAAAGCATATTGTTGAAAAAGAACCAGCACCTGCGGTAGTAAAGCTAAACGCTTATTTTCCGCCATAATTTTAATAAAATTAGCACCATATTCATCTAATACATCTTTACAGATATCAATGAATAATTTCGCAATTGAATCTGGCTTCATATCAGATGTTAGTACACTTTTAATCTGCTCATCTTGACTGACTTTCGAGGTTAAAACTAACATCTTTTGCCAAGATTCAATGCAATTTTGCTCTACAGCAAAATCAAACGCAGCTTTAGCATAAGGGCGAGCAATTGTAATTAAGTCTGCCATTGCTCAATACTCCTTTATAGCTTAGCTACGAGTTCATCAATGATGTCGCTGTTTGCGGCTTCATTAACAGTACGTTCGATAATTTTTTCTGCACCCGCAATGGCAAGTGTCGCCACTTGCTGTCTTAATTCTTCGCGAGCTCGCTTACGTTCAGCTTCGACTTCGGCAAGTCCCTGAGAAACAATTCTTTCTTTTTCACGAATTGCTTCTTGTTTTGCTTCGTCAAGAATATCTGCTTTACGTTTATTTGCTTGCTCAATTATCGCATTAGCCTCAACCTTAGCTTGTTGCATAATTTCAGATGTATTTGCTTTGGCTAATTCCAAATCTCTTTTTGCGGTTTCTGCTGAATTTAGACCATCTGCAATCTCTTTTTGACGTTTTTCGATTGCACTTATAACTGGTGGCCATACAAATTTCATACAGAACCAAACAAACAATACAAATGTAACTGCTTGGCCGAGGAGTGTTGCATTCATGTTCATGAGACAAATCCTCTTAATTTTTCATCTAGCAACGATTAACCTGCAACCGCGAAAATAACGTATAAAGCAATACCAACACAAATCATTGGAATCGCATCAACAAGTCCCATTACAATGAAGAACTGAGTACGTAACATCGGCATTAATTCAGGTTGACGAGCAGCACCTTCAAGGAACTTGCCCCCTAAAATACCGATACCAATTGCGCCACCGATTGCAGCTAACCCCATCATAATACCTGCTGCGATAAATAACATTTCCATCATATTACTCCGATTAAATTAACAAAAAAAATGATTAGTGTTCTTCTGTTGCCGATGCCATTGATAAATAAACAATCGTCAACACCATGAAAATAAATGCTTGTAAAACAATTATTAAAATATGGAAAATTGCCCAAGGTAGAGATAATACCCATTGTGACCACCATGGTAATAATGCGGCAATCAAAATAAAAATCAACTCACCTGCATACATATTTCCAAAAAGTCGTAATCCTAATGATACCGGTTTAGCAAGTAAACTGACGATTTCAAGGATAAAGTTAACCGGGGCCAGTGCCCAATGATTAAAAGGATGTAATGTGTATTCTTTAACTGCACCTTTTACACCTTTAAATTTAAAAGTATAAATTACAATAAGTAAAAACACACCTAGCGACATCGACATTGTAATATTCACATCAGCTGTCGGAACAACTCTCAAATAAGGAATGCCCATATGTTGTGTAAGGTAAGGGAGAAAATCGACCGGAATTAAATCCATCAAATTCATCAAAAATACCCACATAAAAACAGTTAGCGCTAATGGCCCAAGCAACTTATTCGAACCACTCGACATATCTTTTACTGTCTTATCAACAAAATCAAAAATCATTTCAACTGCACACTGCAACTTACCCGGTACACCGGTTGTTGCTTTGCGTGCAACTGAACGAAAGATGATTAAAAATAAAATTCCCAATCCGATTGAAAAGAATAATGAATCAATATTAAATGTCCAAAACCCTTCGCCAACCTGCAAGTTGTGGAGATGATGCTCTATATACTCTTGTGGTGTCTTTGGAGTAGAGATTGCCATGTTACCCTATTACCTTTTGAAAAAACAAAAATATTGCCTATCTCTTTGTTAAACAGACTAAAGATATAAGCCATCGCTCAAGTAAAACAGGCTAGTATTTTAAACCCATTTACCTATCTGAAGTCAACTAATGATTCGAAAAATCGATAATAACCACACTTTTTGATTAATTTTTTCTATAAATTTACGATTATTCTAGAGAATAATTACAAACGCCCATGCTTGATTAATATCAAGATATATTTAACAGGCTTTCACCTTGTCTGCAATATACTCTGCAAAGCGTTGAACTTCGGCCTCATTTTTACCCTCAACCATGACACGAATTAAAGGTTCAGTACCCGATTTACGGATAAGGACACGCCCATTTTCACCTAGTTGCTGTTCTACCTCATCAATCGCCTGTTTGACTGCTGGGTTAACTAGCGGATTATTTTCTCCAAAAAAGCGGACATTAATCAAAATTTGAGGTAAAAATGTCATTCCACGGCAGAGATCTGCTAGTGACATATTATTACGTACAATTGCAGCTAACACTTGTAAGCCAGCAACGATTCCATCACCGGTTGGTGTTTTATCAAGTAATAATACATGACCTGAATTTTCTGCGCCTAAACGCCAATTTTTCTCGACCATTTTTTCTATCACATAACGATCGCCAACTTTAGCGCGAACAAAAGGAATACCCAGATCTTTGAGCGCAATTTCAAGTCCCATATTGCTCATTAGTGTACCAACAACCCCGCCCTTTAGTTGACCCTGTCTAAGTGCTTCTCTTGCAATAATGTAGATGATTAAATCACCATCAATTCTACGCCCTTTGTGGTCAACCATAATAATACGATCACCATCACCATCTAACGCGAAACCAAGATCCGCTTTTTCATCTAAAACACGTTTAACTAATGCCGTTACATCGGTTGCACCACAATTTTGGTTGATATTAAGACCATTGGGTTCGCACCCTATTTTTATCACTTGTGCGCCCAGTTCTTTCAATACATTGGGCGCAATGTGATAACCTGAACCATTGGCACAATCGACAACAATTTTAAGACCGGACAAACTTAAGTCATGGTCAAATGTACTTTTGCAAAATTCAATGTAACGCCCGGCAGCATCGGTTATTCGGCTCGCTTTACCGAGTTGCTCTGAGTCAACACAGTCAATTGCTTTTTCAAGTTCTGCTTCTATTTGACGTTCGATATTGTCATCTAACTTTTTACCTTCTGAAGAAAAGAATTTAATGCCATTATCATAGAAGGGATTATGAGAGGCAGAAATTACAACGCCAGCATCAGCTCTAAAGGTTCTTGTTAAATAGGCAATTGCAGGGGTTGGCATGGGTCCAGTAAATGCAGCATTAACCCCGGCCGAGGCAAAACCGGCTTCTAATGCCGACTCAAGCATGTAGCCTGATATCCGAGTATCTTTTCCAATTAATACTTTTTTTATTCCGTCTTTAGCAAGTACTCGTCCAACAGCCCAACCTAATTTTAACGCAAAATCAGGCGTTATTGGGTATTGCCCCACTCGGCCACGAATACCATCTGTGCCAAAATATTTACGTTCGACCATTAAACTCTCCTTCAACAAAATATTCTTAAAAAAATTAAATCCATTCTCTTTAAATAGAACAATCAATGTAGTAATTAACTTGCTTAAACCAAGTAGTATTTAAAAATTAGCTTACTGATTTATACTCGATTGTCATTAGCTAGCTTTAATAAGACCTGACTTTCTTTGATAAATCGCTGAGCATAATCACCAAACCACTTAGTAACATCGTTAAAGTTCTCAATAAATTTATCTTTATCGCGCTGTTCTAACAATTCTACCATTTCACCAAAACGCGCATGATAATGTTTAATTAAGTCAATATTATCATCTGAAGCCATGATAATATCGGCATAAAGCTGAGGATCTTGCGCAAATAGCCGCCCCACCATCATCAATTCTAATCGATAGATAGGAGATGACAATGCGATAAGCTGTTCTAAATCAGCATGTTCTTTTTGCAAATTTACGCCATACGCAAAAGAGGTAAAATGGCGCAGTGCTTGTATAAATGACATGCATTTATCATGCTGCTTAGCATCTATTGCGTATAAATTTGCCCCCCAAATTCGCATCTGTTCAATGAGCCATTGATATTTTGATGGTTCTCGCCCTTCACAATAAACAATAATTTGCTTGGCTAAATTCGGTACATCTGGACCAAACATCGGATGTAATCCAACAACAGGACCTTGATGCTTTTCTAGCATTGCAGTTAATGGTTTGGATTTAATCGATGTAAAATCAGTTAAAATACAGTCATCTGGTAAGGTGGGGAGCTGCGAAATAATTTCAGCTGTTTTATTGATAGGTACTGTCACAATAACCACGGCAGCATCAGCAACCACACTTGCGGCTTGATGCATGGTTTTCGAGCCTAATACTTTCACTTGATAACCCGATAAAGTAAATAGACGTGAAAATAATCGTCCCATTTGCCCGTTACCGCCAATGATAACTACGGAGCCTTGCCCTGAATAGATTTTTTTGAAACCTTTGTCATTTTCGCTAATATAAGATTCACGCATTAAACGTCTTAAGATATCCTCAATGAGCATAGGTGAAATACCTAATTTTTCGGCTTCATCACGACGTTTCAATAACATATCAGCTTCACGCTTGGGATCATAAATAGGAATGCCATTTTTACTTTTCACTTCACCAACTTCGGTAACTAAAGTTAATCGTTCGACAATTAACGATAGAATCGATTTATCAACTTCATCGATTTTATCGCGCAATTTAAGTAATTCAGTAGACATCGTCCTTATTCCCTTTAAACCACATTTTATGATTTTTAATAACTTAACAGTATATCGTATTTTTGATACGATGAGGAATCAATAAAAGATAATTCAATACTCAAAAAACAGGGTAACTAATCAATCATTATGAAGATTATCTCATTTAATATTAATAGCCTTAGAGCTCGGATTCATCAGCTATCCGCTATCATCGAAAAATATCAACCTGATGTGATTGCTTTACAAGAAACGAAAGTGCATAACGATGAATTTCCAGTTGAAAGTTTGAAGCAGTTTGGATACTACTTAAATTATCATGGCCAAAAAGGCCACTATGGTGTTGCATTGTTAACGAAAAAGAAACCACTATCAGTACATTGTGGTTTTCCTTCTGATGAAGATAATGCACAATGCCGCTTAATTATCGCCGAACTGCCAACAGATAAAGGGAATTTAACCGTGATAAACGGCTACTTTCCTCAAGGCGAAAGCATGCACCATGAAATCAAATACCCCGCTAAACGTAAATTTTATCGCGATCTTATCCACTACATTGATAATAATCATTTAGATAAAAAAATGACATTGATTGTCGGTGACATGAATATTAGTCCTACTGATTTGGATATTGGTATTACTGAGGAAAGTCGAAAACGTTGGTTACGTACAGGCAAATGTTCCTTTTTACCTGAAGAACGAGAATGGCTGGATAAGATTATGGGACTGGGTTTTATTGATACGTATCGAAAACTAAATCCTAACGAAAAAAAATATTCTTGGTTCGATTACCGTTCAAAGGGGTTTGATTCAAAAACAGGGCTTAGAATTGATCTCATTTTAGCAAGTGAGGCATTAGCAGCTGATTGTCAACAAAGTGATATTGATTATCAAATTAGGAGTATGGATAAACCCTCTGATCATGCGCCTATTTTTGCTGTATTTGATTTAGCTTAAAGACAAGGAAATATCATGTTCAAAGATCGTCCTATTTTATCTGTCAAAGATCTCAATCAAATGGTAAAAAATTTGCTTGATGATGCTGTTGGTCAAATTTGGTTAGTCGGTGAAATATCAAATTTATCAAAACCCTCATCTGGCCACTGGTACTTTACCTTGAAAGATGATTCAGCCCAGGTTCGCTGTGCTATGTTCCGTAATCAAAATTTTAAAGTGGGATTTGCACCAGAAAATGGACAACAAGTATTAGTCAAAGCCACTGTGACCCTTTACGAAGCACGTGGTGAATATCAGCTCGTTTTAGACTCAATGCAAGATGCTGGAGCGGGTTTATTACAACAAAAATTCGATTTATTAAAAAATAAACTTTATGAAGAAGGGCTATTTGACCCTTCCCATAAAAGGACATTACCAGAGAATATCCGTAAAGTAGGGATCATTACTTCACCAACAGGCGCTGCTTTACATGATATTTGTCAGATCCTTAATCGGCGAGACCCTAGTCTACAGCTAATTATTTATCCAACACAAGTTCAAGGCAATGAAGCGGCAGCACAAATCATCCGTATGATCGAGTTAGCTAATCAGCGCGCTGAATGTGATGTGTTAATTATTGGTCGTGGCGGGGGATCCATTGAAGATCTTTTGTCGTTTAATGATGAAGAGCTCGCACGTGCAATTTATAAAAGTCAATTAACCATCGTGAGCGCTGTTGGGCATGAAATTGATTTTACCATCGCAGATTTTGTCGCAGATATAAGGGCGGCAACACCATCAGCTGCAGCTGAGCTCGTCAGCCATAATAAATTAGAACGACTAAAAAATATAAAAATTCAGGAACAGCATCTTTCAATTGCAATGGACTACTATTTGATGTCACGTCGAGAAAAACTCAGCACGTTATATCACCAATTAGACATGCTGCATCCAAAAACAAAATTAGCGAATAAGCGCTATCGATTACTTAATTGTTATCATATATTACAAAAAAATATTCAACAATTTTTACTGAGAAAAATCAATCAACATAAAATCTTAGATAAAAAGCTGTCAAATTTGTCACCACAAAATCAAATTATCTATTCACTTCGATTACTCGACAATTCCCAACAAAAAATAATTACTGTGATGCAAAAAAAATTAATCGATGCAAAACACAATGTGGCAATAGCATCATCAAAACTAAACAGTGTTAGCCCTCTTGCAACGTTAGATCGTGGTTATTCAATTACGCTAAACGATCAGAATAATGTAATCCGACAGGTTGAAGAGGTTTCTGTCGGTGATGCCATCACAACAACACTTAAACAAGGTAAGTTTATAAGTAGAATTACAAAAGTTGAGCAATGATAGGCACATAGATTGTATATATTACAATCCATAACCGCTATCGATGGTTTTAATATTTTTACCATTATGGTGACACGCACGCGTTATAACTATTAGCAATTAATGGATTTGTGTATCCCGAATAACCATATCCCGATCCTATCGTATATTGAAAATAGCTACTGTAAGCTTCCGAAGTCCAATAATCTTGATACTGCCAATCGCTACCTGTATAGTAACTAGACGCTGTATGACCCCATTCGCTAAATAACCCTCCACCGATTTTACGAGTATAAATATTGTCTCTAAACTGACCATCACCATTGTGTTCACCAGTTTGTGAATTATAGGGCGGAGAATTGATATTGGAAACATTGGTATAATCGGAACGAAGAGGGATACGGTATCCCATTGAATTGCAATTTAGCCTCGCTATTTGATAGTTAACTTGTAATAAAGAGGTTTTTGCAATGAACCATTTTTTTATAGTAAAACTGTACACAGGCAAATTATTCGCTTTAATGATAAACGTTGTCGGCAAAAATGTTTGAGTTGGCCGAGTGGACTGTGATGGGCCACTTAGTACAATTTTTGTTTTTTTACCATTTGCTATAGGTTCTAACTTGATATCGGATGTGCCACCATCATTAATGTGTTTGGGCTTTTGCTCATAAGTCCATACAACGGTGCTCGTGGTATTTTCAACGGTTAAATTGAAATAAAGCTTATTAGACCCTGTGGTTGGAAAATTCGATGATGGTGTATTAATGTCTTGTAATGAAAAACCTTTACCCGCAACCCATTGTGTTGAGATACTATCTTCAGATTCTGTATTGGGTAATGCATAACACACTTTGATCGAGCTCGGGTTTTCTTTAAAGTAATAAGTGTAACTTTTGCTTGTTCCCAATATATTTTCTTTAGGAGAACCGTATAGAGTGGCAAGTTTTAAATAGCCTGATTGACCACCTACAGCATTTATCGTCAATTTATATAGCGTATTGTTAGAACATGAAACGGGGGCTGAAGCTAAATTGGTAATTTTCGTTTCTACATTGTTAAGTAAGACTGACCAACTCGCATTCAATGCTCCTTCACCAATAAAATTTCCATCGCCATCGGCATCTTTTGCATATTTACTTTTACCATTAGTATCAAGTTGACTGATCAGCGCTGTGAGTGTGATGTTTGGATAGTATTCAGTTGGAATATAACTAGTTATATCTTTGAAAGTCCGATTTAATGGAAAAACTATCGGGTTTGCTGATGTAGATTTATCCGTATTTGGGGTTAGTATCCCAATTGTTGGAACAGAAATAGCCATTAACCCATCCACATCATCAGCTTTATTGACATTATTATTAAACGTAAAATAAGGCTTAGTCCCGTTGATTACTCCTACCGTTTGAGCGACTAATTGTGCATTTGATGTGAAAGATAACAACAATAAGAGAAAGAAAGCGTTTCTACATGCCGTGCTACGGTATAAAGCCGCATTATAAACAAATACATTGGAATAACATGAGATTTTAGGGAGTAATAGATTTATTAGATTTATAAAAACCATTTTCAATATTACTCCTATTCCTTAATGCTATTTCAATTGAATAATTAGTATTAGTCTAAAATATGAGCAGTAGAATAATTAAAAAGCCGTCAGATAAAGGCATTATTGTGATCGCTTATTTAACAATAGTATAAATAGTTAGAAATTGTTTGAAAACAAATTTTAGTTATAATTCAGTAAAGAAACATTAAGCATTGTAATGAGTTAGGTGACATTTGTAGTCACTTTTATATGAAATATAGTGACGTTTTATGCTCAAGTGTATTATAAACTCAAGCATAAAAATTCAATTTGGATTAAATCGCAACAGGCGCTTTAATAGGCGGGTAAGGATCGTATTCAACTATTTCGAAATCTTCGAACTGGTAATCGAAAATGGTCGCTGGTTTGCGTTTGATAACCAATTTGGGTAAAGCTCTCGGCTCTCGAGTTAATTGTAATGTTGTTTGTTCCATATGATTGGAATAAAGATGTGTATCACCACCTGTCCAGACAAAATCACCAACCTCTAAATCACATTGCTGGGCTATCATATGTACTAGAAGTGAATAACTTGCAATATTGAAAGGTAAACCCAAAAAAACATCACAAGAACGTTGATAGAGCTGGCATGACAGTTTACCATCGGCAACGTAAAACTGAAAAAAAGCATGACAAGGAGCAAGAGCCATTTTTTCAAGATCACCGACATTCCATGCAGAAACTATCATTCGGCGTGAATCAGGATCATTTTTAATTTGAGAAATCAACTGTGTTATCTGATCAATTTGTCTTCCATCAGCTGACTCCCATGAACGCCATTGTTTACCGTACACAGGACCAAGATCTCCATTTTCATCAGCCCATTCATCCCAAATAGTGACATTATTATCATGCAGATACTTAATATTGGTTTCGCCTTTCAAAAACCAAAGTAGTTCATGAATAATCGAACGTAAATGACATTTTTTTGTTGTAACTAAAGGAAAACCATCTTGCAAATTAAATCGCATTTGATGACCAAAAATAGAAAGTGTTCCTGTCCCTGTTCTATCTGACTTTGGCGTACCTTCATCTAAAATTTTTTGCATAAGTGCTAAATATTGTTTCATGATTGTCTCGTTTTTTGATGAAATTTATATGAATACACGATAATTAAGATACCCCCTAATATCATAGGCAAGCATAAAATTTGGCCCATACTAATGATATTGAAAAATAATCCAAGTTGCTCATCAGGTTGTCTAAAAAATTCAATCATAAATCGAAACAAGCCATAACAGAGTAAGAATAAGCCAGATACTGCACCTGTTGGCCTTGTTTTACGGATAAACAAATTCAATACGATAAATAATACGATTCCTTCGAAAAGCATCTCATAAAGCTGTGAAGGATGCCTTGGTAATAAATTACCACAAGCATTGAATAATTCGATCCATTGCGGATGATTTTTAGCATACATAAAATCAGCTTGCCAAGAACTTGGAAATAGCATACCAATAGAAGAATCAGTAACTCTCCCCCATAATTCACCATTAATAAAATTACCGAAGCGTCCAAACATTAATCCAATTGGAACGAGTGGTGCAACAAAATCAGATACTTGCATGAATGTCTTTTTATTTTTTTTTGCAAAGATGGCAATTGTTACCAAAGCGCCAATCAATCCGCCATGGAAAGACATTCCACCTTCCCATACTCGAAATAGAGTTATGGGATCATCTAAAAATACGGAAAAATTATAAAATAAGACATACCCAAGGCGACCACCAATAAATAATCCTAAAAATCCCCAAAATAATAAGTTTTCAACTTGAATTTTAGTCCATCCACTATTAGGCTGCTTTGCTCGACGATTAGCCAAAAATAGGGCACCAAGAACACCAAATAGATACATAGCGCCATACCAATGTAATGAAATGGGGCCAATCGAGAAAGCGATAGGATCGAAATTAGGAAATTGTAAATATTGTTTCATTTTTTTATACGCTGCTTATTTTTTCGTTTATGTGCAAAGAAATTAAACTTTTTCTTTTTAGGCTGTAAGTTAGGAACTTTTTCTACTTCTGATTGAATCGAAAAGACTAATTCAGAAAATTCATTCATCGCTTTACGATAGACATCTCGCTTAAATGCAATAACCTGACGAATAGGATACCAATAACTTACCCATTTCCAGTCATCAAATTCTGGACTTGGCGAAATGTTAAGATTAATGGCTGATGAATGCGACACAAGTTCTAACAAAAACCATTTCTGTTTTTGGCCAATACAAACTGGTTGATTATCCCAACGAATCATTCGCTTAGGCAATTTATAACGTAACCAGCCATTGGTAACAGATAAAATTCTAACATCTTTTGATAGTAATCCAACTTCTTCATTTAGTTCACGAAACATAGCTTGTTCAGGCGTTTCGTTTTGTTTTATTCCGCCCTGAGGAAATTGCCAAGAATTTTGCCCATAACGACGAGCCCAAAGAACTTGACCATAACGGTTACAAATAACTATTCCTACATTTGGACGGTAGCCATCATTATCAATCACTGACTACCTCAAAAAATTAATTTTTATATGGCTGAATTGTTTCATACATATAACAATAAATAAATACTAAAATGATATTAATCGAGTAATATGCAAATCAATAGGCTATATTTTATTTACTTTAGACAATTTCACAATTGTGATGATATTAATTGTTGCAAATGTCACTTCAATTGCGAGACTACCTAAAGATCCTATCCACAGGCTATAAATAATCCATAAGAAGCTACTGAGTAAGATGAGTAATCGCATTTGCTGCTGCTGTAAACGAAAAAG
>JAVSBY010000071.1:0-2391 GCA_031960925.1 Gilliamella sp. CRA003912
ACTTGATTTAACTGAGCATTTAGTAAAACACCCCAGTGCGACTTATTATATTAAAGCTGTTGGTGATTCAATGATTGATTTGGGTATTTTTAGTGGTGACTTGTTGATTGTCGATCGCTCTTTAAAACCGAAAATCGGCGATGTGGTTATTGCCGCGATTGATGGCGAGCTAACCTGTAAATGTTTAGGCTTAATAAAGGGACAATACCATCTATTAGCAGGCAATGCATGTTACCCACCCATTGCCTTAGAAGGTAAAGAAGTCCATATTTGGGGCGTTGTGATCCACACAATTCATTCATTACGTAGTCGAGGGCTGTAATGATTGGTTTAGTTGACTGTAACAATTTTTATGCCTCGTGCGAGCGGGTGTTTAACCCTAAGATCGAGGGTAAACCCATCGGTATTTTATCTAACAATGATGGCTGTGTGATTGCTCGTTCAAACGAGTTAAAACCGCTGGTTGCTATGGGTATGCCGGCTTATCAAATCCCACCTAAAATCCGTAGACAAATTACACTATTAAGCTCTAACTATGAGCTTTACGGTGATATGAGTCGGCGTGTTTTTGATACGCTGCGCAGTGACACCTACGATGTGGAACCTTACTCAATTGATGAAGCCTTTATTCAATTAGAGGGATTTACTGACCTAATAGCCCACTGTAAAAAACTGAGAGCGACCGTTAAGCGCGATACTGGCATTCCTGTCAGTATTGGCATAGCACAAACACGAACCCTAGCAAAATTGGCTAACCATATCGCCAAAAAACAGCGCATACATCAAGGTGTCTATTTTTTACAGCTAGCCGATCCCGCATTACCGCAATTATTACGGCAAATTCCGGTTGATGAAGTTTGGGGCGTTGGTCGTCGCATAGCAGCCAAACTTAACCAATTAGGGATTGATACCGTGTGGGCGTTACGTCAGGCAAACAGTAAGCAAATTAGGCAAAAATTTTCAGTAGTACTTGAGCGCACAGTACTTGAATTACAAGGTACCGCGTGCATTGAATTAGAGGATATGTCAACGCCGAAACAAAATATTATGACATCGCGCAGTTTTGGGCAATTAACCGGTGAACGCTTTGACTTGCAAGAGGCAATTCGTATCCATGCTAGCCGAGGCGCAGAAAAACTCAGACAACAAAATTCGGTTGCTAGCGCTGTGCTGGTTTTTTTAAAAACTAACCGCTTTCGTCAAAATGCCTTGCAATATCACCCATCAACCGTGGTTCCCCTGCTTTCGCCAACCGATGATTCTAGGCTGATTATTCAAGCAGCCCAAAAAGGATTACAAGCGATTTATAAAAAAGGATTCTTGTTTATAAAAGCCGGCGTGATGCTGCTTGATTTACGTGCTAAAAATAGCGGTACACAATTTGATTTATTTAGCGCCGAACACAGCCAAATACAAATGCAACGCAGTGATAAATTAATGCAAACGCTTGATACCATCAATCAAAAAATGGGCAAAAATACTGTACAATTAGGTGGACTGAGAAAACAGACACCTTGGCAAATTAAACGTGAATTACTCAGCCCGCGTTACACAACACGTTGGGATGAACTTTTAAGGGTTAAATGATGATTCTTGACTGTTGTTATAGCTTACCGCAGCGACCTGGTGTTTATTATTTTTATGATAAAGCCGATATTTTACTTTACATAGGAAAAAGTAAAAATATTCGACAACGCGTGTTATCACATTACTACCATCATGATGAAACGAAACGTCACGCCGAGTTAATGAAGCAAACTACACATATCGATTTTCAGTGTACTGCGGGCGAATTAGGTGCTTTATTACTTGAATCGGCCGAAATCAAAGCGAAACAGCCTATCTATAATCGGCGTTTAAGAAAACATAAAAATCTTTATTCTTGGGTTTTAAATGCGCATTGTCAGCCGATTTTGCATCGTGTTGATGAAATTAGCGATGACAAATTAACGGTGGGATTATATAAAAATACAAGCAGCGCTAAGCAGTGGCTAGTAAAACTGATTGAAAAAAATGCACTGTGCACCAAAGTGCTCGGACTTGAATCAACACACAGACAATGCTGCTTTAACTATCAATTAAAGCGCTGCCTTGGTGCTTGCTGTGGCGATGAAACGATTGAAAGCCATAACCAGCGGCTAATACAAGCGTTCGAACAATATGCGCTGATAGCCTGGCCTTGGCAATCGGCAATTGCAATTGTAGAAGATGACCCGGTTAATCAGTGCAAAGCCTTTCATATCATCAATCAGTGGCGTTATTTAGGTTCTGTCGATGATTTATCTGACACTAAAATTGAACCCTTACCCCGATTTAGTCGTGACAGCTATCACATAATAATCCGTTATCTTCAATACGAAAAACCCGATATTATCGAGTTAAGCTGAATTT
>JAVSBY010000072.1:0-6666 GCA_031960925.1 Gilliamella sp. CRA003912
GCAATAACCTAGCAATTTACCGGCCTACCTTGAGCAACCTTTTTAATCAAGCATTTAAAAATTGGGGGATGTGTGAGGATTGAACCAAGGTTATAGGCTAATCGATACTCTCGATATAGCCTATAGCAAACCACCACATTAGTTTTCTACAAACTTTTCACCATAGAAAACTAATCGGGGATCACCGCGTTCTATCTGTTGGTGTAATTGGTGGATAGCCGTTTTGTGTTGCTGCTGTTGATTGGTATTAATTTCAGCTAATTTGTGCGCTAATAACAAAGCCGCTAACCGTTTATTTGCATGTTGGCTGCGCTCTGATTGCACTTTTACCGAAATGCCTGTTGCGATATGCGTTGCACGTACAGCCGATTCGGTTTTATTAACGTGCTGCCCACCCGCCCCTGATGATTTTGTTGTCTCGAATCGAATATCACTGGCATCCTCAAGGTAGTCAGGCTGTTGAAGGCTATTAACGCCGATAAACCAATTTTTGCGCTTGTGTTTTGGTCGATAAGGGCTTTGACATATCCATTGGATTGAACCTTGCCAGCGCAGAATTAAAAGATCAGCATCAGAGCCTTCAATCGAAACGAGTGCAGAGCGAAGTGTGCCGGGTTGCCCGCCCGGTTCACGTTCTAACACCTCAACATCGACTTTATGTTGCACAGCTTCTTGCAAAAATCGAGTTAATGCTTTCATCACAGCTAAAGCACATTCATCAGGCCCTTTCGCCGCTGAGAAATGAAGAAGTATCATCAGTTATCTCCTTGCGTTTTGTAAGTTAAGACCGGGGTTAACTGAGCAATCACTTTCACTAAATTAGCCTGCTGCATTGACTCAATAACACTGTCGATCGATTTATAAGCTTGTGGTGCTTCCTCATAAATCAAATCGCGATCCTCACAAATCACTCGGCTACCAAGCTGGGTTCGTTGCATTTCATCAGCGCTATAACGATTCGCTAATTTGGCTTTACAATCTGCGCGTCGCCATTTGCGACCAGCACCATGGGCTAATGAAGATAATAAATCCGTCTGATCAATCGGCTTTACTAAATAGCTGTAATCACCACGAGAACCAGGAATAATAACCAACCCTTTATTTGCAGGAGAAGCCCCTTTACGATGGAGCCACCCGTTTTTACCTGCATAATCAACTTTTTCAAGATAGTTATGATGTACATTTAAAATTGCACGTCCTTGGGTATGTAAATTATGCAAGATTCGTACAGCAACGGTTTGTCGATTAAGCTCCGCAAACTCTAAAGCATCATTATGTTTGCTTAAATAAGTCTTTGCTTCAATACTGTCTTCTGGCAAGCCGAGATAACCGGAACGCGCTAGCTGATTTTGTAAGATAGCATGACCCAATCCGCGTGATCCGCTGTGCACTAATAAAAATAGAAATTTCGAGCTCAGCTGATAGCTATCAAATAACGATTCATCAAAGATTTTGCTGACTTTTTGTAATTCAGCAAAGTGATTACCGCCCCCGATAGTGCCCAGATTATAGTTGCCTCGGCGAATCGGCTGATCAATATTACCAATTCGTCTTTCTAATTTATCAATGCTGAGTTTATTTAGTGCAATTTCGGTTTGCCAAAAGCCCATACCACAACCGATATCGCTACCAATTAACGCGGGGTAAATCAATTCAGCCGATAAATAAGCGGCACCAATTGGGTAACCTTGCCCTGGATGTAAATCCGGCATGCCAACCACTTTAACCATATTGGGTAAATTTGCTGTAGCTAGTAATTGTTCGATGGCAAGCCCATCGATCCAAGTATTTTTTGATGCGATCAGAGATGCTTTCTCTGACAACATCTGTATAGACGTGTCCATATACCAATCCATTTATTGAATAGTAAAAAATAAAATGTGTGTAGATTGGCAGGCTAAATCAGAAAGGCGAATTGAATCGAAACGAAAATTGATTAAACAATAGATTATTCTGCAATTAGCCTGCAAAGGTGAGGTAAACAAATCATAATAAATTCTCCTTTGCAGTTAATAGTGAGCGCATGATATGCCAAATTCAAATTAATGTAAACTAGGTAAGTAATTTTTTTAATTTGCTCTTTTATTTAAGTATATAGTCATCAACCTTTATGTATTAACTGCTGATTGTGATTTAGCTGAGTGGTAGGATTAGGTAGGTTAGGATGATATTTGCAGAGCTATTGCCCTGCTCATTTGGTTAAAACTAATCACTTATGATCCATCTATTCTAACTCAGCACCTAATTGATTGACTAAATGTTCAATCTGATTATGGGCTGTTGTTGGGTAAACAATAATCCAAAAATTATCATCACCAGACACGATATTGGCAAGATTAAAGCCCTGCTTTTTAAGTTCTCGATTAAAATCGCCTAACACCCGTTCATCCGAAATGGTGGTTCGATTATCGTAATGACGCATATTAGGGAATGCGACTCGGTTAACACCAAAATTGCTGAATAACAGATCTTCAACCCCTAATTTAAGATCGTCAACGCTTTCGTTCCAATCGATTTGTAACATAAATTCAGGCTGTAATATGTCACCGACTATCTCTACTTGCCGAAACGCGATAAGCTCTTGTTCACTCATCGGATAATCCGGTTGAAATTCATCATCTTCATTCCATTCGTAATGATCAATCATATCATTGATCCATTGCAAATCAGGGCGGTTAGTCAAAAGTGCCACCAAATTTTTTAAATCTTGCCTAAACGGATCAGTAATAACCCACTGCATATGATATCCCTTTATATTTTAATTAATTTTATCATCATCAAACGAACGCCTTTTATCATAAATCAAATAAATTTAAATGAGAACGATTAAATTTACGATTTTGTGAAGCAGCTTCCATTACCGGTTTAATTAACTACTGCCAAGCGCTTAAAGAATATGCTATATTACTTTTCCGTTGATTTTACAAGGTGATAAGATGGATATTAAACTGACTAAGCATGAAAAGCGCTATATCGAAAGCACCAACGATGTGTATGCGATCATGCAGCGCGTACTACTGCGTGAAAATAAAATCGATAAAGAAAAGGAACACCTCTGGATTATTGGCATGAACCATGGTGGCTATATTTTGTATATCGAACTTATTGCGCTAGGCTCTTACCATTCGGTTGATGTTGAGCCGATGAATGTATTTCGTGTTGCGGTAATGAAAAATGCATCGCGCGTGATTTTAGTACATAATCACCCATCTGGCCGCCTCGTTCCGTCCGATGCCGACAAAGAAATCACCGACCGCCTGATCCAAGTTGGCCGCATCTTAAATATTGACCTTGTCGACCACCTGATCATCTCCCCTATCGCCTTTATCAGCTTTCGCCAAATCGAACTGATGCAAGAACTCGAACAAAGCCTAAAATACGTACCGACTTACCAAGTCGCCGAAAGAATTCGCAAGGAAGAGAAGAAAATTGCCAGAGAGAAATTGGCGATTGAGAAAAATAAAACTAAAACAGAAAAGGAACGTCGGGAAAAACTAGAGCGAGCAACAGCAACCGCATTATTCGACAAAGGCGTATCAATAAAAGACATCGCTAAAATCATGGATATCTCGGTTAAGCGACTTGAAGGGATTTTAGATGTAAAAGAGTAAGCGTTTATAATATAAAAATTGACTAAAAAGTCATAAAAGGAATGTGAAATGGATACCAATCAATCTGACGTTGATACTAAAACTAAAACCAACGCAAAAAATAATCAACTGATTTTCGAAAAACTCACCCCAACCCATCTTTCAGATGAGGATATGAAAGGCTATACCGACGCCCTTGATTTTGTATTTCAAGAAGATGATTTATTCAACATTGCCGTTACAGGCCCGTATGCCTCGGGCAAAAGTAGCGTGATAAAAACGTATGAAGATAATCACAAACAGTTAGACGGCATTCATATCTCACTGTCTTATTTTTCGCCGACATTAACCTCCAAAATAAAAAAAAGAAGTGAGAATAATGAATTAGCATTCGAAGATGAATTGATGTTAGAAAGGAAGATTATCAATCAACTTGTTCATCAAGTTGATCCAGAAAAAATTCCTGCTACCGAATTTAAAGTAACCAGTGAATCGAAAAAGAAAACCGGAATGATATGCAGTGCAATAATTGCGCTAATTACACTGTATATCATTTTTAACGATGCAACGTGGTTTGTCGAGTTTATCAGTAAACAGCCGCTTGTTTCTTTTTTAGCCATAGGTTCATTTATCGGCCTTGTTGCCTATTATCTATTTAGCTTACAACGCGGGAAAAATATAATCGCCAAGCTGAAAATTTTTGAGAATGAAATCGATATATCAACATCACACTGTGATGTGTCCTATTTTGATAAATACTTAAATGAAATTATTTACATATTAGATAAGTCACAATTGGATTATATCGTTTTTGAAGATATCGATCGTTATGAAGATAATTTGATCCTCAACAAACTAAGGGAACTCAATTATACCTACAATAAAAAACAGATAAAGATAAAGCCCAAACCCATCAAATTCATCTATTTAATTAAAGATGAGATGTTTGAATCCAAAGAGCGAACCAAATTTTTTGATTACATACTCCCGATTGTGCCAATTGTTGATAGCTCAAATTCACTGGGCAAAATGGTCGACATATTCAAGAGCCAAGCTATTTTCAATGATTTTTCTGAATCTTTTTTAGATACGCTTGCATTGTATTTAGACGATATTCGGCTGATTAAAAATATCTGTAATGAGTACCTTATTTATAAAAGTAAACTCGCGCATAACAATAGCTGGTTTGATACACAAAAATTATTGGCGATCATTGTGTATAAAAATATTTTCCCATCAGATTTTTCGTTAACCAGATTGGGTTTGGGACAAGGGGTTGTACATCGAATTCTTGTTTCATTAAAAGATCAAAAGGAAGAAAGCTATAAAATTAGATGCAATGATATTGATAAGCAAATCGAAACTATACAAAGTGAAATTAAATCGATTGAGAGTGAATATCTACACGCGATCGATGAACTTGATGCGCTCTATATCTGCTTATTTACGGAGAATTATCCGAATAATACTATCCATTACATAAGCGACGAAAAAATCGTAGGTAAAAGTAACCTTGAAATAGTTCAACGGCTTAAGCAAACTAATTATCAGGCAAAATCATATAATCACTATGAACTTGATTTTAGTGAACAATTTGAAGAATTAAATACAAATCCAGATTACTTAAAACGAAAAGAGATAATTAGTACGATAAAAAGCTACAAAAAGTCTGATTTAGATAAACAGTTAAACGCGTTAGAGCAAGAGAAATTACAACTAAAATCCCCAAAAAAAATCACTGAAATCATTAAAATATTTCAAAATGACGGCGTTACGGTCGATGCGTTATTTGCAAAACATTTTAATACAAGCAGTGTAAATGGGACTGATGACAATAAAACATTAAAAAGGTACAAACAGGAGTTTGAAAACCTCACGTCTTCATGTTATTTTCCGCTTTTACGGGTGCTGATTATTCAAGGCTATATTGACGAATATTACAGTGACTATACTAGCTTTTTTGATGCGCAGGGATTACCGCCAAATGATACGTTGTTTTTACGTAATATCAGTGAGCGTGTCAATACCCCATGGGATTTGCAATTAAGAAAACCGGAACTGGTTTTGAAAAAACTACGTGCAGATCTGTCTAATTTTTATGAACATTTCGTTTTAAATTACACTTTGCTCGATTTTATCTTAATGACGCATAATAAAACCGCTTTAATACCGTTTATCAATTTGTTGAAAATTCAACGCAAGGTTGATTTTATTAATGCGTATTTAGCCAGATGTTATACTTTACTGAAAAACGAGGATGAAACGGATAAGCAAAAATCCCTTTATCTATTTATCGAAGAACTAAATAAACAATTCCCCCAAGCTTGGCAACAGATTTCCCTTTTTGATCAAAAACATTATCTTTACCTTTCATTTATTCATAATCAACCGAGCGTTGTAGAGAGTATGAATGAAGGCGGCAAACTTAAAGCGTTTATTGATGATTCATCGGACTTTTTATTGATTGATCAAGAATGGAATACGATATTGGATCTACACAACCAACCAGATCACCATAAAAATAACATAGCCAATACACTCGAACGATTGGATATTAAATTCAAACATATCGAAAATTTAAGATCACCATTGCTTGAATTCGTTCAAAAAAATAATCGCTATCAGCTCAATCACAACAACGTAAAACATATGTTACAAAAAAACTATAATTTTGTTGACGTTGAGCACCATATTATTCAAGCTTTGTTAGATCTCAACGATGATGCTCCAATCAAGTCATACAGCCTGAATAATCTCGATGAGTTAATTTTATCGATGGCTGAAGCTGACATGACATTGATTGACGATAATCAACAAACCGTATTGTGGATTTTAAATCATGATGACATATCATTGCCGGCAAAACTCGCTTATATCAATAAGCTTTCAACTATGATTGCTGCATTGCATGAAATAACCGATCAGAACATTTGGGATGCTCTGCTTGAAAAGCAAAAAATTCAGTATACAGCAGAAAATATCGTTCACTATTTCTTTAAATATGATTTAGAAGAGGAAGAGGAAGATGAAGATGAAGATGAAGATGAAGATGAAGATGAAGATGAAGATGAAGATG
>JAVSBY010000073.1:0-4684 GCA_031960925.1 Gilliamella sp. CRA003912
GCAAGTAAGCCTGATGTAAGAGTCGGGGTTCGCCACTGATTATCTAGAAATAAAACCACATTACCATAAACAAATTCGGTTATTTCCCCCTTTTGATTATAACAAAGGTATTCGATACCTTTAGTTAAGGTTGGAAAATGGTGTCGATTTGACGTTTTATGGTATAAATAGACGTTATCACTCTCCACCGCTGCCAGTTCGATTTTATCAATTGTCATCGCACTGACAATTGGCTCTATATCAATGATCACATCGCCCTGTCGATACAATCGTATTCTCACCTTGAACTTACCGCTAGCCTGTTTATGTGCCAACTCACTGAGCTTATGATTGACTCGGTCGCGGTCAAACGGATAGTCAAAATAATTGGCTGAATCAGCAAGGCGCAGTAAATGACGTTCTAATAAAAAAAACTCCCCGTTTTCCAGCAACATTGATTCAAGTAAATAGTCAGCAAATGGGTGACTTTTATGTAATATCGCGGTTTTTTGTAGCAACTCATCATACTCGCCGTTTTGGGTCGAATCCCAGGTAACACCCCCGCCCACCCCATAACAAGCTTGGTTATCTTTTAGGGTTAACGTTCGAATAGGAATATTAAACACAGCCTGCTTTTTATACGGCGTTATATAACCAATCGTACCACAATATACATGCCTTGGTGCTTTTTCTAATTGAGCGATAATCTCCATGGTACTCGTTTTGGGCGCACCAGTGATTGAACCACAAGGAAACAGAGCTTGAAAGAGATCAAATAAATCGGTTGCCGGTTTTAAATCACTCTCAATGGTTGACGTTAATTGCCATACCGTTGGGTATTTTTCTGCTTTAAATAGTTCACTGACCTTAACCGTGCCTGGCTTGGATATTCGACTTAAATCATTACGTAGTAAATCAACAATCATCATGTTTTCGGCTTGATTTTTCTCAGACAACAACTCAACTAACTGCTGGTTATCTTCCTCTAGCGTTTTGCCGCGAGCAGCGGTACCTTTCATCGGTTTAGTAATGAGGTGGTCGTTTTCTAATTTGAAAAACAGTTCGGGTGAGATTGACAAAATTTGCCTATCGTCATAATCAATGTAAGCACAATAATTTGCCTGATTATTTTTTTGTAAAAAGCGGTAATAATGATAAGGATTACCTGTAAATTTACCGTGAAACTGAATCGTATAATTGGTTTGATAAGTATTACCCTGTTTGATCTGATCTTTGATCTCAGCAATGCACGTTGCGTACTCGTCGAAATCCGTATTGCTGACTAACGACAGCGGCGTTATTGCATGATCAACGTCATTTTGATCATGCTGGTGATAACAGTCAAATACACCAAATAGCAATAACGGTAAATCAGTACTGTTATCGCATTTTGTTTTATTGAAATGATTAAACGCCATGGCGCTTTCATACGCTAAGTAACCGACAACATAGTAACCTTGCTCAGCATAATTGGCGATGTCGGATAAATGGGATTTTATCTGATCCAATTGATAACTGACCAACACCTTAATCGGCTGTTCAAATCGCATTGAACGACCTTCAAAATCAATATGGATTTTCATCACTTAGTTATCCTTACCTTGAAAATTAACAAAATTTTTAATTAAACTTAAGCCATGTTCAGTTTTGATCGCCTCAGGATGAAATTGCACTGATTCAATAGGACGATGCTTATGTCGCAATCCCATGATTAATCCCTTGTTATTTCGAGCAGTAACCATCAGTTCGCTGCGTTCAAATCCTTGATCAGCAACAAGTAATGAATGATAACGCACGGCGAGTGATGGGCTAGTTAACTGTGCAAACAGTCCTTGCTGATCATGGTAGATAAGATCGGTTTTACCATGCATGGGAACTGGCGCATGAACAATTTGATGCCCATAATACTGTGCAATAATTTGATGTCCTAAGCAGATCCCTAAAATAGGATAATCATTGGCAAATTCAGCCATCACCGCCAATGAAATGCCTGCGGTTGATGGATTACCCGGCCCTGGTGACAGAATAATTTTATCAAAATTAAATTGTTTTATCTGTTCGATCGAGTACTGATCATTTTTAATCACCAGTGGCTCAGCACCAGCACGGCAAAGATAGTCGACAATGTTGAAAGTAAACGAATCATAATTATCGATAAGTAAAACCATATTAAGGGTGCCTTATTTTAAAAAAGTTAATGCGGCTTATTATAGCGATTATCGCCTGCTTTCACAGCGGTGATGAGACTAATTTGGGCTTGATTAAAAAGTCACAATAGATACTGATGATAAACTGTGCAATTACGCCGCAATATATCTGCGGCGCAAGGTTGTCAAAAGCAAAATGAACACGGTTATTTGTGTGATTTGGATTTATCTTTCGGTTTAATGATGGCGTTATAGGCAACTAATAAGAAGAAAATCGCCACAATGATTGCCATGATAACTTCTTTGTTAAAAAATTGCGCCATATACCCCAAAATAATGCCAATACCACAAAAATCGGTATCAGAAAAAGTGGTATTAGCAAAGCCTAATGAGCCAAGTACAGGTAACAATAATACGGGGAGAAAGGTGACCAACATTCCATTAGTGAATCCGCCAAGCATCGCACCACGCCTTCCTCCCATGGCATTGCCAAATACACCGGCGGTTGCACCACAGAAAAAGTGCGGCACAACGCCCGGTAAAATTAGGGCTAAGTTCAACTGACCAAGCACAAATAGACCTATCAATCCCCCCAGAAAACTGAATAAAAAACCGACAAGCACGGCATTAGGGGCATAAGGAAAAACAACTGGACAATCAAGTGCCGGTTTTGCATTTGGGACTAATGTTTGAGAAAAACCAGTAAATGCGGGCACGATTTCAGCCAAAATCAAACGTACACCTTGCAAAATGATAAATACGCCAGCAGCAAAGGTAATTGCCTGAATAATGGCATAAACCAGATAGTTATCGCCTTTACTTAACGTTGCTTCGACAAATTCAGGCCCTGCCGAGACGGCAAGAATAAGGTAAATGATCATCATCGTTAATGAAATCGAAATAGAACTGTCGCGTAAAAAATTGAGGTTTTGGGGCAGATTCATGTCTTCTGTCGAACGGGATCCTTTGCCAACTAAAGATCCTAGCCAACCAGCAATCACATAACCAAGAGTACCAAAATGGCCAAAAGCGACATCATCGCTGCCTGTAATTTTACGCATTTGATGCTGAGCTAAGGCTGGAAACAGCGCCATGATAAGGCCTAACGTTAACGATCCGGTGAAAATTAATTGCCAACCATCAAAACCGGCAACCGTTAAAATAATGCCAATCATACAAGCCATATAAAAAGTATGATGACCGGTTAGAAAAATATATTTTAAGCGGGTAAATCTGGCAACAATAATATTGGCAACCATACCAAATGCCATAATGAGAGCGGTTGCGGTGCCATATTCGTTTAATGCCATAGACACAATCGCTTCATTATTAGGGATGATACCTTGCAATTTAAATGCATGTTCAAACATATTCCCCAATGGGGTAATAGCACTAATCAAAACGCTGGCTCCCCCACCTAATACCAGAAAACCAAGAATCGTTTTTACAGTGCCTTTGATGGTATCAGCGCATGACTTGCGCTGAGCAATCAGCCCTATCATTGCAATAACACCAACGAGCACTGCCGGTACTTTCAATATATCAACAATAAATTTAATCAGTGCTTGCATCATATCAACACTCCATCAATGTCATTCAATTCATTTGGTGTTTAGATCATGTGGTGTTTAGAAAAGTACGCCACGAGTTTTGACTCAAGATCATCTATGTCAATAATATTTTTTAATACAATCAATTTGGCATCGGGGATCCCTGAACTTGCAGCCAGATCTTTGGTCATGACAAAAATATCGGCCTCATCAGGTAATGCCGAGGCAAGATCCGCGTGCGCCACATCAGCTTGTATATTTAATTTTTTAAGCACTTTTTTTATGTTCATCTCGACCATAAAACTGCTGCCTAAACCCGCACCACATACCGCCATTATTTTCATATTTATTCCCTTTTTTCGAATTTATCTAAAATAGATTAATAGTGTTCAATCACGGACAGGATTTGAGAAACCGCTTTCGCATCAATGATCTTTTGTACATCATCAGTGTTTGAAAATAACTCAGCTAACTGGGTCAGCATATCAATGTGGCTAACATCGTCTGGGGCAGCTAATAATGTGATCATATGGATCGGATCATTTTCAACGGAATTAAATTTCACCCCATTTTTAACCACTAGCAGCGACAAACCTAACTGATTAACCCCCTGTTCTGGCCTAGCGTGAGGCATAGCAATACCGGGCGCTAAAACATAATAAGGCCCAATTCGTTCATGTAATTGGTAAATGGCGTGAATATAATCAGGTAAAATAATGCCGGCTTCGATCAAGGGTACAGAACTTAGCCTCACAGCCTGTTTCCAATCGTCGACCGACTCGACAATATTAATCGTTTGCGCGGTTAACCATTTTGATAACATGTCAACTCCTATGAGAAACAAAAATTGATTCGATGGTTTTTACAAAGCTAACATAACATTAAGTAATTGAACGTTATCGAAATTAAATTTGTGATTGTGGTATCAAAAATGGCGTAATTTTTATTCAAAATGTGATCTAAATAACATTTACCACGTGGTTTGTGGTGCAGGACTTTTTGATATCA
>JAVSBY010000073.1:4784-20874 GCA_031960925.1 Gilliamella sp. CRA003912
TTGTTTCCGCCTTGCCATTGTGGAAATAACAATCGAATGGTTTTTTTCATACGTTTTCTCCCTGTTAGGTTTTGGTCAGGATCGCATGATCCTAAAGGTTGATTTTTACAACACGTGTTTGACTCTTAACTAGCGAGCATTATTTCAAGTAAATCAATACATGAGGATATTTAATCATAAACTACTCACACACTTACCCACAGAAATTGTGGATAACATGATCCTTTGTGATTAATATTAGAATTTAATGATATAAATCAACATCAATTATGATTTTTTAACAGATGACACTCTCTTGCAATAGATTATATCAAATCGAAGAGTGTATGAAAAATAGCAATCTTAGATTCGCCTTTTGATAAAGATCAATTTGATTTCACTGCGCTAAATTAACAAGTTGACGATCCGCTATAAATGATCATTAGCAGGGAACAGGAAACGATAGTAAATACAATAAAGGCGCTTTAAAGCGCCCTTATTTGAAACAAGTAATAAAGCAATTAACCTGCAACGTTGATTTTCTTCATGTCAGTCATGTAACTACGTAACTGACGTCCAATTTTTTCAATCGGATGGTTACGAATTTCATCATTGACTTCGCGTAATTGCGCATTATCCACACTGCCTTCAGGGATCGCTTTACCTAAATCACCGGCTTGTAACATTGGCATGAATTTCTCTTTTAATAATGGAACAGCAATATTTGAGAATAAATAGTTACCGTACTCTGCTGTATCAGAAATAACCACATTCATTTCGTACAAACGTTTACGCGCAATGGTATTAGCAATTAATGGTAATTCGTGCAGTGATTCATAGTATGCTGATTCTGGTAAAATACCTGACTCTAACATGGTTTCAAAAGCAAGTTCAACGCCCGCTTTCACCATCGCGATCATGACAACGCCTTGATCAAAATACGCTTGTTCGTCAATTTTACCTTGGTATTCCGCTGCTTTTTCAAATGCGCTTTCACCCGTTTCTTTACGCCATTTTAATAAGTTAACATCATCGTTGGCCCAATCTTTCATCATTGTAGATGAAAATTCGCCAGAAATGATGTCATCCATATGCTTACGGTAAAGATCGGTCATGATCACTTTTAATTCTTTCGCAAGTGCATTCGCTCTTAATTTAGCCGGATTCGATAGACGATCCATCATTAATGTGATCCCACCTTGTTTTAAGGCTTCGGTAATGGTTTCCCAACCGAATTGAAGTAATTTACATGCATAAGCCGGATCAACGCCATCAGCAACGAGTTTATCAAAACATAATAAAGAACCGGTTTGTAACATACCACAAAGAATAGTTTGCTCGCCCATTAAATCGGATTTAACTTCAGCAACAAATGAAGACTGTAACACACCTGCTCGGTGACCACCTGTTGCTGCCGCCCAAGCCTTAGCAATCGCTAAACCTTCGCCATTTGGATCATTTTCAGGATGAACTGCGATTAATGTCGGCACACCAAATCCACGTTTGTATTCTTCGCGCACTTCAGTACCCGGGCATTTTGGTGCTACCATAACCACGGTGATATCAGCGCGGATCTTTTCACCCACTTCGACAATATTAAAACCGTGTGAATAACCTAATGCAGCACCTTTTTTCATTAACGGTTGAACCGCCTTAACAACTGCTGAATGTTGTTTATCCGGAGTAAGGTTGATAACTAAATCCGCCGTTGGAATCAATTCTTCATAGCTGCCTACTTTAAATCCATTTTCCGTTGCTTTACGCCATGACGCACGTTTTTCGCTAATCGCTTCTTTACGTAAGGTATAAGCAATGTCTAAACCTGAATCACGCATATTAAGACCTTGATTCAATCCTTGCGCACCACATCCAACGATAACAATTTTTTTCCCTTTTAAAAAGTTAGCTTCTGATGCAAATTCATCACGTCCCATAAAACGGCATTGGCCTAATTGAGATAATTTTTCACGTAAATTTAACGTATTAAAGTAATTCGACATTCTATTCTCCAAAAATTCAGCAGTGTTGATACCTAAATAAGGTATTTACTATACGTCAATTATCTCATTGCGGAAATTGATATATTTAAAAGACTATATTGCAGTTTTGACAATAAACTTGCCAAGTTTCTTGCTTTCTTTTACTCTACTCGCAACCGACCAACAACACGATATGAATAAAATGGATATTCGATATAAACAAGCTAATAAAGAAGCAATAATCTCCCTTTGCCTGACCTTATTCTATTTTATAGGCTGGTTTGCGGGTGCCTATTTTGCGGGTGATACGATTGGAATAACAGGACTGCCAGTCTGGTTTGAAATAGCGTGTTTGTTTGTTCCTGTCGGATTTATTTTTCTGTGTTACGTTGTTGTCAAACTACAGTTTAAAGACATATCACTCGAACAAACCAGAGATCAGTAATGAATTATAATATTGTTTTACCGTTAGGTATCTATCTTGTCTTTGTTTTTGCACTTTCTATTTATGCTTATGCAAAACGCAAAAAGGTCAATCAATTTACCGATTATTTCATTGGTAATCGAACGATGGGTGGGTTCTTACTCGCTATGACATTAGCGGCGACGTATATCAGCGCAAGTTCGTTTATCGGTGGCCCTGGGGCGGCTTATAAATTTGGTATCGGCTGGGTTTTATTGTCCATGATCCAAGTACCAACTGTGTTACTTTCGCTCGGCATTTTAGGCAAAAAATTTGCTATTTTAGCCCGAAAGTACAATGCTATCACCTTAAGTGATATGCTTTATGCCCATTATAAAAGTCGCCTAATTGTCTGGTTTGCAAGTATTACAATTGTTATCGCCTTTATCGGAGCAATGACCGTGCAATTTGTCGGGGGCGCAAGGTTACTTGAGTCATCAGTTGGCATTCCTTATGATATTGGCTTACTTATTTTCGGTATTGGTACCGTGATTTATACTGCTTTCGGCGGTTTTAGAGCCAGCATTTTAAATGATGCATTCCAAGGGCTTGTTATGATTATTGGCGCTGTGCTACTGTTAAGTGCCATTATTTATGCTGGCGGCGGAATAACTTCAATTGTGCACCGTTTACATGAGATTGATCCAGCACTTTTAACACCTCAAGGACCAAATGATTTTATGGATTTTCCATTTATGACCTCGTTTTGGGTTCTGGTCTGTTTTGGTGTTGTTGGTTTGCCGCATACCGCCGTGCGCTGCATGGCTTACAAAAACAGTAAGGCAGTACATAGCGGCATTATTATAGGTACCATTGTTGTAACGGTCATTATGTTTACCATGCATTTATCGGGAGCGCTTGGCCGCGTGATTCTTGATGATTTGACTATTCCAGATCAAGTTGTCCCAACATTAATTGTAAAAGTATTACCGCCATTTGCTGCAGGTATCTTTCTTGCTGCACCACTTGCGGCAATTATGTCAACCATTAACGCGCAGCTGTTGCAGGTATCATCGGTTATTATTAAAGATCTCTTTTTAAGTATGAAACCAAATACGAATTACAGTGACAAAAAATTAACCCGTATTTCGGTTCTGATCACATTTATTTTTGGTGCCCTCCTTATTATTGCCGCTTGGAATCCACCGGATATGATAATTTGGCTAAATTTACTGGCGTTTGGTGGACTTGAAGCGGTATTTTTATGGCCATTAGTGCTTGGACTTTACTGGAAAAAAGCCAATGCAACCGGCGCGCTCTGTTCAATGGTAAGTGGCGCTATCAGTTATACCGTTCTTGCCAGCTACAATATTAAATTATTGGCACTTCACCCAATAGTACCTTCTTTACTTATTGGATTTATTACTTTTATCATTACCAATCCATTTGGTCATGCAGGAAAAAATTATGCCTTGGATTCAACTGAAAATTAATACAACAAATGAACTTGCTGAACAAATCAGTGAACAACTTGAAGAATCAGGAGCTGTGTCGGTCACGTTTCAAGACACCTACGACACACCGGTTTTTGAACCGCTACCGGGTGAAACCCGCCTATGGGGCAATACTGATGTCATCGGACTTTATGACGCGCAAACCGATGTGCATGCATTAATAAGTGCTTTTGGCTTAGACAACTATCCCTATAAAGTAGAGCAGCTTGAAGATAAAGACTGGGAACGCGAGTGGATGGATAATTTTCATCCTATGCAATTTGGTGAGAGACTTTGGATCTGCCCAAGTTGGCGTGAGATCCCAGATCCCAATGCGGTTAATGTAATGCTCGATCCTGGCCTTGCTTTTGGCACTGGTACCCACCCAACAACCGCACTGTGTCTAGCTTGGCTCGATAGTTTGGATTTGAAAGATAAGATCATTATTGATTACGGCTGTGGATCTGGCATTTTAGCTATCGCAGCATTGAAACTGGGAGCGAAGCACGCTATAGGAATAGATATCGATCCTCAAGCATTACAAGCTAGCCGAGATAATGCCGAAAGAAACGGTGTTAGTGATAAATTAGCGTTACATTTAGCAAAAGATATCCCAGATGATTTACTTGCTGATGTCGTTGTCGCTAATATCTTAGCTGGCCCCTTAAAAGAACTTGAACCGAGCATTAGTATTTTAGTTAAACCGAATGGAAAATTAGGGTTATCTGGTATCTTAAGCGCACAAGCTAAAAGCGTTTGTGATGCATACGCGCCGCACTTCAAACTTGATCCGGTTATAGAGCAAGATGAGTGGTGTCGCATTACTGCACAAAAAATGTAAAAATTTTTATTTTTTCTCTTTTAAGTTCTATAAAAAATGCGTAATATAGCCGACCTTAATTTACTGACCATTGGCAATATCACTTTAAAAAATAATTTGATTGCCGCGCCAATGGCAGGAATCAGCGACAGACCATTTCGTAATCTTTGCCATCGCTTTGGCGCCGGCATGACAGTTTCCGAAATGTTTTTAGCTAATTCAGATATTTGGCATACCCAAAAATCATCATTACGTATGGTTTCAAATGATGATGTGGGTATTCGAGCAGTTCAAATTGTCGGTTCTGATCCTGACGAAATGGCAAAAGCCGCTGAACTTAACGTAAAACAGGGCGCACAATTGATTGATATCAATATGGGATGCCCTGCTAAAAAAGTAAACAAGAAACTCGCGGGCTCTGCATTAATGCAGTACCCAGTTTTAGTTGAACAGATATTAAGACAGGTTGTTAATGCCGTTGATGTCCCTGTTACGTTGAAAATTCGTACAGGATGGGATGAAAGTCACAAAAACTGTCTAGAAATCGCTCAAATAGCAGAACAATGTGGTATAAATGCAATTACAATTCATGGACGAACAAGAGCTTGTCTGTTTAAGGGTGAAGCGGAATATACGTCGATAAAACGCGTAAAGCAAGCTGTCACCATTCCGGTCATTGCTAATGGCGATATCACAACGCCACAGCAGGCTAAAGCTGTTTTGAATTATACTCAGGCTGATGCGGTAATGATCGGTCGAGCAGCTCAAGGACGCCCTTGGATATTTGAAGAAATTGCATTTTATCTGCAACATGGCAGATTAAAAAAAGACAAAACAATTGATGAAGTTCAAGAGATTATCTTTACGCATCTTGATGAGCTTTATCAATTTTATGGTGAATATAAAGGATTACGGATTGCCAGAAAGCATGTAAATTGGTATACCAAGAGTTATGCTGATAGTGATCAATTTAGGCGCTTATTTAGTGTGCTTGATAATACAAGCGAGCAAATCAAAACACTAAAAGCATTTTTTAGTCAAATTAGAAACAACAATAAGAGTTAAAAATACTATGTCAGAACAACGCGTTACAGCTGAAGCACTTAAATTTACAACTGTAAACTCTCAAGATCAAATAACCCAAAAACCTTTACGAGATTCAGTTAAACAAGCTTTAAAAAATTATTTATCTCAATTAAATGGTGAAGATCCGACGGATTTATACCAATTAGTTTTAGCTGAAGTTGAACACCCTTTTCTAGATATGGTGATGCAATATACACGCGGCAACCAAACTCGCGCGGCCAATATGTTAGGTATTAACCGTGGCACATTACGTAAAAAATTAAAACAATACGGTATGAGTTAATCGATTATTGTTAAGTATGGATACAAAGCGCCATTCAAATGAATGGCGTTTTTTTTTGTATTTGCGCCGTTATCGAGAGTATTTTTAATCCGCATATGCCATTTTGTCCGCTTGATTCACCTAATTATTCAGCCTTTACCTTGTCATACATGAAAAATTAGCCAAGTTTGTTTTATCGCAGCCATCATTTTACAATAATCATGTTATACTATGCGCTTTAATTTAGATTGATAGAGAGATTATTTTGCAACAGTCACTACATGATTTTATTGTTGATAAAATTGACGATTTAAAAGGTAAAGATATTGTCACCATTGATGTTCGTGGTAAATCAAGCATTACCGATTATATGGTTATTTGTACCGGCACCTCAAACCGCCATGTTTCATCAATTGCAGGTCACTTGCTTGATGAAGCCAAAAAACAAGGACACCTTGTCTTAGGCAGCGAAGGTCAAAATGATGCAGATTGGGTCGTGGTTGATATGGATTCGATTATTGTGCATGTAATGCAAGAAGAGAGTCGCCAACTTTACGAATTAGAAAAACTCTGGGCGTAGCACTGTGAAAATTCAGCTAATTGCAGTTGGCACGAAAATGCCCAATTGGGTCACCACTGCATTTGATGATTATTGTTCTCGTTTTCCAAAAGATATGCCACTTGAGCTGACAGAAATTCCTGCTGGAAAACGAACTAAAAATGCCGACATTCCAAGGATCTTAGATAAAGAAGGTCAGTTAATGCTTGCCGCATGTGGAAAAAGTAACCTGATTGTGACATTGGATATCCCAGGTAAAACGCACACAACAAATACATTGGCAAACCAACTTGAGCGCTGGAAAGCAAGTGGGCGCGACATCAGTTTACTCATCGGCGGACCTGAAGGATTATCCCCTGCTGTAAAACAGGCAGCAGAGCAAAGTTGGTCGCTCTCTCCGCTTACCTTGCCACATCCAATCGTACGCGTTATTGTGGCTGAAAGCTTATACCGCGCTTGGAGTTTAACCGCTAATCATCCTTATCACCGAGAATAAAAAATAGATGAACGCTATCATTTTAGATTTACAAATTGCCACTCAACAAAGCGAGAACTTACCTAGCGAATCACAAATTATCACGTGGTTAGACGTGATTTTGCCACAGTTTATGGATAAGGCTGAAATTACCATTCGCATTGTTGATGAACCTGAAAGTCAAATGCTCAATAAGACTTATCGTCATAAAGATAAACCCACAAATGTGTTATCTTTTCCATTTGAATCACCGGTCGACATTGATGTTCCCTTGCTCGGTGATCTCATCATTTGTAAGCAAGTTGTTGAACTCGAAGCTAAAGAACAGCACAAATCATTGATGTCACATTGGGCTCATATGATTGTGCACGGCTGCTTGCATTTATTAGGATACGATCACATTATTGACGATGAGGCCGAAGAAATGGAAAATATCGAAATAGACATCATGAAACAGTTAGGATTTGATGATCCTTATCAAGTGATTGACGAATAACTATTGTATGTTTATCGAAATCAAGACAGTTACAGATAGCCGTAGTTGACAAACCGCATTTACATTAAAAAGAACAGAAAGGAATAAGCCAATGAGTGATGATAATCACCAGAAACCGAAAAGAAGATTCAGTTTATGGTTAAGCCAGTTATTTAATGCCGAGCCTAAAGATAAAGATGACTTAATTAAAGTCATTCGTGACGCGCAGGAAAAGGAACTTATCGATCCCGATACCTTTGACATGATTGAAGGTGTCATGGACATTGCTGAGCAGCGTGTACGCGATATCATGATCCCTCGCTCGCAAATTGTCACAATTAAAGACAACTACAATCTTGATGAATGTCTAGATATTATTTTTGAACATAAACATTCACGCTACCCGGTCATCAGTGAAGACAGAGATCATATTGAAGGGGTTTTACTGGCAAAAGACTTATTAATGTTCATGCGCCAAGACACAGAAACATTCGATTTAAAAAGCATTTTGAGGCCAACGGTTGTCGTGCCCGAAAGTAAACGCGTTGATCACATGCTAAAAGAGTTTAGAATGCAGCGTTATCATATGGCTATCGCGATTGATGAATTTGGTGGCGTATCTGGTCTGGTTACCATCGAAGATATATTGGAACTCATTGTTGGCGATATTGAAGATGAATATGATGAAGTCGAAGATCGTGATATTCGCCGTTTAACGCCTTCGGTCTACAGTGTCAGAGCATTAACCCCGGTTGAAGATTTCAATGAAATTTTTGGTACTGAGTTTAGTGATGATGAAATGGATACCATTGGTGGACTTGTTATGCAACATTTCGGACGTTTACCGATTCGAGGTGAAACGGTTATGATTGAAAATTATCAGTTTAAAGTGACTATCGTTGATCGTCGTCGTATCATTCAAGTGCACGTGACAATCCCAGAGGGGGGACTTGTGCCCAATTTAGAGTTACCTGATAATGCTTAAATCCTGCTTATTGAGCGTGTTGTTTGGTGGCATCGCTGTGTTTAGCTATGCCCCTTTTCATCTCTGGCCATTATCGTTTGTTTCTTTTATTGGTCTGCTATGGCTTATCAGTGATAAATCGAAAAAACAAGCGATGTTACTCGGTTTTAGCTGGGCGATAGCCTATTTTGCGTGTGGTGTTCACTGGATCTACATCAGTATTCGCCAATATGGCGATCTCCCCGCCTTTTTAGCCATTATCGTGTTAGCCCTACTTATTATGTATCTGGCGATTTATCCTATGCTCTTTGCGTTACTATTAAGAGCGGGAGATCGCTTTGCGCCCTCTTTTTCATTCAAACAACTTGTTTTATTCGCCCCAGTTATTTGGCAATGTACCGAATTTTTACGGGGCTCTATCATGAATGGTTTTGCTTGGTTACAACTGGGTTATAGCCAACTTGACAGCCCACTGCGCAGTTATTTTCCGTTGATCGGTATTGATGGGGTTAACTTGATAACTTGCTGCCTATGTGGATTAGTCATTTATGCTGTCTATTCGTTTAAACAAGTTGAGAACCGTAAGCCCTTTTTTGGTGCAATAACTGCACTTTTATTACTCTTTTTTGCACCACTCCAACTCAGCAATATCAACTGGACACAAACTGATGGTAGCCGTGCTGTTAACATCACGCTTGTGCAAGGTAATATCGAACAGTCGCTGCGCTGGTCACGCGAGCAGTTAGAAAATACCCTCAACGTTTATGGCTCATTGACTCAAAATAACTTAAAAAATAGCGATATCATTATCTGGTCTGAAGCCAGTATCACCGATTATGAACTTGATGAGCAACCATTTTTGCAACGTTTAGACAACCTAGCAAGAGCAAACAATACTGAAGTGGCTGTCGGGATTATTGATTATCGCCCTCGTGATATCTATGACAATGAAGGGGATGTGTATAATACCTTGCTTGTGTTAGGTGATAACGCACCTTATCAGTATCCGACTCAAAATCGCTATCAAAAACATCATCTTGTCCCATTTGGTGAGTTTACGCCGTTTGAAAATCTCTTAAAACCGGTAGCGCAATTACTCGATATTCCCATGTCATCAATGACGCCAGGCCCTGAAAAACAACCTCAACTTATCATGAAAAATTTCAAATTCACCACTGCAATTTGTTATGAGGTCATTTTATCGCAACTAATGCATCAAAATTTTAAATCCGATACCGATTTTTTATTAACTGTTTCAAATGATGCTTGGTTTGGCGACAGTATTGGTCCTTGGCAACATCTGCAAATGGCGCAGGCGAGAGTGTTAGAATTTGGTCGCCCTCTCATCCGTAGTACCAATAATGGTATCACGGCAATCATCAATCAAAATGGTCAGATTATAAAACAACTCCCGCAATTTGAAACGGCAGTTTTAACAGAAAAATTATCCCCTTCAACAGGACTCACGCCTTATGCTAAATGGGGTGACATCCCTTATTTCGCTGCATTATTTTTGATGATAAGCTTCCTTTTTATTAAAAAAAGATCATAATACAGATACTGGCATAATTATTGCTACATTATGCTAGTCACTGTAGTTCAAAACTCACTGATATTCGCGTTTAGTTGGCATCGCAAATTTGACTAAAATTAAAGCTAAATTCAGTGAGCATAATCTCTTATTTATTTATATTATATGGTTACTTATCATTATGATATAGACAAATAAACAGTAAAAAGTACTGTTATCGGCAAAAATAAGTTATAATAGGTTCCCTTTGTAAAAATATTAAATATATTTAATATGATACAAATCCAATAAAAGGAGATGAGAATGAAGAAAAAAACCAAATTAGCAAAATTAGTATTATCATTAACAATGTTAGGACTAATGAGTGGTGCGGCTGTTGCAGAAGAACTGAGCGGCACATTAGCTAAAATTAAAGAAAGTGGTGTAATTGTTGTTGGTCATCGCGAATCTTCAATTCCGTTCTCTTATTACGGAGAAAATCAAAATATCATCGGTTATTCACAAGATTATTCTGATTTGATTGTTGATGCAGTCAAAAAAGAGCTGGACATGCCTAATCTTAAAGTGAAATATTTACCTGTCACGTCAAAAACGCGAATTCAACTGCTTAACAATTATACTTACGATTTTGAGTGCGGCTCAACAACTAATAATCTTGAACGTCAAAAAAATGTCAGCTTTTCAAATACTATTTTCATCGTTGGGACTCGTTTCTTAGTTAAAGCCGATAGCAATATCAATGGTCTTGAAGATTTGAAAGGTAAAAATGTGGTAACAACAGCGGGAACCACATCTGAAATCCGTCTTAATCAAATCAGTAGCAAAGAAAATCTTGGCATCCGAATTATAACGCCAAAAGATCACGGTGATGCATTTAATGCGTTAGAAACTGGGCGTGCTTCTGCCTTTGTGATTGATGATGCACTGCTTGCTGGTGAGCGTTCTCGCGCCATTAATCCAAGTGAATGGAAAATTGTTGGTGAACCACTATCTTACGAAGCTTACGGCTGTATGCTAAGAAAAGGTGATACCCAATTTAAACAATTGATGGATAAAACCATTGCACAAGCGCAAACATCAGGCAAAGCATTAGAATCTTACAATAAATGGTTCACGAAACCTGTACCACCTAAAAATGCGAACATGTATCTTGAGATTTCACCTAAAATGGTCGAATTGTTTGCAAACCCTAATGATAAAGCATTAGATTAATACGTTCCCTATTTGCTGATACCCAATTCAATTGCTCGGCATCAAGATAAAAGGTGTAATCCTTTCATCAAACGGTATCGAGTAACGGTGGGTATTGATGAATAAGTTAACGATTAATCGTCATTTTGTTTATATTTAATACACAATTTAATTTAGTGAATTTATAATTATGAGTTTTAATTGGACATTACTTTTTGAATCCACTCCCTACGGTGATGGAATTTATTTAAACTGGCTTTTAGACGGAATAAAAGTGACGGCACTGCTTGCTGTAACCGCTTGGATTATCGCCTTTATGCTGGGATCACTAGTGGGGATTTGTCGTACTTTGGATAACAAATTTCTCAATAAATTTGCAGCGACTTATATCCAACTATTTAGAAACATTCCACTGCTGGTTCAAATGTTTCTTTGGTACATGTTAATGCCTGAATTGTTAACAGGTAGCCTTAAATCCTGGTTTATGCAAGATTTATCACCAAATATTAGTTCATTTATTGTTGCAGCGTTAGCATTAGGTTTATTTACCTCGGCGCGTATAGCTGAGCAAGTTAGAACCGGCATTCAAACCTTACCAAAAGGTCAAAAATATGCAGGCCGAGCCCTTGGACTTTCAAACCTTCAGATTTATTGGCATATTTTGTTACCTAATGCCTATCGACGAATCATCCCGCCGCTGACGTCTGAAATGACTAACATCATTAAGAATTCATCGGTTGCATCAACCATTGGACTCATTGATCTCATCGGACAAATCGATAGAATTAATGAATCAACTAACAGCATCATTGAAATACTTTGCAGTGTCACATTAGCATTCATGTTAATTAACTATAGTGTGATTGCAATTATGCGTGTTGTCGAAAAAAGTACACGTTTACCTAATATGTCAAATGGAGGATAACAATGCAGTTAATTAATTGGATTGCAGCTATACCTTCATTGGTATTAGAAAACTACGAATTATTACTCAGCGGTTTATGGTTAACAACGAAAATTACTTTCATAGCCGTTTTTGTTGGGATTGTTTGGGGAACCGTACTTGCTTTAATGCGTTTATCAAATAGCAAGATTCTTAATGTGTTTGCCAAAACTTATGTTAACTTGTTTCGATCAATTCCACTATTATTAGTGTTGCTTTGGTTCTATTTGGCGCTGCCACAAGCGATTAAATATGTTTTCAATCTGCCCCCTTATGCAGACGTGAGAATCGCATCTGCCATGATTGCTTTTGCCTTATTTGAAGCGGCTTATTACTCGGAAATTATCCGCGCAGGGATCAATGCCGTTGCCAAAGGTCAATATCATGCAGCTTATGCCTTGGGTATGACAAAAGCACAAGCAATGAAGCTTATTATTTTGCCACAAGCATTTAGATCAATGATACCGCTGCTTCTAACACAAGGAATTATTTTATTCCAAGATACATCTTTAGTTTATGTTATGAGCCTGATTGATCTCTTTGGCGCAAGCGTAACTCAAATTGGTTATGTACAAGGTGGCACCGTTAAATATTCAATGATTATTTTTGCAGCCGCCAGTTATTTTGTGATTTGCTTCACAGCATCTCGTTTAGTTAATTATTTTAGAAAAGGGATAAATCGATGATCTCCTTAGAAAATGTATCAAAATGGTACGGACAGTTCCAAGTTTTAAACAATTGTACAACTCGCGTTAATAAAGGCGAAGTTGTGGTAGTATGTGGCCCTTCAGGTTCAGGCAAATCAACACTAATAAAAACCGTTAACGGTCTTGAACCAGTACAAAAAGGGAAGATTATTATCGGTGAAACTGATATTACCGACAAAGCGACCAACTTAGCTAAACTCCGCTCTAAAGTCGGCATGGTGTTCCAACATTTTGAACTGTTTCCACATTTAACTATTTTAAAAAATCTAACCTTAGCGCAAATTAAGGTGTTAGGTCGTGCCGATGAAGAAGCACATGAAAAAGCGCGCAGCCTTTTAGATCGCGTTGGATTACTTGCTCATGCGGATAAGTACCCTGCTCAACTTTCCGGCGGACAGCAACAGCGCGTCGCCATTGCTAGAGCATTATGCATGGATCCGATTGTCATGTTATTTGATGAACCAACCTCGGCACTTGATCCTGAAATGGTGAATGAAGTGTTAGATGTTATGGTTGAACTGGCTTATGAAGGCATGACTATGATGGTTGTTACTCACGAAATGGGCTTTGCGCGTAAAGTAGCGCACCGCGTTATTTTTATGGACGCAGGTGAAATTATTGAAGATACCTCAAAGACTCAATTCTTCACCAATCCGCAATCTGACCGAGCTAAAGACTTCTTAGCCAAAATCATTCACTAATCAACACTTGTTTTATCATGCTGCAACAGCAACACTGCTGAGCAGCATGATACTTATCTCAATTCAACGTCTCTCTTCAATTTTATTATTACACTTGCATCGATAAACATAAATCAACACTCGAAAAAGCGTAAAGAAATCGGTATTATAGAGTCATCAATTTAAGTCAGTAAAGGAAACATAACATGATCATAGTCACAGGTGGCGCAGGATTTATTGGTAGCAATATTGTGAAAGGATTAAACGCACAAGGATACAATGATATCTTAGTGGTTGATGATTTAACTAACGGCACACAATTTTCTAATCTGGTCGATCTTAATATTCTTGATTACATGGATAAAGACGATTTTATAGCGGAAATTGTCGCTGGCGAAAATTTCGGTGCAACGGCCCTTTTTCATCAAGGTGCGTGTTCATCGACCACCGAATGGAATGGTAAATTTGTTATGGATAATAACTATGCCTATTCTAAAGATCTTTTGCATTACTGTTTAGATTTTGATGTGCCTTTTATGTATGCCTCATCAGCGGCAACTTACGGTGGACGCAGTGATAATTTTATCGAAGATAGACAGTTTGAAAAGCCATTAAATGTTTACGGCTACTCAAAATTACTGTTCGACGAATACGTCAGAAGAATCTTACCTGAAGCAAAATCTCAAGTATGCGGATTTCGATATTTCAATGTTTATGGACCCCGCGAATCACACAAAGGCAGCATGGCAAGCGTTGCTTTTCATCTTAATGAGCAAATCAATAAAAATGAGAAGCCAAAATTATTTGAAGGCAGTGACACGTTCAAACGCGACTTTATTTATGTTGAAGATGTGGTTGATGTTAATTTATGGTTTTGGAAAAATAACATCTCAGGTATTTTCAATTGTGGGACAGGCCGTGCTGAATCATTTCAAGCCGTTGCTGATGCCGTTTTAGCTTATCATCAAAAAGGTGAAATTGACTATATCCCGTTCCCTGACCATTTAAAAGGCCGTTACCAAACATTCACTCAAGCTGATTTGACTAATTTTAGACAAGCAGGCTGCCCAATTGAGTTCCAAACAGTGAGTGAAGGAACCCAAAAATACATGAAATGGCTGAATGAACAATAAATAAAGGAATTGCAATATGAAAACATTGATTATTGGCCCATCTTGGGTGGGTGATATGATGATGTCACAAAGCCTTTATCGAACCTTAAAGCAGATTAATCCAGACAACCAAATCGATGTGATTGCCCCGGCTTGGTGTCGTCCATTACTTAATAAAATGCCTGAGGTTAATCAGGCAATTACCATGCCATTAGGGCATGGTGAGCTGGCATTAACTAAACGTTACCAACTTGGGAAACAATTCCGACAAAGCCATTATCATCAATCTATTGTCTTACCTAACTCGTTTAAATCAGCGTTGATTCCCTTTTTTGCTAAAATTCCGAAACGAACCGGATGGAAAGGAGAGATGCGCTATGGATTATTAAATGACATTCGTCAGCTTAATAAACTGGATTTTCCTCTAATGGTTGAACGTTACGTAGCGTTAGCTTATCCACAGGATAATATTAAAACAGCGAGTGACTTGCCCAAACCATTATTGTGGCCAAAATTACAAGTAACCCAAGATGAGATTAACCTTGCATTATCAAATTTTAATATTGATAACAAAGCCCCGCTAATTGGTTTTTGTCCAGGTGCTGAATTTGGCCCAGCAAAAAGGTGGCCAGATTATCACTATGCCGCTTTAGCCGATAAGGTTATTAAGCAGCACGCTAAAGTGTTAATTTTTGGCTCAGCCAAAGATTGCGAAGTTGGCAAACAAATTATGGCAAAAATGACACTCAGTGATCACTGCATCAATCTCGCCGGTCAAACGCAGTTAGAACAGGTGGTTGCATTGATTGCGGCATGTAAAGCGATTGTCACCAATGATTCAGGATTAATGCACATTGCGGCGGCATTAGATCGTCCACTTGTTGCACTTTATGGACCAAGCAGTCCGGATTTTACGCCACCATTATCAGATAAAGCGCAAGTGATCCGATTAGCAACGGGCTATCACCGAATCCGTAAAGGCGATGGTGAACAAGGGTATCATCAAAGTCTGATTGATATTGATCCTAATAACGTATTTGAAACGTTGATGAACCTGATGCACCGCTGTGAAAAGAGCCAATAACCATGCGTATATTAGTCGTTAAAACCTCATCAATGGGTGATGTGTTACATACTTTGCCTGCATTAACTGACGCAACAACTTGTCTACCTAATGTCACGTTCGACTGGGTGGTTGAAGAAGGATTTGCACAAATTCCAAGTTGGCATTTCGCAGTCGATAACGTAATTCCTGTTGCTATACGTCGCTGGAGAAAACAGTGGTTTGCAAAACAAATTAGGCAAGAACGCCATGATTTTATACAACGACTAAGACGCCAACACTATGACTGTATTATTGATGCACAAGGATTAATTAAAAGTGCATTACTTATTACTCATAAAGCAATCGGTCCCAAACACGGATTAGAT
>JAVSBY010000073.1:20974-25027 GCA_031960925.1 Gilliamella sp. CRA003912
ATTGCAAAAGCAAAAGCAGTAGTATCGGTGGATACTGGATTGAGCCACTTAGCTGCCGCCTTAGATCGCCCTAATATCACCTTATTTGGACAAACTGACCCACAATTAATCGGGGGATATGGACAAAATCAGTGCAGCATTATCTCTCAGGATAAAAAAATGCAATCTATAACATCAAAACAGGTATATCAAAAATTGTCTGATTTGATCTAATAGCGCGTTAAATAGTTCAACACACTCAAAATACGAATATAAAGGATGACAACATATTATGAATAAATACTGCGCACTTATCCGAGAAAAATATTCTCAAATTGGCAGCAATGAACTTGGGTACGTAGACGATGCCCTCGGGAGCGTCATGCAAATATTGAATGAAATATCGATGAGTGAAAAAGTTCCAGAGGCGCTTAGAGATAAAGCGGCTTATGCCGCAGCAAACTTACTCATGAGTGATTATGATACTGACTAATTCATTGAAACGGGTAAGCTTAGTGTAAATTTAGTGCAGACATCATCGGACTCTACAAATATAAAACCTTGATGTGCATCAATGATGGATTTAACGATCGCAAGCCCAATTCCAGCGCCCTCTCCATTACGTTGACGTGATTCATCCACACGGTAGAAACGATCGAACAAATGGGGTAAATGCTTTGACTCGATTTTTATTCCCGGATTTGAAATTTCAATTTTGACTCTTTTTTCATTAATTTGATTGAGTGAAATAATAATATGTTGATTTTCAGGAGTATAGCGGATCGCATTCGATAAAATATTCGCTATAGCGCGCCTAAGCATCATTTTATCACCCTGAATATGACAGCAACTGCCTTCGAGCTTTATCGAAATATTTTTTTCATCTGTTAGCGGCTCAAAATAATCACACATCATCGCCATCGTATTGACAACATCAATGTCCTCAAGATTAGGAATAAGCTCTTTATTATCCGCTTGAGCTAAGAAAAACATATCAGAAATCATTTGAGACATTCTTTCATATTCTTCTAAATTCGAATACAAGATTTCGCGATATTCATTTTTGGTTCTTGCATTGTTAAGTGCGATTTGTGTTTGCGTTGTTAAATTGGTAATAGGGGTGCGCATTTCATGCGCTATATCGGCAATAAAATTATGTTGACGCTGGAACACATCTTGCATGCGATTAAGCATATCGTTGAACGCCTCGACCAGCGAGACATATTTAGAGGGAACTGAAGACGAGGGAATACGCTCATCAAGGCTTTGAGAATTGATTAACTCGATTTTTTTAATTAATGCATTAAACGGTCTTTGAGTAAAATAAATTGCAATTAAGGTGGTAATCAATGCGGTGATGCAAGCAAGAAACATCAATAATCGCAGTCCATCGTGCAATCGGTTGATAAATTCCATTTGGACATCACGATTAATTGCAACGATTGTGATAAATTGTTTACCGTTATCCAGGTTTAATTTCGATGCTGCCACACGATATGAATAATTATCGATATCCCAGGTAAATGTTGAGCGAGAGGTCATCACTTTATCAAAGTTACTGTTAGACTGTGTAAGCAACAAATTTGGTCCACGCGTTCGATAAATCACTTTACCTGATTCATCAAGAATATAAACAAATAAACGGTGATGGCCTGTCAGGATAAGCAGCAAGTTTTGAGTTAATTCATCGTTACGCTGCGTGGGCGAAAAATACGAAAGCTCACTTTCAATTGAGTAAATTACCGAACTTAATTCATTCACATTTTGCTCAACTGAATACTTCTCAAATGAATGCTCAATAAGGTAACTTAAAAAATAAAGTAAACCACATGTTAATAAACATATGTTAAGAGGTAAGCGAAATGATATTCGTTTAGTCAGCTTCATGCTCTAGTACATCGAGTTTGTATCCCATACCACGCACAGTATGAATTAATTTAGGTTCAAACAGGGAATCAATTTTATTGCGTAATCGGCGAATAGCAACATCAATTACATTGGTATCACTATCAAAATTCATGTCCCACACTTGCGATGCAATTAATGAACGCGGTAGAACCTCACCGGGAGAACGTAAAAAATACTCTAATAATAAAAATTCTTTGTTTGTCAGTTCAATGCGCTTACCGGAGCGATGTACCGTTCTTTTGGGCAAATCCATGACCAAATCAGCGATTTCTAATTGGTTGTAATTAACTTGAGGAACATTACGTCTTAAGAGAGATTTGATACGAGCAAGTAATTCTGCAAACGAAAAAGGTTTGACAAGATAGTCATCGGCGCCTAAATTGAGTCCCTTCACTTTATCCTCAACGCTACCCATCGCGGTAAGTAATATAATTTGAACCTCTTTTCCAGCTTCCCGCAAAGACTGAACAATTTTCCAACCACTGATATCGGGTAACATGACATCTAAAATAATAAGATCATAATCTTCAGTCATCGCTCGATGGTAACCATCTAAACCATTGTTTGTTAAATCAACAATAAAACCAGATTCAACTAGACCTTGACGAAGGTACTCCCCAGTTTTAAGTTCATCTTCAACAACTAATAACTTCATTCTGAGCATTTCCTTAACTTATCATATAAGATTATCTAAATAAGATAATAGCAGATTAGAATAAATGATTGACACCAATGCAACAATGACAGAAAAATGACTTTTTTGTCATTTTTCTGTCACTATTTAGTTTGGTTGTTTTTGTTATAGTAATAACACAATGATTCATGAGGCTAGATAATATTGTTTCATTGTTTTATTTCCTTTCATCCATTCCTTGCAATTTAATGCAACCCTAGTTTTTACTAGGGTATTTTTTTATCTAAAATAACCTACTCACAAGTATTAATGAATCGTCATAATTCATTAATAAAGATACTCGTTACATATATTAACAAATAGATATGATTTTAGATATATAAAATTACATTTTTTTACATAAAACTACGCCGCTTTCGATGTGTTCAGTATAAGGGAATTGATCAAACAGGGCTATATTAGCTATCTGATGCGTTTTGCATAATTCGTGCAAATTATCGCCAAGTGTAACAGGGTTGCATGATATGTAAATAATTGTCTGATAGGATTTCAAGATTTCAATCGTGTTATCATCTAATCCACCACGAGGTGGATCGACTAATACCGTGTTACACTGATAATCATCAAGCGAAATGCCTTTCAGTCGTTTAAATTCACGCTCTTTTTTGATTGCCGCAGTAAACTCTTCTGCCGATAGACGGATAATATCTAAATTTTCAATTTGGTTAGCCGCAATATTATGCTGCGCAGAATAAACCGATGCTTTAGCAATTTCAGTTGCCAGTACTCGGCGGAAGTTATGAGCAAGAGCAACTGAAAAATTGCCATTGCCACAATAAAACTCAAGTAAATCACCGGATGAACCTTTAGTTACCTCAGTTGCCCAAGTTAACATATGAATATTGACCGCGGCATTAGGCTGTGTAAAACTATTTTCAACTTGCCGGTAGATAAATTGTTTATCCAGAACCGTCAAACATTCATCCACATAATCGACATCAATAGCGATTTTTTGGTTAGTTGCACGCCCAACAATATTGACGTCCAAACCCTGCTGTTTCAACTGTGCTTTTAAATTTTTTGCGGCTAAAATCCACTCATCATCCAATTTTTTATGATAAAGCAGCGTAATAAGAAGCTGCCCACTGAGCGTTGATAAATAATCAATTTGAAACAATAAATGTCTGAGCACTTGATTATGCTGTAAAAGGGGAACTATGGCTTTCATGGCCTGATTGATGAGCAGCGTTGCAATTGGGAAATCATCAATCTTAACCCGCCTTTTGGTTTTTTTATCATACATAACATGATACAGATCTAAACCATTATGCCACACTCGAAATTCAGCGCGCATACGGTAATGGCTTGTAGGCGAAGCAAAGGTAACTAACTTAGGTAAACAAAATTCTGATAAAATTTGCTTCAAACGTTCAGTCTTATTTTCTAGTTGCTGGCTATAGCTTTGTTGAGAAAAATCGTCAATCATATCATTAAATAAAATCATCAAATTAGCGGAATATTATATACAAAAA
>JAVSBY010000074.1:0-20439 GCA_031960925.1 Gilliamella sp. CRA003912
AAAATAGCATTCGCTTCACTATCTTTATGCGCGTTTAAAAGAACCCTTGCTTGCCAAAATTGCCATTCTTCTTTCAGCTGTTCTTGTGGGGTTAACTGCCCCAACCAATAGGCAATGTCACCATAATTGAACTGATCAATCGATAAACGGATTCGTTTTTCAACTAAGGGAGTTTCATGGCTTTTCAAAATGACTTCATCGCGCCAACGAGCTTGTTCATCAGTCACTGAATCGGAAAAGTAAGCATTCGCTATACTGTATTCTAGTCTTTTTTGCTCCTCTTCAGTGAAGCTTTGTTGTTTTATTAAGACTGGCATTACTGTCTTAGCTAAGTCCACATCAGATTTAACTAACCGAGGAAATAACGTTAATACGATGCTTTTTGTAAATGAACTTTGATGAATATTTTTTGAAAAATCCGGTAATTTTTTAGGATTATCGAGCAGTGCCAATAAATTCGTTTTCGTTGATTTATAATTTTCTGGAAGTTGATTTGTTAGTAAACGCGCTAACTTGATATTGTTTTGTTTAATCGCAAGCTCAATGCGCAATAAAATAAGATCGGCGGTTTTATTTCCATCCAAAGTCCAGCTATTCAATAATGGATCACATGCCGATGGTAATTCTTTTCCTGTCAGCCAGAGCCCCTTTAGTGGTTCAAAGGCTTGTTGCTTTTCGCCTAATTGGAATAATGCATATTGATAGCGACAAATTGAAGCAACAGAATTATCATGAGGAAATGACTTAATCGCTTGCCAGTCTTGTCGGTTGGTTAACTCAGCAAGAAACTGCTGGATTAATGTGCTAGTTAATGGAAAATCGCTATGTTTTTTCACAAAGTCAGTGACTGATTCAGCTGACACCATCTTCAAATTATTTTGTATAAATTGCATTTCAACGTAAGGATAAAGAACATACTCCTTTAATGAATCAACACTTTTTTGCTGTTCATCAAAACTTAATAATGGCGAGTTTGTTAGCCATGTCTGATAACGTAAACGCAGATCTTGCTGAGAAGGACTTGCGAAAACAAAGCTCGTTAAAAGTAAGGTAGCAACAAAAACAAAACGTATCATCAATTTCATCCATTAACCCCAATCAAAACTAAATGTCTTAAACATTTGCATTAAAAACTTGCTATAAAACAAGATAAGCAGATCATCTTAAAGATATCTGCTAATTAAAACACATTTTATTAATTTTTATAATGAGTTAGTGATCTTCTTTTGCATGGTTTAAACTGTATCTTGGAATTTCCACTTCTAAATCTTGGTTAGTTACCCGCGCTTGACAGCTTAGCCGACTTTCGGGCTCAACGCCCCAAGCTTTATCTAGCATGTCATCTTCTTGTTCATCGCTAGGTTCAAGAGAGTTAAATCCTTTTCGCACTATGCAATGACATGTTGAACACGCGCAAGACATTTCACAAGCATGTTCAATTTCTATATCATTACGTAAAGCAACCTCTAAAATCGATTCGCCTTCTTCTGCCTGAACGGTTTTGCCTTCAGGACAAAGTTCAGCATTCGGTAAAAATGTAATCTTAGGCATAATAATCCCACTAGTTATATTTGATCAACACGTTGACCTGTTAAGGCCTGTCGAATAGACCTATCCATGCGCTTTGTAGCAAAATCTTGAGTCATATTATCGATAATTTTGATTTGAGCGGCAATCGCCTCACTATTATCTGATGTTATAAGTCTGTTTAGCTTTTCTGTCGCCTCTAAAATCGCCTGTAATTGCAGCTTATCTAATAAATCAGAGTCTTTATTCAGTGCTGTTTGTAAACTCTCTAATACTCTCGATGCCTCTACTCTTTGCTCTGAAAGTTGCCTTATTTTTTTATCAATTTCAGCATAATTAATCGAATCTTTGATCATACTGGCAATTTCGTTATCAGTTAGCCCGTAAGACGGTTTAACCTGTATTGCCGCTTCGACTCCTGTTGATTTTTCCATCGCAGTTACACTTAATAAACCATCGGCATCGACTTGAAATGTTACACGAATATGAGCGCCGCCAGCAGGCATCGGCGGAATACCATTCAACGTAAATTTGGCCAGTGAACGGCAGTCAGTAATTGTTTCTCGTTCACCTTGTAATACATGAATCATCATTGCTGTTTGACCATCCTTAAAAGTAGTAAATTCCTGTGCTCTCGCGCAAGGAATGGTACTGTTTCTCGGAATTATTTTTTCAACCAAATCCCCCATGGTCTCTATTCCTAAAGACAAAGGAATAACATCAAGCAATAACATATCTGAATCAGGCTTATTTCCAACGAGAATATCGGCTTGAATCGCAGCGCCAATTGCAACAACGCGATCAGGATCTATCGACGTTAATGGCTCTTTATCAAAGTAATTACTCACTAACTTTCTGACCAGTGGAACACGGGTAGAGCCGCCAACCATCACAATTTCTGTGATATCATCCAAATCTACTTGTGCATCTTTTAATGCCTGACGACAAACGCGTAAAGTTCGTTTAACGAGAGGGTCAATAAGTTGTTCAAAGTGATCTCTTGTAATCGTCAGTGATTGTTCACCTAATTTAAACACAGCGGATGATTGTTCGCTCAGTACTATTTTTATATCAACAACTTGATTAATAATTTTCTGATTTAAATCAGGATCAATAATTTTCGCTAACCCGAGCTCTTTTTTAATGTAATTGACGAGAACCCAATCAAAGTCATCACCACCTAATGCTGAGTCGCCACCGGTTGCCAGGACTTCAAAAACTCCGCGATTTAAATGAAGAATTGAAACATCGAATGTTCCACCACCGAGATCATAAACAGCAATAATACCTTCTTTGCCTGAATCTAGACCATATGCAATTGCTGCGGCAGTGGGTTCATTAAGTAGACGTAATACATGAAGTCCAGCTAATTTTGCAGCATCTTTGGTTGCTTGCCTTTGTGCATCATCGAAATAGGCTGGAACGGTAATAACAACACCATCTAATTCATCGCCTAACGCTAATTTAGCCCGTTCAACAAGGGCACGTAAAATTTCTGAAGAGACTTGGACTGGATTAACTTTACAATTTGGCAAATTTAATAAAAGTACACCATTTTCATTTGCTTCAAGTGAATAAGGAAACAATGTCGAATCAACATCAGCTAATCCCCGTCCCATTAGTCGTTTAATCGAACTGACTGTATTTCGAGAGTCATCGGCCGCCTTTTGTTTGGCATGATAACCAACACTAATAACAATATTATCATCGTAATCAACATCATAATTGACAACAGAAGGTAACAATGAATTCCCTTTCAAATCTGGCAATGTATCAGCTTGACCACTTCTCACTGTTGCAACTAATGAGTTTGTTGTACCAAGGTCAATTCCCACAGCCAAGCGACGCTGATGAGGCTCTGGGGTCTGTCCAGGTTCACTAATTTGTAATAGTACCATTATAGTATCTCTAAATTGGGCAATGCTTTATACTCATTATAAAGCATCTTGCTTTTCTTGTAACTTTTCGATTTGTTCGATTAGTTTAACTAGGTAGCGGATCTTATATATTTGTTGCTGTGCACTTGGCCAATCTTGCTTAACAATATCGTCTAATAATTGATGATATTTTGCGGTTTTTTGTTGTTCGATATCAGAATAAAAACCATCTAGCTGTGCAAAATCTGATTGAGATTCAATATCATCTAATTTTTCACGTAATTCAAATTGTTCTTCTAAAAAATCATTATCATAAATGATATTTTTTTCAGCAGAAATGCTAATACCTTGTAACGTAAGGAGATATTCTGCCGCTTTGATCGGATTTTTTAAAGTGACATAGCCATCGTTAATCAACGCAGATTTTTGTATCATTTCACGCTTTTCTGCATCGGTTGATAATGAAAAATTATCTGGATGATACTGCCTTTGCAACTGCCGATACTGCTGATTTAATTGTGAAACATCAACAGGTAGCTTGACGGGCAATTGAAATAGTTCGAAGTAATTATTCATATTTAAAAATCCACTTAAACGTTAAAGCTTTCGCCACATCCACACTCGTTACGTGCATTGGGATTATTAAATTTAAAACCTTCATTTAATCCTTCTTTAACAAAATCAAGTTCTGTACCATCAAGATAAACTAAACTTTTTTTATCAATGATTACTTTAATATCTTTATCTTCAAAAATACTATCATCATCATTAATTTGATCCGCAAATTCTAAAATATAAGCCATGCCAGAGCAGCCCGATGTTTTGACACCTAGACGAAGTCCAACACCCTTTCCTCGATTAACCAGAAAAGAGTGAATTCTATCTGCTGCACTAGTGGTCAATCTAATTGCCATTACTCTTGTTCCTTTTTACTTTTATAATCTTCAATCGCTGCTTTAATCGCATCTTCTGCCAAAATTGAGCAATGAATTTTAACCGGTGGAAGGGCTAATTCCTCAGCAATATCGGTATTTTTGATCGCTTGAGCTTCGTCAAGCGATTTACCTTTAATCCATTCGGTTACTAAAGAACTTGACGCAATCGCACTACCACATCCATAAGTTTTAAATTTTGCATCTTCAATAATGCCATCATTATTTACTTTTATTTGAAGTCGCATCACATCGCCACATGCAGGAGCGCCAACCATACCGCTACCGACATTGGGATCATTTTTATCAAAAGATCCTACATTGCGCGGATTTTCATAATGATCAACCACTTTTTTACTATATGCCATAATATTGCTCCTAAATTAATGTGCAGACCATTTGATTTGCGTTAGATCAACACCATCTTTAAACATTTCCCAAAGCGGCGACAACTCTCTTAATTTATCGATTGATGATTTAATTAGATTAATCACATAATCGATCTCTTTTTCTGTTGTAAAGCGGCCAATAGAGAAGCGAATTGAACTGTGTGCAAGTTCATCATTTAAACCCAGTGCGCGTAACACGTAAGAGGGTTCTAAGCTCGCAGACGTACATGCCGAACCCGATGAAACAGCTAAATCTTTCAATGCCATCATTAAAGATTCACCTTCAATATAAGCAAAGCTAATATTCAAAATATTGGGCACACCATGCTCTAATGAACCGTTTAAATACACTTCTTCGATATCTTTTAAGCCATCCCATAACCGATTTCTGAGGGATAATAAGTATGGCATCTCTTTTGACATTTCTTCTTTTGCAATTCGATAAGCTTCACCCATTCCAACAATTTGATGGACAGGTAAGGTACCCGAGCGCATGCCTCGCTCATGACCACCGCCGTGAATTTGAGCCTCAATACGAACGCGTGGTTTGCGCCTTACATAAAGGCCTCCAATCCCTTTAGGGCCATATATTTTATGGCCTGAAAAAGACATTAAATCAACATTTAATTTTGATAAGTCAATCGGTAACTTACCCACACTTTGTGTTGCATCAACATGAAAAACTATCCCTTTTTCTCGGCATATTTCACCGATTCTTTCAATATCTTGAATCACACCAATTTCATTATTAACATGCATAATTGATACCACTGTAGTATCACTCCGCATTGCAGCAATCAATTTGTCAATATCGATTAAACCATTTGACTCTGGCGCTAAATAAGTCACTTCAAATCCTTCGCGCTCAAGTTGTCGGCATGTGTCTAAAACAGCCTTATGCTCAGTTTTACACGTAATAATGTGCTTTCCTCGACTTTGATTAAAATGTGCAGCACCTTTAATCGCCAAGTTGTCAGCTTCGGTCGCTCCCGATGTAAACACAATTTCACGGGAATCTGCACCGATCAAATCAGCAATTTGATTACGTGCTATATCAACAGCTTCTTCCGCTTGCCAACCAAAGCGGTGCGATCGAGAAGCTGGATTACCAAAGACACCATCTTGGGTTAAATAATTCATCATCTTTTCAGCAACTCTTGGATCAACAGGCGTTGTTGCTGCATAATCCATATAAATAGGTAATTTCATCTAGGACTCCCAATTTAAAACTTTATATATTCTTAGTTAATTATGACATGCTCTATTGTATTTTGTCTTTCCGCAACAGCCCGTACATCTTTATTTTTAACCAGCTCGCTTAACGTGATATTTGTTAAGAAATCCTCAATCCGCTCACTAAGATCATTCCATAATGTGTGAGTTAAACATTTGACCCCACCTTGACACCCGTGTTCTCCGTGGCATTTGGTTGCATGCACGGTTTCATCAACGGCTTTCACGATTGAACTAATTGCGATTTCATCCATGTCCCGGCTAAGAATATAACCGCCACCCGGTCCACGCACACTTACAACCAATCCACTTTTTCTTAATCTAGCAAACAATTGCTCTAAGTAAGAGAGGGATATTTCCTGACGCTCTGAAATATCTGCTAAAGATACCGGCCCCGAACTAGAATTTAATGCAACATCTAACATTGCAGTTACCGCATAACGTCCTTTTGATGTTAATTTCATTCAAAGATCCTCGTAATTAATGCGCTCATTGTATATAACCATTAGATTTAGTCAAGTATTTACTTGAGTATTTTAGTAGGATTTAGAAATAGAATAAACCTATCAAAAAGAGTCATTTTTTAAGGATTTTTAATAAAATAAATAAATTTACGTCGTTTACTATCTTAACTAATTCGAAATCAAAACAGTTAAGAAGAAATTTATACTCTCACAGTTGACTTTGTTCACCTATACCCGTTACCATTTCGCCCACAAAGTAAATATTAGAGGAATAATTTATGGGTTTTTTAGCTGGTAAACGTATACTAGTCACTGGCGTTGCAAGCAACCGTTCTATCGCATATGGGATAGCACAATCGATGCATCGCGAAGGTGCTGAGCTTGCTTTTACTTATCAAACCGAAAAACTAAAAGGGCGAGTTGAAGAGTTTGCTGCTGAATTTGGTTCTAAAATCGTATTACCTTGCGATGTTGGATTTGATGACAGCATTGAGGAATTATTTACCGAATTGTCAAAAACGTGGGATAAATTCGATGGTTTTGTCCACGCAATCGGTTTTGCACCGAGTGATCAACTTGATGGTGATTATGTCAATGCCGTTACTCGACAAGGTTTTTCAATTGCTCATGACATCAGCGCTTATAGCTTTGTTGCAATGGCTAAAGCATGCCGTTCAATGCTAAATCCAGATTCAGCACTATTGACGCTATCTTACCTAGGTGCAGAACGAGCAATTCCAAACTACAATGTAATGGGACTTGCTAAAGCTTCACTCGAAGCAAATGTACGCTACATGGCAAATGCGATGGGACCAGATGGTGTGAGAGTCAATGCCATTTCAGCGGGTCCAATCCGTACACTTGCAGCATCTGGAATCAAAGATTTTAGAAAAATGTTATCTCACTGCGAATCAGTAACACCAATTCGTCGTACAGTAACCATCGAAGATGTGGGTAATTCCGCAGCATTTTTATGTTCAAACTTATCATCAGGTATTACTGGTGAAGTTGTCCATGTTGATGGCGGATTTAGTATCGCAGCAATGAATGAATTAGAACTTAAATAATCACATTTTTATTCTAAACTAACATCCATTGTACAATTATCAGGGCGGTAATTACTCGACCCTGATTATATAATAATTCAAATCACTTCCATTTTAAGAAAAATAACCTACGTATATTTATTCGATTAAATAAGCCTCTGTTAATTTAACTTAAAAATAGTAGAAAATAGCATACATCAGATATTTTTTCGGCTAAAATTTATCAATACAGTAAATTTGAGCTAATTATCTATTGGAGATCAAATGAAAATAGCAAAAAACACAGTTGTCAGTTTAGCATACCAAGTTCGCACTAAAGATGGCGTTTTAGTCGATGAGGCAACAGCTACCGCGCCATTAGAATATTTACACGGAACAGGAAATCTGATTAAAGGTTTAGAAGATGCATTAGACGGGCATCAAGCTGGTGATAAATTTGATGTTGAGGTAGAATCAAGCAAAGCTTACGGCGAGTACAATGATAACCTAGTACAAAATGTTCCTCGAGATGTTTTTGTCGGCGTTGACGAACTCGAAGTCGGTATGCGTTTTTTAGCTGACACAGATCAAGGTCCTGTACCTGTAGAAATTACAGCAATCGATGGTGGTAACGTTACAATCGATGGCAATCATATGCTAGCTGGTCAAGATCTTAACTTCCATGTTGAAATCATCGCATTACGTGAAGCAACTGAAGAAGAAATCACACATGGTCATATCCACGGTGAACACGGCCATGAACACGGTGGTTGCGGATGTGGTGATAGTGAAGATGAAGATAATCAAGGCTGCTGTGGCGGTGGTCATGGCGGATGTGGTTGTAGTCACTAAGTACTATCTGATCTGTAGATCTTTCTCTAAAAGCGCACCTCACGTGCGTTTTTTTTCATTTGAAGAAAAATGATTAAACGTTCTGGGAAATACCCCACAATTTTATCAAAGAATCATCAAGTATCTTACTTCAGTGAGTAATAATTTATTTTTGATTGAATTAAAGTAGAATTATATGCCTCTACCTTATACACATCCACTTATGCCCAGAGAGAAACTATTAAAGTTTGGGGTTGAAACATTAACTGATGCGGAATTACTCGCCTTATTCCTAAGAACAGGGACACGCAATTTACCTGTGTTATTATTGTCACAGAAAATTCTGAATGAATTTGGTTCTTTCTATCATTTAATTAACGCAAGCCATAATGAATTCTGTAAAAAAAAGGGATTAGGTACCGCCAAATACACGCAATTGAAAGCGGTGGTTGAACTATCAAATCGCTATTTAAAAGTGAAAATGACACAAGAAAATTTACTGACATCTCCCTCACTCACATACCATTATTTAGCCAGTCAATTGGCAAATAAAGAGCGAGAAATATTCATGGTGATTTTTTTGGATAACCGAAATAACGTTATTATGTCAGAAGAAATGTTTGTTGGAACTTATAATTCCGTAGAGGTCCATCCGAGAGAAATTATCAGGCGAGCATTACAATGCAATGCCGCTGCAATTATCCTAGCACATAATCATCCTTCTGGAATTGCTGAACCAAGTCTTGCAGATAAAAAAATTACAGCGAAAATCAAACAAACCTGTGATCTTTTTGATATTAGGATTCTCGATCATATCGTTATTGGAAAAGGTCGTTATGTTTCTTTTGCTGAACGAAGGTGGATTTAGTGCTCATTTTTACTTACAATACGTTGCATAATCAATAAAGACATAACAGGGATTTCGATGAATCAGCAACTAGAAATATTAGAAACCAAATTGGCCTTTCAGGAAATGACAATTGAACAATTAAATCAAACAGTAACAGCACTTCAATCAGATGTAAGTAAATTAAAAGAACAGTTAACGTTATTATCTCACAAATTAAAAGCTAGTCAGATATCAAATATCGCAAGTGCAACCGAAGAAACTCCGCCTCCTCACTATTGATGTTCTATGTCTAGTCAATGTAAAAACCATACATCGTAACTGTTAGTTCTTCATTTGAGACGAGTTCTCACTTCAAATGCTTTTAGAATCAAATATCAAAAAACAAAAACCGACACTTAGGTCGGTTTTTAATTATCAACAATGTGATTTATGAATTATTCAGCCGTAGCATCTGCTTCAACAGCGGGACGGTCAACTAACTCAATATAAGCCATTGGTGCATTATCTCCATCACGGAAACCACATTTTAAAATACGAACATAACCACCAGGGCGGTTCGCAAAACGTGGACCTAAGTCTGAAAATAATTTTTTAACTGTATCTTTATCACGAATACGGGCAAAAGCCAAACGACGATTAGCTACGCTATCGCTTTTGGCTAACGTAATCAAAGGTTCAACAACACGACGCAACTCTTTAGCTTTAGGCAATGTAGTTTTAATAATTTCATGTTCAACAAGTGAACTTGTCATATTACGAAACATTGCTTGGCGGTGGCTGCTATTTCGGTTCAGTTGACGACCACTTTTACGATGGCGCATAACTTTATCCTTCTTATATAAATTTTATTTTAGTCTTCAACAATACTTGCTGGTGGCCAATTCTCAAGGCGCATACCAAGAGATAAACCACGAGAAGCGAGCACATCTTTAATTTCAGTAAGAGATTTCTTACCAAGATTAGGAGTTTTGAGTAACTCGACTTCAGTACGTTGTACTAAATCACCAATATAATGAACTGCTTCTGCTTTTAAGCAATTAGCAGACCGAACAGTTAATTCCAAATCATCTACTGGACGTAAAAGGATTGGATCAAATTCCGGTTTATCTTCTTTGACTTCTGGTTGACGTACATCACGTAAATCAACAAAAGCTTCAAGCTGTTCAGCCAAAATGGTTGATGCTCGACGAATAGATTCTTCGGGATCGATTGTTCCATTCGTTTCCATATCAATCACTAATTTATCTAAATCAGTTCGTTGTTCCACGCGAGCAGCATCAACAGAATATGCAATACGCTCAACAGGACTGTAACATGCATCAACTAATAAACGACCAATTGGTCGGTCTTCATCCTCTGACTTAACACGAGCAGAAGCAGGGACATAACCACGTCCTCGTTGTACACGAATACGCATACTGATTGAAGAATTAGTATCAGTTAAATGACAAATCACTAAATCAGGATTAACAATTTCTACATCACCATCGTGAGTAATGTCAGATGCAGTGACTGCACCGATACCTGATTTATTCAAAGTTAACATGACATCGTCTTTATTATGTACACGAACTGCTAATTTTTTCAAATTAAGCAATATATCCAGCACATCTTCCTGAACGCCTTCTTTAGTACTGTACTCATGCAGAACACCGTCAATTTCAACTTCGGTTACAGCACATCCTGGCATAGATGATAATAATATGCGACGTAGTGCGTTACCTAACGTATGACCAAAACCGCGCTCAAGTGGCTCTAAAGTCACTTTAGCATGAGTTTGGCTGTATTGAACAACATCAACTAGGTGAGGTTTTAAAAACTCTGTTACAGAACCCTGCATTATGTCCTCTCTTAAGTGCTAATCTTTACTTAGAGTAAAGTTCGACGATCAAATGTTCGTTGATGTCAGCTGATAAATCTGAACGTTCTGGTAAGCGCTTAAATACACCTTCCATTTTACTAGCATCAACTTCTAACCAAGTTGGTTTTTCACGTTGCTCAGCTAATTCTAAAGCCGCTTTGATACGTGCTTGTTTTTTAGATTTTTCACGAACACTAATCACATCTTCTGGTGATACTTGATAAGATGCGATGTTCACAACACGACCATTAACAAGAACAGCTTTATGACTAACTAATTGACGAGCTTCAGCGCGCGTTGCACCAAATCCCATACGATAAACAACGTTATCTAAACGACACTCTAAAAGGCCTAGCAAATTTTCACCAGTATTGCCTTTTATACGAGCTGCATTTTTATAGTAGTTACGGAATTGACGTTCTAAAATTCCATAAATACGACGAACTTTTTGTTTTTCACGTAACTGAACACCATAGTCAGATAAACGCGGTTTACGCGCGCCATGCTGTCCAGGAGCTTGCTCTAACTTACATTTACTATCTACGGCACGAACACCAGATTTAAGAAATAAATCTGTTCCTTCGCGACGACTTAATTTGAGCTTAGGTCCCAAATATCTTGCCATTTTATTTCTCCAATAATCCTAAAACATTCAATGTTTAATGAAACTAAACACGACGTTTCTTTGGTGGACGACAACCGTTATGTGGAATCGGAGTAACATCAGTAATATTAGTGATGCGATAACCCGCAGCATTTAATGCTCGAATTGTAGACTCACGACCAGGACCAGGTCCTTTTACCATAACTTCCAGATTCTTAATTCCATACTCTTTTACTGCTTCAGCACAACGTTCTGCTGCAACTTGAGCTGCAAAAGGGGTTGACTTACGAGAGCCACGGAACCCAGAACCACCAGCGGTTGCCCAACCCAACGCATTACCTTGACGATCGGTAATAGTTACGATTGTATTGTTAAATGATGCATGAATATGAGCTATACCATCAGAAACTTGCTTTTTTACACGTTTACGTGTACGAACAGGTGTCTTTGCCATTTATTTATCACCTCAATTATTTCTTGATTGGCTTACGCGGGCCCTTACGGGTACGAGCGTTAGTTTTAGTGCGTTGACCACGGACTGGAAGTCCACGACGATGCCGCATGCCACGATAACAACCAAGGTCTAATAAACGCTTGATACTCATTGTTACTTCACGACGCAAATCACCTTCAACAGTAAATTTTGCAACTTGTTCACGTAACGTTTCAATCTGATCTTCAGATAGTTCTCTGATCTTAACATTTTCAGCAATACCAGCTTCAGCACAAATAACTTTAGCACGAGTACTACCAATTCCGTAAATTGCTTGTAAAGCAATTACAGTGTGTTGTTGATCAGGAATGTTAATGCCTGCTATACGGGCCACTATGCACTCCTATTTTTTGTTAATGTTCAGTAAACACTCCCATACTGAAAAGCCCGTTTTCAGGATACTCAAACAGGAGGTTTACAAAAAATTTAGGCTGGCTATTCTAGCCAGCTTTACTATACTTTGGCAAGCAAAATATGCAAAAGCCCAACTTTTAGTTAAATAAATTAACCTTGACGTTGTTTATGTTTACCTTCAACGCAAATAACACGAACAACACCATTGCGTTTAATGATTTTACAATTTCTGCATAATTTCTTGACTGAAGCACGAACTTTCATATTTTTCTCCGTAACTTCTGGCTATCTTATCGGCCATAGCCTTTAAGATTTGCCTTCTTTAAAACTGACTCATAACGATTTGGCATCATTAAAGTCTGTACTTGCGCCATAAAGTCCATAATTACGACAACGACAATCAATAAAGATGTTCCGCCAAATTGGACTGGAACTTTCATTGCTGTAGTCATGAACATTGGGACTAAACATACAAAAGTAATATATAAAGCACCGACAAGTGTTAATCGAGTCATTACTTTATCAATATACTTAGCTGTTTGTTCACCTGGACGGATACCTGGAATAAAAGCACCTGATTTCTTAAGCTGATCTGCTGTTTCTCTAGGATTGAAAACCAATGCAGTATAAAAGAAACAGAAAAATATAATTGCTGCTGCATAAAGAATCATATATAACGGTTGGTCATGAGACAGATATTGTCCAATTAGAACAAAAGCATATCTCCATCCTTCCCCATTTCCTTGAAACCAAGAAGCCATCATTGATGGTAACATAATGATTGTTGATGCAAAAATCGCAGGAATTACACCGGCCATATTAATCTTCAGTGGTAAGTGTGTACTTTGCGCCGCATAAACACGACGTCCTTGTTGACGTTGGGCATAGTTAACAACAATACGTCGTTGTCCACGCTCAACAAACACAACAAAATAAGTAACACCAATAACTAAAGCAGCCACAACTAATAATAAAATCGGATGTAATGAACCAGAACGAGCTTGTTCAATTGTTTCATATATTGCATGAGGAAGACCAGCAACAATACCAGCAAAGATAATGATAGAAATACCATTACCCACTCCTCTTTCTGTGATTTGCTCACCTAGCCACATAAGAAACATAGTGCCAGTAACTAAGCTAATCGATGCAATAAAATAGAAAGAAAATCCAGGATTAATCACAACGTGACCATAACCTGGAATATTAGGTAAACCCGTCGCAATACCGACCGCCTGAACAATCGCTAAAGCTAAAGTGCCATAGCGAGTGTATTGGCTGATTTTCTTTCGACCCGATTCACCTTCTTTCTTCAATTCAGCAAGTTTAGGATTAATTGCCGTCAATAACTGCACAATAATCGATGCAGAAATATATGGCATAATTCCTAATGCAAAAATCGAAGCACGGCTTAAAGCACCACCAGAGAACATATTGAACATCCCCACAATACCATTGCTGGCTGCTTGTGTAAGTAAGTCCGATAACGCCTTAGTATCAATACCAGGAACGGGAATATAAGAACCGATACGAAAAACAATAAGCGCTAAAAGAACAAATACTAAACGTCTTTTAAGCTCACTACCACCGCCTCTTGTACTTTGAAAATCTAATCCTGGTTGCTTTGCCATCTTTCTAATTATTCCTCAATTTTTCCGCCAGCAGCTTCAATTGCAGCTTGCGCACCCTTAGTTACACGAATTCCGCGAACACTAACAGGTTTAGTTAATTCACCTGATAACATCACTTTCACGAATTCAATTTGTGAGTTGATCACATTTGCAACTTTTAAGCTATTTAAGTCAACAACATCACCTTCAACTTTCATTAAATCAGAAAGACGAACTTCTGCTGTAACTAGTGCTTTACGTGAGGTAAAACCAAATTTTGGTAAACGACGATATAAAGGCATTTGACCACCTTCAAAGCCGCGACGAACGCCACCACCTGAACGAGATTTTTGACCTTTCACACCGCGAGTACCTGTTTTACCTAGACCAGAACCAATACCCCGACCTAAACGCTTAGGTGCATGCTTTGAACCTTCAGCAGGAGATAAAGTATTTAAACGCATTACTATTACTCCTCTACTTTAACCATGTAATAAACTTGGTTAATCATACCACGCATCGCAGGAGTATCCTCTCGCTCAACAGTATGACCAATACGACGTAACCCAAGACCACGTAACGTTGCTTTATGCTTCGGTAAACGGCCAATTGAACTACGAGTCTGTGTAATTTTGATTGTTTTTGACATGGCTGATTACCCCAAAATTTCTTCGACGGTTTTACCACGCTTAGCAGCAACCATTTCTGGTGACTTCATATTCTCTAAACCATCAATCGTTGCACGAACAACGTTAATTGGGTTAGTAGAACCATATGCTTTAGCAAGTACGTTACGAACACCAGCAACTTCTAAAACTGCACGCATAGCACCGCCAGCGATGATACCTGTACCTTCTGATGCAGGTTGCATATAAACGCGTGAGCCTGTATGAGCGCCTTTAACAGGGTGCTGTAACGTATCATTATTTAATGCAACATTGATCATGTTACGACGTGCTTTTTCCATTGCTTTTTGGATCGCCGCTGGAACTTCACGCGCTTTACCATAACCAAAACCAACACGACCATTACCATCACCAACCACTGTTAGTGCAGAAAAACTAAAAATACGGCCACCTTTTACGGTTTTAGAAACACGGTTAACTGCGATTAGTTTTTCCTGCAGTTCACCAGCTTGTTTTTCGATGTTTGACATCTTTAACTCCTACCTTAGAACTGTAGGCCAGCTTCGCGAGCAGCATCTGCTAGCGCCTGGACTCGACCATGATACTGGAAACCTGAACGATCAAAAGAAACATCTTTAATGTCTTTTGCCAATGCTCTTTCTGCGATTGCCTTACCTACAGCAATAGCGGCATCTTTGTTTCCTGTATATTTTAAATTTTCACTGATAGCTTTTTCAAGAGTTGAAGCAGCTGCCAATACTTCTGATCCGTTTGGTGCGATAATTTGCGCATAAATATGTCGCGGAGTACGATGAACTACTAAGCGAGTTGCTAGCAGTTCATGCATCTTACGACGCGCTTTAGTTGCACGACGGATACGAGCCAATTTCTTATCCATAGTGTTACCTTACTTCTTCTTAGCTTCTTTAATACGCACGACTTCATCGGCGTAACGAACACCTTTACCTTTATAAGGTTCAGGACGACGATAAGCGCGGATATCTGCTGCCACTTGACCAATCAACTGTTTATCTGCACTTTTCAGAATAATTTCAGTTTGTGATGGACATTCAGCGGTTACACCTGCTGGTAATTTGTGCTCGATTGGGTGTGAAAACCCAAGAGACAAACCAACCGCATCGCCTTTAAGCTGTGCACGATAACCAACACCTACTAGCTGAAGTTTCTTAGTAAAACCTTCAGTAACACCAATCACCATTGAGTTAATCAATGCACGTGCAGTACCTGCTTGAGCCCAAGCATTAGCAAATCCATCACGCGGTGCAAATTTAATTTGACCTTCTTCTTGATTAATAACAACAGCTTTATTTATTGAACGAGATAACTCGCCATTTTTACCTTTAATCGTAATTACCTGACCATCGAGTTTAACCTCTACGCCAGCAGGAACAACGACAGGTGCTTTTGCAACACGAGACATTTTTTTCTCCCTTACGCTACGTAGCAGATAATTTCACCACCAAGACCTGCTTGGCGTGCTGCTCGATCTGTCATAACACCTTTAGAAGTAGAAACAACTGCAATACCAAGTCCAGCCATTACCTTAGGTAATTCATCTTTACGTTTATAAATACGTAAACCTGGACGGCTAACACGTTTGATGCTTTCTACAACTGCCTTACCTTGGAAATATTTTAATGTAATTTCCAATTCAGGTTTAGTGTCACCAATAATTTTATAGTCCCCGATATATCCTTCTTCTTTTAGCACATTGGCAATTGCCACTTTTAGCTTAGAGGAAGGCATGGTGACCGCAACTTTATTCGCAGACTGACCGTTACGAATACGAGTCAACATATCTGCAATAGGATCTTGCATGCTCATCTATAACACTCCCCGGATTACCAACTTGCCTTTTTAAGGCCCGGAATTTCACCACGCATGGCAGATTCACGAACTTTAATACGGCTTAAACCAAACTTACGAAGGACGCCATGAGGACGACCAGTTTGACGACAACGACGACGTTGACGTGATGGACTAGAATCACGAGGAAGCGTTTGCAATTTAAGCACCGCATTCCAACGATCTTCATCTGATGCATTAAGATCAGAAATAATCGCTTTTAATTCTTGACGCTTTGCAAAATATTTTTCTGCAAGCTTTACGCGTTTTTTATCGCGTTCAATCATTGATTGTTTAGCCATTATACCCTACCTTACTTACGAAATGGGAAGTTAAAGGCTGATAATAATGCTCGGCCTTCATCGTCTGACTGTGCTGTAGTTGTGATAGTAATATCTAAACCACGAACACGATCGACTTTATCATAATCGATTTCAGGGAAAACGATTTGTTCACGAACACCCATACTATAGTTTCCACGACCATCAAATGATTTACCGCTTAAACCACGGAAATCTCGAGTTCGAGGAAGAGCTATATAAACTAAGCGCTCAAAAAACTCCCACATACGCTCACCACGTAGAGTCACCTTACAACCAATCGGATACCCTTGACGGATTTTAAAACCAGCAACTGACTTGCGTGCTTTAGTGACAAGTGGTTTTTGACCACTGATTGCTGCTAAATCAGCAACCGCGTTATCTAATAATTTCTTATCAGTAATCGCTTCACCCACACCCATATTCAAGGTGATCTTTTCGATCCGAGGGACTTGCATGACAGATTTGTAGCCAAACTGTTCTTGCAGTTTATTTACTACCTGTGCTTTGTAGTAATCATGCAGTTTCGCCATCGTACACTCCAAATTACTTAATTAATTCATTAGTAGACTTATAAAAACGGACTTTTTTACCGTCTTCAAACTTAAAGCCTACGCGATCAGCTTTGCCTGTAGCTGCGTTGAAAATTGCCACGTTAGAAACATTAATTGCTGCTTCTTGTTCAACAATTCCACCTTCTTGATTAAGTTGTGGTACTGGTTTTTGATGTTTTTTCACCAAATTAATACCTTCAACAATCACTTTGCCAGTAGACAAAACACTTTTTACTTTACCGCGTTTACCTTTATCTTTACCAGTTAACACGATAACTTCATCTTCTCGACGGATCTTAGCTGCCATTACCCGCTCCTTACAGTACTTCTGGTGCTAATGAAATGATCTTCATAAACTTCTCAGAACGAAGTTCACGAGTGACCGGTCCAAAAATACGCGTACCAATCGGTTGCTCACTGTTATTATTTAAAATAACACATGCATTACGATCGAAACGAATGACAGATCCATCAGGACGACGAACGCCTTTTCTTGTGCGCACCACTACTGCTTTTAGTACATCACCTTTTTTAACTTTACCACGTGGAATTGCTTCTTTAATGGTAACTTTGATGATATCGCCAACTGCAGCATAACGACGATGCGATCCACCGAGAACTTTGATACACATTACGCTACGAGCGCCAGAGTTATCGGCAACATCGAGCCTAGTCTGTTCTTGGATCATTTTAATGCTCCGTATAAAAAAATTATTGTCTAATCTACCTTCATCCACCTCAACTACCATGGATAAGAATAGACAACCAAAAACCCACTCTACGTGAGGGCAATTAGTATAACACCACTCAAATAAAATGGATAGTATAAAATAAACGGCTAAAGTTAGCCGTTTATCCTATTATGTACAGTTTTCAATCAAAAAGATTAGATAACTGCTTTTTCAATAACTCGAACTAGAGTCCAAGACTTAGTCTTAGATAAAGGACGACACTCTTTAATTTCAACAGTATCACCAATACCACACTCATTGTTCTCATCATGTACATGCAATTTAGTCGTACGTTTAATGAACTTACCATATAAAGGATGTTTCACTTTACGTTCAATAGCAACAGTAATAGATTTATCCATTTTGTCACTAATAACACGACCTTGCTGAGTACGAATTTTTACTTCAGTAGTCATATTACGCACCCACCTTTTCAGTTAATAACGTCTTAACTCGTGCAATATTACGACGCACTTGTTTTAACATGTGAGTTTGTGTTAACTGTCCTCCAGCTAATTGCATACGTAAGTTAAATTGCTCACGTAACAAATTAAGAAGTTCAGTATTTAACTCTTCAACGCTTTTTTCGCGTAGCTCTTTTGCTTTCATTTACATCACCGTCTTAATTACAAAGGTGGTCTTAATTGGCAATTTTGCAGCTGCCAACGCAAATGCTTCACGAGCAACTTCTTCCGGAACACCGTCCATTTCATAAAGGACTTTGCCTGGTTGAATCAGTGCAACCCAGTATTCAACATTACCTTTACCTTTACCCATACGCACTTCTAGTGGTTTTTCAGTAATTGGTTTATCAGGAAATACTCGAATCCAGATTTTACCTTGACGCTTAACTGCACGAGTCATTGCACGACGTGCTGCTTCAATCTGGCGCGCAGTCAAACGACCACGACCTACAGCCTTAAGGCCGAATGTACCAAAACTAACATCGGTACTCACAGCAAGACCACGATTGCGGCCTTTGTGCATTTTACGGAATTTTGTACGCTTTGGTTGTAACATCAGCGACGCCCCTTATTGTTTTCGGCCTTTGCGCTGCTTTTTAGGTTGAGCAGCAGGTTGTTTTTCTGCTTGTTCAACGGCAGCCATACCACCAAGGATCTCACCTTTGAAGATCCACACTTTAACACCAATAATACCATAGGTAGTTAATGCTTCAGATGTACCATAGTCAATATCAGCACGTAGAGTATGTAATGGCACACGGCCTTCACGATACCACTCTGAACGAGCAATTTCAGCTCCGCCCAAACGTCCACTTACTTCAACTTTGATACCTTTAGCACCCGCTTTCATCGCGTTTTGAACAGCACGTTTCATTGCACGACGGAACATCACACGACGTTCTAATTGAGAGGTGATACTATCAGCAACTAATTTTGCATCAGTTTCAGGTTTACGAACTTCTGCAATATTAATTTGCACAGCAACATCACGCTTTTCTTTTTTGTCTTTATATTTATTGACAATAGCGGCTACGGCATTACGTAATTTTTCAACGTCCTCGCCTTTTTTACCAATCACAATACCCGGACGAGCAGTATGAATAGTAATGCGAACGTTTGTTTCAGCTGAACGATCGATTACAATTTTAGAGATTGATGCTTGAGCTAATTCTTTGTTCAAGAACTCACGCACTCTAAAATCACTTTCTAAATTATCAGCGAATGTCTTTGTACCCGAATACCATGTAGATGTCCAAGGCTTGACAATGCCTAATCGGATACCATTTGGATTTACTTTTTGACCCATTGCTATTCTCCAGCCCTAGCGATCTGAGACGATCACAGTGATGTGACTCGTACGCTTCAAAATTCGATCTGCACGACCTTTAGCACGAGGCATAATACGCTTCATGGTTGGGCCTTCGTCTACAAAAATTTTCGCAACTTTCAGATCATCAATATCAGCACCATCGTTATGCTCTGCATTAGCAATAGCAGATTCTAATACTTTTTTAACTAATACAGCCGCTTTTTTGTTGGTGTACGTTAAAATATCCAGTGCCTGAGACACATTCTTACCGCGAACAAGATCTGCTACTAAGCGAACTTTTTGCGCAGAAGAACGAGCGTGGCGATATTTTGCAATTGTTTCCATCTCTTTCCCCTACTTATTTCTTCTTAGCTTTCTTATCAGCCGCGTGGCCGCGATAAGTACGAGTCGGCGCGAATTCACCCAATTTATGACCAACCATTTCGTCGGTGATATAAACTGGAACGTGCTGACGACCATTATGGACAGCGATGGTCAAACCGATCATGTTAGGAAAGA
>JAVSBY010000075.1:0-23766 GCA_031960925.1 Gilliamella sp. CRA003912
AGCTTTTCTTTCTCCAACATTAGCAATGAGCGCATCAACGATGCAAAATTCAGGGCAAAGTGGAACGAGCATGTATATGTTTTATGTTGGTTTTCATGTTGTGTTGATGCTTTTAGCGTTTGCAACATTATTCATTTTTAGAAAGAAAAAGACGGCATAATTGCTTTCAATATATCGTGTTGCTAAGTTAGCCTTGTTAATCTATAAATTTTAGCTAATATTTTTTATAAAAAAGCCCTTAATTTTAAGGGCTTTATTGAATCGACTGACCGTATTTTAGAATGGAATATCATCATCAAAATCCATTGGTGGTTCTGGCGCTTTAGGTTGAGCGGGTGCTTGTCTTGTAACTGGCGCAGCCGGTGCAGAGGATGTGTTGTTAGCACTTTGGCCCCAATTTGAACTGTTGTCAGATGAGGTATCACCCGAATTGCGAGAACCTAAAATCTGTAGTACACCGCCAACGACGTTAACAACGACTTCAGTGATATAGCGATCATTACCCGTCTGATCTTGCCATTTACGCGTTTGTAATTGACCTTCAATATAGACTTGCGATCCTTTTTTAACGTATTCGCCAGCAATTTCAGCTAACTTACCAAATACGACAATTCGGTGCCACTCAGTGCGATCACGCATTTCATTTGTTTGTTTATCTTTCCATGATTCTGATGTGGCGATACTAAAATTCGCAACAGCACTACCGTTGGGTAGATAGCGCACTTCAGGGTCTTGTCCTAAGTTACCAACTAAAATAACTTTATTTATTCCTCGGGTTGCCATTAATTAACTCCTAACTGTACTATGTCATCAAATATGGTCGCTATTGTATCATGGCCGCTCAAGAACATCATCGCATTTCATTCAATTATGGAATTTAGTTTCTGATTTTAATCAGAGAAAAAGCAATCACGCATATTAATTTGACTTGATAGCGAGTATAATGCGAAGCATTTGCTAGTCTAACAACTGAAAACATTTACAATGTCCTAAATGGGGGGCTTTATGATTAATGCGTTTGAATTAAAAAACAAACAATTAGTAAAAATTCATGAAGAAGACGATATAAAACAAGCAACTTGGGTCGATTTGATCGAGCCTGAGGAAGATGATCGTCATTATGTATTAACACATCTAGGACAAAATTTAGCAACCAGTATTGAATTGGATGACATCGAAGCATCCGCCCGTTTTTTCGAAGACAGCGAAGGATTGCATGTGCATTCATTCTTCTTTTATGAAGATGCAGAAGATCGTGCGGGTAATGCAACCGTTGCTTTCACGATTCATAATGGGCGCCTTTTTACATTACGTGAGCGTGATTTACCGGCATTTCGGTTGTATCGTATGCGTTCACGTTATCAAAATATGGTTGATGGTAATGCTTACGAAGTCCTCCTCGACTTGTTTGAAGTGAAAGTAGAACAGCTTGCCGATCAAATTGAAAACATTTACAGTGAACTTGAAGAATTGAGTTTGATCATTATGGATAGGTCCTCGCAGGAACATTATGATGAAGCGATCACCTCGCTTGCGGAGTTAGAAGATACCGCTTGGAAAGTGCGCCTTTGTTTAATGGATAGTCAGCGCGCAGTCAATTATTTAGTGCGCAGAGCTAAAATGCCTGCTGATCAGCTTGAACAAGCGCGAGAAGTGATCCGTGATATCGAATCATTGATACCTCATAATGAATCGTTGTTCCAAAAAGTAAACTTTTTGATGCAAGCAGCAACCAGCTTTATTAATATTGAACAAAGCCGGATTATCAAAATATTCTCGGTTGTGTCAGTGGTTTTTTTACCGCCAACAGTTGTTGCATCAGCTTATGGGATGAACTTTGAATTTATGCCTGAACTCGGTTGGAAATTAGGTTATCCATTTGCGTTAACGTTGATGCTACTTGCTGGTATCGCACCTTATATTTATTTTAAAGTCAAAAAATGGCTATAAATAAGGCCTTTACTCAGTATAACAAGGCGGCGATTAGGCCGTAAAATTGATTTATCGATGCGCTGAATCTTACTATCATGCACGGTTGAATACGTCTATTTGATCGTCAATTTCTGTATTTAAAAGGAAACAACATGAGTCAATATGCTTTAGTAACCGATATTGGTGGAACCAATGCGCGATTTGCATTATATAACTTAGCGACAAGTGAACTTTCTGCGATTACGAAGATAACTATCTCGAAAAGCGATGATGTCTTAACCTTAATAAAGGATTATTTGCAAGCTCAGTCTGTACAAATAGAGATGGCTTGCATTGCAATCGCTTGTCCGATTGATGGTGATATGATCACAATGACCAATAATAACTTGTCGTTCTCGCGCTCTCATTTGAAGCGTGAGCTCAATTTAAAAGAATTAGACGTGATCAACGATTTCACTGCGGTTTCAACCTCGATCCCTAAATTGAGAGCCGAAGATGTCGTTAAAATTGGCGGCGAACAGCCCAATTTAGATTATCCTATCGCAATTTATGGTGCAGGTACTGGACTTGGTGTTTCTCATCTGATTAAAGTCAACCAGCATTGGGTCAGTTTACCGGGTGAGGGGGGGCATACTGAATTCCCAATGACGAATGAGATAGAAGATAATGTTTTGTCGGCATTACGTAAAAAATTTGGGCGTGTTTCAACAGAGCGGCTTTTGTCTGGCAATGGGATTGTTAATATCTATCAAGCACTATTAGCTATCCATCAGCAGCCCCATATCGATGTCACCCCTGATGTCATTGTTGATAAAGCGCTAAAAGGTCACTGTGAAATCTGTCACCAAACCTTAACACTGTTTTGTACTTTTATGGGGCGATTCGGTGGTAATTTAGCATTAACACTCAATACACAAGGTGGCGTATATATTGCTGGTGGCATCGTGCCTCGGTTTATTGACTTCTTCAAAGGCTCGCCGTTTAGAGAAGCATTTGAACATAAAGGTCGAATGTCCTATCTAGTTAAAAAAATACCTGTGTATATTATCATTCATGATAATCCTGGATTATTGGGCGCCGGCGTTTATCTACAAAACCGTTTGTCGGTAGAGAGTGACCAATAGGTCAATTTAAAAATACCATAAGGTTAATGATGCAAAATAAAACAATCCCAGTTATCTTGCTGATTTTAACCTTATTACGCAGTTTATAAGATCAGTTAGTCAAATTAAGTAAGGTAAATAATTATGATGTGGTGTTATATTTATCGCAGTGAGAAAAAAGAAAACTGCTATTTATATATGGAGCATGAGAACGACTTTTCAAAGATTCCAGAAAAGGTGCTTTCGATCTTCGGCAAACCAACATTTGTAATGAAGGTTTTATTAGACGGTAAACGTCAATTTGTGGTGGGTTCATCCGATGAAATCGAAGAGAAAATCAAAAAAGATGGCTTTTTCTTACATATGTTAAAAGATGATGATTTCAAAGTATGACAGATTTATTTTGGGAGCATAAAACACTCGATCAAATGAGTGATGAAGAATGGGAATTACTTTGTGATGGTTGTGGTCAATGTTGCTTAAATAAGTTAATTGACGAAGACACCGATCAAATCTTATATACCAATGTCGCCTGTAATTTATTAGACTCAACAACGTGTCAATGTAAACACTATGCGAATCGTTTTGATTATGAACCGGATTGCATCAAATTGACGCGCGAGAATCTGCTCACAATCGAGTGGTTACCATTAACGTGCACGTATCGTTATTTTGGTGAAAAAGGGTGTTTACCTAAGTGGCATCCTTTACTTACTGGCGATAAAAAGCAAATGCATAAAAAACACATTTCAGTCAAAAATCGAATTGTTTACGAAAAAGATGTAATTTGTTGGGAAGATCATATTATTTAAACAGGCGTTATTCGCCTGTTTAACGCTGATTATGATTACATTATGACCCAAATAATACCGAAAATTTCAGAAGCAAGCATATTGAGAAAAACCAAAACAAATACGATTATCATAAATGAAATATCGATCATGCCCAGTGGCGGCACTATTCGTCTAATTGGTGCAACTAGCGGCTCTGTAAGCTGAGAAAGCAGCTCATCGGCAGTCGATTGCCCACGACTTACCCAACTTAAAATAGCCCGGAATAGCAATAGCCAAAACAGTAAATAACCCACAGCATTGGCAATAGCTATGAATGCAAACAAGAGGTAATCAAAACGCCAAATCGGTTCTCTGAACCCATAACAAAAGATAAAAATCACTTTAATCAATGCAGCGAGATAAAGCAGCGCACATGACGCAGTATCTATGCGGCCAATTGAGGGAACCACTTTGCGTAATGGGCCAATGACGGGCTGAGTTATTTTCACAATGAATTGAGTGAATGGATTATAGAAATTAACCCGAGTACGCTGCATCCATAAGCGTAAAATAGTCACGTAAAGACAAACCGTTAAAATGGTTTTTCCAAGAAAGAAAAGCGATGCCATTCTAAGCTCCTTATAATAAACAGATAATGCAATATATCATAAATACTCACGCGCGCCAAAAATAGCTGAGCCAATTCTTACCATTGTACTGCCGGCAATAATTGCCGCTTTCATGTCATTGCTCATTCCCATGGATAACGTGTCAATAAAGGGATAGTTGGCTTGTAAAGATTGCAATAATTGTTGCATTTTTTTAAATGTGTGCAATTGATGCTCAAACTCATTTTCTATTTCGGGGATAGCCATTAATCCGCGTAATGCAAGATTAGGTAGGCTCAATATTTGCTCTGCAAGGTCAGGTAACTCGTTAGGCGATATGCCCGATTTACTTTGTTCACCGCTGATATTGACCTGTATAAGCACATTAAGCTTTCCGCAATTTGAGGGGCGCTGATCATTTAAACGCTGGGCAATTTTGAAACGATCAACAGTATGGATCCAATCGAAGTGCTCGGCGACTAATTTGGTTTTATTTGATTGCAACGGACCAATAAAATGCCAAATTAATGGCGTATTTGGTTGAGTCTGATTGAAATAATTAATTTTTTCAACACCTTCTTGCACATAATTTTCACCAAATTCTAAGTGGCCAGCATGGATGGCATTTTCGATCTGGCTCACAGGTTTAGTTTTACTTACAGCAATCAGTCTTATTGTTTTGGGATCTCGCTCGCATTGCTGAGCGATAGTTTTAATTTCATTTTTAATAGTAAGTAAATTGTTATTCACTGTATTCATTTTGATTCTCAACTGTCACGATTTTACTATGCTAAATTTAACATTAGATTCTTTGCTTGCGTTAAGTGTAACTCAAAATGCGTCGGATTTGCATCTTTCAAGTGGCGATATTCCTTTCATTCGCAAGTTTGGTGAGTTGAAACGTTTATCTACCGAGCCGCTGACTTGTTCCATGCTGACCGACGCTTTGTTTATGCTGCTTAGCCAATCACAAAAAACACAACTATCAATAAATGGGGAAATTGATTTTGCTTATGAAAATAACAAAATAGGGCGGTTTAGGGTGAACATATTCTATCAACGACGGGGTATATCAGCGGTTTTTCGACGGATTAATCACACAATCCCTTCTTTAGACGATATCAATGCCCCTGATATTTTCAAGAAACTGGTGACATTACCCCAAGGTTTAATTTTAGTGACTGGGGCGACTGGGAGTGGTAAATCGACAACGTTAGCTTCGCTCATTGAACATGTCAATCGTCACTATGCAAAACATATCATAACGCTTGAAGATCCGATCGAATTTATCTATCACAATGACAAATCATTAATCCAGCAGCGGGAAATGACAACTTTTTCATCAGCAATAAAAGGAATCTTAAGGCAAGATCCGGATATTATTTTACTTGGTGAGCTTAGATGTAAAGACACGATACAAGCGGCGCTAACTGCCGCTGAAACCGGCCATTTAGTGTTAGCAACGCTGCATACCCATTGCGCTGTTCAAACGCTTAACCGAATTATCGATGTTTTTGATTCGAATATGCGAGAGTTTATTCGTCAACAGCTCGCCGATAGTTTACAGAGTGTCATCAGCCAAAAGCTGATTAAAGCGGAACAAGGTCAAAAAGCAATATTTGAAGTTTTGATTAATACCCCCGCGGTCAGTAATTTGATTCGAGATGGTAAAATCAAACAAATTTATTCATTGATTCAAACCGGCCAGCAATATGGTATGCAGTTTATGCAATAAATCAATGAGTTAAATGCATTGATGATGGGTTAACTTATTGATTATATTGGGATGTAATGTAATATTTTGAAAGCTGTCAAGTTGTTGCACTATTTGATTAAGCACATTGAGTTTTACCGGATATGTATTTTATACTAGCGTCATAATCGTTGTTATCGTGTCCAAGTAGTATAAAAATTAAAGAGGTGTGAGAGATGGAAAAGCGTATTGGATTTATTGGATTGGGTAATATGGGCAAAGCCATATTGCAAGGCATTTTGGCAAGTCACCTTGTCCCTGCAAACCAATTTTATGTTTATGATATTCATCCAGAAAAAGGGATTTTACTGAATCAAGCTTATGGCGTGAATAGTGCAGATTCAATGCAAACAGTGATTAAAGAATCTGACATTGTATTTATTGCCGTAAAACCCAATGTGATAGATGACGTGCTGACAGATATACAAAAAGAATTGAATAAAGATACGTTATTGATATCGATAGCCGCAGGCGTTACTATAAAAAGTATTGCTGAAATTGTGGGACTTGAACAGAAAATTATTCGTGTAATGCCAAATACTCCCGCCCTAGTCAATGCTGGCATGTGCTCTATTACTCCTAATTCTGAGGTAAGCGCTGAGGAATTAGACACAGTAAAATTATTATTGAACTGTATCGGCGAAAGTGAAGTTGTGCCTGAATATCAAATTGATGCGGTAGTTGGAGCTAGTGGTTCATCGCCGGCTTTTGTCTTTATGTTTATTGAGGCTCTGGCTGATGGGGCCGTTAAAGGCGGATTATCAAGAAAGCAAGCGTATAAATTTGCGGCGCAAACCGTGATGGGGTCAGCCAAATTATTTATCAATAGCGATAAACACCCTGGTGAATTAAAAGATATGGTCTGCTCACCAGGCGGCACAACCATTGAAGGTGTTCAAGTTTTAGAAGAAAGAGGATTTCGCGCAGCGGTGATTGGTGCAGTTGATGCCACCATAAAAAAATCGCGACAAATGGCTGAAAAATAACTGAATATTTATCTCGTCGCTATGCGTAATAACGCGAACAATAAATCGGATTCGATTATTACGCTAAGTCAAACAGTACTTGCATTCAAACTGAATTTATGAGTTAATAGGTATCAGCATATAACATGCAGATTTATTTTGTAACATTCAGATATACAGTTTGTAGTTTACTTGGTTGTACTTGTTTTCTTCAACTTCTCTTCTTTGTGTTCATAAGTAGTCTACGTTTTATGTTTTTGAATATAGCCTTATGGTTGAGATTAAATTTTTATAGGAAGATGATTATGTCTAAGAAAACTGGCCAAGTTAAATGGTTTAATGAAAGTAAAGGTTTTGGTTTTATTTCTCCAGCTGATGGTAGCAAAGATGTGTTCGTACATTTTTCAGCAATTTCTGGTGATGGCTTTAAAACTTTAGCTGAAGGTCAACAAGTAGAGTTTTCTATTCAAGACAGCCCACGTGGTCCAGCTGCTGCAGACGTTGTATTACTGTAGTATGAATATTAATCAGCAGGATCTTTCCTGCTGATATCCTGTTAAATTTCCCAATTCAAATTACCATCACGCGTTGATATACTTCTCTTTATTAGGCAACCAAGTGTTTATGAGTTCATCAGTAATTTCTGGGTGTGACAGCATCAGTTTATAAGCAATCTCTTGAACGTCACTTATCAATGCTTGATCACGAATTAAATCCACGACTTTAAAATTGACTAGACCAATTTGACGTGTTCCTAAAATTTCGCCACTGCCACGGATTTCTAAATCTTTTTGTGCAATCACAAAGCCATCATTGCTGTCTCGCATGACTTTCATTCTTTCTTGTGCAACTTTACTTAACGGTGGTTGGTACATTAAGACACAGTGAGACACCGCTGTGCCTCGACCAACACGCCCACGTAGTTGGTGTAGCTGAGCAAGTCCTAGTCGCTCTGAATTTTCAATGATCATCAAACTGGCATTGGGTACATCAACCCCAACTTCAATAACCGTTGTCGCCACTAACAATGAAAGCTCCCCGTGTTTGAATTGGTGCATGATGAGCTGTTTTTCATCTGATTTCATGCGTCCATGTATTAGCCCAATACGTCGATTTGGTAGGGCACAACGCAGGTCTTCAACCAGAATTTCGGCCGCTTTGGCGTCAAGCATTTCCGATTCTTCAACTAACGTACAAACCCAATAGACTTGGCGACCATCGGAACATGCCTTATCAACGCGTGAAATGATGTCATCGCGCCGAGAATTTGGCACAACAACAGTTGTAATCGGGGTTCTTCCAGGCGGTAGTTCATCGATAATAGACACATCTAAATCGGCGTACAGGGTCATGGCAAGTGTTCTGGGGATCGGGGTTGCTGTCATGATTAATTGATGGGGAAAACGCTGTTCTTTAATTCCTTTTTCCCATAAGGTCAAACGCTGATTAACACCAAAACGGTGCTGTTCATCGATAATTATGAGTCCAACATTATCAAATTCCACTTTATCAACAAAAACAGCATGGGTACCAATTAGCATGGTGATTTCACCAGAAGCTATCGCCTCATAACGAATCTGTTTATTTTTAGCACTCAATCGGCCAGATATCCAATCAACCGTAATTCCCAGCGGTTCAAACCATTTTTTAAAAGTATTAACATGTTGTTCTGCCAGAATTTCAGTTGGCGCCATTAATACCACTTGTTTGCCATTTTCAATCGCATTTAATGCAGCTAATGCAGCAACTAATGTTTTACCGGATCCAACATCGCCTTGTACCAAACGCATCATTGGGACCGGTTTTGCCATGTCTTGCCAAATATCATCAACAACTCGCTTTTGCGCCTGCGTCGGGCTAAATGGCAGTGAGGCAAAGAAAGGTGTGATCAGTTTTTGATTAGGGACAAGCGAACTTGCACGCTGCTTTTTGTTATCCATTTTTACAGTCAACATGCTTAAATGATAGGCTAGCAGTTCTTCAAAAATAAAGCGTTTTATCGCGGGATGTTTACCTAATGCCAATTGCGTAATGTCATCATCCAATGTTGGATTATGGATAATGTTTAGCGCTTTTGACGCATCGATAAGCTGATTTGCTATCGATTCTGGAAAGATTTCACTCGGTTGATTTCGGTTAAGTAACAGCAGTGCAGCATTGATTAATTTTCGAATCACATGTTGGGTCAACCCGTGTGTTGTTGGATAAATAGGGGTAAAGCGCTCAATATCATCAGCTAAAGCTACCGGCTGCTGCGCTGTGTTTTTGAGTATATGGAACTGTGGATGCATAATTTCAAGATGCGTTTTACCGCCTTTCACCTCACCATAAGCACTTATCCATACATTTTGCACTAAGGCTGATTTCATACCTTGATTAAAATTCATGAACCTTAATATAGCAATCCCGGTATCATCTTGAACATGACAAACAAGCATGCGCCGCCGCCCCAACAAGACATCACTTTTGATAATTTTACCTTGGATTGTGGTATGTTCACCAATCGCTATTTGGTTTATTGATTTGGTTGATGAGCGGTCTTCATAACGTAGTGGAAAATGTAACAACAGATCTTGAACAGTATAAATCCCTAAGTTGTTGAGCCTTTTTTCTAACGCAGGACCAATACCCGAAAGTTGGGTGAGGGCGACGTTATTAAAAAAACGCATCATCGTAATCACTGATCAGTTGATGTTGCGAGTGACACTTACAACATCTTGTTGTAGCGCCAGTTTTCTCATTAAATCATTGAGTTGCTGTGAATTTTTTATTTCAAGTTGTAAAATAATGGTATAAATCTTACCGTCTTTTTCCTCGGTATTTAGCCATTGTACATGCGCATTTTCCGCGTTAATGGTCGAAATAATTTGCGCCAGTGCCCCATGACTATTTAAAATATCGATCCAAATTTCGGCCACAAAATGTTGAGAAAGTTCACTACTCCATTTTAAGGGAATATATTTTAAGGGTAGATTTTGGTATCCAGCAATATTACGACAAGACTCATGATGCACCGCCAGCCCTTTTTCAGGATTGACATAACCTATAATCGGATCATTGGGAATTGGATGGCAGCATTTAGAAAAATTGATCAGCATGCTTTTAGTGCCTGGAACCACTAATGTTTTGCCTTGCTCAGAGACGTTTAATAACGGTTCTTTAATTTCTAAACCTTTAGCAACAAACTGACTCATAATATTACCAAGCCCAATTTCTGCTAACACATCATCAAAGGTAGGTAATTGGGTAAACTTAAGTATTTTTTCTTTGTTCTGCTCAGGAATCGCATCAATTCCACCTTTATTTGTCAGCGCGAGATCGAGTAAGCGCTTACCGAGTTCAACGGCATCTTCGTATTTGAGCGATTTTAAGGCCTGACGAATTCTTGCTCTGGCTTTAGAGCTGACAACAAAGTTGAGCCAACCTGCGTTAGGGCGGCCTGTTGGTGAGGTTTGTATTTCGACTGTTTGACCACTGCTTAAAGGCTGAGACAGCGGATAAGGTTTGCGATCGACTATCGCGCCAATACACTGATGACCAATATCAGTATGCACCGCATAAGCTAAATCAACTGGAGTTGCCCCTTCAGGTAGTTCGACTATGCGCCCTTTAGGGGTAAAAACATAAATTTCTTTTGGGAACAGATCTGATTTTACATTTTCAATGAATTCAAAAGAATTACCGACACTTTGTTGCAATTCAAGTAAGCTCTGCATCCAACGCTGGGTTTTTATTTGAGTCGTTGTGTTATTGAGTTCATCATTTTCATTGTATACCCAGTGAGCAGCAACGCCCATCTCGGCCATCTGATCCATATCTTCGGTTCTAATTTGTACTTCTACCGGCGTTCCATGAGGACCAATGAGGGATGAATGCAGGGATTGATAACCGTTAGCCTTAGGAATCGCCACATAATCTCTAAAATGATAAAGACGCGGTTTATAAAGGTTATGAATTAAACCAAGAACCCGATAACACGTGTCCACATTTTTAACTACGATACGAAAGATGTAAATATCCATAATCGAATGAAAATGCTGTTCGCGCAGACGCATTTTTTGATAGATTGAATAGATATTTTTCTCTATTCCTTCAACTACTGCATCAATGTTGGCTTCGGCTAAACGCGATTTTATTTCGAATAAGATGCGTTTGATCATGTCTTTTCGCGTGCCGCGCGCGGCATTAACCACTTTTTCAATGACATAGGCACGATTGGGATGCATTGCGGTAAAGCCTAACTTTTCCAGCTCGGTTTTAATATGGTGAATACCTAAACGGTGAGCAAGCGGGGCATAGATCTCAAGCGTTTCTTTTGCAATTCGTCGACGTTTATCGGGTCGCAGCGAGCCGAGCGTCCTCATATTGTGTGTACGATCTGCCAATTTAATCAAAATTACACGCACATCTTCCGTCATGGCCAGTACCATTTTACGAAAGTTTTCAGCTTGCGCTTCTTGCCGACTGCGGAATTTCAATTTATCAAGTTTAGATACGCCTTCAACTAGCATGGCAACATGTTGACCAAATTTATCAACAATGTCTTGGAACATGATCGGGGTATCTTCAATTGTATCATGCAATAAAGCAGCGATGATGGTTTCATAATCAAGTCGCATATCTGCCAAAATAGTGGCGACAGCGACAGGATGTGTCACATAAGGTTCACCGCTGCTTCGAAATTGTCCTTCATGCGCTTTTTGGGCAAAGAAGTATGCCTCCTTGATAAGCTCAATTTGCTTAGCAGGAAGGTAGGTGCTAATGACCACTTCTAAGCTTTTAAAATATTGCATAGACAATTCTCGTAAAGATTAATCGTATGAAGGTGTATTTTCAAAAAGGATAGTTTCATGTAAATTTGAGCGAACTTCGTCTTCTTTATCTTGACGCGCTTGGAAATCAGCGGTATCAAGAATTTGTTTGTTAACGAGTCCTTCTTCAATTTCACGAAGAGCAATAACGGTTTCTTTATCGTTTTCTTCCGGAAGTAAAGGCGCTTTATTTTCTGATTGTAATTGACGAGCACGTCTTGCTGCGACTAAAACTAGATCAAATCGGTTGCCTACTTTTTCTACTGCATCTTGAACGGTTACGCGAGCCATTTATACCTCTGTTATTGTGTGACATAATTTTTATTTAAACGATCACTCATTTTACTTAATTTTCTGTGTGCTTGTCTATACTAAAGTTTCAGATAAAGCACGCAGTCTATTATCGAATATCATGAATAAATTGGTTTTATGTTAAAAATTTGACTTTTGATAATGTAATAATAGACCGTAATCCGTCTGTTAAACTAGCGCGGTGGCAATGATTCCATTGTCTATAACCAGATATTAGGGCCAACAAGTGGCAATTCAAGTAAATAACGGCGAACCGCGTCTAAAGCGATTGCCGTCATAATCTGGTTTTGAGTTTCGCGCCCGTAAAGGCGTCCGGTGTAATTAAGATGAATAATTTCACGCTGCTTTGGCGTTATGATTACTAAGGTAAATAGATTGCTATGTCCCTGAACTGACAGTAAACCAAGTGCAATATCTGCTTGCGTGTTATCTCGCAATAGTTGGGTATATGCTGCCATATCCCCAAGCACTGATGGCACCACTTCAGATTTTACCACTGGCGCACCGGATTCAAATAATTGCTGAGCAATCATACCCGTTGTTGATTGTTCTAAAATTGCGATTGAAAGTGATCGTTGCTTGAGTAATTGGCTGACAACACCGGCAAGCCCGGTGCCATTTTGTGATTCAAATTTACCTTCATAAAGCAGGTTATCACTTACTAGCGCTTTAAGTTGGTCCCATACCCGTGCCATCTGTGCCTTTTGGTTTGAACGTCCTGTCAGTTTTAATTCGACGATTGGCATGGCAGCGCGATAACCCAGTGCAATCCCTTCCGGAAGGGTCAATTGACTTTCAATGACTGTTGCAAGCTCACTTTCAGCACGTCCCATTGTGGTTAGACGATAGCAGATTGGCGGGTTGACGGCTGGATAATATTGTTTCAAATCAGGCAAAATTTCATTCTTAACCATTTGCTTAAATTCAGAAGGTACGCCAGGGGTGAAATAAATGATGCAATCATTGAGGTTAAGTTTAAAGCCACATGCAGTGCCAACAGGGTTATTTATTATGCTGGCACTTTTGGGTAACATGGCTTGTTTTTTATTTTTTGATGGCATCGATTTACCGCGAGCTGAATAATACTTTTCCATTTCCATAAGCCACTGCTGATTTAAAACTAGCGGTTCATTATTGGCGATCGCAGCCGCTTGAGCGCTGAGATCATCAATTGTTGGACCCAGTCCACCATTGACAATCAAAATCGTATTTTTAAGGCTGAGCGATGTGAGCGCATCAACAAGCTGAGAAAGATCATCGCCAACCGTTGTACGGCTCGTGATTAAAAAGCCCTCATCAAACAAAGTATCTGATAACCAAGCTGCATTACTATCAACAACTTGACCGTAAAGAACTTCGTCTCCAGTGCTTAACATTTCTATTTTAATGTTGTTCATAGTGCCTCTTAATTAGTTGGATGATGATTAAAGAATCAAACCTTGCAAGTCATACCACAACTGCCTCACTTAAGGTGTCGTATTTTCGCTAGGTGCAATCGCTTCAAATGTTAGGTAATCCTCTGCATCGTCTCTATTTTCCATCTGTTCCTTACTTTGCACAAACCTAACTGCAAAATAGAGATCATAGGCAAATTCCAGATATTGCGTATCATAGTTGATATTCATCTGTTTAAACCAGCGCTTTAATGTTTTTCGCCTGCCCGATAAAACTAAAATGACGCCGCGCACTTTAAGTGAATTAACCAGCTCATTGATACCATACATTACACTCATGTCTTTATAGGTAAAACAAGGTATTGCATCAACAATCACATAACTTAATGGGGTCGATGATTCATCAACATAGCTGATAATCCGTCGTTTAAAATAGGCGATATTGAAATAGGTCAATGGAGAATTGAAACGGTAGATTAAAACATTATCAATCGGCTTAACATGATGACTTAACGAATGAATGCGCTTGTTTTCATCGATTCCCAGTAATTGATCTGTAGGTCTAAATACGCGCCTTAAAAATAAGAATAATCCCAATAATACTGCAAGCGCCATGCCAGGGATGATCCCTATCACTAATACGGCAATTAACGTGGTCAAACTGAGATAAAATGCGTCGCGATCTGACTTGAAAAAACGGCTAATGGTTTTGAGATCAACTAGCGAAAGCGATGAATAAATCAATATCACACCGAGCACACAAGTTGGAATATAGCGTAATGGCGATAATAAAAACAGAACCACAAAACCGATTAGCACTGCTGCGATAATTGACACCAGCTGGGTTTTTCCGCCATTAACATCATTAACCGCAGTTCGTGACGATGTGCCACTTACAACAAACCCTTGTGACAGTCCCGCTGCAATATTGGCAAGGCCAAGCGCCTTAAATTCAACATCAGCATTGGTATCGTAGTTATTTTTAGTTGCAAAGCTACGAACGGTTATCATCATACTCACAAAGCAAATTACAGCGATATTCAGTGAGGGAACAACCAATTCACGCATTAGCCCTTTATCAAAGGCGATCCAAGAAGATAACGGAATAAAGTCATTGGTTACCTCGCCAATAATTCGAATATCATAATGTTTAAAGTCAAGGCTCCAAGAAAAAAAGGTCATCACAACAACGGCAATTAGCGGAGCAGGGTAACGAGGTTTGGCTTTTTTCAGTGCAACTAAAATAACTAATGTAAAAAAAGAAACAAACGCAGTACCGATGTGTATTTGGTGAAGACTAAAGGGAAAATAAATAATCCGCTCAATCAAATAAGCGTACTGGTAATGAAAGCCCAGTGTTTTGGCTAGCTGATCAACAATAATGGTGATGGAGATACCATTTAACAGACCAATTAATATCGGTTGACTGAGTAAATCAGCAAGGGCACCAAGGTGCAATTTACTTGCGATCAAGCACCATATACCTATCATGATTGTCAATAAAACCACCAGCTGCCAACGTAAAACGGGGTCATTTGCTGCTAAAGGAAAGACTACAGCCGCAACCACCGCACACGTTGCGGTATCCGGTCCAACAATAAGTTGCCTTGATGAACCAAATAATGCATAAATAATTAGCGGCAAAATGGTTGAATAAAGCCCGGCAATCGCGCCAACGCCAGTAAGCTCGGCATATGCAATTGAAACAGGCAAAGATACAGCCGCTACAGATAAGCCGGCTTTGATATCAAAGCCTAAATATTCGCGCTTATATTGCAGTAAGGTACCAAGGCCTGGCACCCATGTTAAAATTTTTTGTAGCAATGTATATTTCATTCGTGTTTCCATTCTGTTTTGCTGAGCGCATAAACGGATCTATTTTCCCGCAATACTCATGTTATCGATTAAGATTGATCCGCATTGAATGCTGGTTCTTCGTTCAACATCATTACCAATCGCAACGATATTTTGATACATATCTTTTAAGTTACCAGCGATAGTAATTTCATTTATCGGGTATTGTATTTGTCCGTTTTCGACCCAAAAACCTGTTGCACCGCGCGAATAATTGCCCGTGATTGTGTTTACCCCTTGCCCCATGACTGATGTAACTACCACACCTTTATCCAATTTTTTAAGCATCTGCGTAAAATCAAGATCATTGCTGGATGATGAGATAAACCAGTTATGAATTCCACCAGCGTGGCCGGTCGAGGTTAGTCCTAGTTTTCTTGCTGAATAATTATTCAGTAAGTAAGTCTGTAAAATCCCTTGATTGATAATATCGCGTTTGACGGTTTTCATGCCTTCACGATCAAAAGGTGAAGATCCAATCCCTTTTAAAACATGGGGATCTTCGTTGATCGTTAACCAAGATGGAAAAATTTCTTTGCCAATAGAATCGAGTAAAAAGGAGGACTTTTTATAAATCGCATGACCACTAATAGCATTAATAATATGACCAATTAAACCAACTGCGACTTCGGGAGTGAATAGCACTGGTGCTTTCATCGTTGCAATTTGGGTTGCACCAAGATGTGATAATGTGCGTTTTGCTGCTTCTTGTCCAACCCATTCTGGCGAAAGTAACGCATTGATATCCCGTGATGAGGTGTAAGCATAGTTGCGTTCCATTTCACCATTTTTTTCACCAATCACTGAACAGCTAAGCGAATGCGCACTGGTGCAGTAACCTTGTATCATGCCTAAACTGTTGCCATACACTTGCGTGCCATATTGACTACTAAAATAGCCACCATCGCTGCTGGTAATCCCTTGATTCGCTAATGCAATTTGCTCCGTTTGTTTGGCTAATTCGATGCCATGTTCAACATCGAGATCACTTGGATGAAAAAGATCTAAATCCGGTGGATTAAACGCCATCAACTCACGTGCACCTAAGCCAGCATACGGATCATTTGACGTGTATTGCATGATATTTATAGCCATATCAATGGCCTGAGATATCGCTTGTGGTGAAAGGTCGTTAGTTGATGCACTACCTTGACGCTGCTCATGATAGACAGTAATACCAAGTGCACCATCACTATTAAACTCGACATTTTCTGTCTCACCAAGCCGGGTATTAACATTAATACCTGTTGATTTTTTGATGAACACTTCAACTTCATCAACGCGATTTTTAGCCATACTAATGGCACTAGATACAATATCGGTTAATAGTTTTTGTTCATTTAAAGCATCTTTTTTAATTTGTTCGATTGTCATGTTGATTATTTTCTACAATTCTGTCATTGATACGTTATAATAAGCCAGAATTACATTTTAGTTAACAAAAGAAATGATATGAATACTATTAAAGATAGCATGATGAATGACGATGAACTGGATGACGAAATTATCTACGTCAGTAAAAGTGAAATTAAACGCGATGCTGAAGCATTAAAAAAAATCGGTGCCGAATTAGTACAGCTAAGTAAAAATGAACTCGCCAAAATTCCACTCGATGATAGCTTACTTTATTCGATAGAACTTGCCCAAAAAATCAAAAAAGAGGGGTATCGTCGTCAATTGCAATATATCGGTAAATTATTGCGATCGCGTGATATGGATCCCATTACTTCAGCACTTGATAAATTAAAAAATCGTCATAATCAGCAAACCATCGTTTTTCATAAAGTGGAAAAGCTACGTGACAATTTAATTGCAACCGGTGATGCCGAGGCGATTATTGAAATTTATCCTAATGCCGATAGGCAGCAACTTCGAACGTTAGCAAGGCAAGCTAAAAAAGAAGCAGAAGGGAACAAACCACCCAAAGCAGCAAGACAACTCTACCAATATTTAAAAGAATTGAGCGAGAGCGAATTATCTTTATAATACGACGCATCAATTGTTATTCAACTGTAAAAATTAAACCAAGATTGAGGATTAAAAATGGGATTATTAAACGTACCAGCAGGTAAAGAATTACCCGATGATATTTATGTTGTGATCGAAATTCCTGCTAATGCAGCGCCAATCAAATACGAAGTCGATAAAGACTCTGGCGCCGTTTTTGTTGACCGTTTCATGGCAACAGCGATGTTTTATCCATGTAACTATGGCTATATCAACCATACCTTATCACTTGATGGTGATCCTGTCGATGTACTTGTACCAACGCCTTACCCATTACAACCAGGTGCTGTGATTCGTTGTCGTCCAGTTGGCGTGTTAAAAATGACCGATGAATCAGGTGTTGATGCAAAACTTATTGCTGTGCCGCATACTAAACTGTCAAAAGAGTACGATCACATCAAAGATGTTGACGATCTCCCTGAATTACTCAAAGCGCAAATCAAGCACTTCTTTGAGCAATATAAAGCGCTCGAAAAAGGCAAATGGGTAAAAGTTGACGGTTGGGAAAATATCGACGCAGCACGTAAAGAAATCATCGAATCATTCGAACGTGCTAAAAATCAGTAACTCATTAATATTAAATAGATTCGTCGACGGAATTAGTCGGCGAATTCCATTCTGAACATCTCCAATGCCACGTTTTTTTTCTTAAGAAAGGTTAAATTGCATTCAATAATTTGCGCAATGTCAAATTAACATAATTAAGTAAGTATTTTGTAAAAAAAATGTGATATAACCCATCAATTTGAGCATTATTTCCTTGCTTTTGATTATAAGATATGAGGTAATAACTCCAGACTTATGATGCTGTACCGATTTATGAGAACAATTAAATGATGCATTGTGTTAAATTGGATTTGTTTATAATGAGGATACAGTTTTATAGTCTAAGAGATAGCCGTAACAGGTTAAAGTTTAGATTGATTTATTTGTAGGATATTTTGTAATGACTAAAAAAACTGGCCAAGTTAAATGGTTTAATGAAAGTAAAGGTTTTGGTTTTATCACTCCAACTGATGGAAGCAAAGACGTATTCGTTCACTTTTCAGCGATCGCTGGAGATGGATTCAAAACTTTAGCAGAAGGGCAACAAGTTGAGTTTGCTATTCAAGATAGCCCACGTGGTCCTGCTGCTGCCGAAGTTATTGTAATCTAGTTAATATTTAATTCATTAAATATTATAAAATAATGCCCATAATGCGTGGGCGTTTTTATGTCTGCAATATTGATAATTCAACTATTCAACCGCCGTTTTCAACACGATAATATCCCAATAAAAAAAGCGACCTTAGGCCGCTTTTTTAAATCGAATGATAATTAATTTAATCAATTATTATTTTTTAGAAACACAAGCGATTAAATCAAGAACTTTGTTAGAATAACCTACTTCGTTATCATACCATGCAACTAATTTAACGAAAGTATCGCTTAATTGGATACCCGCTTTAGCATCAAATACTGATGTGCAAACTTCACCTAAGAAATCAGTTGATACAACGTCATCTTCAGTGTAGCCAAGAACGCCTTTCATTGGGCCTTCAGCGGCAGCTTTGATTGCTTTACAGATGTCTTCGTATTTAGCAGGTTTAGCTAAACGTGCAGTTAAGTCAACAACAGAAACGTCTGGAGTTGGAACACGGAAAGACATCCCTGTTAATTTACCATTTAATTCTGGAATAACTTTACCAACTGCTTTTGCCGCACCGGTTGATGAAGGAATGATGTTTTGAGCCGCACCACGACCACCACGCCAATCTTTATGAGATGGGCCATCAACTGTTTTTTGAGTTGCAGTTGTTGCGTGAACTGTTGTCATTAAACCTTCAACGATACCGAAGTTGTCGTTGATAACTTTAGCTAATGGCGCTAAACAGTTAGTTGTACATGATGCGTTAGAAACGATATCTTGACCAGCATAGTCTTTATCATTAACGCCCATAACAAACATTGGCGTTGCATCTTTAGAAGGACCGGTTAATACAACTTTCTTTGCACCTGCTTGAATGTGTTTACGTGCAGTTGCATCATCAAGGAATAAACCTGTTGCTTCAGCAACAACATCAACACCAACTTCGTCCCATTTTAAGTTAGCTGGATCTCTTTCAGCGGTAACGCGGATTGCTTTACCGTTAACAATCAATTTGCCATCTTTAACTTCGACAGTACCATCAAAACGACCATGAGTAGAGTCATATTTAAGCATGTAAGCCATGTAATCAACATCTAATAAATCATTGATAGCAACGATTTCGATGTCTGAACGAGTTTGTGCTGCACGAAATACAATACGACCAATACGGCCGAAACCATTAATACCTACTTTGATTGTCATAACAATTACCTTCTTTTTTTGTGTTAAATGTTAAAAATAACTGCCAGTAAACTATCAAATTTAAGCTATTTATTCAAGAACATTCGGTATATTTAGGCACGAATTATGAAAACTATTTGATAAAAATAAACAATTTTATTTTACGCCATTTAATTCATTTCTTAGTTATGTAAGTAGTCAAAAATAATCATTGATGAGCGCGGTTAAAAAAAGATAATCAACGTACTGATAAAACCGAGTTCGTTGTTATGTCAGTGGTAAACTCAGACAGATTAAAATACGTGGTGACATGTCAGGCGAGTGGTGTGTGAAATGATTGATTTGAGCGCTTTTGAGACAACCGAATCATTAAACGATGACGCAAAAAGGAGACAATGCATAAGATTATAATTTAATACTAACGCCAAGTGCTTACAGCAGAGTTAGTATCACATAACCAATATGAAAACTTACATGATTGTCGATTAGCGCTGATATGAATTAGAGTTTAATGACCGATCATCTTTAATTATTTTTATAATAGAGTAAACAAATTTGAAAAAATAGAAATTGATTGTGCCTATTTCATCCAATATATCTGACCCTTATCATTTTTTATTTTAGCCTTTTTTATAAAGTAAAAAATGTTACAATAAACCGTATTAAACTAAGCAGCAGATTTTAAGCCTAATTTTACAGCGATTTCAAGTGTTTTGCCCCTATTTCCACGGCTCAACCCATTGATAACGTTGTACACAACGACGGGATGGTAACCATTTTCGATTGCCCAAGATTTAATGGTTTTTCCTTTCTGCTTAAACTGTTGTTTAACTTGTGTGGGAGTGAGAACTTTTGTCATTTTTTTCTCCTGATAGAATAAGTTATTAATGAGCTATTTGTAAATTGGTCACATATTTTGTGATTTTTAGATCACAAAGTCAAGGGGGTTATGTGTCTTATTCGTCACCAAGGGATAGGATTAAAGAAGAGCGAAAGAGATTAAAACTCACCCAATCGGCCATTGCTAAGTTATTTGGTATTCAACGCGAAACATGGAGTCGCTACGAATCAGGAACCATTTCACCTGGCATGGATGTATTGTCCGCGTTTTCTCGAATTGGCGCTGATATTCAATATATTTTAACCGGTCAAAAGCAAACGGAACTGATTTTATCTGAAGACGAGAAAGAATTAATTGAGCTTTATCGTTCTGCTCCACTAGCCATTAAAGCCGCTGCGCTCGGCGCTCTTACCGCAGGCGCGCTGCATCAAAATAGCTTTAAGCAGATAATCCGTGGCGTTAATCCGGAAAAGGTTATGACTGAGTCTAACTTTGATAATATCGCGTTTGCACACTCTGCAAGTATTGAGAAGTAGGTGCAAATAGTTTATTAATCTGCTTGGTTTTATTGCTTTGCTATCGATGTGCGCGGCGTTTATTTTACTGTCCGCTTATGTTTAACGCGGATAGACGATAACTGTTTAGCGAACAAGCCCATATGCTAAAAGTGTAAAATCAATGTCACTAAAGATGAGTTGCATCGATGGCTAAACAAGACTAAGTATAAATGTCAGTCGCCGTAAAATAAAGTCATTCAATTTGAATCCACAGTGGTATAATCACGGCAATTTTTTTATAGGTTTTAAGACGTGCGATTAAATTCCAATCAACAAAAAGCAGTTGAATATGTTTCTGGACCTTGCTTGGTGTTAGCTGGCGCAGGTTCTGGTAAAACGCGAGTGATTATTAACAAAATTGCCCACTTGATTCGCGTTAAAGGTTACTTGCCTCGCCAAATTGCGGCAGTAACATTCACCAATAAAGCGGCGCGTGAAATGAAAGAGCGTATTGCGCACTCTCTTGGTCGGCAAGAAGCAAGAGGACTCAAAATATCGACCTTTCACACACTAGGGCTTGATATTATCCGTAAAGAATACAAACATCTTGGTATTAAAGCCAATTTTTCATTGTTTGATGATCAAGATCAAATTGCCTTATTAAAAGACCTAACACAGCAGTGGCTAGATGGCGATAAGGATTTAATCAATCAATTACGTTTTACTATTTCAAATTGGAAGAACGACATTATTGATTCGACCATTGCGATGGCGAAAGCGCAAACAAATAAAGAAAAGCTATTTGCCCATTGTTACCAACTTTACGAAAAGCAGCTGCGTTCATGCAGCATTTTAGATTTTGATGATCTGATCTTGCTCCCAACTTTGTTACTAAAGCAAAATGAAGCGGTAAGAGACAAATGGCAAACTCGCATTCGCTATTTATTGGTTGATGAATATCAAGATACCAACACGAGTCAATATGAACTGATCAAATTATTGGTTGGGAGTAGGGCCAAGTTCACCGTCGTTGGCGATGACGATCAATCTATCTATTCATGGCGAGGTGCGCGCCCGCAAAATTTAACGCTACTTCAACACGATTTTCCTACTCTCGATGTGATTAAACTTGAGCAGAATTATCGATCAACCGGGCGTATTTTGAAAGTGGCTAATATTTTGATCGAGAATAATCCACATATGTTTGAAAAGAAATTATTTTCAGAATTGGACTACGGTGAGCCGATCAAAATTTTGTCAGCAGAGAACGAAGATCAAGAAGCCGAAAAAGTGGTTAATCATTTGCTTTCGCACAGTTTCAACAACAATAATCAATATGGACAATACGCGATTTTGTACAGGGGAAATCACCAATCAATCTTGATTGAAAAGATGCTAACCCAATATCGAATTCCATATCGTATTTCTGGTGGTACGTCGTTTTTCTCGCGCGTAGAAATTAAAGATTTAATGGCGTATTTACGGCTATTGACCAACCCGGATGATGACAATGCGTTTATTCGTATTATCAATACCCCTAAGCGTGAGATTGGGCCAGCAACAGTACAAAAACTGGGCGAATGGGCAAGCAAACGCGGGATCAGTTTATATCATGCAAGCCATGATATGGGATTGACCGAGGTTTTATCCGGTAAGCGCATGGAATCATTGCAACATTTTATTCATTGGTTTGATTCATTAATTAAGAAAGCCGAGTTTGAACCGTTAGCTGCAATTTATGAGCTTTTACAAGGCATTCATTACGAAAGTTGGGTTTATGAAAATTCGCCATCGCCAGCCGCTGGGCAAATGCGTATGCGCAATGTCGATCAGTTGATTAGCTGGCTTGACGAGATGTTAAAGGGCGATGATATTGATGAACCAATGACATTAGAACAAGTGGTTGCTCGATTTACCTTGCGCGATATGTTAGAGCGTAATGAGTCTGACGAAGCGCCCGATCAAGTTCAGTTAATGACGTTACACGCATCAAAAGGGCTTGAGTTTCCTTATGTTTATTTAGTCGGTATGTCAGAAGGGCTGCTTCCTCACCAAAATAGCATCGACCAAGACAATATAGAGGAAGAAAGGCGACTGGCTTATGTCGGCATAACACGCGCACAGCAGAGTTTAACCTTCTCGTTCAGCCGCCAACGTAAACAGTTTGGCGAAACAATTTGTGTCCAGCCAAGTCGCTTTTTATTAGAGCTGCCACAAGACGACTTACAGTGGGAAAAACATGTTGCCGCGCTTTCGCCCGAAAAAAAAATGCAACAAGGACAAAGCCGATTAGCGATGTTAAAAGCACAAATCGAAAATGCCAAAAACCAAACATCATAGCACAATATCCCCATTGGACATTTTTATAAATTAATTTCTGATGGGGCATCATCCCAATATAGATAACTTAATTCCTGTTACATTTAAATCAATCATACACTGCCCAACCCTTTTTTTTGATCATTTTTTATCTATTTGATTTTATTCATAATAATTAGAAAGTAAAATAAAAGGGTAATTTCTCTATTTTAGATTAAATGAGTAATGAAAATAATATGTTAACTGTGTTACAATCTAGTTCACTGCCGCACAGGCAGTTTAGAAA
>JAVSBY010000076.1:0-14985 GCA_031960925.1 Gilliamella sp. CRA003912
GCTGAGCGTTGAGATTAAGTTGGCTCCTCCAACAGGACTTGAACCTGTGACATACGGATTAACAGTCCGCCGTTCTACCGACTGAACTATGGAGGAACACTTAACGAGCCAAATATTAACGAGATATTTGAGATATGTCAATCTCAAAAAAAAGAAATATGCTTAACTGCTCACCTTATAATCAAAATGATGAAATCGCTTATGTTATCATGGCTGTTTTAATTGAGTTGGGGGAAAAGGGCATGAAAAAAAATATTTGTGTATTTTGCGGTGCGAGTGAAGGAACAAAGCCAGAATATGTGTGTCAAGCACAGAAACTGGGTGAAATCTTAGCCAAACAAGATAGACGGTTAGTTTATGGCGGTGGAAATAAAGGATTAATGGGGATTATAGCCAATTCTGCTCTAGAGCATGGCGGCGAAGTAATTGGCATTATTCCTGAGCGATTAGTGAAAGCTGAAACCGCACATCATGGTATTACACAACTTGAAATAGTTAGCGATATGCATCAGCGCAAAGCAAGACTTGCCCAATTAGCTGATGGGTTTATTGCAATGCCAGGAGGAACGGGCACATTAGAGGAACTTTTTGAAGTTTGGACTGGTGCTCAAATTGGTTATCATGAAAAACCTGTTGCCTTGTTTGATATAGAGGGATTTTGGCAACCGATGCTTAGTTTTTTGCAACATGCAGTGGAAGAGGGATTTATTCGCGAAAGCTTTTACAACACGTTAATTGTGTCTAACGATCCGATGGCATTATTACAAGATTGTGATGTTTATGAACCGAAAGATTTACAGCGTTGGATAAAGAAATAAAAAATCGCCATCTAAGATGGCGATTTTTTAATGATTACTGAGCAACAGCTACTGTTTGCTCTGGTTTTTTGATGATAGCGTAAGCTACTCCAGCAACAACTGAGCCAACGACAATCGATAACAAATAGCCAAGTACTGGGGTTACAACGCCAGGAATGATTAGTGCAAATAATCCTCCGTGTGGAGTCATTAGCTGCGAACCAAACGCTAAAGCCATTCCACCAGTGATTGCACCACCTAAAAGGCAGCATGGAATTACACGAAGTGGATCGCGTGCAGCAAATGGAATTGCGCCTTCAGATATGAAGCATAAACCTAATACAAATGCCGCTTTACCACTTTCTTGTTCCGTTTTAGCAAACTTTTTACGTGCAATAAAGGTTGCAAGGCTCATAGCTAATGGTGGAACCATTCCGCCAGCCATAACCGCTGCCATTGGGCCATATAAATGCGCAGAGATTAAACCTGTACCGAAAGCGTAAGCTACTTTATTAAGTGGACCACCCATGTCTGTACACATCATGCCACCTAAGATTGCCCCTAAAATAACCGCATTGGTTGTGCCCATTGATTTTAACCAAACAGCAAGTGTATCCATTAACCACGCAATAGGCGTACCAATGATAAATAACATGGCAAGCCCTGTTATCAAAGTAGCAAAAAGAGGTACAATTAAAATAGGTTTTAATGCTTCCATACTTTTTGGTAATGGTAAGTATCTGGTAATAAGCAGCGCACAGTAACCTGCAAAGTAACCGATAATGATACCGCCTAAGAATCCAGCTCCGACTGATACAGCAAGCAAACCACCAACAAGGCCAGGTGTAAGTCCCGGTCTATCTGCGATTGAATAAGCAATATAACCAGAAAGTAAAGGCACCATTAATGAGAAAGCCAAATCACCAATTTGTTTTAAATGTGGTTCACCAACCAGTGTTGACACACCATTAACGACTTCAAAACCACCAAAAGCAAAGGCGAGGGCGATGATAAGTCCACCAGCAACCACCATCGGTAACATGTAAGAAACACCAGTTAAAAGATGCTGATAAGCTCTTTTTTTCTCTTTATTTGATTGAGTTGATGGTGCGCTTGAAGCAGGTTGATAAACAGTTGCTTCTTGGAATGCTTTATCAAATTCTTGCGCAGTCTTTTTAAGCGCAGGTCCTGTTTTGGTTCTGTATAATTTTTTACCAGCAAACTTGCTTAAATCCACATCGATATCGCAAGCTGCGATAACAACATCGGCAGAGGCGACTTCTTCTGGTGTTAATTCATTACCCACACCAACAGAGCCACGCGTTTCAACTTTACACCACCAGCCACGTTTTTTCGCTTCTTCTTCAATAGCTTCTGCCGCCATGAATGTATGTGCAACGCCAGTTGGACAAGCGGTAACAGCAACAATTCTTTTCACTGCTGAGTTAGACGATTGTGCAGTCATCACCTCGGCAGCTGGCTCATAAATCACTGCGTTATTTTGTGCCTGTGCTAAAATTTGTTTTGGATCAGCAAATACTGAGTCTATATTTTCTACTGTGAAAACTTTTTTACCTACAACTGATTTGTCAGCAATTGCACCTGTACCAATGGTAACTACAACATCCGCTGATGTGGCATCTGTGACTATATTGAAATTTAATGCACTTGCAGCTAATGCTAGTTCAGCTTTAGCCAGTCGCCCGTTTACGGGACCTGCATGACTTCCCTCAATAATATATATATTCATATTTGCTCCTATCCTGCTATGATTTCTATTTTTTCTAGCATATTGTTAACGGCTTGTCGGTCAGATACACCAACTCCCGCCTGTCCTACCGATAACGCGGCAACGCTTGATGCAAAAACTAAACTGTCTTTGATAGACTGGTTAGTCGATAGACCGTAAATGAGTCCAGCAACCATCGAATCGCCAGCACCAACTGTACTTACCACTTCACATTTAGGTGGTTTTGCAAGCCATGCTTCATCTTTAGTGACCCACAGCGCGCCTTTACTGCCTAATGAAATTATGACATTTTCGATACCTTGGCTAACTAATTCCGTTGCGGCTTTTTTGATATCATTAAGTGTTGGTAATGGTCGACCAACCCACATTTCAAGTTCTTTATCATTGGGTTTGATGAGCCACGGTTTTGCTTTTAAACCAGCAACAAGTGCATCTCGGCTACTGTCGAAGACTATTTTAGGACAAATTGTTTTGACTTGTTTCATCCACTCTGAGAATTTTTCGAGAGAAACGCCAGCAGGCAAACTGCCACTGATAGCGACCATATCGATATCTTTTAACCACGTAAGTGAATTATCGACAAAATCTTGCCAATCTTTTTCATTAACTGTGAAACCCGAAAAATTCAAGTCAGTTACATCACTGTTTTGCTCGGTTAATTTCACATTGATACGAGTTCTGCCATCAACAGTTTCAAATTTGTCATCGACATTAAGCGTGTCAAACAAAGCATTAAATCCGTCTCGGTTTTCTTTTCCTAAAAATCCGCCAACAACCGTTTTCACGTCTAAGTCAGAAAGGACTTTAGCAACATTAATACCTTTACCTGCTGGTAATAACGCAGTAGTTTGGACTAAATTAACATCATTGAGTTCTACTTTTGCACAAAAACCGAGCAAATCATAGGCCGGGTTTAAGGTAATAGTTGCAACACGACAAGCCATTATTCGGTCTCCTCACCTAAACCACTTTCAATTGCTTTACCAATTGCGTCAAGTGCTTGCTGCGCATCATCACCGACAGCTGTGAATTTTAAGCGGCTACCTTTTTTGGCACCAAGCGCAACGATTTTCATCAAGCTTGTTGCACTAACTGCATTATTAGTACCGTCAAGATTTGCAACAGTGACTTTACTATTAAATTCTTTCACTAATTTTACTAAGACAGAGGATGGGCGGGTGTGCAAACCATTTGGATTTAAAATTACAAACTCGCGACTGATCCCATCTTCATTCGGTTGGGCAGCAGGGGTATTATCAACCGCTGGCTGTGTGCTTTCTGTGCTTAGCTCCGCATTATCACTTGTCAGTAAACTGATAAGTTTTTCGGCATTAGCCGATAAAAGAGCATTTAATTGTTGTTCATAACTGAGTTTTGCAATGCGATTTACGACATCAGATACTGCGTCATTGACAGCTGACATGGTAATCAGTAATTTAACGGGTTTATTGTCTTCGCTGATATCACTATTTGTTCGGCTAATAGCGATCGCATTTTTCAAATTGCCTTCTTTACTGTCATTAATCCAAACACCATTACCTAAATAATTTGGTTTGCTATCTAATGTTTTAGTAATAAATGCAGTATTTACCGCACCTTGTTGCTTTAAGCGCGAGGCATTTAATGCTTGCAAAGTTGCTAAGTTATCAGCCGGGATATCTAATAAAAGTGACGATTGGTTGATAGAAAATTCGCCGTTATCAGCCGTTTCTTTACCGGTCAAAATAGCAATAACTTCGTCAGCTGATTTTACATTTTTAATTTTATCTTCAACGTCATCAGCACCTAATACGTGGGTTAATTGACGGAGTAATTCTAAATGTTCATCTGAACTTGCTGCAATACCAATTGCAATATAGGCTTTTTCGCCATCGTCGCCCCAAACTACACCCTCAGGGAAACAAAAAACTTGGACACCTGTTTTTTTAACTAAATGACGCGTTGTTGTGGTTCCGTGGGGAATTGCAATACCAATACCTAAATAAGTGGCAGCTTGAGCTTCACGCTCTATCATACCGTTGACATATCCATCTTCGACAAATCCTGCATTTGTTAATGCCGCAGCGACTTTTTTGATTGCTTCTGTTTTATTTTCTGCTTGTTCATTTAAATGAATATTTTCTTTTACTAAATGAAACATATAATGTACACCTCTTGTTTATATAGTGGGTATGCCAAAAGACCCAACGAATCGACTATTGAATCGTTTCAGCAATAATGAATATAAAATTATTAATTATCAAATGAATTTTATCTATTAATCTTTATTATGTGATCTATGTCTAATTTTTTATGTTGCAAATAACATATGATATTATGGAAACTATTAACTTGATCTTTGTTTGAGTTTTGTTTTAAAAATTAATCTGCTTTTCCTATCCGTGTTCGGCTTAATCGTCCCCGGTAAATTAACCGTCTAGGGATGACTGTTATACCGGGTAAGTAACAGGCATCGCGTAGTTTACTTAGTAGTAAAGCAATTGTTGTGTCTGCAATGGCTTTATGATTCTGGGTTAGTCCTATCACATTGCAAGGTAAAAAATCCAATAACTCATTATCCCCAAATGTTGCAATAGTTAAACTATCAGGTAACCGACCATATTTTCTCAACATTGCATCAATAGTGCCTTGCAGAAGTGAAAATGAAGTGGTAAAAAGCCCATCGGGTATTGGGTTGTGCTCAAGCCATTTGCTCATAACGCTATCAGCATCATGGCGGCGATAATTGCTTGCATGTAAAAAATCAAGATTATTGCAGTGAGATAATTTAATACTATTAAATCCTTCAGCACGTAATTGACTAACTGATAATTCGGGTGAAGCACCGACGTAAACAACGCGGCCATTTACAAACTGATTAAATGCTTGTGTGAGTGCTTTTGCATCTTCTTTATCTGCGCCTACAACATTTTTAAATATGGTGCTAGGCAATGAACGGTCCAAGGCGATTAGTGGGCATTTGTTGTTATCCCATCCATCATAAAAAGCATAATCAGAATTTGCGATAAACGCAGATGAAATAATTAAGGCATCAACTTGACGTTGTTTTAGATGTTCGACACACGCTTTTTCTATTTCTGGATTGTCTTCTGAAAAAGAGAGTAACAATTGATAGCCTTCTTTTCGAACTCGCTGTTCTAAATGATTGGCAATCCGAGTGTAACTGATATTTTCAAGGTCAGGGATAATAATACCAATCGTTTTGGTTTTTCCTGCTCTCAAACCAGCAGCAACCACATTAGGTTGATAATTGTATTTTTTGACAACGGCCATCACCTTATCGATAGTTTTATCACTGACTCGATATTTTTTAGCTTTACCATTGATTACATAACTAGCTGTTGTCCTTGAAACGCCCGCTAGTTGGGCTATTTCTTCCAATTTCATTGTTTATGTCTCTTTAAAGTCCTACTCGTATTTAACACAAATAAATGAATATTGTAAACATGCTGTGTTTTAATGATTACATACAAACTGTGATGTTATTCATTATACAGCTGTTATGTTGGCTCTTATGTAATCAGTAATAAATGGCAATTTTTTGTCCATGAACTTGTTCAATAACAATTGGGGTATCAAAAATATCTTCTAAAATCGAAGACTGCATGATTTGTTCAGGTAAACCTTGATAGACAAGTTCGCCTTGTTTCATTGCCAAAATATAATCAGAATAAACCGATGCAAAATTAATATCATGAATGACAATTACGATGGTTTTACCCAGTTCGTCTGCTGCTTTGCGAAGCTGTTTCATCATCGCAACGGCATGTTTCATATCTAAATTATTTAAAGGCTCATCCAATAATACATATTGGGTATCTTGGCAGAGTATCATTGCGACATAAGCACGTTGACGTTGCCCACCAGATAATTCGTCGAGAAAGCGATCTTTGAATTCAGTTAAGTTCAAAAATGCTAAAGCTTGATGAATATGTTTGTTATCATCTTCATTCAAGCGGCCTTTGGTGTAAGGGTAACGCCCGAAGCTGACAAGTTCAAACACGGTTAGTCGACTGGTAAAACGATTTTCTTGTTTCAATACTGAAAGGTAGGTCGCCAATTTATCCGTGGGCGTTTTAATAACATCTAAGTCATTAACACTTACTGTGCCTTCATCAGCGACAAGTAATCGACTAATAACCGATAACAATGTTGATTTACCCGCACCGTTAGGGCCAATAATTGCCGTTATACCGCCTTGAGGAATGACGGCATTGATATGTTTAAGTACTGATGTGGTTTGGTATTTTTTGCTCACATTATCAATTTTAATCATATTGTCCCTTTTTTGAGTAATAAATAAATAAAGAGAGAACCACCAATAAATTCAATCACAATTGATAACGCTCCAGACATATTAAGAATGTATTCTAAAATAAGATGACCGCCAATCAGTGCAATCATACCGAGTAGAAAGGCGGTGGGTAACAAATAGCGATGTTGACTCGAACCACTTAGGCTGTAAGCTAAATTTGCGATCAAAAGCCCTAAGAATGTAAATGGACCGACTAGAGCGGTTGAGATAGCGACAAGAATCGACACAAAAAACAAAATGAGGGTGACACTTTTTTGGTAATCCACCCCTAAGTTAATTGCGTTATCTCGCCCTAAAGCCAGCACATCAAAGCGAAAACGCATTCGCCATAAAATCAGACCAATGACAAAGGCAATTAATAGTGACAATAAAATTAACGACGGCTCTGCACGGGTGAATGTGGCAAAGATTCGACTTTGTAGAACGGCAAATTCATTAGGCGTCATTAAACGTTGTAGTAAATTTGCAAAGCTGCGAAACAAGGTGCCTAAAATAATGCCGATCAGTAATACCAGATGAAGATTTTGTTTAAGTCTTGTAAATAATCCACGATATAAAAAAAGTGAGAATAAAATCAGCATGGCGGTTTCGAACAAGAACTTGCCAATTACGCCGATAAAAGGGATCCCTTGTGGGTCAATAAAAAAAACCACAACAGTTTGAATCAGTATGAATAATGCTTCAAATCCCATTATAGATGGGGTTAATATCCGGTTATTTGTGACCGTTTGAAAAAGTAAGGTGGATGTTGCAGAACAAAATGCAACCAGCACCATAGTTAAAAGTATCCAGCTTCGATGAATCAAAATATATTGGATATTACCTTTTAAGTTAATTGTCATAAAACAAAAGACGCATAAGATCGAAAATAGCGTTAATAAAAGCATTCGCTTATTTATTGATAAATCTAAAATGTGTTTACAGGTTTGATTACTTGGCATGACGTTTTCGACTCAATAAAATAAGAAACATGATGGCACCAATTACGCCAAGTATTACACTGACCGGGATTTCAAACGGATATCGGATTGAACGTCCAATCATGTCGCATAACAGAACAAGTCCGCCCCCTGTAAGACAAATCCACGGGATGGTTCTACGGACATTATCACCAAATAATAGACTCACTATGTTTGGCACAATTAATCCCAAGAAAGGTAAGACACCAACCACGACCACGACAATGCCGCCAATTAAGGCAATTACAATGAGGCCGATTAACATGACACGACGATAATTGAGACCAACGTTAACCGAAAAATCGCGCCCAAGGCCAGCAACGGTAAATTGATCTGCACTCCAACATGCAAATAATGTTAAGGCACCAACTAACCATAATAATTCGTAACGACCTTGCAAAATGCCCGAAAAGTCACCGGATTGCCATCCGCCAAGGGATTGGAGTAAATCAAAGTACATGGCAAAAAATGTGGTAATTGCACTGATAACCGCACCTAACATAATACCGATAAGAGGGACCATAAGGGCTGATTTTAAGACAATTTTTCTTGATATAAACATAAACGCCATTGTGCCAACCATGGCAAAAAGGCTAGCAACAATCATTTTAGTGATAACCGCTGCGCCGGGTGCAAAAATCATCATCACAAGTAAACCCAAGCTTGCTGATTGGGTTGTACCTACTAGTGACGGTTCGACAAAACGATTTTGTGTTAACAGCTGCATAATCAGGCCCGCCACACTCATGGCACTTCCAGCTAGCAACAAAGCGACTGTTCGAGGTAGGCGACTGATGAAAAAAATATCTCGCATATTTTCATCAAACCAAATTTGATTAAACGAAACATGCCCTGCGCCTATAAACAAACTTAGGATCGCCATCATTATGACAATCAATACACCGGTAATAAAATAAAGTGATTTCATAAATTATAATCAATACTATTTTAATACGCTGTTTATTTGATCCATTAATTCATTGTACGTTTGTATTCCGCCAGCTATATACATTGAGGTTGAATCTAAATAAATGATACGGTTTTGTTGCCATGCGTTAGTTTTTTCAATTAATGGGTTATTAAGTACTTGCTTTGCTGACTCAGAAGAAGGTCTTCCTATTGCGCTGTCACGGTCTAAAACAAATAACCAATCAGGATTAACACTTAAGATAAATTCAGATGTTACGGCATTACCATGACGACCCGCTTCTTCGAATGTGGTAGCTGGGGTAAAACCGAGCTCGTCAAAAATAAAGCCAAATCGTGATTTAGGGCCATAGGCAGACATTTTACCGCCATTAATCATAACCACTAATGCTGAACCGGCATGACGCGATTTTTCTTGAATTTGAGTTAGTTTTTGTTTGAAATCATTAACTAATTTTTCAGCTTCTTGCTGTTTGTTAAAGATAACGCCGAGTTGCTCTGTGCGTTGCGTAAGACTTGTTAAAAAATCTGCGTTATCGAGATCAAGTGATAGGGTTGGTGCTATGGCACTCAATTTATTGTAAGCATCGTTTACTCGGCCACCTGCAATAATTAAATCAGGATGAATTGAACTTAATAGCTCATAGTTAGGCTCAAACAGCGTACCTGCATTTTGATAGTCAGAGTTAGCGTATTTAGCTAAAAAAGCCGGTAAATGGACACTTGATTGGGGAACTGCGGTAACGGGAATATTCAGTGCATCAATGATATCGAGCGTTGCTGTATTTAAAACCACCACCTTTTGAGGATTGACCGGCACGTCGGTTTTACCTTGTGCGTGTTCAATTGTCATGGTTTCAACATTTTTATCATCAACTTTTTTGCCATCACATCCAGTTAATACAAATAATACAGTAATGAGTAAGACGAACTTTTTCTTGAAATGTAAATACATGGATTTATTTCCTCAATATCAAATCAAATAGATAACATTCTTACTCAACTTAAGTCTATGAAAGTCTTTTGGCCGTGTGATTAAGTGAATTAGAATTTTATTAAATGATAACTAGAATAATTATCATTTACTTTAAATTGTAGCTAAAAAAGCAGAAGTGTTCAACGTAACATGCTGTAATTGATTTAATTTGCATCATTATTCGTCATAGAGATGGATGAGGGCGTAAATAAGATGTAGCTAATAACTAGGAAAAATCACTGACGAGAGAATAATAAAATAGAATTGGAAACTAAGAGTGATGATAATAAAAAAATGGTGGGTCGTGAGCGATTCGAACGCTCGACCAACGGATTAAAAGTCCGCTGCTCTACCGACTGAGCTAACAACCCACTTGGTGAGTTTGCTTGTTTGTGGTTACAAGCAATTTCGGGTTGCTATATTAATCGCGATTATAACTTTGTGCAACCCTTTTATTACTTTTTTATTTCAACAGGTGATTATTTGTACACTTATTTAAAGTGATGCTAATTTTTTATTTGCTAAATCAACCGTGTTTTTATCTTTTGGATATTTATTCACGACTTGTTGAAATACGGCTTTAGCTTTGGCTTTTTCACCTTTTTCAAGGAAAATCAAACCAACTTTATAAAGGCTATCTGCCGCTTTAGCAGAGGATGGAAAATCTTTAACAACGGTTGCATAATAAAATAGCGCATCGTCTTTTTGGGTCTGTTTATAAAACAATTGACCTAACCAATAATTGACATTGGCACAATAACTCGATTTTGGATAGACTTGTAAAAATTGTTGAAATGCAGCAATCGCTTGGGTATTTTGTTTGCCTTCATTCACAAATTTCATAATAAAGTCATAATCATTTTTATCATTACCTGATGCTGACCATCCAGAAAGGCCACTTGCAGTCGTTGTTGCAGGCGCTGGTGAAGATGAATTGGTCACTGACGTATTTGATTCTGTATTCGGTGTACTTGCTGGCGCACCAAACGAAGTATTACCTGATAACTGTTGAAGAATCATTTTTTGACGTTCAATGGTTTGATTTAATTGATATGAAGTCTCTTCTAACTGTCCTCGAAGCGAACTAAGTTCAGATTGTAAATCATTAATTCGTTGCTGATTATCAATTAATAGCTGACCTTGTGCTTGAACTGTTCTTTCTAACTCCGAACTACCAGCAGCACAGCCATAACCAGCGAAAAGGAGGAATAAAAATAAACATAGTATCTTTTTATACATAAGGGGACCCGGCATGAACTTAAAAAAAGGCTGACTATTCAGCCTTTTTTATGCGGAAAAATTAATATACGATAACTGCGCGACGGTTTTTAGCATATGCTGCTGCATCGTGACCTAACACAGCTGGTTTTTCTTTACCATATGACACGATAGACAGTTGATTTGCAGAAACACCTTTACCTTGAAGGTATGATTTAACTGCAGAAGCACGACGTTCACCTAAAGCGATGTTATATTCTGGAGTACCACGTTCATCAGCATGACCTTCGATAACCACTTTTAAGAAAGAGTGAGCGCGTAAAAATTCAGCATGAGCATCTAGCATTTTAGCGAAGTCTGATTTGATGCTGTATTGGTCAAAATCAAAATATACAGTGTTAGTTTGTTGTAATTTTTGAAGAACTTCACGTTCAGATTGTGTTAAAGTACTATCAGCAGCACCACCAGTTGTTGTGGTTTTATGTGATGAACATGCAGTTACAGCGATTAATGGTAAAGCAATCGCAGCGACTTTAACAAATTTAGAAAATTGCATTGTGTTAACTCCTTTTTGTTTGAATAAATTATCTATTATATTTATATATTTCTAACCGACTTCAAGTGGTGCCTGTAACCGACTAGAATGATTAGGAGTATATATTATAACGACTAAACGTTTTCTACAATTTTATTATTAACAAAACCGATTAAAATTTAACCGGCTATTATAAATAAGGTGACCATGCTGGGAATTTTACTTGCCCATCTGTTGCTGGTAGTTTTGCTTTAAAATTACCATCAGTTGAAACCAGATTTAATATTGTTCCTAACCCTTGCGTCGAACTATAAATTATCATTGTACCATTCGGTGCGATACTTGGTGTTTCATCTAAGAATGTATCAGTTAACCGTTGATAGGTACTTGTTGCTACATCATAACGGGTGATATGTTGTTCACCATTATTAGTTGAAATCATGGCGATAAAGCTGCCATCAGGTGACACACGCGCATTTTGGTTTTGGGTATTATCCCAAGTCAAACGTTTAGGTGCGCTACCATTAATGTTGGTCGTATAAAGTTGTGGTCTACCCGCTTGGTCAGAGGTATAAACGATAGTTTGGCTGTCTGGCATCCATGACGGTTCAGTGTCATTGCTACGCCCAGAGGTGAGCTGCGTAATTCTTTTTGAACTCAGTTCCATCATATACAGATTCAAGCTGCCGTCTTTTGATAAAGCAAAAGCCAATTTTGAACCATCAGGCGAAAATGCTGGTGCGCCATTATGTTGTGGGAATGATGCAATCGTTTCGATAGATCCGGATTCTAACGTTTTAACAACAAGGGCTGAACGACCACTTTCAAACGTAACATACGCAATTTTCTTACCATCTGGTGACCATGTTGGTGACATTAACGGTTCTTTTGAGCGATGAACGGTAATTTGGTCATAACCATCATAATCAGAAACTCTTAGTTCATGAGTGAATGGCCCTTTGGTCATTTTTACAACATAGGCAATTCGCGTTCTAAATGCGCCTTTGATTCCGGTTAACGCTTCAAAAACTTCATCACTCGCGGTGTGAGCTGCATAACGAACCCAACGTTTTTCAATGAAATATTGATTCTGGGCTAAGATAGCCCCCGGACGATTGACAATGTCAACCAGTTGATAAGAGATAAGATACTTGCCCGAAGCATCCGGTTGGATAGTCCCAACCACCACAGCTGACACACCAAGATTACTCCAAAGAGCAGGGGTAACATCAGAGGCAGTTGTTGGCCTTTGCGGCATGGTATCAACTGAAATTGGATTAAATTTACCACTGTTACGTAGGTCAGATGCCACGACTTCTTCTATATTTTGTGGCGGTTCACCAGAACCGGTCCATTTGAAAGGAACCACAGCGATAGGTTTAGCAGAACTGATACCATCTGTAATAATAATGCGAACATCAGCATGGCTTACCAGAGTATAAAACAAAACAAAACAAGCTATCAAAAAGCGAGATGCAAATTTGATCATCTTAAATTCCTTAATAAAAACTTAAATGCGCGACGTTAAAATAGAGCGTAACCATAATAACGTGTATGGAAAATATCATTGATAATTAGTGTGTTAGCATGAAATTTTAGTCTATGCGCAACACCATAAATACCAACACTTTCCCAGCAAGAAAGATAGCTGATATCGTGACATAAGTCCATCACTTTTTATATAAAAGAAGAGCGATAAACTCGATGTATTAACCATCATTTAAAGTCAAAAATGAGACAAAATAGACATTATTAAAAATAACCCTAGACCACTCACTTAGAATCATTACAATATGCGATATCTCACTGTCTCTTTAACTTAATATGTGCATTTGCACAAGATGGTTTAACATACTAATTGGATACTATTTTATGGCGCAATATGTTTATACAATGAACCGTGTGGGGAAGATTGTTCCACCCAAACGCTATATTCTTAAAGACATTTCTCTGAGTTTTTTTCCTGGTGCAAAAATTGGTGTACTTGGCTTAAATGGTGCTGGAAAATCAACACTTTTACGTATTATGGCTGGCGTTGATACTGAAATCGAAGGTGAAGCTCGTCCGCAAGCTGGCATTAAAATTGGTTACTTGCCGCAAGAACCTAAGTTAGATCCAGAGCAAACTGTGCGACAAGCAGTTGAACAAGCCGTTTTTGATGCTAAAAATGCATTGACACGACTTGATGAGGTCTACGCGGCTTATGCCGATCCTGATGCGGATTTTGATAAGTTAGCGAAAGAACAAGCAGAATTAGAAGCGATTATTCAAGCGCAAGATGCGCATAACTTAGATAATCAACTTGAGCGAGCCGCTGATGCGCTACGTTTACCTGATTGGGATGCAAAAATTGGCAATTTATCGGGTGGAGAACGGCGCCGCGTAGCAATTTGCCAGTTGCTACTTGAAAAACCCGACATGCTATTAATCGACGAACCGACTAACCACTTAGATGCTGAATCTGTTGCGTGGCTTGAACGTTTCTTACATGATTATGAAGGCACCGTGGTTGCTGTCACCCATGACCGTTACTTTTTAGATAATGTTGCCGGCTGGATTTTAGAACTCGACCGCGGCGAAGGGATCCCTTGGGAAGGCAATTATTCATCTTGGCTTGAACAAAAAGATCAGCGTTTAGCGCAAGAAGCGTCCACCGAGTCAGCGCGTCGTAAATCGATTGAAAAAGAGCTTGAATGGGTTAGACAAAATCCTAAAGGACGCCAAGCAAAAAGTAAAGCTCGCCTTGCTCGTTTTGAAGAACTCAATACCAACGATTATCAAAAACGTAACGAAACTAATGAATTATTTATTCCACCTGGGCAACGTTTAGGTGATAAGGTCATTGAAGTGACCAATTTAAGCAAATCTTATGGTGATCGCCTTTTAATTGATAATTTATCTTTTAGCATCCCTAAAGGTGCTATTGTCGGAATTATCGGACCCAATGGTGCGGGCAAATCAACCCTATTTAGAATGTTATCCGGTAAAGAGCAAGCGGATTCAGGTACGATTAGCCTAGGCGAAACCGTTCAATTAGCATCGGTTGATCAGTTCCGTGATTCGATGGACGACAAAAAAACAGTTTGGGATGAAATTTCTAACGGCCAAGATATTATGCGTATTGGTAATTTTGAGATCCCAAGTCGTGCCTATGTCGGTCGTTTTAATTTCAAAGGTGTCGATCAACAAAAACGTGTTGGTGAACTTTCTGGCGGGGAACGTGGGCGTGTTCATTTGGCCAAGTTATTACAAGTTGGTGGTAATGTTCTCTTACTTGACGAACCGACTAATGATTTGGATGTTGAAACACTGCGTGCACTTGAAAATGCATTATTAGAATTCCCAGGATGTGCGCTAGTTATCTCGCATGATCGTTGGTTCCTTGATCGCATTGCAACGCATATTTTAGATTATCAAGATGAAGGTCATGTTGAATTTTTTGAGGGCAACTTTACTGAATATGAAGAGTGGAAAAAACGGACACTTGGCGCAGAAGCATTGGAGCCAA
>JAVSBY010000077.1:0-31826 GCA_031960925.1 Gilliamella sp. CRA003912
GCCTCTAAAATGGCAATCATCACTTGATCTGTTTTTAAATATTCATAGTCAAAAAAGAATTGCGGACGTCTAAAGCTCATTAACATTGACGATAGCGTTTGTATGGAAAGTTCAATCGCTTTGCCTCTCGGCTGGTTATCAATCATAATTTGACCGGTATCATCCGAGTAAACACTAAAAATGCCGTTGTTCCACTTTGCAACCGGATCTGTCACGACAAAATGAAATGGCTGCTTTGGTATCACTTTAAAAGGATAGGCTTTTAAAAATTCGCCAACATCAACAATTCGTGCCATATAATAAGGTTCAATAGTTTCAACGATTTTGCTGTCTTGTAACAGAAAGGCAAGGGGATCATGACGATAAATTCGGCCTTTGACTTTATCGACCATTGAATAATGGGCGTAAACAAAGTTCCACAGCCCTTTGCGCGCTTCTTGATTTAAATAAAAGAGGTCTTTTATGTACAAAATATCATTATTTATCCAATAAAACATCACACCGAGTGGTGTCCTATTTTGATCATAATACACCGCTGCGGTGCGCTCATTTTCATTTTCCCAGCGCCAGTATTCATCCCACGATAATTGGCTTCGAATTAATGCACCGTGATTTAATCGCGAAAATTGATCATAAACCAAAATCACATCGCGTTCATCGACATCCAGTCGTTCGACAAAGCCCGGTTGTGTGTCATAGCGCGGTAATTGGAAATCTTTTAGATTAAATACGATATATTCACTGAAAATTTCCCACCCTTTTTTACGGTAAAACGGAATAGAATAGGGATATAAGTAAGAGATCCATTGCTTATTGTCGCGCATTTTTTGCAAAGCGATTTGGATTAGATCGTTCATTAATCCTAAATTGGCATATTCAGGATAAGTGCCAACGCCAGTCAGTCCGGCCATATCAAAGAGGGTATTGTGAATATTGACTTTACAAGGATAAATGCAGAGCTGAGAGACCAGTTTGTCATCATTAAACCAGCCTATCACTTCGGCATCTTGTAAGACAGGTCTTTTTTCGCGAAGCAGTTCATCATGTTTTTCATAACCCGACTCTTCAATATCCCGACTGGTTACTTGAAATACGTAGCGAAGTAACTCATTAAATTGATCTAAATGTTCAAGAGTCACCGGTTTAATCGTTAATTTATCACGAATACTAAAATTCAATTTATCACCTTAAAATTGCTTATTATTATAATGATAACAACTACAAATAGCAGAGCAAGATCGTAAAGTCAATATCGCATTGATGAGAACACCGATTTTGATGATAGCAAGTTTAGCTTTGACGCATCGCATATTCGCGTTAATTATACGTTCTTATCTTGCATTTATTTATTCACTCGTTGTTTTGCTCAAAAATTAGATCTCAATTTATTTTGGCGTATAGGTAAATACAAGTGCATCCTCTTTTAAGGTGATGTCAACATTGCCGCCATGTTGTAATTGTCCAAATAACAGTTCTTGCGCTAACGGTTTTTTGATGTGCTCTTTAATCGTTCGCGTCATCGGCCTTGCTCCCATTGATTTATCGTAGCCTTTTGTTGCAAGCCACGCTTTGGCAGAGTGTGACACGCTGCAGTTAACCTGCTTATCAAGCAGTTGCGCTTTAAGTTCATCAATGAATTTATCAACGATTTGTGCGATAATTTTTTGACTAAGATGTTGAAACCAAATGATATTATCTAATCGGTTACGAAATTCTGGCGTAAATACGCGATTGAGTTCTTGCATGCCATCGGTGCTATTATCTTGTTGGTTAAAGCCAATCGACTGTTTTAAGGTATCTTGCACGCCAGCATTCGTTGTCATGATAATGATCGCATTTCGAAAATCCGCTTTACGTCCGTTGCTGTCGGTTAGCGTTCCATGATCCATTATTTGCAATAACAAATTATAAATAGTCGGGTGTGCTTTTTCGATTTCATCGAGAAGCAATACGGCGTGCGGATGTTTGGCTATCGCATCAGTTAAAAGTCCACCTTGTTCATAACCCACGTAACCTGGCGGTGAGCCAATTAAACGGCTAATCGTATGTTCTTCACGGTATTCTGACATATCAAAGCGTAATAGTTCGATATTGAGTAATTTAGCCAATTGCAATGCAATTTCGGTTTTACCAACGCCGGTTGGTCCTGCAAATAAGAAACTGCCAATAGGTTTTTGTTCGCGCCCAAGTCCTGCACGATTTAAGGTGATGGCATCACTCAGTACCTCGATCGCTTTGTCTTGTCCAAATACTGATTTTTTTAGCTCTGATGAGAGCTGCTGCAAACGTGTTTTGTCAGACATGGTGACAGTCGCTTCAGGGATACGCGCGATTTTGGCTATAATGTGCTCTATCTCCTTGACAGTGATGGTTTTTTTGCGCTTGTTAGCTGGTAATAGCGCATTTTTTGCGCCGGCTTCATCGATAAGATCAATGGCTTTATCGGGTAAGAACCTATCGGTGATATATTTAACGGACAGATCGACAGCGCTGCGAAGGGCTTTTGCTGTATAAGTCACGTGGTGAAATTGTTGGTATTTCTGTTTTAATCCTTCAAGGATTTTAACGGTGTCTTCGGCTGACGGTTCATTGACATCGATTTTTTGGAATCGCCTTGCAAGCGCACGATCTTTTTCAAAAATTCGATTGTATTCTTGATAAGTGGTCGATCCCATGACTCGCACGCGGCCTGATGACAATAACGGCTTGAATAAATTAGCGGTATCAAGTTTGCTTTCGCCCGACGCCCCTGCACCAATTATCATGTGAATTTCATCAATGAACAAAATACTATTTGGCAACTTTTCTAGCGCTAAGGTCAACTCTTTGAACCGCTTTTCAAAATCACCACGGTAAGTGGTGCCGGCAATCAGTGCTGACATGTCCAGGGAATAAAGGGTGCTTTGCTGGATGATATCCGGCACGTTACCTTGTTCGATTAACCAAGCAAGGCCTTCAGCAATGGCTGTCTTACCGACCCCGGCTTCACCAACTAAAATAGGGTTGTTTTTTCGGCGACGACACAAGGTTTGCAAAACGCGTTCAATATCTTGCGTTCGTCCTATTAAGGGATCGATTTTTCCGTCTTTTGCCAGTTGATTTAAGTTTGTCGTATAAAGGGCGAGTGGATCTGTTTCGTCACTGTTCAATAGATCATCATTCATTAATGACGGATCGTGCTGGGTTAGATACGTGATTAATTTAAAACGGTCGACACCTTGCATAGCAAGAAGATAAGCGGAGTAGGACTCTTTTTCGGCAACAATTGACACTAATAGATCAGCATTGCTAACTTCGTCTTTTTCTGAACTGTTAGCGCTTGTTATCGCACGTTCAACAACGCGCTGAAAAGCGATAGTCGGTTCAGGAATTTTGTGGGTATCATCATCAGACAAATAAGTGGTATTTTGTTCAATATAGATGGAAAGTTCGTTGAGTAATTCATCTAAATCAACGTACATATCTTGTAGGAGTTGTGAAATTGTGCGCTGTTTTAGGAGAGACATAAAGAGATGTTCAACGGTAAGATACTCATAACCATAGGCGTTTGCGTCGTTAAACGCGCTGTTGATAACGGATTGTAATTCTTCATTCATCATGATTCTACTTTCTCCATAGTGCAGCGTAGCGGGAATTCATGTTGTCTGGCGTATTGCCTGACTTGCATGACTTTCGTTTCGGCGATCTCCGCTGGATAAATGCCACAAATTCCCCGTCCTTGTTGATGCACAGCCAGCATAATTTGTGTCGCTTGTTCAAGGTCGAAACCAAAAAATCGCATTAAAACTTCGATTACAAACTCCATTGTTGTATAATCATCATTATGGAGTATGACTTGATATTTTGATGGTGGCGCCAATTTTTGTTGTGTTATACTCTTGATTTCTATTTTGGGGTGACTCATAGTTAATACTCTGCTAAAGCTTATTAATCAGTTATCATACGCACTTTTTATTAATTAACCTAGATTCAATTTCTCGAATTATGAATATTATCAGAAATATGCCCGTCCCTAAAAGCAAATGGCAGCTTTTCACATGGCTTTGTACTGGCAAGTTACAATTAAATGGGCTTTGGGCGAAATCAACTTATCGATTTAAGTTTTTTTTGCGTACGCTTTTTTTGAGTCCAATGACTTTGGAGTGGCTTGATAAATTAAGGCAGTACCGATTATTAAGTGATTATTTTTCGTGCCAAACCAATTTACCGTGTAAATTACAAAGACCTTATTTGTCCTCATTAATGGACTCAAAGGCCTGTTTTCATGCGTTGTCGTACCACTACGATTTTCTTTCTAAGCAGCCAGATTGCGTAACTAAAGCATTTTACAATCCAGCAGCGCCTTATGTGATTGCTGATCTGACTGTAAAAAATGAATCAACTATTCAATTAGCGGTTCAATCACGAAATAAGTTTGCTCGCGAAGGTGAACTGAGTGTATACCTTTATGATAGTGAAGGGGTTGATCTAGCAACATTGACCTTTTCGATCATTGACTATCAGCAAAAATCCACTCTGTTTATCGCAGGTTTACAAGGAACAGGGCGGATGGATGCTAAGGCTCGCGTTCAAAAAACAACCAAAGAATGTTATGGGCTGTTTCCTAAGCGCGTTGTTGTTGATGCGGCAATGTCGGTTGCCCATTATTTTGAGTTAGACCAAATTGTAGCTGTCGGCAATAAGACCCATATCTACAATAATTGGCGCTATAACTCAAGACATGAACAAGTGCATTCCGATTACGATCAGTTTTGGTTAACCTTAGATGCAAAGCAAGACGACAACGGATTATTTATTTTACCAAATCAAATTTCACGAAAACCTATTGATGAGATTGTAAGTAAAAAGCGATCAGAGTATCGTAATCGTTATCAATTATTGGATCAGTTAAGCAGCACAATTCATCAGCAGTTAACATCACTTAACTCGTAGCTGGGATCATAATAGGCTAAACGTGCCTGGTTAACAATCAAATAGGTTAGGAACGCTGTCGTTAGGAGCAGGCATGTATTTTGGTATTTTTATAGCACTTTGTCCGCTATTTTTGGGTTACTTAATTAAACTAAAACAAAAAAAGTGGCTAGCGCACATTAATCGAATGATCGGTTTTATTGTTTATTCGATATTATTTATTATGGGCACAGAACTTGCTAGACTCGATAATTTAGCCGCTCATCTTAAAAGTCTCTTGCTGTATACTTTCGTGTTTTTTGTATTTACCTTTTGCGTTAATTTAGTTGCATTGATGTTAGTGGATAAATTTTTCCCTTGGCAAGTGAAAATCAGCAACCAAGTTAATCAATCTCGTTTAAGCATGATCCTTGAATCGTTGCGTGTGTGCCTTGCGCTAATAGCTGGGTTTATGTGCGGATTATTTCCGTTGGCAATCTGGGAATATGCAGAAATAGCAACCAAAATTATTTTAGTATTATTGATGTTTTTAGTTGGAATTCAGTTAAGCAGTAACCATATTTCACTCAAACAGATATTGCTGAATAAAATTGGGTTGGCAACAACCCTTATTCTACTGGTAACCACGTTTATTGGTGGGGCGTTTGCTGCGTATCTTTTAGATTTACCAATTCGAGTTGGACTTGCCATGTCATCGGGATTTGGTTGGTATTCTTTGTCTGGCATTTTAATGACCGAAGCTCATGGCTTTGTAATCGGCAGCGCCACATTTTTGAATGATATTCTTCGTGAGTTATGTGCAATTATCTTAATCCCAACACTAATCAAACGATATAAGCTAACCGCACTTGGAATCTGCGGCGCGACATCGATGGATTTCACGTTACCGATGTTGCAAAAAGGGGCCGGACTTATCATTGTTCCCCCCGCTATTGTTCAAGGTTTTTTACTGACAATTTTAATGCCTGTTTTAATGACACTATTTAATTATTATTAAAAATTAATTGGTATTTTGATCTAATTAAATAGGCGTATATGTTAGTGCAACCTGTGCGTGTATAATGTATAGTTAATTTTTGATTCGCTTTTATCATAGATAAATAAGAAGAGATGCATGTCAATTAAAGATATCGATATTCGTGGCGCTAGAACCCACAATCTGAAAAATATTAATGTTGTTATTCCTCGAGATAAATTGGTGGTCATTACAGGCCTGTCTGGTTCAGGAAAGTCTTCATTGGCGTTCGACACGTTGTATGCAGAAGGGCAGCGACGTTATGTGGAGTCGTTATCGGCCTATGCACGTCAATTTTTATCCTTAATGGAAAAGCCTGATGTGGATCATATCGAAGGGCTGTCTCCGGCCATTTCTATTGAACAAAAGTCGACATCACATAACCCGCGTTCAACTGTTGGGACAATCACGGAGATTTATGATTATCTTCGTCTGCTTTTTGCTCGAATTGGTGAGCCTCGTTGTCCGGTTCATCATCTGCCACTGGCAGCGCAAACGGTATCGCAAATGGTGGATAGTATCACCGCTTTACCCAGTGAAAACCGTTATATGCTACTTGCACCGGTTGTTACCGAACGCAAAGGTGAATTTGTCAAACTGTTTGAGCAATTAGCGGCAAGTGGATACATTCGTGTTCGGGTGGATGGTGATGTTTATGATTTATCTGACCCGCCAACGCTTGAACTACAAAAGAAACATACTATTGAGGTAGTCGTTGATCGTTTTCGTATTCGCGAAGATTTGAAACTACGTTTAGCCGAATCGATTGAAACAGCATTAGCTATCACCAATGGCATCATCAAGGTGGCTAATTTAGATGATCCTAAGGCTGAGGAATTACTGTTTTCGGCAAATTTTGCCTGTCCGATTTGTGGCTACAGTATTTCTGAGCTTGAGCCGCGATTATTTTCGTTCAACAATCCTGCCGGCGCTTGTCCAGAATGTGATGGGCTTGGTGTGCAGCAATATTTTGATCCTAAACGGATAGTGTTAATGCCAGAAGTCTCGTTGTCAGCGGGAGCAATAAAAGGGTGGGATAGACGTAATTTCTATTATTTCCAAATGCTTAAATCGTTGGCAGAACATTACAAATTTGATATCGATCTGCCTTATGAACAGTTGCCAGAAAAAGTAAAAACTATTTTACTCAATGGCTCAGGAAAAACCGAAATTCAATTTGTCTATACCAATGATCGAGGGGATGTGGTTAAACGCAAGCACCCTTTTGAAGGTATTATTAATAATTTGAGTCGTCGCTATAAAGAAACCGATTCTCAAACCATTCGTGAGGAACTCGCAAAATATATCAGCAATCGGCCATGTCCAAGTTGTGAAGGGTCAAGATTGTGCAGTGACGCCCGCCACGTTTACATTAATGATACCAATTTGCCGGTCATTAGTAATTTAAGTACCGCCCAAGCGAAACAATTTTTTGATGACCTGAAATTAACGGGGCAACGCGCTAAAATTGCCGAAAAAATACTAAAAGAGATCAATGATAGATTACAATTTTTGATTAATGTTGGGTTGAATTATCTTACGCTTTCTCGCTCTGCGGAAACTTTATCCGGCGGTGAGGCGCAGCGAATTCGACTGGCCAGCCAAATTGGCGCAGGACTGGTTGGCGTGATGTATGTACTTGATGAACCGTCGATTGGACTTCACCAACGTGATAATACGCGACTGATTGATACCTTGACCCATCTACGTGATCTAGGTAATACCGTTATTGTTGTTGAACATGACGAAGAAGCCATTATGGCAGCTGATCATGTGATTGACATTGGTCCAGGTGCCGGCGTGCATGGCGGGGAAATTGTCGCCCAAGGTACACCTAATCAAATCATGAGCAATAAAGCGTCGTTAACCGGCCGTTATTTATCGGGCAAAGAGCGCATTGAAATTCCGCCAACGCGTACTCCGGTTGATAAAGCGCGAATACTGTCTTTAATCGGCGCAACAGGCAATAACCTTAAAAACGTAACGTTGAATATTCCAGTTGGTCTATTCACCTGTGTGACAGGGGTTTCGGGATCGGGCAAATCGACGTTAATTAATGATACGCTTTATCCACTAGCGCAAAATGAGCTTAATGGCGCAGAAAAAAGTGACATCGCCCCTTATCAATCAATAAAGGGACTGGAGTTTTTTGATAAAGTCATCGCGATTGATCAAAGTCCGATAGGCCGTACGCCGCGATCAAATCCAGCGACATATACCGGATTTTTCACTTCAATTCGTGAACTTTACGCCGGCGTACCTGAATCTAGAGCACGTGGCTATAATCCGGGGCGCTTTAGCTTTAATGTTAAAGGCGGACGCTGCGAGGCTTGTCAAGGTGATGGTCTCATCAAGGTTGAAATGCACTTTTTACCTGATATTTATGTGCCTTGCGATCAGTGTCAAGGTAAGCGCTATAATCGCGAAACACTTGAAATCAAATATAAAGGCAAATCGATTAATGAAATTCTAAACATGACGGTTGAAGAAGGACGAGAGTTTTTTGATGCCGTGCCGATGATTGCGCGTAAATTACAAACCTTAGTTGATGTCGGTTTATCCTACATTACTATTGGTCAGTCTGCGACAACGTTATCAGGAGGGGAAGCGCAGCGGGTAAAACTGGCTAAAGAGCTATCCAAACGTGATACCGGCAGCACCTTGTACATTTTAGATGAGCCGACAACTGGACTGCATTTTGCCGATGTTAAGCAGTTGCTTGCGCAATTGCATTTATTACGCGACAAAGGGAATACCATTGTTGTTATTGAACATAATTTAGATGTTGTCAAAACGGCTGACTGGATCGTTGATCTTGGGCCAGAGGGCGGCAATGGTGGCGGTGAAATCATTGCTGAAGGTACCCCAGAAACTGTCGCAACTATTAAAAAATCGCATACGGGTCAATATCTCAAGCCGATACTCGATAAACAGAGTCAGCACTAATTTTTAATTGAATAATTAGGTCACGTTTTGATTGAATTGTGAATAGGATTAACGGTATATAAGGACAAGCAGGCCGAGCCAATGTGGTTTGTACGGATTATTAGGCAATCTGACCGTCTTGCCACATTGGGATTAATTGGCGAAATCGGATATAAAAATGAGGGCTATCTTTTGATATATCAAATTGCAATCATGGTTGTTATCGCTTATTTGTGTGGCTCGTTATCCGGAGCCATCATTATTAGCCGATTAATGAATTTGCCTAACCCAAACGAAAATGGTTCACGCAATCCTGGTGCGACCAATGTTTTGCGTCTTAATGGCAAATTTCCCGCTTTTCTTGTTTTTGTCTTTGATATGCTTAAAGGGGCTATTCCGGTTTATATTGCTTATCGATTAGGTATTTCGTCTGTCTTTTTAGGTGTTGTTGGTATTGCTGCTTGCTTAGGGCACATGTTTCCTTGTTTTTTTCATTTTCGTGGTGGCAAAGGGGTGGCAACAGCAATTGGCATGATGGTTCCGATTGGATTCGACTTTACAGCCTGTTTTCTTGCCACTTGGGTTATTACGTTATTTTTAACCGGCTACTCCTCGGTTGCCGCATTGGTCGGTTTTTTACTGGCTCCATTTTATGTGTGGTTATTTAAACCTGAATTAACTTTACCGGTTGCGATGCTAGCCTGCCTTATTGTGATTCGCCACAACAGCAACATCTTAAGGCTACTTAAAGGCGAGGAACCGAAAACAGTGCGGCGAAAAAAATGCGTTTAGCCAATTACACTCAACAAGGGTAGGGTAGAATGCCATGCTATCATTGAAATATATCATAGCTATTGCTTTCGCCTAGCGTTCAAAAGCGGTATCATAAGCACTTTATAGATTATTAATCACCAATCCTATTTTATGCAAATAAGTCCTCTATTAGAATCATTAATTGACTCTTTACGCTGCCTTCCCGGTGTCGGTCCAAAATCAGCACAGCGAATGGCATTACATTTGTTACAACGTAACAGACAAGGCGGAATTAAATTAGCTCACGCACTGCATGAGGCAATGATTCAAGTTGGCCATTGCCAGCAATGCCGCACGTTTACTGAGCAAGATGTGTGCAACATCTGCGCCAATACCCGCCGCCAAGAAAGTGGTCAACTTTGTGTTGTTGAAACCCCAGCTGACATTGTGGCTATTGAACAAACAGGGCAATACAGTGGACGTTATTTTGTTTTACTCGGTCATTTGTCGCCTTTAGATGGTATTGGGCCGAGTGAAATTGGACTGGATTTGCTCAAAACTAAACTTGCGTCAGAAAACATCCGTGAAATTATTTTAGCGACCAACCCAACTATCGAGGGCGATGCAACCGCGAATTATATTGCGCAAATGTGTGGCGAATTTAACGTCATTACAACCCGTATTGCACATGGTGTACCTGTGGGCGGCGAGCTTGAAATGGTCGATGGGACGACACTGTCGCATTCGTTCATCGGTCGTCAAAAAATAGAATTTTAAAGAGCGTTCTAAGCGTAACTGACGTTTTGGCAATGAAACTATTATGTTTGAAATTATTTATCACGATGATGATTTGATCGCTATAACCAAGCCTTCTGGTTGGTTAGTCCACCGCAGCTGGCTTGACAAAAATGAAACAGTTTTTGTGATGCAAACTCTGCGAGATCAGATCAATCAACATGTTTTTCCTGTCCATCGCTTGGATAGGCCGACATCCGGTGTATTACTTTTTGCCTTATCAAGCGATATGGCGCGAATTATGTCTGAGCAATTTGCTAGCCACCAAATTGAAAAAACCTATTATGCCATTGTGCGCGGTTACCTTGAAGATGAGGCGATTATTGATTATCCTCTGGTCGCTGAATTAGATAAAATTGCGGATAAGTTTGCGACCCAAAATAAACCCGCGCAAGAGGCGTTAACGTATTATCGTGGGATCAGCAAAATTGAAGTCCCCATAAAAATAGGCAAATTCGACACGGCCCGATACAGTTTGGTTGAATTAAAACCCAAAACGGGACGAAAACATCAATTACGTCGGCATATGAAGCATATATTTCACCCTATTTTAGGCGATAGCAAGCACGGCGATCTGCATCAAAATCGCGCTTTTGCCAATTATTTTGATATCAAACGGTTAATGCTGCATGCGGCATCGCTCCAAATTAAACACCCGAGAACAGATAAAACGATAACTCTAACATCGAGCTTACCGGTTGAATGGCACAATGTCTTATCGGAGTTTAAGCCGATTTGATACTGACTCTTAAAACCGCCTATTTGATGGATTAGAAAGCTAAGATATCGCTTTTAGACATTGCTGAAGGATAGATATATAGTCTTGTATAGTTTGATCATAAATCCCATTTTTATCCGCATAAACAAGATAGAGGGGGGTTTTTCGGGTTGTGTTTTTTTCGAGTTCTAATTGTTTGAATGTCCCTTGTTCTAGAAATGAACAAATCTTGTGCTTGGGTAACCATGCGTAGCCTAATTGGTGATAAACTGCATCAATTGCCGCTTCAATGGTGGTAAAGTTCCAATTAGAGATGAAATGTTCTTTTTGTTGCCATTCATCTTTGTAATCATTAATGGTTACAATAGGATAAGACTTGAGTTCAGCTAAACGGATCGGACCGTGTAATTGACAAAGTGGGTGATTTTCATGAGCAACTGCAATAAAGTCAATATTTAATAAAAAATTGCCCATATGTGACTCAGACTCAGGAAGATAAATAAGGTATAAATCATATTTTTCAGCCTTTATTTGTTTGATGTCTTCTGTTTTTAATATTTCAGTCAAATGAACGGTGATATCAGGGTATTTTTCATGGCATTTTTCTAAACTTTTGAATAATATTTGTTTAGGAAAGATTGCATCGACCATCAATTTCACTTGCGCTTTTCGACCTGCTTTAAGCATGTTGGCGTGCAATTCTAACTGATTTTGCATAATAATTAATTTATTAGCCTCGTCCAGTAAAATTTTACCTGTGTTGGTTAACTGCGCTTTATTCCCCACAATTTCAAGTAACGGCATCCCCAAAGCCTCTTGCAATCCTTTTATTGCATAACTGATACTAGATTGACTTTTATGAAGAAATTCTCCGGCTTTTGCAAAGCTTCCCGTTTCGATAACGGTTTGTAGAACAAGCCACTGTTCAAGTGATGTTTTTAATCTTGTCATATTAATTATCTAATTTTTCGATTGTTTAATCGAATAAATGCGTTTTATTATTCAATAATTAAATACTATCATGATTTCAATTCAAACACATCTCAAATACAAATTGAGATTCATTACTCAAAGGAATTAAGTATGAAAAAAGAAATTGAAAACATCTCAGAAGATCTATCTGGATTTTTGGGCACCCATTTTGTTTACACTTATGATAATGGTTGGCGTTATGAATTTTATGTCAAAAACAATAATACTTGTGATTATCGTATCCACAAAGGTCTGGTTGGTGGGCGCTGGGTGACTGATCAAAAAGTCAATATTGCGCACTTTGCAGCGGATATTTATAAAGTAGATTGGCATGAACCTACAGGTACTTGTGTTAGTTTATTATTTGATGTGAAGAGAAAACTAATTCACGGAACGATTTTTTTCCCACAATGGATTGCTGGCGAAGGTCAACACCCTGAAAAAACCATTTGCTATCAAAATGATTTTATTGAAGATATGTATCGTTTTCGTGATGAAGGACCAACGTATCCATATATTATCATTCCTGAATTTGCAAAGATCACTTATATGAAAAATGAAGGCATTGACAATAACTCTGTTATTTGTGTGCCGCCGGGTCAATTACCGGATGATTTTTTTGATGGCAAATAAGTGAAATAACGGATATCAAGCGATGTATTATTGACATCGCTTGATTAATTATTGACTATTCCATTAACTATGCCCCCGATCTACCAAGTGACAACCTCGAACCACCACATAGCACGTTAGAAACTAGGGTATTTGCTTCAATTTTTTAAGCCGGCTTTCGCTCAAAGATTGTTAATATAGTGTATAAATCAACATAGGATAATAAAGACTATTTAGGCGTTCTATGGTATGATACGGCCAAATTTATTTGATGATAAGTTAGAGTGATTATGAGCTACCAAGTACTGGCTCGCAAATGGCGACCTAAAATTTTTAGTGAAGTTGTTGGGCAAGAGCATGTCCTAAAGATTTTATCCAATTCCCTTTCATTAGGGCGCATTCATCATGCTTATCTTTTTTCTGGTACGCGCGGCGTTGGTAAAACGTCAATTGCTCGTTTACTTGCCAAAGGGCTAAATTGTGAACAAGGAATCACAGCAACCCCCTGTGGCGTTTGTGACAATTGCCGTGATATTGAACAAGGCCGATTTGTTGATTTGCTCGAAATAGATGCAGCCTCTCGGACAAAAGTTGAAGACACGCGAGAAATCCTTGATAACATCCAATATTTACCTACCAAAGGTCGGTTTAAAGTTTATTTGATTGATGAAGTGCATATGTTATCACGCAGCAGTTTTAATGCGCTTCTTAAAACACTTGAAGAGCCGCCTGAACATGTCAAATTTTTATTAGCCACCACCGATCCACAAAAATTACCAATTACTATCTTATCTCGCTGTTTGCATTTGCATTTAAATGTACTTGATACCACATTAATCAGTGGTCAGTTGATGCATATTTTACAGGTTGAACACATTGATGCTAAGCAAAAAGCGATTCAATTAATCGCCAAAGCGGCCAATGGCAGTATGCGTGATGCATTGAGTTTGACAGATCAAGCGATTGCTCTTGGTAATGGACAAATAGACGATGAGTCGGTGCAAGTGATGTTAGGCACCTTAGATAAATCGATCCCTTTTTCATTAGTTGAAGCACTTTATCAAGCCGATGGCAGTGCGCTAATGCAGCAACTTGAAATTGCAGCGAGGCAGGGCGCCGATTGGGATACGTTATTGGCTGAGACAATAGGTTTATTGCATCAAATCGCCTTACTGCAAGTGATTCCGACTGCAATCGGTGAATATCAAGATAATGAAGAAAAGATTCGTTTTTTAGCACAGCACATCGCACCTAATGATGTACAGCTTTTCTATCAAATTTTATTGATGGGACGTAAAGAACTTGCTTTTGCACCGGATAAAAAAATGGGCGTTGAAATGAGTTTTTTACGCGCACTGGCTTTTATACCGAAAAATGCATCTGGTCAGCAGGTTGAACGTTCAGTCAACACAGCGCCAGTTAATAAGGCTGATCAGCCAGCGAATACACAAGCGGTAACGCGAGGTGTTTCACCAAAAAAGTCAGTTCAAGCAGACCATTTAGCTGCGCAACATCAAGTGTCATCATTCAACAACCAAACGGTGACAGATTCTACTTCAGCAGCGGCTTTATCCGACACTGAGCGCGACATGCAAGTCGTCCCAAATGATGCATCATCGATCACAAAAAATGTTCTTGAAATGCGTCAAAAACTGATAAATAGCGAGCTGAAAAATTCAAAAAAGTCTGAACCGGTTGATCATCAGATCGTAGCACAAGCTCAACCGAAGGCACGTTCACCGCGTGTAATGAGTACAAAAGCAAGCATCACAGCAACAAAAGCGGCGCCCGCCCACACACTTGATCACGTTGCGCAGCAAGATCATGCGGAAGAGGATGATGAAATTACCGCTGAGAATTATCAATGGCAAGCGACCCATTTTGTTGAACCTAAAGAACATTTGGATACCAAGTCATTCAAAGCTTCTTTAAGCAGTGATAAAACAGCCGAGATGACGCAAAAATTAATTGATGAAATGGCAGCAAAAGATGTTTGGTGTTACGAAATTGAACAGTTAGATATCGCCCCTTTAATTAAACAAATTGCCATTAACTCCTTTGTCGAGCAGCGTGATGATTCACTGGTGCTGCATATGCGATCGCAAGTTAAACATCTGCTTAATTCATCAAATAATATCACTAAGTTAGAAAATGCGTTATCACGCTATCGGCAAACAAAGCTAAAACTCACGGTAGTTATTGATGATGATCCCACTACCCAAACGCCGCTTGAAAAGCGTGAAGCGTTATATCTTGATAAATTAGCACAAGCTAAACAAGCGGTAAATCAAGACGAAAAAGTGTCGATGATATGCCAATTTTTTGAAGCGCAGATTGATGAAGCCAGTCTTCGTCCTGTATAATCGAACAACAAAGACAGTGTAAATGAGGAAGTAATATTATGTTTTCAGGTGGAAAAGGCGGACTTGGCAATTTAATGAAACAAGCCCAACAAATGCAAGCCAAAATGCAACAAGTGCAAGAAGAAATTGCCCAAATGCAAGTAACCGGCGAATCAGGCGCTGGGTTAGTTAAAGTAACCGTGAACGGGGCTCATAGTTGTAAACGTGTTGAAATCGATCCCTCTTTAATGAATGATGATGATAAAGAGATGTTAGAAGATTTAATTGCTGCCGCCTACAATGACGCGAGTCGACGTTTGGATGAGGCACAAAAAGAAAAAATGTCTAAAGTTACCGGTGGAATGCCGTTACCTCCTGGTTTTAAAATGCCATTTTAATTCCCAAAGATAGCCTGTTGTGGGATGAGTAACTTACATTGTGAGTTACTCTTTTTTTGTCTGTCATTATTACGCCTATTTAATGCTGTTTGTTTATACAGTTTTTTCTTTATTGTTTTGATTCTATCAGGTAAACTAATTATCATTATGACAGGAATAATTTTGTGCTGAGGATATGCTGTGATCGGTCGTTTACGTGGTGTAATTATTGAAAAGCAACCGCCTAGGGTGCTTGTTGAGGTGGGTGGCGTTGGTTATGACGTTTTTATGCCAATGACCTGTTTTTACGAATTGCCGGATAATGGTCAGGAAGTGATTGTTTTAACCCATTTTGTGGTTCGAGAAGACGCTCAAATTCTTTATGGATTTAATCAAGAACAAGAACGTGAACTTTTCCGGGAGCTGATAAAAGTGAATGGGGTGGGGCCAAAATTGGCCTTAGCAATATTATCGGGTATGTCGGCCAAACAATTTGTTTATGCTGTTGAACTCGGTGAATTGAATGCATTGATCAAATTACCTGGTGTAGGTAAAAAAACCGCTGAACGCTTAATTGTCGAAATGAAAGATCGGCTTAAACACTTTGATCAAGACAACAGCAGCCCAGTGTTATCTTCCATTGATGTTAAGAAATCATCCAATCAGGTTGAAACAGAAGCCGTGTCAGCATTGATTGCTTTAGGTTACAAACCGCAAGAAGCAAGCCGAATTGTCAGTAAAGTGGCTAAAGGTGATATGGATAGTGAAACGCTAATACGCGAAGCGTTAAAGGCCGCATTATAATATGAGTAATAGTTTATGATAGAAGCAGATCGTCTCATTGCACCTCAAGTACAAAAAGAAGAAGAAACCCTCGATCGCGCCATTCGCCCTAAATATTTGGACGAATATGTTGGGCAGCCGCATGTACGCGAACAGATGAAAATATTTATTCAAGCGGCAAAGCAGCGGCAAGATGCGTTAGATCATGTGCTTATTTTTGGTCCGCCAGGCTTGGGTAAAACAACGCTGGCGAACATCGTTGCCAATGAACTCAATGTTAATTTACGTACAACATCTGGGCCAGTGCTTGAAAAAGCCGGTGATCTGGCTGCTATGCTAACTAACCTTGAACCTAATGATGTGTTATTTATTGATGAAATACATCGCCTTTCTCCCGTTGTCGAAGAAATTTTATATCCTGCGATGGAAGACTATCAGCTAGATATTATGATAGGTGAAGGGCCAGCTGCTAGATCAATAAAAATTGATCTTCCACCGTTCACATTAATCGGCGCAACAACGCGTGCGGGGTCATTAACGTCGCCTCTGCGTGATCGTTTTGGTATCGTTCAGCGCTTAGAATTCTATCAAGTCAGTGATCTTGAATATATTGTTAGCCGCAGCGCAAAATTTTTAGGGATGGACTTATCCGATGAAGGATCTCATCAAATTGCCAAGCGTTCACGTGGCACACCGCGTATTGCCAATCGCTTATTAAGGCGAGTACGTGATTATGCCGAAGTCAAATCCAATGGCATCATCGATGCCAATATCGCAACGCAAGCATTAGATATGCTCGATGTTGATACCGAAGGGTTCGATTTTATGGATCGTAAGTTGTTACTAGCAATAATCGATAAGTTCATGGGGGGCCCTGTTGGACTGGATAATTTGGCTGCTGCAATTGGTGAAGAGCGAGAAACGATAGAAGATGTGCTTGAACCATTTTTGATACAACAAGGCTATATCCAAAGAACACCAAGAGGCCGCATGGCAACGCCGCATGCGTATCGGCATTTTGGGATCGTAATCCCCAGTTAGGTTAAGCTGATGGATATGGCTTACTAATACCGCGTTAGTCGCATAGCAAGCCATCTTAATCATTGATTAACCTAACTCTTTTTCGGTAAAAATACCGTTAAATAGATCCGTCGTTAAATAGCGCTCGCCTGAAGACGGCAAAATAACCACAATCGTTTTGCCTTTATATTCTGCTTGTTTAGCTAACCGCTCAGCGGCAAATACCGCCGCGCCAGATGAGATACCGGCTAAAATGCCTTCTTTTTCCATTAATGTGCGAGCGGTGTTAATCGCCTCTTCATTTGAAACATGTTCAACCAGGTCGATTAAACTAAGATCAAGGTTTTGTGGGATAAACCCGGCTCCAATTCCTTGAATTTTATGTGGACCAGGAACAATTTGTTCACCTGCTAATGCTTGACTTATCACGGGTGAGTTAGAGGGTTCAACAGCAACGGCAACGATTTTTTTATTTTTTATCTTTTTGATATAACGCGTCACACCGGTAAAGGTTCCGCCGGTACCGACACCTGCGATAAAGAGATCAATGTTGCCTTCGGTATCTTCCCAAATTTCAGGTCCTGTTGTTTTTTCATGAATTTCTGGATTGGCTGGATTACTAAATTGTTGAAGCATGAGATAAGCATCTGGATTACTTGCTACAATTTCCTCGGCTTTTTCGATGGCGCCTTTCATCCCTTTTGCAGCCGGCGTTAAAATGAGATTTGCACCTAATGCTTTGAGTAATTTTCTTCGCTCAAGGCTCATACTTTCTGGCATGGTTAACGTCAGTTTATAACCGCGAGCGGCAGCAACCGATGCCAGTGCAATTCCCGTATTACCACTGGTTGGTTCAACAAGCTCAACGTGTGATGTTAACAGTCCGCGCTTTTCTGCATCCCAAATCATATTTGATGCGATGCGGCACTTAACACTAAAACTGGGATTACGGGATTCGACTTTGGCTAAAATATTGCCGTTTCCAAAATGTTTCAAGCGAACCAACGGCGTGTGACCAATGGATTGTGAATTATCGTCAAATATTTTACTCATGTTAGTATCCTTGTTTAATCGTTATATTGCGCGATGAAAATAATCGGATGCAGATTGTAGTCAGAATTTGTCAATTATTATAAACAGAAGTTGAAAAGATGATACGAATTTATCGTTATAAGGATAGAGAGTTTTGCTATAAATCGGGAGCATGTTGTGATTAGCATCCCGATTGGTTGTGAGATTACACACCCAACTTAACCGTTGATTGCGTTAAGCTTAATGCGCAAACTAGTTAATGCCCAGTGCAATTCGGCCATTGGTGGTGGCTACGTTGATGATATTATCCAAGTCAGTGTAACGGCAGCCTGTAACCAGTAATTTTAGCTCTTCCCACATGTTACCGGTTGAAAAAGGAAGCATATAATCACTCACATTGTCTGTGCCAATTGCAACAGGAATGCCAGCTGCTGCCAGTTCATCAACAGGGGTTAATGAGTTTCGGGTAGGGCCTTGTTCTTCACGGCGAGGACTGTCTATCCAGGCGAACGGGCAGGCGATGACTATCATTTTGGCTTCTTTCATTTTTTTATAGAGTTTTTGACGGTATTCGAAACTGTGCGCGGTGATTGAAATGCTGTGTATCGCAACAACTTTACCGTGCATACCGTGTTCAAGGGTTTTGTCTGTCAGCTGCTCGGTTTCAATTTCATCTTGCGAATTGAATTGGTCGACATGAACATGCACCATTTTATCCAGTGATTTTGCTGTTTGCATTAAAATATCTAAATGCTTAAGTCCCATTCCTGCGCCATGATCACGTTCATCACGGCGCGGCAATCCACCGATAATATCAACCAAATCTGCACCTTTATCGAACCAGTAGCGGGCTTCTTTATCAATAACCCCTTTTAAGGTCTGATTGACCAGTTTTATGGTGATATCTTTTTTGTAAGTCTCACGAGCTCTTAGTGCGCCTTTAATTGCTCTTTCCTCAGCAATTGGGTCGATATCCACAAATGATCCCATTGCACTGACACCTTGTTCAATCATACGTTCAACGGCCATACTAAAATGCCGATAATAATCTTCTTCGGTCATGGCACCTTTCAATTTGTCTAGCGTATCCCATTTTTCGATTAAGCTTTGTTTTTGGTAAACATCGAAACTATCGGTTGTAATGGTAAAAGCACGATCGGCATGCATATGTGCATTCACCCATCCACCATGCGATTTAATTTTTTTCATTAAAAATGCTTTTAAACTTTGATCTCGACTGGTTAATAACATGCTTTTATTATCTGTCATAATAAGGTGACCTCTTGGATGTGATAGCTTTAAAAATGGTTAGTCTTGGATTTAGGATTTTTAACTTTTCTAATGCAGTAGTCCTGCTTTTTGATGTAAAAAAACAACAAAAAAAATCCCCCAAAAGGAGGATAAACACAAAATCAATACAATTATTTCGGAACTGAATTGATTTAGCAGGGAACATAAGTTAGCTCATGATTGGTTAAACGAACACGATTAGTTTAGCGAAATTTATGTTTAGATCAAGTGAAGTCTTTTTTAAAATATCTAATTAAATGAAAAGGTTAAAGTATTATTTTTGAGATTAACATAATGTTAATGGGTAAAATCATTCGTTCTATTAGACATAAAGCGGGGCTCTTTTAAGCTAACATTCTATAAAATCTAAGAAATTTTAGTCAAAAAAAAGAGATAATGGTAAGTTGCTTGCAGATGATAAGATAGCGCATATTTATCATACTATTCGTTTGTTATCTGGTATAAAATTGTAAAACCCTTTTTTATATCTATCGAGTTAGTTGGAGAACAAGATGAGTCAATTAAATATTGTTGCAACAATTATTGTAAACCCAGAATTTCAAGACGACGTTCAACCTATTTTCAAAAAATTAGTTGAAGGCAGCCGCAAAGAACCAGGGTGTATTCGTTATGAGTTAAACCAAAGTATTGATAATCCATGTATGTATGTTGTGATTGAGAGCTGGCAATCCAAGCAGGCGATTGATTTTCATAATGCTCAGCCTCACTTTGTTGAATTTGCAAACTTTGCCAAAACCCATGTTGACAGCTTACAAATCAGTATTGTAAAGCAGGTGATGTAAAAAAACTGCCTGTATGTTAGCGTATCCATGCAGGCAGTTTTTTTTGATATCAATGACGGTGTTTACATTTTTTCAACGGTTTTGATACCGAGCATATCTAGACCGGTTTTCAACGTTTTAGCTGTTAATGAGGCTAATTTCAAACGACTGTTTTTCACTGTTTCATTGTCAGCATTTAAGATCGGGCAATGCTCATAAAAACTTGAAAATAAGGTTGCGATATCATAAAGATAAGAACACAATACGTGTGGTGTGCCTTCATTTGCAACCGTTGTGATAACTTCATCAAATTGCGCCAATCGAATTGCTAGAGCGCGCTCTTTATCTTGCTCCAAACAGATCGTACCTTGAAGATCGTGGTCAGAAAGTCCTGCCTTTTTGAAAACAGATAAAACGCGTGTATAAGCATATTGTAAATATGGTGCGGTGTTACCTTCGAAAGAAAGCATGTTGTCCCAATCAAAGACGTAATCGGTGGTTCTATTTTTAGACAGGTCAGCATATTTAACCGAACCAATTGCAACCGCATCCACCACATCAGCCAGTTCTTGACTTGATAAATCAGGATTTTTACTGCGAATCAAGGCACTTGCGCGTTCAGTTGCTTCATCTAAAAGATCATTAAGTTTAACTGTATCACCTGAACGTGTTTTAAACGGTTTGCCATCTTTACCTAACATCATTCCAAACATATGGTGTTCAAGTTTAAGTGAATCAGGAATGTATTTTGCTTTATGTGCAATGGCCCAAACTTGTTCTAAATGTTGATGTTGACGTGAATCAGTGTAATAAAGAATACGCTCTGCATGCAGCGTTTCATATCGGTATTTAACACAAGCAATATCGGTTGTTGCATACAGGTAGCCACCATCACGTTTTTGGATGATAACTCCCATCGGCTCGCCTTCTTTATTCTTGTATTCATCTAAGTAAACAACGATTGCGCCTTCGCTTTCAACCGCAAGCCCTTGTTGTTTTAAATCGGCAACGATAATTGGCAACATGTCATTATAAATACTTTCACCCATGGTATCTTCAAGCGATAATGTCACATTTAACCGCTGATAAGTGGCTAAGTTTTGTTGCATTGTAATATCCACTAATTTACGCCACATAGTGCGACAGTACTCATCACCACCTTGTAATTTAACCACGTAATGGCGGGCTTTTTCCGCAAAATTGGCATCTTCATCATAATATTTTTTAGCGGCACGGTAGAACGATTCTAAATCGGAAAGATCCATATCATTGGCATGTTCATTTTGCATTTTTTCTAAGTAGGCAATTAACATTCCAAATTGCGTGCCCCAGTCACCAACGTGATTGGCGCGAATAACATTATGGCCTAAAAAGCTTAAAATACGGACACTTGCATCCCCAATGATTGTCGAACGTAAATGACCAACATGCATCTCTTTAGCAACGTTCGGTGCTGAGTAATCCACCACAATTGTTTGCGGCTGCGCAGGTAGGGTGATATTAAGTTTACTGCTATTTATAGCTAATTCATTTTGCTCTGCAACCCAGCTACTTTTCAAAAAGATATTGATAAAGCCGGGGCCGGCGATGTCGAGTTTATCAGCAATATCATCAAGATTAAGGTTGGCGATCACTTTTTCTGCCAATTGTCTTGGTGCCATCCCCAATTTTTTTGCCGCAGCCATGATACCATTTGCTTGATAGTCACCAAATTGGATTTTAGCTGATTGTTTGACAATTGCATCGCAGTGCTCATCTGCACCCGCCAATACCATCGCCTTTGAGATTTTTTGATTTAAGAGTTGTTGTATATTCACGCTAAACCTAACCGAAAAATAAGAAAATAGCGAATATGATACCGACAAAGTGAGCAATTGTCACTTGTCGGTTTGTAACTCGGTGTTTTGTGGGTATTTTAGGTTTTTAAATGCGCTGTGTCTAAAAGCGCTATGTTAAAATGCGAGTGAGATTAATCTCCTTCGATAAATCTCACTCACTGCATTAGTAGAAGTATTTGAATCTGACTCGCGCACCATAGCGATCTCTCGACCCTCCGCCTTGTTCTTCACTGCGTTCTAATTTGGACCAATATCCACCAAGATAGATATTAAAGTTACTGATATCAAGCACATTGTCAAATAAGTAAGAGGCATTAACTGTGTGGATTTTGTATTTGCCTTTTTTGTTAATATAACCGTCTCGCATATCATCAAGAGGATTAAAGTCTTTAATATCATTGTGTGCGAAATAGTAACCTAATCCAAATTTCTCCCAGATTATATCGGTGCCGATGGTCATATCATTTTCGTCTTTCGCATTCATATAAGCAAAGCTAGCGTTGACTCTTAAGCCCTGATTAACCGCATCCCAATCACCCATGCTGTTCCAAGATAAGGTCCATCCATAGCCGTTACGTTTTGATTGATCATGCCATTTATTGTTGTTGTCTTTGTCATAATAACCGTAAGCATCTTTGACGACATTCGCTTCGGCGGCAATTGCGGTTGAAAAGCTCTCGTTCTTCCAGGATAAAACCGGTCTAACATAAACGACATTCTTTTCTTTAGAGATGTGATAACCATGGTAACTCGAGCCGTTAAACATCTTTTCACCGTTATTGACTAAGGCATTCAGCTCAAGATTGAAATTATCCAAAAAGGGTTTATTAAATTGTATGCTGCCGCCATTATTACTTCGCCCTCGGCCTTCTTTCATCATGTAGATATAGCCATAGCCATCTTGGTATAAATCATTGGTGGTATTACCCGAGTATTCAATAAATGTATCTTGACCTAATGGAAACATATCATAAGCTTCGTAGCGCCCAACTTTCATGTTCCATTCATTTTTTTGACCAAAATAAAAAACCGCATCATCAAGATTCATATCACCGCTAAGATCGGCAAGCGGTTGCACTGAAAAACCGGCAAAGTTGATGTTGTTGATTTCGCGATACCCATCCAATCCAATTAACAGGCGTCCGTTAATATCCCAATGGTCGCGGTCGGCAATATCACTGTCTTTATCTGCCGTTGCGCGAATGGAGCTTAGTTGACCTTTTTTGCTTGCTGCATCAATATTAAATTCAACGTCACCGTAAAGTTTTAATTGACCTTGCGGCGTGTCCCACTGAATGGCTGCATTGGCCATAGAACTTAATCCTAGTATGCTAAGTGCAAAAACTTTTTTCATGAAAACTCCCTCTCATTTTTTGTGTTTATGTTCAACGTTATCATTTTTTTTAGGCAATAAAATCCCTAAGCGGTATAGGGCATAAAGCCCTATAGCTTGAAATGTTTGACTGTTTTATTTAATTATTTAATTACGTACTGAATGTCTAACGAGTTAACTGCTTGGCGCTGTGATACGGCGCATTGTTGATTTGTGGTCATTCTCAAAGAGGAAGAATGAGATAATAACCATAACCCCCGTCATCGATCCCATGATCAGGTAGGTGTGGGCAAAGCCGATGCTGTCATACCAATGTCCAACAATTGGCGATAAGATTGTTGCACAGAGTTGGCTCACAAATTGGAAACCGACTAAGTAGATGGTTGCAGACAAGCGTTGATCGAAATGCATCGCAATGAATTTAAATACTGCGACGAGTAAAATAGGTAATTCAATGGCATGCAGTAATTTCATCGCTGAAATCATAATGGGACCATCAGCAAGACCTGATCCCACAACGCGAAGGGTCATGATAAGTCCACTTAATAATAGGCTGTTTCTCGCACCGATACGATTAACTAAAAATGGGGCTAAGGCCATGCCAATTGCTTCTAAAAAGACTTGCAGTGAGTTCAAAGAACCGTACATTTGATTGCCGACTTCGTGACTACTAAACTGATGTGAGAAATAAACGGCAAATTGTTGATCGTAAACGCCATAAATGCTCATACCAATTGAAAAGATGACCAGCGCCCAGAACTGTGATTTTTTGAACAGATTTAGGGTATCAGAAAATTTGACTTGACTTGTTTTACCATACTCAAGTTGATTAAGTGAGTTAACTTTGGCTATTTTGACAAAATAGAGCAGAAATAAAAAGCACAGTGCCGAAATAGACGCTAGAACAAAGTTGATATTGGGATTGATATTAAAGACAAAACCGGCCACAAAAGTTGCTGATGCCCAGCCAAGCGATCCCCACATTCTTGAACGGCCATATTCAAACTCAACCACACGGCTTAGACGTTCAATATAGGATTCAAGCGCACCAATTCCTGCTGAAAAAGTTGCACCAAGAAAGATTCCACCGACACAAGCCCCTAACAAAATACTCATTTTTAACAGTGGCGCATAGACGAAGATATAAAATGGCCCTGTTAAGGCGAGTAATAGTCCAATCATCCATAACAAATTTTTACGTAGACCAAGTTTATCTTGTACATAGCCATAAACAGGTTGCAAGCAGAGTGCGACTAAGGCATTGGCAGAAAAGATGATGCCTGTGTCCATGCCGTTTAATCCAAGTGTTTGACCAAGCCAAATAGATATCAAGGAAAACGAGGAAGACCACGTAAAAAAGAAGAAAAAGAACAATCCACTCAACATCAGGTAATATTTGTTTTTATCGTACATAACTCAAAACCTCAAAAGCACAAAATGTTAACGTTATCCTCAATAATAAACGATTCTATTTTGAAATGTTAACGTTAAAAATTGTTTATGTGATGCAGGTAACATTTTTTTCGAGATTAATTTTTTGAGATAGCCTTATTTTGTTTTTTTATCGCTTTTTTATGATATTGATTAATTCACACTCAGCGCGAAACTATATTTTACTGTCAATAAAGGATATAATGCGTTTTAAATTTAACGAATTTTCACAAAAGATAGTTTATGAAATCTTCAATTATTAGTAAGTTAGAAACCCTTCAAGAACGTTATGAAGAAGTTCAGGCGTTATTATCAGATCCCTCTGTTATTGCTGATCAAAATCGTTTTCGTACTCTGTCTAAAGAGTATTCTCAATTAACTGACGTGGTTAACTGTTTTGCACGCTGGAAACAGACGCGCGACGACATTGAAACCGCAAAAATGATGCTTTCTGATCCCGAAATGAGTGATATGGCGCAAGAAGAATTGAATCAAGCGCAAGATCAGATTGAAGAAGTGGAAAAATTATTGCAAGTGTTACTCTTGCCTAAAGATCCAAATGATGAATACAACTGTTTTGTGGAAGTCAGAGCCGGAACCGGGGGCGATGAAGCCGCCATCTTCGCTGGTGACTTAGCTCGCATGTACACACGCTATGCTGAATCAAAAAATTGGCGCGTTGAAATTATGAGCGCCAATGATGGCGAGCACGGCGGATATAAAGAAGTCATTATGCTAGTTAGTGGTGATGGCGTGTATGGTAACTTAAAATTTGAATCGGGTGGACACCGTGTACAGCGCGTACCCGAAACAGAATCACAAGGACGTATTCACACTTCGGCCTGTACGGTTGCTGTGCTACCTGAAGTGCCGGAAGCTGAAATGCCAGAAATTAATCCTGCCGATTTAAAAATCGATACCTACCGATCATCGGGCGCAGGAGGACAGCACGTTAATACCACCGATTCAGCGATCCGTATTACGCATTTACCAACAGGCATTGTGGTTGAGTGTCAAGATGAGCGTTCGCAACATAAAAATAAAGCGAAAGCGATGTCGGTTTTGGCTGCACGTATTCAAGATGCTGAAACGCGTAAACGTCAGCAAGAAGAAGCGTCAACAAGGCGAAATCTACTGGGAACAGGCGATCGCTCCGATCGAATTCGCACATACAATTATCCGCAAGGCAGGGTGACAGATCATCGTATCAACTTAACCATTTACCGCTTAGATGAAGTGATGCAAGGTAAACTCGAAATGTTAGTAGATCCGATTGTACAAGAATATCAAGCGGATCAGTTGGCAGCGTTATCGGAACAAGATGAATGACATATTTAGAATGGGTTAAATATGCATCGCAATCGCTGATTGATAGTGAAAGTCCTAAGCGCGATGCTGAAATATTACTCAGTTTTGTTACTAAAAAAACACGAACCTTTTTGATGGCGTTTTGCGAAACCGAGCTTTCATCCGATGAGCTTGAACAGCTTGAACACTATCTCATCCGGCGCGGTAATGGAGAGCCAATTGCTTATATTACTGGCGAGAAAGAGTTTTGGTCACTGAAATTTACGGTGTCAAATTCAACCTTAATTCCGCGTCCGGATACTGAAAAATTGGTTGAACTGGCGCTCGATCATTTGCCGAAAATCCCTTGTGAAGTGCTGGATCTCGGTACCGGTACTGGCGCAATTGCCATTGCACTAGCAACTGAGCGTCAAGATTGCTTATTTACTGCGGTTGAAAAAAATAAAGAGGCATTAATCTTAGCCCAAAATAATGCTGCCGCTATTGGCGTTAATAATGTCTATTTTCTGCAAGGCGATTGGTTTAAACCGCTAAAAAGCAGAAAATTTTCCATGATCATCAGCAACCCGCCTTATATTGAGCCGACCGATATTCATTTAGGTCAAGGTGATGTTCGCTACGAGCCAAGAAGTGCATTGGTGTCTGAAGACGATGGACTGGCTGATATCAAAGTGATCGTTAAAGGGGCGACAAAGCACCTTCATCAATATGGCTGGCTGTTAATTGAACATGGCTGGAAACAAGCTTTAAGTGTGCAAACCCTGTTTAAGCAGCACGGTTTTCAATTAGTCAATACCTTTACTGACTACAGCGGTAACGACAGAGTAACGCTTGGACGTTGGTTTAAACCCTGATCTTTTTGCCATATTGGGTTTAACTAAGTGGGTCAAGTAAAATTAGATTTGAATCGTTTTGAGTGCAACTCATGTAATTAAAATAGTTAAGGAACTGTAATAATGAAACAAAAAATAGTGAAAGTCGGTGATATATCCGTTGCAAATGATTTACCTTTCGTTTTGTTCGGTGGTATGAACGTACTTGAATCCCGCGATCTAGCCATGAAAATTTGTGAACATTATGTCACAGTCACTCAAAAGTTGAACATTCCCCATATTTTTAAAGCGTCTTTCGATAAAGCAAATCGATCATCGGTGCATTCTTATCGTGGTCCAGGGCTTGAAGAGGGGATGAGAATATTTGAAGAATTAAAAAAACAATTTGGCGTGAAAATTATCACCGATGTACATAATGAAGCACAATGTCAACCAGTGGCAGAAGTTGTTGATGTGATTCAATTGCCAGCGTTCCTTGCTCGTCAAACAGATCTTATTGTCGCTATGGCCAAAACGGGCGCGGTGATTAATGTGAAAAAACCACAATTTGTCAGCCCGAGTCAAATGGGTAACGTTGTTGAAAAGTTTGAAGAAGCCGGCAATGATCAAATTATTCTTTGTGATCGTGGTAGCTGCTTTGGTTACGATAATTTGGTGGTTGATATGCTTGGCTTTAATGTCATGAAAAAAGCGAGTAAAGGCAGCCCCGTTATTTTCGATGTGACCCATGCTTTACAATGCCGTGATCCTATGGGCGCAGCCTCTGGTGGGCGCCGCGGTCAGGTCACTGAGCTTGCCCGTTCAGGTATGGCAATTGGGATTGCAGGTCTATTTTTAGAGTCTCATCCCGATCCAAGTCACGCTAAATGTGACGGTCCATCAGCGTTACCATTAGCCAAGCTTGAGCCATTTTTAAAACAAATGAAAGCGATTGATGAGTTAGTCAAAAGTTTTGATGAGTTAGATACTGAAAACTAATTTGGTTTAGTGTTAGTCAAATCAGACAGTGATTTAGGGGCGTAAGCCCCTTTTACCTATCTGGTTAGGTTTGACGTTAGGCTGTCGCTATATCTATCTAGGCTGGCGTATCAATAATAACGCGCCCTCGGGTAATATCGATGATACTTTTTCGCAATAAGGCGGCGTTGTCTTCAGTTAAAGACGCTGCGACGCTGACACCTTGCGCATCGAAATCCTGATGTTCAATGATCGCATCGGATTCTTTAAGGCGATTTTCTATAATTGGCCATTCGTTGTAATAACAATGAAAGTTTATTGCAATGCGCGCGATTATTTCAATGCGCTCAGCGTGTTGTAGTGCGTGGCTGGCGGAGCCGCCATAAGCACGAATAAGTCCCCCTGTACCGAGTTTAATTCCACCAAAATAACGGGTAACAACCACCACAACGTGATCAAAATGTTGTCCTTCAATCGCAGCGAGGATAGGGCGACCTGCTGTGCTTGTTGGCTCACCGTCATCGTTAAATCGGTATTGTTGACCTATTTTCCAAGCCCAGCAATTATGTGTTGCAGAAAGATCACTGATGGTTTCGATAAACTGCATGGCTTGTTCAGACGAGGTAACTGGACTTGCATTAACAATAAAACGACTCTTTTTAATTTCTTCGGAAAGTTGAATTGTATTTGCTAATGTATATGGCATGCGAATTCTGTTAGAATCAATGTATGGTTAGTTATGATACTCAACAGTGCCAAAATGTCTATTGATTTAGCATCATTAAAGCAACAACAATTAACATTAGCACAGCAAATAAGCGTGTGTGATGATTTTCCACAGCAGATTAACTATATCGGTGGGACAGATGTTGGATTCGAAGAGGACGGAAAGATCACTCGAGCCGCAATAGTTGTTCTCTCTTATCCTGATCTCAATATTGTCGATTATCAGCTTGTTCGTGCAAATACTGAGTTTCCTTATATCCCGGGTTATTTATCCTTTCGTGAATATCCCGCTTTAATTGAGGCTTTCGCCAAACTGACCCAAAAACCTGATTTATTGTTTGTTGATGGGCAGGGTATTGCTCACCCTAGGCGACTTGGGATTGCGAGCCATTTAGGGTTATTGTTAGATACGGCAACTATCGGTGTAGCTAAGAATAAACTTTGTGGACAATATCACCCGCCATCAAAAGTAGCCGGTCAAGTTACCCCATTGACTGATAAACAAACGCAAATTGGATGGGTGTTACAAACCAAAGATCGTTGCAATCCGCTGTTTGTTTCGCCGGGCCATAAAATCAGTCATTTATCGGCGTTAAAGTGGGTCAATTTGTGCCTAAAAGGTTATCGATTACCTGAGCCAACAAGGTGGGCAGATGCTATAGCATCAAATAAACCCTTATTTAGAAAATGGAACCATGAACAATCAATCAAAATATAAACCGGGTGGATTTACGTTTAAACATTTTTTTGTTGGACACGATAAAAGCCCGATGAAAATCACAACAGACAGTGTGCTGCTTGGCGCTTGGGCGCCGATTGATCCCGTGCCCGAAAAGGTACTCGACATTGGCACTGGCTGTGGCGTTATCGCCTTGATGCTTGCGCAGCGGTTGGCGAAATTTAAGCACTGCTTGGTCGAGGCAATCGATATTGATAGCGCCGCGGTAGCGCAGTGCCGAGATAATATCACCCAGTCACCGTTTAGTAATATTCGCGTTGCAATGCAAGATGTCAAAGCGGCTTTATCCGCGAACGTTATTGAGAATCAGTATGAGTTGATTGTCTGTAATCCCCCGTATTTCAATGCCGCTGTGGCTTGCCGAAATCAGCAACGTCAAACCGCGCGTTATACTGAACAACTCAGTCACAAGCAGTTATTTCAGTGCGTGGATAAGTTACTGACAGAGGAGGGACAATTTTGCGTGGTGCTGCCTTACGAGCTTGCGCAGCCATTTGTGCAGCTTGGCATGCAATGCGGATTGCATTTAGCCAAGCGATTGGCTATTCAATATACGCAGGATAAACCCTATTCACTCGTATTGCTCTGTTTTTCAAGACAACGCACCGAGTGTGATGAAAAAGTGCTCTGTATGCGTCATCAAGATAAGTCGTATACAGAGGACTTTTCAAGCTTATTGAAAGACTTTTATTTACGTTTTTAAAACGAGATGATCTATTCGCCTTCAAACTCAACTAAACTGAAGCAGTCAATGCCCATATTCGTTAATTTAGTGTTACCATCAAGATCGGGTAAATTGATAACAAAAGCGGCATCTTCAACGATTCCGCCTGCTTTGCGAATAAGTTTTGCTGTTGCAGCGACTGTTCCGCCAGTTGCTAACAAATCATCAACAATTAGCACACGTTCATCTTGTTTAATGGCATCAGTGTGAATTTCAAGGGCATCGGTGCCGTATTCAAGTTGATACTCTTCTTTGAAAACGTGACGCGGTAACTTATTAGGTTTCCTAACTGGGATAAATCCCACACCTAAAGCAAGCGCAATCGGCGCTGCAAAAATAAATCCGCGCGCTTCTGTGCCAACCACTTTATCAATTTTCTTATTGCGATAATGTTCAATTAAGAGATCGACAGCAGTTTTAAACGCATTGGCATCTTCGAGTAGGCTTGTGACATCCCGAAATAGCACCCCTTCTTTTGGGTAATTGGGGATGGTGATAATGCTATTTTTAATTAGCGCGAGTTTTTCTTGTAATTGATTCATTTCAACGTTCTTTTCTAAATAATAGTAGACAATCTTTCATTATATACTGGTAATGAATCAAGATGCAAAATAAAACAGTCATAATGAACAGTAAACTAATGGTAATTACAGTCAGTACAATGTCACGTTTTTATGCAAAGTAACGGCGTTTTGGCTTTTTTAATTGTGATAGCGCAATAACCAGTGCTATGCTGTTTATCCCTAAAATAGATTGCGTAATGATTCCGGGTAAATTAACGCAGTCAACACTCAAAATTGGAAATAAAATGAAAAAATTGATTATGATAGTCTCTTTGCTTGTATGTTCTCATTTTGTGCAGGCAAAGCCCTATGATGCGATCATCGACTCAGGAATATTGCGTATAGGCGTGCCAGCTGATTATGCACCTTTGGCTTTTTTCGATGAGAGCAAAAAATTAGTCGGATTTGACGTTGATATGGCAAAAGAGTTGGCTAGGTATCTAAAACTCACGCCGGTTTTTTATATCACCAGTTGGCCAACATTATCTAAAGATTTGCTTGATGATAACTATGATATTGCGATGGGGGGCGTGACCTATACGAGCGAGCGTGCAGCACAATTTTTATTGTCAGATAATGTTCTTGAAAACGGTAAAATCGCTTTAGCTGCTTGCCACGTTGCGGGCAAATTAACCGGGCTTGACGCGATTGACAATCCAGATGTCAAGGTGGTTGTCAATCCCGGTGGCACAAATGAGAAATTTGTCAACGCGCGCCTGCATAAGGCCAACATAATTCGTGTAAACAATAACATCGATAATATTCAGGCATTACGAGATAAAATAGCTGATATGATGATAACCGACCTGATTGAAGGACTTTATTACCAAAACAAAGAACCTAACGTTTTATGTTTAGCGACAAAACACCCCTTCGAGGGAACCCAAAGCTACAAAGCTTATATGGTACAATCAGGTAATACAAGCTTGATCCATGCGGTCAATGAATGGTTGAAAATATCCAATGAACAAGCCTTAGCTAAGAAGTGGGGCATTGACGCCGATTTGAATTATCACAAATAGTGACTGGTTTGGTTGATTTAAAACC
>JAVSBY010000078.1:0-9743 GCA_031960925.1 Gilliamella sp. CRA003912
TAGTTAAATGGATATAACGAGCCCCTCCTAAGGGCTAGTTGCAGGTTCGATTCCTGCTGGGGTCAAATGTCATTGTCTGCCTTATTTTTATTGTACTTCCGTCTTTACTTGCAGTTGATCAGCGCGCTTAAAACCAAATAACAATTTGTCACGTTAATTTTCTTTGTAATAGCCGTGCGTATTTTGTTGTCACTATAATAATTAAAAATGCGTGGCAGAAACTAGGCTTACCTGCCACGCTTTACTTGATCATAATTCAAATTGATAAATCAAATCGATGGTTTGCTCAAGTCCAGATGTCGCTTCTAAATAAAGTCTTGGTATAAGCCGGTAGCGTAATGTGAATGTAGCCAATGAATCGAAAATACCTACACCATATTTCAGTTGTAAATTAGGAAGTATTTGCCCACTAACCACAACTTTAGAGTTATTCCCCGCACCTTGCGTATCAAGCGATAGGTTTTTTATACCAAACACATTGCCAACATCACCAATAAATTTGCCACTTTGAGCGGTTCCCAAACCAACCAGTAATGCTGTCATCAAGTCATTATCGCTTTGATCTGAGCTATCAAGGCCTTGTCCGCGTAAAATATATGACAGGGCTTCTTGTTGAGATAGTGCAGGATCGGAGAATATTTCTATTTTAGGATCGTCAGCAAGGCCGGTGACTCGAATGCCGGCTGTGATATTACCATCAATCGATTCTGGATTACGAATAGCTTCAACATTTAAAGCCGGTTGATCTGTCGGTCCAGAGAAGGTTATTTCTCCTTTTCGGATAATAAGATCTTGGCCATAAGCGTGGAAGCGTCCCTTAGGTATCGATATCTGGCCATGTACACCCAGACCTTTATTGTCTTGAAGTACACGCAAATTACCTTGTAATCCTGCTTTCAAACCGAATGCATCAACGGAGACTTTATTTCCTATGTTGACTTCTAAGTCGGTATTTATCTTCATACCAAATTGCTGATCTTCAATTTGATTTAAATTTTTGTCTAACATCACTTCATCCGATGAAACATCAATGGTTGAAGGCGGTAATGATTCAACCGTTATTTTGCCTTTCGGAATATCTATTTTTCCTGTTAAGCTGAGTAAATCTTGAGTCGCTTCAAGTTTAACATCAGGAATGACTGTCATGACAATCATTGGCGGAATACTCACTTCTATCGCAGCGCCATTAACTGTCACAGTTGCCTTCCAATTATCAATCTCTTTCCAACTGGCGTTACCTTTGATGTTTAGGTCGCCAGATTTGGTTTTAAGAACGCCTTTTAATACAGATGATTTACCTTTAAAATCGATATCAATCATTGCCGATTGGATATCAACCGGTAATTGACTTGACTTTATTTCACTCTGTTTTAAATCAATGCCACCTGTAATGTAGGGATTATCCAGCGTTCCGGAAAATTTAACATTGCCATTGATTGCGCCATTGGCATAATCATGACTGTCAAGCAATGGATTGAATAAGGAAAGCGATAACTTATCAATAATCAGTTGTCCCTTTAACTTTTTTTGTCCAGTTGGATCATCGATGACAACATTACCGTTGATTTTGCCAAATTCATTTAAACCAAATTTCCAATCAAATTTAGCTTGATGCTGATCAATATTGGCATTAATGGTAAATAAGCTAAATGGAATTGGTAAAGTTTGTGAAGTTACCATTTGCTCAACATAAACATGTTGACCAGTAAGATTGGCTTTAACGGCCGGTATTTGACCATTTTCATTGAGCTGAATCGCTATTTTACCATCGATGTTGCCAGCCAGTTTAGTTTCGCCGTCATTAGGTAGCGGGATTTTTGCTAAATCAATATTCTTGATTATGATGTTAGCTTGATTTTTGGGCGCTAGAGCTAATGTTTTATCCAGACAAATACTGGCATCCGCATTGACCCAACAGTGAGCGCCAATGGTTGGTATTTGCTGATTCATATCATAAGACAACGGAAGTTTTTTCGATAATTGCCACTTATTTTTCTCATCGATGGTTAATAGCGCAGTGGCTATTTCACCAGTCCATATTGTTCTCGCTTTATCGATGTGACCGGTCATTAGCGTGTCGAAGGAAACTGGGCTTCCGGCAATATTGATTTTAAGGGTATGATTACTTTCGTTACCGGATAAATCAACATCGAGTGATTCTACAGATAAACTCGGTAATTCGATTTTATTACCGGTTACTGACAGGTGTCCATTTATCTGATCAGCAAAACCGATATCACCAGTAATATTGGCTTTGCCAATCGCGATATCAGAATACGAAAAGCGAGACACATCGAGCTTTGTATCGATAACGGGTTCGCGCACTGAACCACGCATAGTGATATCGCCGATAACAGTTCCTTTCATCTCATCGGCTATCAATGAGAGTGATGATAAATTTAAGTTGGTTTTGAAATTATCTTTTTGGGTCGAACCATTCATAATAATCTGGTTTTTGCCCCATAAAATCTTAAAATTATCAGCCGCAATCTGATTGTCTGAATTAACAAACAACGCACCATTTGCGTCAAAGTCTGCTCGCCTAATATTGCCTTTCATGAGAAGTTTAGTGATATCAGCTTGCCACTTTTCACCTTTAAAGGAACCGTTGGTTTCAATTGTCCCGGCAAGTTTTATCGGATAAGCCGGCAGCTCTTTCGTCAAATCAAGATTATTGATTGCAATTAAAGTGTTCCATTTTAGTGCATCTAACCAGCTAACATGACCACTGATATTGACATCACCTTGTGGTAATTTTATCAGAGCGTGATCAAAAATCGCTCCTTCATTAGTTCCGTTAGCCACTATATCAAATGAGGTATTAGGCAGCGTTTTAGCACTCAGTTTTGCCTTAGTAGCTAATTGGTATTTTTGTACATTTCCGCCTAAGGAAAAGCTAACATCATCGAGCTGATAGTCTGCATCGCCAGTGATTGGCCATTGAATGTGTTTTCCATTTATCTTCGCCATAACAGGCAGATATTTTTCGATGAAATTAATTTTTGTATCAACTGTAAGTTGATTACTGCCTTTTAGGCTCGCGTTTGCAGAAAGTTCACCTAACAATTTACCTTCAAAATTTGCATCGATTTCATTTTGTGGGATTTTTACATTAAGTGACCCAGACAATGGCCAGTCACTACCTAATACGATTTCACCAATAACTGATGCATGCCCGTCAACATAAGGCGTTTTTGCATCCAATTCAGTGTGTTTTACCATGATATGGTTATTCACCATATCTGTCTGGATGGTAACATTGTCAAAGTGGTAATCTTGTTGTCCGATATGCAATAACCAATCATTGCCCATCAAACCTTCTACATTGATATCGAGAGGAATACTGACTTCAGGTAATGTATCAAGCAGCGGTTGATTAAATAATTGCTTTATCGTTTCGCTTAACGGTAACGTTTCATTGTCTTGATTTGTAACCGGATTTGATACTGGGCTGGCGTCTGCAAATATGGCTTTGAGCCCGATTGCCGTAGAGGGATGAACAGTGAGTTTTTCATTAATCCAAATGGCACTGCCTTCGAAATCTGTTAGCCCAAATGTCATGTCATCCACATTGACATTCACATGCGTTAAATGTGTTTTTCGAAGTTCAATCGGTATTGGCATTGAGATGATAAATCGGTCTTGCGATACGGGCTGTTCTTCAGTAGATGGTGGAAAGGCCTTAGTATCTACATTAACTGCCACATTATCTGCATCAAAGTGTTTGATACAAGCCTTGCCTTGCAATAAACATAATCCGGATAAGGAAATGGAGGCTTCATTTACGTTAACTTCAACCCCATCTAAATGTAATGATAACCCTTTTATTGCAAAATCAGTTAAGGTGCCTTGTGTTTGTTCAATTTTTAATTCAGGTAAGGCTTTGCCCAGAATGTAGGTGGTTAATTTTAAACCTGCACTGGTGTAGATTAATAACATGATTAACGCAAAAAGAGTAACGAAAATCGAAGAAACGATAATCCCGCATTTTTTCCATTTGCGAATACGTTTTAATTTTTTTACTTTTTGGGCTCTAATTGAATTTGTCATAATATTATAATTCAGTACCTAAACCAATGTATAAGTGAACAGAGCCACTGTTTTTATTCAGTGGTGTGGCTAAATCAACTTTGACTGGGCCAACGGGGGATACCCACCGAATACCAAATCCTGCCCCAGTATGAAAATTAGTTTTATCAAATTTATCAATTGCTTCACCAGTATCAACAAATAAAGCGCTCCACCATGAACCGGTTAAATTATATTGATATTCTAATGAGCCAGTTACCAGTTTTGAGGCCCCTTTTAATTTACCATCACTGTCTCTTGGTGAAATAGATTGATAACTGTACCCTCGGATACTACGATCACCACCGGCGAAAAATCGAAATGAAGGCGGAACACGATCAAAATCATTGGCTTGGATCATACTAAAGTTACCCCGAGCAATAAATCGATGAGCATCATATAGTGAACGGATCCAGCTGTGTTGGACTTGCAATCTCACGAAATCAATATCAGAACCCAACGATTTAGTTGCTGTTTCGAGCGAGTATCGCTGAGAATCACCCCACATCGGGAATAAATTATTATCGCTACGAATACGGGAAAAACTGACTGACGGGTACCATAATAGCGTTTTATAGCTCGCATTTGCTTGCGTAAAATTATCGTACATGAAATTCAGACCCACTGCGCTTTGCCAGCCCTCAAATTTATCCCAATTGCGTAATACACCAAAAGTATAAGAATCGGAATTGGTGTCATTATCGTCAATTTTTTTAAATCCGCCCTGAATGGTATAGTAATCCTCAAGGGGGGACTGTTTAAGTGGAATTTTATAACTCATCGATAAGGCTTGCTCTGGTGAGGATAACGATAAATTACTTTGTAAACTTTGTCCTCGACTATTAATCCACGGCTTGTTCCAACCAATTTTACCGCGAGGACCATTGTCACTCGAAAAACCAAGTCCTAAATCAATATTATTTTTAGCTCGTGGTGAGGTAATTACCTCAATTGGCAAGTCTTTATTTTCCGAAGCCGCTGCAAAATTGGGTGAAACAATTACCGAGTTGAACCAGTTAGTTGAGGACAGCCTACGATTAAGTAAAGATAACTGCTCAGCGCTGTATGCTTCCCCTTTTTTGAATGGGATAATATTAACAAGATAATCTTGACGAATTTGAGATTGTTTGAAGATTACATCACTGAATTTATAGCGCTGGCCGGTATTAAAATCAATATTCCAAAATGCTTGATGAATTGAATCCGCAACGGCAAGTTGATGCTTTGGCATTTCGGCATCGAAATAGCCTTTTCGTAAAGCTAAATTTTGTAATCCCTTTTTAAAGCTCTCGTAGGTATCATGATTAAGAACTTCCCCTTTTTTAGGCAAATTATTGCTAAGCATCGCAATAAAATCTTGATCTTTATTACCTTCACCGAGAAGATTTATATTCAGTTGTTCGATTAATACCGGATCGCCAGGATCGACATCGACAACAAGAGTTTGAGAGGATTCGTTAAGGTCGTAATGGAATGTTGGAGAATAGTACCCCAAAGCACGTAATGCTTTTTTTACTTCATCTTCTAAATAACGTTTGAAGTATGGGGTATTATTGACGCGAGAGGGGTCAATTAATGATATTCTCGCATCGACATTATCGGCAAGTTCACCTGATACACCCTTTACTGACAATTTCATTTGGGCAAAGCTAGATGAAGCAACAACCAATAAAATTGACAGTAAGACTAAATGAAAAAATCGAGACACAAGTACTCCATTTTATCAGACTAAAATTGTGCACGCTTATAGCAAAGTGACGTGCCCTATATAGGGAAGGTGGCGATAATGCTGTGCATAATCGATACCATAGCCTACAACAAATTCATCAGGGATTGAAAAACCAATATATTTCACCGGAACCGGAACTTCTCTGCGAGAGGGCTTATCCAGTAGGGTACAAATTTCAATGCTCCGTGGGTGGCGTAATTTCAAAATAGCCATCACTTTGCTTAAGGTATTGCCGGTATCGATAATATCTTCAACGATGAGAACGTCTTTATCGCGGATATCTTCATCCAAATCTTTGAGAATTTTAACATCTCGATTACTCACAACGGCGTTACCATAACTCGATGCAGTCATGAAATCAACCTCATGCCCTACACTGATGGCACGGCTAAGATCAGCCATGAAAATAAAAGATCCTCTTAACAAACCAACTAAGATAAGTTCATTTTGACTGTCTTTATAGTCTTCGCTGATTTGCTTACCGATTTCTGCCACGCGTTGCTGAATTTCTTCAGTTGATATCATTTGTTCTAAAGTGTGTTTTTTCATTTCCAAAACTCAGATAATGTTAAATTATCTTATCTAACAGATTACATTGTGACTATTTTCGCAGATAAATAAGATAGTCACCAGCATTTTATCATTTTTAAATGAAATTAAATCTAATTTAATTGTTATTGCAGTAACTCAATTTAGCTTATTTGCTTAACTAACACCGTTAATAGCGCAGACATGTCGAGTTAAATTGACTCTATCCGTTTAATTGTGACACGCATTCATTGCCGATTGAAAATAATAAGGCTTGCGCAGAAGCCACACACAAGGCTGAATAATGAAAAACTGATTAACGTTAAAATAGGGGGGAGGTTAATATAATCTGACAAACAGCCGACAAGATAAGCAATGGCAGTCATGGACAAGCTGTAAAGTAAATAACTTTTCAGCTTATATTGTGTATTAAAGGTATATTTACTGTTAACCAAGTAGCTAAAACTCACTGCAATTGCAAAACCAATCACGTTACTGATTGATTGGTTTTGATTAAGAATGTAAACACAAAACAGAAATATCAACCAATGAATTGCGGTATTAATCACGCCAACACTACAATATTTGATAAATAATTTCATTAGGGTTTACCATGACGGTTAATTAGCGTTTATAGATAACAAATTCATCATCTTCGTAAAGTCTTTCATAACGATTATCATAATTTATGTAGTGATTTAATGGATCGTTTTTAGCAAGCAAAATATAATTGATATTAAATTCGTTAAAAAAGAGTTCATACGGCTTTTTAAATGCCATCAATTCGGCTAAATCTTTAAGATAATCGTGTTTATGATTAAACTCTATCGTATAAAGATCTGCTCGTGAATCGAGTAGTGGTTTAAATCCTCTGAATAAGACATAACTGCCCAGTCCGTAATCGGCATAAATGCGTGCAGTTACCGGATCGGCATGTAATGATAAATAATCCATGGCTTTGACTGGATAATGGTCATCATAATGCTTGGAAATGTAAAATCCTTTTTGTGTATTTTGATCAAATTGCGTAAATTTTGCGGCAGACATCGCATAGTAATAATGAGAACAACTTAATAACATGATGAGAACAAAGGCGATGATTGCCCCTTTCATTGAACCAATTTTGGTGGTATAGAACGTTAGTCGCTGCGGACAATGCTCCTCAAAAGCTTGCGTTAATAGACGCGGTGCGATTAACGCATTGATCAGCAGTAAAATAGCTGACTGCCTCACTGACATTAATGTCAATATAATCAGTCCGGTCAATAGCAGTAAATCACTGGCATACATTTTACAACGGGTAAACAGCAGTAAATAAACCATTTGAACAATGAACACGATAAATGCAATATTCTTTATTGGAACTAAGGGTTGATGCTCTGAAATCATTGCGGTTGAAATGCCATTGTAGGTTTTGATTAAATAAGTAAAAGGGGTGTACCCAAGTGGACTTAAAAAACCCGTCAATATCGCTAATAGTAGTGTGAGCAATATAAATAAAGCACTGTATTGTGTTTTATCAATCGCGATAATTCTTGCCGAAATTGGATAATTCATCTTTATCAAATATCGGCTAACGACTTTTTCGGCGACGAAGGGTAATGCCAGTAGAAAGAATAAAATCCATATGGCACAGTGCAAATTCACAATTAGTGTGGAAATGATCATCATTGCGATAAGAAAAATGATGCGATTTAATTTTTGCTGAGTGTAGGCAAACAATAACCCATATTCAATTACAACTAAAATATAGGTAATTAGTTGTGCTCGCGCTGTAAAATTTAGTGACAAAGAGATTACCGTTGCAATCACAACTAAAAATACAACAAATCGATTGTTTGAAATCCGATAACTTATTACTAATAATAAAAAGGTTAAAACAATGGACAAAACAATTGACGATAGGTAAATAGCTTTAAATCCGCCCAATTTATAAAGAAGAAAAATCCCATAATCGTATAACCAATGTGGATAAGTGTAAGGTATTCCGTCTAAAAAAGTGAAATCATCTACTGAAGTAAACCCTTGTTCGGCGATGCGTTGACCAACTTTGATAGTGTAGAAGGTATCATTTTGGAAAGTAACGGGTACTAATATCCACATAATACTTAACACGCTTAAAACGCAGAGCAAAATAAAAATTTTATTTTGCTGGTACCCATTTTTAAACATATCATTCATCCTTTATTTATTTATTTATTTATTTATTTATTTATTTATTTATTTATTTATATAAAGCATATCCACTGATCAGGATATAACTGAGGCTAATTGCAACGCCATAAGGAATGGTTGCTTTCGTTTTACGGACGCGTTTTTGGACGATAGCAATTAAGGCCAAAGGAATACCAAATAACGCCATAAGCGTAACAAAATCCATAACTAGGTAACTAGGTAATGATAGGAGTAACACACTAATCAGTTTTATATCACCAGCACCCACTAAGCCTATGTAAAATAAGATTATGCCAATAATTAAACAAATCAGTGCGTTGATTAGGGATAATTGTCCGTCACCCAAAAAATAATCGATCAAAATGATCAAGAATAAAATGATTACTAGTCGATTTGATATGATGCGGTAACGAACATCGGAATAACAAACAATTAAAAGCATAAACCAAATCAATATAAGCACACTATTATTTGATATGATCATACTTTAAAACACGCTTTGACCAACAATATAATCTTTACCATAAACCTCTTTCATTGCATCAATGACGAAAGTTAACTCTTTACCAGGCCAATCAACATTTGCTGCACTAGATTGAGAAAACTTGAAGCCAGCACCATAACCAATACCATAACCCACGCCTTGATCTGTCCAGTAATAGAGACTTTCTTTGGCGCCATCGATCTTAGTTATGTTTTTATGATAATTTCGTTTAGTTGGAATTTGGCCATAGATATTATACGGATCATTACTTAAATTAGAGCCCCAAGTATAGAGATCTTTATTGACGGTAAATGCAAGAGAGCCCGCAAATCGACAATACAGTGAACGCACATCACTAAGTATTTTAACTGGAGTGTCAGTCGTTTTTGAATTTGCATCATTATATTTGTAATCCTGACCTAACATTGACAGGGTACCAAGACCATACACAGTACCATCTGATGTGAGAATTTCGGTAAATGCATTACCACCACAAATAAAATCTATATCTTTACCATACGTACCAAAATTAAGTAATTTAGGTTTCAGGACATAAATGTGCGTTTGTTTATTATCGTAACCAAAGGCATTATTTTCTTCATCACCCCAACCATAAATTTCCCCATCTGAGTTAACTGCATAACCATTTTCATAAGCCGCGCCCATCATGACAATCGGTTTATTATTAAAGTCGGAACGTGGAATTTGATAAACTCCGATGCTTGCAGAAACGGCACCCGTTGGGACTTGACCATACGG
>JAVSBY010000079.1:0-11271 GCA_031960925.1 Gilliamella sp. CRA003912
TCAGCTGGCGCTGACTCACCAAATGAATGCATACCAATCACTTTTCCGTTTAATCCGACATACTTATACCAAAAATCGGCAATTCCTGCTTCGATTGCGATACGTTTGGTGACGCAAGCTGGTAATACCTTTTCTTTATAAGCGGAGTCTTGCTTATCAAATACATCTGTTGCCGGCATAGAGACAACGCGCACTTGCTTTCCATCTTTCGTGAGTTGTTCGAAAGCTTGAATAGCAAGTTCGACCTCAGAGCCAGTTGCAATTAAGATGAGTTCTGGCATGCCCTCACAATCTTTCAAAATGTAGCCACCGCGATAAACATTAGCTAATTGCTGTGCATCACGTGGTTGTTGCTTCAGATTCTGTCTTGAAAAGATGAGCGCAGTTGGACCCTCTTTACGTTCGATTGCATACTGCCATGCAATTGCTGATTCAACTTGATCACAAGGTCGCCACGTGCTGACATTTGGCGTTAAACGTAAACTGGCAATTTGCTCAACGGGTTGGTGAGTTGGACCGTCTTCTCCAAGGCCAATTGAATCATGGGTGTAAACAAATAATGAACGGACTTTCATTAATGCTGCCATACGGACTGCATTACGTGCGTATTCCATAAACATTAAAAATGTTGCACCATAAGGAATAAATCCACCATGCAGCGTAATTCCGTTCATGATAGCTGACATGCCAAATTCACGGACACCATAGTGAATATAGTTACCGTTTGGATTCGCTAGAATTTCTTTAGAACCTGACCACATAGTCAAGTTGCTCGGGGCCAAATCAGCACTACCACCGAGTAATTCAGGTAACAATTTTGCAAAATCTTCAATCGCGTTTTGTGAGGCTTTGCGCGTTGCAATTGTTGCCGGATTTGCTTGTAAATTCTCGATAAAGGCATTGGCTTCTTTTTTCCAGTTATCTGGCAAATCCCCGTTTATGCGACGAGTGAACTCTTTCGCTAGCTCAGGGTAAGCATTTTTGTACGCATCAAAACGCGCATTCCACTCAGTTTCAAGCTGTTTACCTTTCTCCTTGGCATCCCAAGCTGTATATTGTGTTTGTGGTATTTCGAAAGGTGGATAAGACCAACCTAACTCTTTACGTGTGGCCTCAATTTCCGCATCACCCAGAGGCGCGCCATGGCAATCATGGGTGCCTGCTTTGGTTGGTGCGCCAAAGCCGATAACTGTTTTACACATTAAAATAGACGGTTTATCTGTCACAGCTTGAGCTTGTTCGATAGCTACTTTAATTGCATCTGCATCATGTCCATTGATACCTTTAATGACATGCCACCCATAAGCATCGAATCGTTTAGCGGTATCATCAGTGAACCAGCCCTCTACATGACCATCAATTGAAATACCATTATCATCATAAAAGGCAATCAATTTTCCAAGTTTGAGTGTGCCGGCAAGTGAACAGGCTTCATGAGAAATACCTTCCATCAAGCATCCATCGCCTAGAAATGCATAGGTGTAATGATCGACAATGTCATGCCCTGTACGATTAAATTGGGCCGCCAGCGTTCGTTCTGCAATTGCCATACCAACGGCATTAGCTATACCTTGTCCAAGTGGGCCTGTCGTTGTTTCAACGCCTGCAGTGTAACCGTATTCAGGGTGACCTGGGGTTTTAGAGTGGAGTTGGCGGAAGCTTTTGAGATCATCAATAGAGAGATCGTAACCAGTAAGATGTAGCAAACTATAAATCAACATAGACCCATGACCATTTGACAACACAAAGCGGTCACGGTTCGCCCAATTTGGATTTGTTGGATTATGTTTTAAAAATCCTCGCCATAATACTTCAGCAATATCAGCCATTCCCATTGGCGCACCTGGGTGGCCTGATTTTGCTTTCTGGACTCCATCCATGCTAAGTACACGAATAGCATTGGCCAGTTCGCGATGGGATAAGGTTGTTGCGGTCATGTTATTTTCTCCAATAAAATGATTGTAGTGATAGATAATAAAAACGATTCACTAAATGAATCGTTAATTAAAACGGTGTGATTAAAGCAACTTGATTAACATTTCTTCAAGTTTACCTTGGTCAACAGCAAATGCGCGGATTCCTTCTGATAATTTTTCAACCGCCATAGCATCGCAGTTGTGTTGCCATCTAAATTCTGCTTCTGTAATTGGGGCAGGGCGGGTTTTAACAGGTTGGTTTGAGTCAAGTTTGCTTGACACTGCCGCGTTAGAATTTTTCATTTCGGTAAGTAAATTCGGTGAAATAGTTAAACGATCACAACCTGCTAAAGCGAGAATTTGTTCAACTTTGCGGAAACTTGCCCCCATAATGATAGTTTTATAATCATGTTGCTTATAGTAGTTATAAATGGCTTTTACAGAAATAACACCCGGGTCATTATCGGCTACATAAGGTTCGAGTGGTTGCTTTGCTTGATACCAATCATAAATTCGCCCAACAAACGGCGAAATCAGGTACACGCCAGCTTCAGCACAGGCACGCGCTTGTGCGAAAGAGAAAAGTAATGTCAAATTACAATTAATGCCTTCTTTTTCTAATTTTTCCGCTGCGCGAATTCCTTCCCAAGTTGAGGCTATCTTAATCAAAATTCGTGATTTATCAATGCCTTTTTCTTGATAAAGTTGAATGAGTTTTCGTGCTTTTTCTATACATTTTTGTTCATCAAAAGAGAGCCTTGCATCGACTTCTGTCGAAATTCGGCCAGGAACATAATTCAAAATTTCAGCACCGATATTAACGGCTACAAGGTCGGTTGCATTAATCAATTGCGTTTCTTTTGTGCCACCTAATTTTTTGGTTGCATCGATTGCTGAATCAATTAAGTGTTTGTATTGGGGTAATTGCGCTGCTTTTAAAACTAACGATGGGTTGGTGGTTGCATCTTCGGGGGAAAATTGTTTGATTGAATCGATATCACCTGTATCGGCTACAACGACAGTAAATTTTTTAAACTCATCCAATTGACTCATATTCATATCCTCAAAAATAGCGTGTGCTGTATGACAAGGTAATAAAACTCACTATTATAATGAACTTATTACGTGAATAATACAGATAATTATGACCGAATGTTGTTTATTATGTTTTTTTACGGTGTTAATGGTGCTTATAAACGCGTATGTCCAATCCAATAAAAAACAAATCGTTCAAATGTTCACTTAATTATCTTTTGTTATTATGCGGTGTGATGAAAAATTAAAGTGTGATCTGCTTCTCAATATTCGATCTTGCAGACGAAAATAGTTATCGATAAAGGTATGTTGGAAATAAAATGAAGCTGATAGCACAATGGGATAGAGTACGAGCAGCTTATAAACTATGAAAAGCGCAACTATTGTGAGTTGATTTGTGCATTTAAAACAGCTTTTGCATTACAGGCACTGGTTGCAATGATATCAATCACACCTGATCGTAATGCCGCAAGAATGGCTTTTGCTTTGGTGTTTTCTGACGCAATAGCGATAACGCAGGGAATATCTCTAAGCTCATCAATACTTAGTCCAATCACACGGTCATTCATTACAGTGTCAAGTAGTTTACCGTTAATGTCCAAAAAACCATAACCTGCAATTTCCCCTATTACCCCTTGATGAACATGAGCGTGCTTGATTTCTTGCCGGGTAAACCAGCCGAGCTGAGCCATGTAACAATTCTCATTCATGTCACCTATACCGACTAAAGCAATGTCTGCTTTACTTGCGCGTTCTAGTGTCTCTTTGATAACTCTGTTTTGTAAAAAAGCCATTTTGAGTTCTCTGTTTTCAACATACGCTGGTGCATAAAGTGTTTCGCTCGTTGCATTGAATTTTCTTGCCAGATTTCGACTGATATGATCAGCATCAATCAGTTCTCCATCGCGCAATGTACCGCCTATGCCACAGATGAATTTACATTGTTTCTCTGGGAAAACACCGACATGACTGGCTATGGCTGCAACATTTCTTCCTTGACCAACTGCAACAGTCATTCCATTTTGTAATACGCTTGAGAGGTAATTGGTTACCAGTGAGGCAACTTGGCGCCGTTGCTCATCTTCATCTTGATGATCAACCGCGATGAGTGCTCGTTTGATGCCGAATGCTTCAACTAAGTGTTGTTCGATTTTAGAGCTAAAAATGGGGTGGTATTTGACATTGATTTCAACAATGCCTTCAGCGCGTGCTTTTTTGAGTAACCGTCCAACCTTTATACGTGAAATTCCGAAATGATGGGCAATTTCTTCTTGAGTATGTTCATGCTCATAATAAGCAACAGCAATTTCGGTTAATAATTCATTTTCTTTTGAGCTATCAGGCCAATCCATAAACGTTTCCTTTACCTGTTAAAAGATCATCAGGAATAACTTGCAGGTAATATACATAAAATATAGCGATTAGGCGAATAATTCTATTTGAGAGCGTTAATTTAACGATAAAAGTAAGCTATCAGCTTATAAGAAAGGAAAAAATTATGTCTGATAGCTATATCATATGTAGTCTAAAGTGATTTTTTTAGAGGGTGGTACTGACCCATTTTTCTAATGATTTTGATAATTCTTCAAATACTTTGGTCATGCTATTACCAACCACACCATCATTTGCAAAAAGGACAGATACAATTGCCGCAATTCCGGCGGCAATAACTGCGTATTCTATAGAGGTGACGCCGGATTTATTATTGAAAAATCGGCATATCCAGCGCCATTTATATTCACTAAAGGTAAGATAAAATCGTTTCATTTTTATTACTCCTTTCACTATTCCTATTTTTTTTATTTATCACACTTTTTTATAAAAATAGCATAAAATGGTATTATTGTAACGGATATTTTTATGCTGTAACGATAATTGGCAGAATAAAGTTATAATTTTCATTATCTTAATTAATTTGTTGCTTGTCATATAGCGTAGTGAAATCAAGAGGTATTGTTTATTTTTTATATAAAGGAGAACAAAATGTTACACTTTGATTGTGATTACATGGAAGGGGCCCATCCGGCAATTCTTAAAAAACTTAGTGATACCAATATGGAGCAAACTGCTGGCTATGGACGTGATGCCTATTGCGATACGGCAAAACAAAAAATTAGACAAATTTGTCAGTGCCCACAAGCGGATATTCATTTTTTAGTGGGGGGAACTCAAACCAATGCAACAGTAATTAAAACACTTTTGCGTTCTTATGAAGGGGTTATTTCTACTGATACGGGGCATATTAGTGTGCATGAAGCAGGGGCTATTGAAGCAACTGGGCATAAAGTTCTCACGTTACCTCATGACAATGGAAAGCTGCGGGCTGATTTGGTCGAGAGTTATCTGATCAAATATTATAACGATGATGCGCGTTCTCATATGGTAAAACCGGGGCTTGTCTATATCTCTCATCCGACAGAATATGGCACTTTATATACAAAACAAGAACTGATTGCCTTAAAGACAGTCTGTGAAAAATATAATATGCCTTTATTTTTAGATGGTGCTCGTTTAGGTTACGGCTTAATGGCTCAAAATACCGATGTGACGTTGCCGTTTATAGCCAGTGTTTGTGATGTGTTTTATATTGGTGGTACAAAAATAGGGGCACTTTTCGGGGAAGCTGTTGTCGTGACTAAACCCAACCTCGTCGATCACTTTTTTACGATTATTAAGCAGCAAGGAGCACTGCTTGCAAAAGGACGAATTTTAGGTATTCAATTTGATACCTTATTTTCGGATAATTTGTATTTCGATATTTCAAAACACGCAATAGCGATGGCTGAAAAACTTAAGGCTGCCTTTATGGCAAAAGGCTATTCGTTTTATATCGACTCACCGACTAATCAGCAATTTATTATTCTTGATAATACTAAAATGAATGCACTTGCTAAACACGTATCATTCAGTTTTTGGGAAGCGATAGATGAGGAGCATACGGTTGTTCGCTTCGCTACGAGCTGGTCAACGAAGCCGGCTGATGTTGAACAGTTGATAGAATTGCTTTAATGCCTTTTATTCGTACAAAAGCGCGTAAATAGTATTTGAAATAATCGGCTAGTTGGTTAAACTGTTTAGCAACGTATTGCTAAATTTTTTATTTGATTTTAGCCGAGTTTGTCCAATCCTAAAATGATGCAAAGATGAGGGAAGTCAGCATGATTATCGGTAATATTCACCATTTAGAGTTAGTTCCTTATTTGCCGCCAAAAATAAAGCAAGCTATTGAATATGTCAGAGATAATATTAATAGTAACACCCCTGTTGGACGTTATGATCTCGATGGCGACCATCTTTTCTTTATGCTGTCAGACAGTGTTTCTCGCAATATATCCAAGGCCAATCCAGAATATCATGCCCGTTATATCGATATTCAAATCATTTTATCAGGTCCAGAAGGCATGGCCGTGTGCACGCGCCCGCCTTACACTACAGTCGTAGATGATAAACTAGCTGAAAACGACATTGCTTTTATTGAAACGCCAGAGGAAGAAACGCTTTTTGTGCTTCAATCTAATGATTTTATTGTACTTTATCCGAACGAAGTTCATAAGCCACTTTGCGCAATTGATTCTCATAATGCAGCTATCCGTAAAGTGGTCGTAAAAGTGGCACTGGATTATCTAAATCAATAAGGAACCCAAAATATTATGACAACAAAAATTGCTGTAATTGGCGAGTGTATGATTGAACTCTCCATCAAAAAAGATTCGACAACGCGACATTTTGGTGGTGATACACTCAATACTGCTGTTTATCTGTCACGGTTATTAAGTGGTCAAGATGTTTCAATTCATTATGTGACTGCGCTTGGAACCGATTCCTTTAGTCAGGAAATGTTAGATAGCTGGCAAGATGAACACATTCAAACTGATTTAGTGCAGCGTTTAAACGACAAAATGCCAGGGCTTTACTCAATAGTTACCGATGAACAAGGTGAACGCTCTTTTTATTATTGGCGTAATGATGCGGCTGCAAAATTTTGGTTAAAAGCAGATAGAACAGATGAGATTGTTGCACAAATAGTAAACTTTGATTATGTTTATTTAAGTGGTATTAGCATTGCTATTTTGGATGCGGAAAGTATCCTTAAACTACTGGATTTGCTGAAGAAAGTGAAGCTGAATGGTGGTAAAGTTATTTTCGATAATAATTTTAGGGCGCGCTTGTGGTCAAGTCTAGATTTAGCTAGAAGTGTTTACCGTGATATTCTCAGTTATACCGATATTGCCTTTTTAACGTTGGATGACGAAGATCTTTTATGGGGTAAAGTGCCTTATCAACAGGTGATCGAACGAACCAAAAAATTGGGCGTAAGCGAAGTGATTATTAAGCGAGGTTGTGATAGCTGTATTATCGACTCTGTTGCAGGTTTTTTTGAGGTTCCTGCGAATGTTATTGCTAAGGAAAACGTAATAGATACAACCGCTGCGGGTGACTCTTTCAGTGCCGGTTATTTAGCTGCAAGGCTGAGTGGTCAAGATCCAACAACATCTGCCTTGCAAGGGCATTTAGTCGCTGGAACGGTGATTCAACATCGTGGCGCTATAATTCCTGTATCGCTAACCCCCAAACTTATTGATTAATTAAAATTACTAAACGGCTTAAGCTTGAAAATTAAGCCGTTTAACAATATGTATCACTTTTTTATTAGCTACTCAAAACGATCTTTTAACACATATCGACAAAATATTGCATAATCCGCTTATCTTGAGTGAGTTCAGGATGAAAAGCGCAGACTAAAATATTGTCTTGTCTTGCCATGACGCAGTGCTGATTAACAAAAGCAAGTTTATCTACACATTGATTTGCTTCACTGATATAAGGTGCTCGAATAAAGACAGCTGGAATATCGCAACCGATACCTGCAACCTCAAGCGTAGTTTCAAAGCTATTAATCTGTCGACCAAATCCGTTACGCAAAACGGTGATGTCCATTAATTGAAGTAAATCCACCTCATTATGTGTTGTTGATGTGCCGCAAAGAACCAGTCCTGCACATGTCCCAAAAATAGCTTTACCTTGCTGAGCAAATTGCTTAATTGGATCAAATAAACCGTTTTGTTTGATTAATCGACTGATTGCGGTCGATTCGCCGCCGGGGATAATTAAACCATCAAGCTCATCGAGCTGATGTGAATGCTTTATCATTACCGCTTTTACATGTTTTATCTGATTTAGCATGGCAAGGTGCTCGAACGCGGCACCTTGCAAGTCGAGCACACCGATTTTTTTTGGTCGTAAGTGCATTACCAACCTCGTTCTTGCATGCGTTCAGTGTCTTTGAGTTGACTGATTTCAATCCCTTTCATTGCTTGGCCAAGACCTTTGGATAATTCAGCTAAGCGCGGATAATCATCAAAATAGGTGGTCGCTTGTACAATCGCTTTAGCAAATTTTTCGGGATTTTCAGATTTGAAAATACCTGAACCAACAAATACGCCATCAGCGCCCAGTTGCATCATTAACGCAGCATCAGCCGGCGTTGCAATTCCGCCTGCTGCAAAATTGACAACGGGTAATTTTCCAAGTTGTTTTATTTGTAATACTAGCTCAAAGGGTGCACCGATTTCTTTAGCAAATGTCATCAATTCATCTTTTGATTTACTGACAACAAGGCGTATTTGTTCATTAACTCGGCGCATGTGGCGCACAGCTTCAACAATGTTTCCAGTGCCTGGTTCACCTTTAGTCCGTAACATGGAAGCCCCTTCACCAATCCGGCGAAGTGCCTCACCTAAATCACGACAGCCACAGACAAATGGTACGGTAAATTCGTCTTTCAGCAGGTGATATTGTTCATCAGCCGGGGTTAATACTTCGCTTTCATCGATATAATCAACCCCCATCGATTCTAAAATACGGGCTTCAACAATATGACCAATACGCGCCTTTGCCATAACCGGTATGGTGACTGCATTCATCACCGCCTCAACAATCGTAGGATCCGCCATTCGCGCAACGCCACCTGCAGCGCGAATGTCTGATGGAACTCGCTCTAAAGCCATAACGGCAACAGCGCCAGCTTGTTCTGCAATTTTAGCTTGTTCAGCATTAATCACATCCATAATAACGCCGCCTTTTTGCATTTGTGCCATTCCACGTTTTACGGTTTGTGTTCCAGTGATTTGATTCATGTTGTATCCTTTTTGTAATTGATTTATCGATAAGGCACTTATTATTGATAATTTAAGGTTATGAATAAACAGCCAATTGGACTATAATAAAACCATCCAATTCCGAGCAAAGGGAATAGTGAATAAGACGTTTCGTTCAATTCGGTATTTAAGGAAAAGGTATGTGGAACACACAAAAACTGAGTGAATTTGATGGCGCACTGTATAAGAAAGTCATCCAATTAATAGAGAGTTACATAGAACAAGGCATGTTAGTCTCTAATGAACGCCTTCCCGCTGAGCGGGAGTTAGCGCATCATCTGCAAGTGAATCGCTCAACGGTTGTTCATGCCTTAGATGTACTAACTGAACGAGGTGTCTTAGTTCGTCGGCGTGGCAGTGGCACTTTTGTTAACAATCAAAAATGGGGATTACAAACTTATCCAACTATTAACTGGCGTTTACCTGCCAGTTTTCACAAAAGGGATCTATCACTTTATCAACAAAAAGTAGAACACATTAATAAACAGAATTATCCACTTTGTGACTTGAGTAATGGTGACCTGCCGGCAAGTTTGATTCCACAATTGACTTTACCAAAAATGTCGTCTAGTGAACTGATTACGCACGAAAAAAATACCGATATATTGCAATTGGGTTTGCCATCATTGAAACAGCAAATAGCCGAGTATATGCAGTGTGTATTAGGGGTAAATATCAATATCGATGAAATATTGATTACATCAGGGACACAACAATCTTTATTTTTAATTACCCAAGGCTTATTAAAACCCGGTGATGCAATTGGCATTGAATTGCCTTCCTATTTTTATTCATTACCTCTTTTTCAAGCTGCGGGACTAAGATTTTATGGTATAAAAACCGATGCCGAAGGTATATTGCTTGAAAGCCTTGAAGAAGCGGTAGATACGCATCAAATTAAGTGGCTTTTTTTAAATCCAATCTTTCAAAACCCAACAGGGTATTTAATGAGTGCTGCGCGAAAAAAAGCGGTATTGGCATTTTGCCGTGCGCGGAGTTTGGGCATTGTTGAAGATGATGCCTATAGTGGCTTAGCATTTTCTGATGGTTATGATATATCACCGATTAAAAAATACGATCATAACCATCAGGTTATCTACTTAGGGTCTTTGTCAAAATATATTGGTCGAAGTATTCGAATTGGATGGATGGTCGCACCTTGTGAAATCATTCGAAAGCTTGCTGAAATAAGACAATGTATCGATTCTGGATTAAGCATCCTACCTCAACTTTTAGCCGAGGACTACCTTAAAAATCATTATTTTACCCATCAAAAAAGGGTAAGAGTCGAATTAGACGCTAGAGCCAAACAGCTGATCGATTGGTTGAACGTCGCATTCGGTGACAGATTACGTTACAAGGCTCCATTAGGTGGTTTTCATTTATATGTTAACTTAGGCATACAAAATGCCCAGCATGAGATGGCGGTTTTAAATCAATTATTGGCTAAGAATGTGATCGTAGCCTCGGGACAAAACTTTGGCGATAAGCCGGGGCAGGTAAGATTAAGTTTTGGCCATTTCAATCAAACATTGGTAACTAATCAATTATTTAATCACAAATAATCTCGGCTATTTTTTATATAGATGGTAATTCTCCCTAAAATAATGTTTTTCTGTCACTCTTTTATGTCTAGCAATTTAAACTATAGCTTTGGATTGCTCAGCGTGATTAATATCGCATTTTTTTATTAAATTAATAAGGCATCTTCAAGCTGTTGGCTTTGTTGTAGCTTTGATATAAATAGACTCGATTGATTTGGATGCTTGATAAAGTACATGTTTGCTTTTTTTAGAATATCATTCGCCATGATGAGCTGTTTTACTTCGTTGTTAAAGATCTGTTTTTTGTTTTTAGTGCATTAATCTCAAATAAACCTAATTAAATCTGAACGCTCACTTCAATTCTTGATTATAAAAATACCATTTAACACAAATTGATTTTTCATTGCTACCGCTTTTTTTTAACGTAATATGGTTTAAATCGCAGCATAAAAATTTTTCTAAGTGTAATTATTTTAAAATCAACGCAAATAAAAGTAATTAAAGTTAAATTATGTGTATTTTTGTTTTGATGTGTTAATTATCTTTATTAATGTCGATATTTTCCTATTAAAGTAAATGAATATGACAAGGTTATAAATAATGAAAAAATTAATATCA
>JAVSBY010000080.1:0-24271 GCA_031960925.1 Gilliamella sp. CRA003912
AAATCCAATGAACTAAACTCTAAGGGATTTGAGAAAATAGGGCCAACCCAATTATCATTAATCAATCCGCCCAAACAATACACTTTGATAACTGACAGAATGATTAACGTAAATGCACGGTGAGGCTGTAATATCTGCCTTGGCTTTGTAACGGTGATTTGAGGAAGAAACTTATCAGCCCGGTTTATGGGACCTGCAATCACCGACGGGAAAAAAGATAAAAACAGAGCTAAATCAAGAAACTTAGCCAGTGGTAGCTCTTTTTTATAAACAGATACGAGATAACTCACCGAATGAAAAGTGTAAAATGAAATACCGATTGGAATCAGAATTGAGAAGGCAGAGAATAGTACTGGCAAATGTAAAAAGTTTAACAGTTCTTGCAGTTCATATCTGAAAAAATCAAAATATTTAAACACAGCAAGATTGGTGGTCACGATGCATAATGCCACAACTAGCCAGGATTTCGCATGTTGCTTTGAATGATATATGCCGCATGCAAAAAAATGAACTGCACAGGTATATACAAACAAAATTAGGGCAAATTGCAAACTGTATGAACTTACTATCGCATAGCTTACAAACAAAAGCAGCCAATTTTGTCCATTAGGATACCGCGCTAGTCCCCAATAAACGGGTAAAAAAACGATAAATAAGACACTGAATTCAATAGATAAATAACTCACAGCAATCCTTTTATAACATTAACATAAACTGTAATTTGATTGTTATTCAATCAGCTCTGATTGAGCCAGCACATTATAAACGATTAATTCTTTATTTAATCCAGTTATGGTTAATAAATTTTGCCTTGCTTCTACCCATAAATGGTAAAGTTGTATTATTTTATGATGTGAATTAACTGCAAGCATTCTAACCAATGGAACCTGATCTCGATTAACAATAAAGCGCCCCGCTTTTTGCTTTGCTTTCAAAGCATCACTTAAAAGTGAACAATACCAATTGATTCGTTCAATAAAATGTTCATGATCGAATGTTTTCGCTAATGGCCAATATTGATTAGTTGGCAATAACTGCAATAAATGCTCGCAAAATTGTTTTCGCTGCTGCCAATTATGTGGTTCAAGTGTTGATCTCGCTTCGAGTGGTGCATTTTCATTGAGTAATAAAGCTGTTGCTAACTCATTATCGGTATAATGTTGATAACTGTTTCTTAGCCACTCAATCGATTGTTCCAGTGGTGGGATAGGTAAAAAATAGCTAAAGCAGCGACTCGAAATCGTTGGCATCAAAGGCCGATTATGATCTTCACTCAAAATAAAATAGGTATTTTGTGGTGGTTCCTCAAGTGTTTTAAGCAGCGCGTTTGAAGCCGCTTCAGTCATTAATGCCGCTTGCCTTAACCAGATCACTTTATTGCCACCTTGCTGAGATTTTTCATAGACACGGTTAGACAGTGCTCGAATTTGATCAACGCCGATGGATTGTTTCCCTTTTTCTTGGCTGACTATGTAATAATCTGGGTGGTTATCGGATTGAAATAGTTGGCATGCATGGCACTGCATACAAGGCAAATCATCAGTTGAATGTTGGCACAGCAGTCTATTTGCAAGCAACGTGACAAGCTCATTTTCAGCGCTACCTGGCACATAATAGAGGCACAAAGCATGATGTGCTCGTTTTTGTTTAATTGGCTCAACTAGCTGATGATAAGCAGCACTTAACCACGGATAATCCTTTAGTCGCATTTTAAACTCACCTGCTGCTTAATCCATGCTGTTAATACTGATTGGATTTGCATGGACACATTATCGATACTGAGCGATGCATCGATGACTACGATGGATTGGTCCGCGGCGGCAAGCTCAAGATAACGCGCACGAGTACGGTTGAAAAAAGATAACGACTCTTGTTCTATTCGATCAAGGGTGCCGCGATGGCGCGCCCGTTCAAGTCCTATGATAGGGTCAATATCCATATATAGGGTCAGATCAGGTTTAAAATCGCCTAACACATGCTGTTTTAACATCGCCATAAATACATTATCAAGTTGCCGTCCTCCCCCTTGATAAGCTTGTGTCGAAAGATCATGACGGTCACCTATCACCCATTTATTTGCTTTGAGTGCAGGTTTGATTACATTATCAATAAGTTGAATACGAGCAGCATAAAACATCAACAACTCAGCTTTGTCAGTAAGCGGCTCATTATCTAGCCCATTTTTTATGATGTCTCTCAGCACTTCAGCAATTTTTGTACCGCCAGGCTCACGTGTAAATTCAATATCGTGTATGTGATTTTGCTTGAGTACTTCTGTTACTGTTTTTATTGCCGTTGTTTTACCAGCACCTTCTAGTCCTTCAATGACAATAAATTTTCCCGTCATGTTTTTACCTATTTCTATTTTGCTAAAATCCATTTTAAAATTAAAACCCGATAATCGATACGATAAAAATGATATTAAACGGGCTATTCTAACTTATTTTGTGCATTTTCGGTTATACTTACTGTTAAATCGATTTTCTCGTCATTTTCCAAGTTGCCGGTAATACTCATTTCAGATTGTTCAATAAGTTGTTTAAGTGTTTCATGATCGTTTTCATACTCGCTTGCAACAATGGGAACATATTCAATTAATGTTGTAGTTGGATCAATATCAAAAATATCAGCATCAGATATAAATTTACGTTTTATAAATGAGTAAATAGACAAAATAGGTCGATTAATAAAATGAATATCAACATTCCGTAAAGTCCGTTCAACAATCACATATAAACTATCCCCACGCTTATCTTTTACCGATGCATAACGTGACGATAAATTGACTAAATTTTGCTTTTCCATACGATTAGCAATCAGCTGAACATACTGTTCTACGTGCATATCCACTTTAAAGCCAAGATTTAGATCTATTCGAAACACTTTATAAGGTACCAGTATTTCAACTTCATATTCGAATTGATACGGCTCATCCATTCGATTTATGGAAATAAACCAGTATGTGTCAGCGCGCTTTGGTTTGCGTTCGAACAACGAATAGGTGATCTTATTTTCAACTGCATGGGCACTTTGGGCACGCGTTAGATAAAACAGATGTGTTGCCGTTTTTTCTAAACTTTTATCGTGACTGACGGCAATAATTTTGGCTAAATATTCATCGTCTAATTTATCAAACGAATTATGTTCACGTTTCAAACGTCGGCCGGTTATCCACGCATACATGATGATAAAAATAAAGCCGGCAATCAAGATAGATGCAAAACCGCCATGGAAGAATTTTTGAATATTGGCGATTAAAAAGCCCACTTCAATGGTCATAAAAAATAGTGTAAGTGGCAAACTATACCAAAGTGGTCGATTATTTTTCATAAAATATAAAAATAACAAAACCGTTGTCATTAACATACTAAGGGTTATAGCAAGTCCATAAGCCGCTTCTAAATTAATCGAAGATTGGAAACCTAACACCATCAAGCTAGAAAGAATAAATAGCATGTAATTGATCGAACCAATGTACATTTGACCTTTAATCAACGTTGGATATTGCACATGAACATTTGGCCACAAATCAAGTGACATTGCTTCACTGATTATCGTGAAAGCTCCGCTAATTAACGCTTGGCAAGCAATAAAGGCGGCAAATGTTGACATAATAATTCCAGTCAATCTAAACCACTGCGGCATCATCATAAAAAAGGGATTGATGTCTGCATTAACAAGATGTGGATTGTGAATAACCCACGCCGCTTGCCCTAGATAATTTATAATTAGACAAACTTTGACATATCCCCATGAAATACGGATATTTTTAAGCCCGCAGTGCCCCAGATCAGAATAAAGTGCCTCAGCTCCCGTTGTACACATGAAAATAGCGCCCAAGATAATTAAGGCATCGGGCGCCTGAATAATAAAGCGCACTGCATAAACCGGATTAAATGCTGCTAACACGTCAAGATGCGGCACCAATCGGTTTACCCCCAAAATGCCGAGGGTTGTGAACCAAATTACCATACCTATGCCGAAGTATTTACCTAGAGCGCCAGTTCCAAGAGGTTGTATAAAAAACAAAATAGCAATCAGCAGTAACGTAACTGGAATGACCGGGATATGCGGATAAATAACATTAAGTCCTTCAATTGCAGTAATAATAGTAATTGCAGGAGTAATAGCGCCATCAGCAAGCAGTGCTGCTGCGCCAACAATGGCAATCACAAATGTCCAACGATATCGGCGCCGAATCAAGGCATATAAGGACAATATGCCCCCCTCACCTTTGTTATCTGCTTTTAACGTAATAATCACATATTTCAGTGTTGTTTGGATAGTTAATGTCCAAATAACACATGATACGGCACCTAAAATATAGGCTGGATTTGCCCATTGATTATGGGGTAGACCGTGGATAATTGACTTTAAAACATAAAGTGGTGATGTACCAATATCACCGTATACAATACCAATTGCACTGATGATACCGAGAATTCCAACGGGAATTTTATGATTTGAGTTATTCATTTTAGTTTTAGTTAAAATTGCTCTCAATTGTGGTGGATTATAATACTGCCAATTTTGGCTAGACGCTCAGAAATTTCTGTCTCTTTACGTTTACTTTGTGATTTTTTTATATTGGTTAATAAGATTTTATTAAAAAGTTACCGACCAATAAACGGCAGTAACATTAGAATGTGAATAAATCAAAACCGGTCTCTACTGCGTTTAAATTAGGTCATCATAAAGCCAGTCTTAGGTTATATCTCTTTATCTAAATTCTTTAGCATTTCGATGATTGACCGATTTGCATCGGGAAAATCATCCGCATTGAGATCTTTAAGATCAACCCAGCGACTTGGCTGACCTTCTTTGGCAAAAGGGACACCATCCCATTCTTCAACCAAATAGGCATGAATCGTAATATCACTATCATCATAACTGTGCTTAACGGTTTTTAAAAATTGAGATTGGTGGATATGAATATCAACTTCTTCGGCAATTTCACGCTGCAATGTTTGATAAGGCGTTTCGCCTTGTTCAATTTTGCCACCAGGAAATTCCCAAAAGCCGGCTAAGTGAGAATCTTCGCCGCGTTGTGTAATAAAGATTTGACAATTTTGTGAACGAATAATACCTACAGCAATTTCAATATGTTTTTTCATAATTGTGTCTGTCATTAATCAAATTCAATTTAGGCGTGTAAGTCATTACACGCCATATTTTATGCTAAATGCCACTTAAGATAACATAATTACGGTGTCTATTTCAATCACTGTAAGTATCAAGCTATTGTACTGCGCCATGGCAATGTTTGTATTTTTTACCTGAACCACAAGGACAAGGATCATTACGCCCAACTTTAGCTTCTGTTCTGACAACCGGCTGTTGTGACATCGCAGCATTATCTTGATTTCCATCTTCAATTGCAGAAACTGATTCATGATTAACTTGCTGCATTCTAGCCAGTCTTTCCATCTCAAATTGACGTTGACGCTCTGCTTCTTCAACTTCATCTTGTGAACGAATTTGTACTCGGCTTAAAACGCCAATCACATCATATTTTAGTGCCTCAAGCATGTTTGCAAACATATTAAATGACTCACGTTTATACTCTTGCTTCGGATCTTTTTGGGCATAGCCGCGTAAATGAATCCCTTGACGCAAATAATCCATCGCGGAAAGGTGATCTTTCCAAAGTGAATCAAGTGTTTGTAGCATAACTGTTTTTTCAAAATTACGAAATGTCTCTGCACCGACAGAATCTTCTTTTTGCTGGTAAACATCTTGCGCAATTTGTAAGATTCGCTCACGAAGCGTTTCTTCATGTAAATTAGGCTCATCATCCAACCATTTTGTCACAGGTAACTCTAATCCAAAATCTGTTTTGAGTGCTGCTTCAAGGCCTGGTACGTCCCACATTTCTTCAATAGATTGCGGTGGAATATGCTGTGAAATCAGTGCATTGAATACATCACCACGGATTGAGTCGATGGTTTCTTTAATATCTAAGTTATCGAGTAAATCATTACGCTGACGATAAATTGCCTTACGCTGATCATTGGCAACATCATCAAACTCAAGCAGCTGTTTACGAATATCAAAGTTACGACTTTCCACTTTCTTTTGTGCATTTGCAATCGCTTTGGTCACCCAAGGATGCTCAATTGCTTCGCCCTCTTTCATACCAACTTTTCGCATCAAATTACCAATTCGGTCTGATGCAAAAATGCGCATTAATGGATCTTCAAGTGAGAGATAAAAACGTGATGCACCAGGATCGCCTTGACGACCTGCTCGCCCTCGTAACTGGTTATCAATACGACGAGATTCGTGACGCTCGGTACCTAAAATATAAAGTCCACCTAAAGCAACCACTTCTTCATGCTTGGCTTGCCACTCTTGCTTAATTCTTTCAATATCACTCTCAGATGGATTTTCAAGCTTAGCGACTTCATTTTGCCAGTTACCACCAAGCATGATATCTGTACCACGGCCCGCCATATTGGTTGCTATCGTAACCGCACCTTTGCTACCGGCATTTGCAATGATTTCGGCTTCTTGTGCATGGAATTTTGCATTTAATACATAATGCTTAATACCCACTTTTTTAAAGGCATTTGATACTAATTCTGATTTTTCAATTGATGCTGTCCCAACCAATACCGGTTGGCCACGTTTTATGCAATCTTGCACATCAGCAACAATCGCATTAATCTTTTCTCGCTCGGTCATATAGACAAGATCAGCAGCATCTTTACGAACCATAGCACGATTAGTTGGAATAACAATTGTGTCTAATTTATAAATTTGGTTAAACTCAAATGCTTCAGTATCGGCTGTCCCGGTCATACCGGCTAACTTTTCATACAATCTAAAATAATTTTGGAATGTGATTGACGCTAATGTTTGATTCTCATTTTGAATTTTAACATGCTCTTTGGCTTCAACCGCTTGGTGAAGACCATCCGACCAACGACGTCCGTCCATAGTACGCCCAGTATGCTCATCGACAATGATAACTTCATCATCTTTAACGATATAATCAACATCACGGTGAAATAAATGATGAGCGCGCAGCGCTGCATTTACATGGTGCATAAACACAATATTGTTTGGCGCATAAAGAGACTCTTCACTTTTCATAATGCCTTGCTGAATAAGTAGCTCTTCAACCTTGACAAGTCCACGTTCAGTTAAGTTGACCTGACGCGCTTTCTCATCAATTGAAAAATCACCTTCACCTTGGAATTGTTCTGAATCTTCCTTTTCTTGGCGAATAAGATGCGGAATAATTTTGTCAATTTGCATATAACGTTCTGAACTGTCTTCCGCCGGACCTGAAATGATTAATGGCGTTCTCGCTTCATCAATCAAAATAGAATCGACTTCATCGACTAAAGCATAATGAAGTGGTCTTTGTACGCGGGATTCTTTGTTAAAAACCATGTTGTCGCGCAAATAGTCAAAACCGTATTCGTTATTCGTTCCGTAGGTGATATCAGCGTTATAAGCATCTCGCTTCATTTGTGGCGGCATATTCGGTAAATTAATACCAATTGTTAAACCTAAATATTCGAATAATGCACGGTTATTTTCAGCATCGCGCTGAGCCAAATAATCATTGACCGTAACAACATGCACGCCGCGTCCTGTCAGTGCATTAAGATAAGCGGGTAGTGTTGCGGTTAACGTTTTACCTTCACCTGTACGCATCTCGGCAATGCAGCGCTCATTAAGTACCATACCACCAATCAACTGAACATCAAAATGGCGCATACCGAAAACACGTTTGCTTGCCTCTCGCACAACAGCAAATGCTTCTTCTAATAAATCATCCAGTGTTGCACCTGCGGCTATTTTTTGTTTGAACTCCGCTGTTTTTGCTTTGAGTTGCTCATCAGTTAATGCAACCATAGCGGGTTCTAACGCATTAATTCGCTCAACACGTTTACGCATCGTTTTAAGTACGCGCTCATTACGACTACCAAATACTTTTGTTAATACTTTCAATAACATAATTTCTTCTCTTATTTCTCAATAGGGGATAACAGGCATTCGCCTTGTTTAATAAACAGAATTAAAGTAATTTTAAACAATTCGTGAAGTTTCAACTGGCCCGGCGCGAATGCCATTATGAGGAGAAAGTCGAATCACATTACCTAATGGAATGTAACAATATGTGGGAACAACAGCATCGGCATTGAAACTATTTACTGGACGATGTAATACGTGTGTGATTGCTCGATTAACAATTTGCTGTTCATGAACTTGAACCAAAGACGCAATGGTTATGATATTGACACTATTTGAAAAATAGACAGGAAGTGCATTTTGCTCGGATAAACTAAAGCCAGTCGCAATCACACCTAATAATAAGTGTGATAACGCTCTTTTGATAATTAAACGCTTAGTTAACCGCTGCCAATAATGAATTACGTTCATAATGAGGATATGTTAGCATTTTCTATCAAAATGAAAAAGATAATATTTAGAATTTAGTGAGCTATTTTGACGCTATATTAGTCATAAAAGCGGTTGATTATTAATAATCCGTTTTGCTTTGTTGAGTGCAAACCGATAAATCTGAGCAAACATAAAAACCACAGCTTGTGTAATAACAATACAAGCGCCGGTAGCCCCATCGATATAAAAACTGATCAAGGTACCTATAACGGTTGAAAATACGGACACCAGTATCGCGATAACGAGCATCCATTCAAATCGTTTGCATAATGAGAACGCCGTGATACCTGGGGCAATTAGCATGGCAATCACCAAAATAACGCCTACCGCTTGTAGCGATGCAACAATCGTTAAAGCAAGGATACTTAATAAACCATAATGCAAAAGTTTAACCGGTAACCCGACAATTTTTGCTTGCAATGGATCGAAACAAAATAAGATTAAATCACGGCATTTGATTAATAAAATCAGAGAAACACTCACAGCAATAATGAGAATTTGTATTAACTCCGCATGCGTTGTGCCAAGCACATTACCAAATAAGATGTGATTTAGGTGCTGAGAAGTGTCAACTTTTGAAAACAGAACCAATCCAAAAGCAAACATACCGGAAAATACAATGCCCATTACCGTGTCTTCTTTTACCCGGCAATGTTCTTTAATATAACCTGTTGCAACCGAGCAGCAAACGCCGGATAAAAATGCACCAATGATAATTGGAATGCCGGCTAAATAAGCCAGTACAATGCCGGGTAATACGGCATGAGAAATGGCATCGCCCATTAAAGACCAGCCTTTTAACACCAAAAAACAAGAAAGTAATGCGCAAACAAAGCCGGTTGCAAGTGATGCAAGTATCGCCCGCTGCATAAAAGGAAAGCTAAACGGATAGCTAATAAAATCCCATAATTCAATCATACGTTTGCAGCCCTATTAAGTCTGTCTCGTCTAATTCGCAGACGATGAGGGATTAACCCATGCTGCGGCGCAAATAAAAATGCCACCAGAAAAATAAGGGTTTGTAGCGTGACAATCACTCCGCCGGTTGCGCCATTTAAAAAATAACTAATCCAAGCACCGATTGCACTACTAAGTGCACCAATCACAACCGAAATGACTATCAAGTGAGAAAATCGATTGGTAAGTAAATAAGCCGTTGCACCCGGCGTTACAACCATGGCAATAACCAGTATAGCGCCAACAGTTTGTAAAGCCGCAACAGTGCAGGCACTCAAAACGGTAAAAAAGATAATCTTCAATTTTAAAGGATTCAAACCGATTGATCTGGCGTGCGTTTCATCAAAAAAAGTGACTAATAAATCTTTCCAAAGCAAAAACAATACAATAAAAGAGACAAGGATAATAATTTGTACTTGCCACATATCACTGTCAGCTATACCTAAAATATTACCAAAAATAATAGTTTGAACATTAACCGACGTAGGATTTAATGAAATAATCAGTAGACCTATCGCAAAGAAAGTGGAAAAGATAAAGCCAATAATGGCGTCTTCTTTTAATCGACTGAAAGCACGGATAATGGTAATTGATAACGCCGCGAGCAAGCCCGAAAAAAAAGCCCCTAGTGAGTACGGTAAGCCAAGCGCGTAAGCACCCGCAACACCAGGAACCACCGCATGGGATAATGCATCGCCCATCAATGACCAACCTTTTAGCATTAAAAATGCCGATAAAAAAGCACAAGCAGCCCCAACAATGCAGCTAACCCAAATAGCTTTAAGCATGTAGTCGTAGGTAAAAGGTTCGAATATCACGTCCATTTAGTGTCTCGCCTTTTTTTCATCTAAGGAGTGTTCAAAAAGCAAGTTTTTGTGTGGCGAATCATGTTTACCTTGACCATAAAATACCGCAGCACGTTCATCATCGGTTAATACTGATACCATGCGCGGATCCTCATCATCATGTAATTTTTCACCCGATAAGCTTAAATAACGCAATGCCCCGCCAAAAGTGGTCATTAAATTTTGTGGGGTAAATGTCGTTTTAGTTGGACCAAACGCAAGAACGGTTCGATTAATTAATACAACGCTGTCACAAAACTCAGGCACACTGCCTAAGTTGTGAGTAGAGACTAAAATCAGATGACCTTCATCACGAAGCGATTTTAATAAATCAATAATCGCATTTTCTGTTTTGACATCGACACCTGTAAATGGTTCATCTAACAGAAGCACATTGCCTTGTTGAGCCAGAGCACGAGCTAAAAAAACCCGTTTTTTTTGTCCACCAGAAAGCTCACCAATTTGACGATGTTTGAAATCTGCCATGTTAACCCGCTCAAGGGCAATATCAACTTGCTTTTTGTCCTCTTTGCTTGGGATCCGCATAAAAGACATATGCCCATATCGCCCCATCATAACGACATCAGAGACCAAAACAGGAAAATCCCAATCCACTTCTTCGGTTTGTGGGACATAAGCTATCAAATTTTGTTTCAATGCTTGCTTAACTGAACGGTCATTAAATGTAATTGTGCCTGTTGTCGGGCGAACCATACCCATAATACTTTTGAATAAAGTCGATTTGCCACTGCCATTCACCCCAACTAAAGCGCATATCGTGCCGCCTGTTAAGGTAAACGTTGCATTATGTATAGCTGTATGACCATTGTTATAAGTCACTGTGATATCATCAACATTCAGGCAAATTTTCGTCATTATTTTTCAAAACCTTTAGCTATTGTTTCAACGGTAACTTTCAATAAATCAATATAAGTAGGAACGGGGCCATCTGCTGTTGAAAGAGAATCAACATATAATACCCCACCATATTTTATACCGGTTTCTTTACTGACTTGCAGTGCGGACTTATTCGAGATGGTACTTTCACTAAATACCACTGGAATACTATTTTCTCTCACCAAATCAATGATGTGTTTTACTTGCTTTGGCGTACCTTGAGCCTCGGCATTGATTGGCCATAAGTACGCTTCTTTCATTTGATAATCACGGGTTAAATAACTAAAAGCCCCCTCGCTGGTCACTAGCCAGCGCTGCGCTTGTGGGATCTTTGCGAATCGCTGACGCAAAGGAGTATCAAGGGCTTTAATTTTTTCAGCATAGGCGGCAGAATTTTTATTGTAAATGTCGGCATTTTTGGGATCGTATTTGACAAAAGCGGCACGAATATTATCGATATAGATTAAAGCGAGAGTTGGAGACATCCACGCATGAGGGTTTGGATTACCTTTGTAGCTGCCCTCTTGAATTGGCATGGGATCAATACCACGAGTGACAACCACTGCTGGTACATTACTGATATCTTCAAAAAAACGGGTAAACCACAATTCTAAATTTAAACCATTCCACAACACAAGATCAGCAGATTGTACTTTCACGATGTCTTGGGGAGTGGGTTCATATTCATGAATTTCAGCACCAATTTTGGTAATTGACTCAACGACTGCCGCATCACCCGCCACATTTTTTGCCATATCTTGAATGATAGTAAAAGTGGTGACAACTTTGAACTTACGCTCCGCAGCATTAGCAGAGTTAGCCATACCTGTCATAATGAGCAATGAGGTAAGAATATGGGCTAGCAGAACCTTGCGGCTTTTAAAGGAAATCAACACCATTAGCACCTCCACGGTATGTAATGTTACAACACCAACAAATAATAATGAGAATTATTATCATTTAAAAGAGTAATGTCAATGACTTTTTAAAACAGCCAAGTTGTAAGGCAGTCATTATAGCTACTTTACTTGAAAACAACACAAAATGGCAGGTATTTTCATCTATTTTAGTAATAGATAAAGCAAAGCAAGTGAAAAGTGCAAATCGTATGATTTAACGTGTTGACTTCATTATTCCTGTTTTAAGGATAAGTTAGGCTAGAACGAATAACAACAGCCAAAACTAGTGTGTCACTGATCAACGTAATTAAACAAATGAATGGTTAATTTTTAAACTTGGTTGTTGCTAATTAATGAGTAATAGCGCTATGATAAATTCATGATATTAATTTTTATCTGCTCTTTTTGTGATGATTAAACCAAATGAGGTGAGAGATGAAATTGCGTAAAGTGATGATTATTGGTGTTGGTAATGTTGGATCAACAACCGCCTATACATTAGTTAACCGAGGGATTTGCGAAGAAATTGCTTTGGTTGATCTTAACAAAGAGCGTGCTTATGGACATGCACAAGATTTACTTGATGCCGCGGCTTATCGTCAAAATATGGTGAAAGTATCTTTAAGAGAAGCAAGTGATTGTGCTGATATTGATATTGCCATTATCACAGTTACTGCAGGTATTGCTAAAAAAAGCCGAGCTGAAGAGTTAGCGGGCACTTCAAAAATTGTGGCAAGCATCGTACCGGAAATGATGAAAAACGGTTTTGGTGGTATCTTTCTCATTGCAACCAATCCTTGCGATGCGATAACTTATCAAGTTTGGAAATTGTCAGGTTTACCTCGTCACCGAGTTATTGGTACTGGCGTTTGGCTCGATACAGTCAGATTACGCCGTTTGTTAGGCGAACAAATGGATATCGGCCCTCAAAGTATTGATGCCTTTATAGTGGGTGAACACGGTGATTCACAGTTCCCTGTCTGGTCTCACTCTTCAGTCTATGGAATTCATTTAAATCAATTAGAAAAAGATAAAATCAATTTTGACGAAATGGGTACCCGCGCACGAAAAATGGGATTTGAAATCGGCTCTCGTAAAAATTGTACTGAATATGGCATTGCAAGCACTATCACTGAGATTTGCCAACACATCTTTACTAACAGTCATCGCGCGCTGGCCTTAACCTGCATTCTTGACGGTGAATATGGCTATAAAGATGTGGCTATTGGCGTGCCGGCGGTGCTTGACATGCAAGGAATAAAAAAGGTGATAGAACTTAATTTCACTGATAACGAAAAACAGCTTTTTGAAAAAAGCATTAATGTCATTAAAGATTATATTCAGCAAATTAAGTGATGGTTAAGTCGACTTATTTGCTTTAAATATATCTAAAATGCCATGTTTGAACAATACACACAACTCAAACTATCATTTTTAAGCCATAAAATGCCCCATTAGCCGGGGCATGATTTAACAATTGATTTGATAAGGAAATTACCCCAAATTTCCATAGGACATATTTAGCGTATTTCCGATTTATAGACTAAAGAATTCAAATTTGAGCTGAATGCTCGATTGACCAATCCAATTCTTGCCCTGCTAGCAGTGGTGTAATTTCACCTACACCGTCAATCATAATCCCTTCAGGTACGATTTGTTTTTTCTTGATAAGGGTAATTGATTCAGTATTCACCGGTAACTGGTAGAATTTAGGTCCATTAAGAGACGTAAAACCTTCTAACTTATCTAAAGCATCGGCCTGCTCAAAAACTTGCGCATATATCGCTAATGCCACTGATGAATTAAATGTACCAGCACATCCACACGCTGATTGTTTTTTACTTTTCTCATGAGGCGCTGAGTCTGTACCCAAAAAAAAGCGATCACACCCCGATGTCACTGCTTTCATCAATTTGTCGCGATGGTGCTCTTTCTTCAATATAGGTAGACAATAATTATGTGGTCTAAGTCCACCTTGAAAAAGTGCATTTCGATTGAGAAAAAGATGCTGTGGCGTCACTGTTGCGGCTAAATTTGGTGGCCCTTCTATTATCAAATCTGCCGCTTGCACTGTCGTTGCATGCTCAAAAACCATTTTTAATTCAGGTAACTTTTTGATTAACGGTAACAGAACTGACTCAATAAACCGTGCTTCTTTTTCAAAGACATCAATATAACTTTGTGTCACTTCACCATGTATAAGTAATGGAATTCCATATTGTTGCATTTTTTCAAGTACAGGTAAAACGGTGTCGATAGAACCAACGCCATGAGCAGAATTCGTTGTCGCATGAGCAGGATAAAATTTAACAGCATGGATAATTCCATTTGTATAACCGTTCACAATATCATCAGCTGACGTATCATCAGACAAATAGGCTGTCATTAATGGCGTAAAACGATCTTCACAAGGTAATGCAGCTAATATACGCTCTTTATAAGCAATGATTTGTGAAAGTTGTTTTAAGGGAGGAACTAGATTAGGCATAATAATAGCTCTTGCATAATCATGACTTGAATAAGGTAAAACCCCTTTAAGCATATCGCCATCTCGTAAATGCAAATGCCAATCATCGGGTTTTTTAATCGTAATTTTAGTTAATGCAGTCATCAATGGTCACCATTAAGATAACGCTGTATAAGGTGTGAAAGGGGTATCATCTATTTGACCGATTAAATCCGATACGTGAGACAAATTATTTTGTTGGCAATAGCATGTTAATTGTTCAACGAGATCAGTCATGACCATTGGTTCAATAAAATTAGCCGTACCAACTTGAACAGCACTTGCACCGGCCAACATATATTCTATCACATCATTTAAGGTTGAAATGCCTCCACAACCAATAATTGGAATAGAAATATGCTTAAAACATTGATAAGTCATCCTTAAATTAATCGGCTTAAGTGCTGGACCTGAAAATCCTCCCATGATATTACCTAGCTTTGGCCTGCGGGTTTGAACATCAATGGCCATTCCTAGAAGTGTATTACCAACAACAACAGCATCACCACCTTCATCTTCAACCGCTTTGGCAACACTAATGATATCCCCAGTATTTGGCGTCAATTTAGCCCACAATGGCAAATGCGTTGATTTACGTAATAACTTCATGACTTTTTGAGTTGAATCGGCAGCCATAGCAAAAGCATTGCCGTGAGCTTCAATGTTCGGGCACGATATATTTGCCTCTATGGCTGCTATCCCTTTGACATCACTCAAAATCTCGGCCAATTCAGCAAATTCTGCCGCTGTATTAGCCGAAATGCTCGCAATAAGTGGCGGTTGGTATTGATTAAAAAATGGAACAACTTCCTCTATATAATGTTCAACACCTTTGCTTGGAATACCAATTGCATTTAACATACCAAAATTTGTCTCACAAATACGTGGTAATGCGTTACCTGTGCGTTTAGCTTTAGTGAACGTTTTGGTGACAAAAGCACCGAGCCGGTTAAAATCAATCAATGCGTTTAACGAGGAATCAAAGGTACCAGAGGCTGGCATGATAGGATTTTGTAAGGCTACGTTGCCGATCTTAATTGCAAGTAAATTATTCATATATAATTTCCCTTATATCAAACACAGGTCCATCTTTACAGACTTTTTTACTAACTAAAGTTGATTGTTCCCCATTTTTAACGCCAATAACACAAGCATGACACATACCGATACCACAAGCCATATTCTGTTCTAAAGCAACTTCACCGCGTACATTGAGTTTTAAGGCTAAATGTTGCAATAACTGACCAATGCGTTTTGAACCACAGGTAAAAAAAGCATCGATTTTTTTTTGGTTATGAATATCATTAATGATATTTTCTACATTTGAAATATCACTAGAACCGTCACTATCAATGACTTCTATCATGTTTGACTGGGAATTTTGAAACCGATGTTGCGACATTAATCGGGTTTTATCTTTTGCACTCAATATTGCCGTTACTTGTATGTTTTTAGAAGCGGCATATTCCGCTAATGGGGCTAATGTTGCTAAACCAACGCCGCGGCCAAAAACTAAAATATGTTTATCACTCGGTGACAAACTAAATCCCCGGCCCAAAGGACCTAACATTTTAAAGGTCTGCTGTGCTTTCAACGTGGCCAATCCTTGTGTACCGATGCCAACCACTTTATATAAAAATTCGACTTGCCCTTTGCTTGAATCAGCGAAATAGGTACTCATCGGACGACGGAAAAATGGAAATGTCTTATCTGTACTTGGGCATTGTAAATTGAAAAATTGTCCCGGTTCTACTTTTGATGCATCTGAACCAACAAACACCACCATGTGCTTATATTCGCTATTCACCCACTCATTACTGAGCACGATAGCTTCGCTATCATAATAGTTCATGATTATTCCTTTTTCTAACAACTCGTTTAAGCTATTTTTCATCTGCTATTACTAAAAACGTAATAGCTGTCTATACACTGAATTTATTCAATTAAACTGCATTTTTATAATATAAACGGCTAATAATACAACCTATTGATTTGCCAATACCAATAATGTCTTTGTTAGCAACTGCGCGCCTAGCAAAATATCGTCGAACTCAGTAAATTCATCAACGTGATGACTTACTCCATGATGTGAAGGAATAAAAATCATTGCCGAAGGGAATTTACTCGCCATGTTCATCGTGTCATGCCCAGCACCACTCAACATCGGCATAAAAGAGATTTGATTATTTACGCAAAGTTGTTCGATTTCTTGGCAAAGTTTTGAATCTAATTTGACTGGCGTTTCACGAGAGATACAACGTACATGAATCTGTGTGCCAGTATTTGTGGCATTTTTTTGTACCGACGCATTCATGCTGTTTTCAACGCGATGCATACTCTCAATTTCAATTCCACGTATATCCACATAGAAAGTAACCTCGCCAGGGATAACATTTATTGAATTCGGTATCACGTCTAATTTGCCAACGGTACCAACTGTCCCATAGCACGACTCCTTGCACGCCGCGTAGTTGATATCTGTAATAATGCCAGCCGCAGCAACGAGTGCGTCTTGGCGTTGACTCATCGGCGTTGCACCTGAGTGGTCAGCGTGGCCTTTGATAGTAATACAAAAACGCAAAGGCGCAGCAATGCCAGTTACAACACCAATTTTTTTACCGGCAAACTCCAGACATTTACCCTGTTCAATATGAACTTCAATAAAGGAAGAGAAATAATTATCCGGTAGCACGCAACCATTGTTCTTAACATTTATACTATCATAGCCCGCTTGGTCGATAGCTTGGAAAATATTCACCCCTGAATCATCTTGGTTTTTTTCCCAATTTTCAATATCAATCTTACCAGCTAGAATTTTGCTACCCACACATGAAAAACCAAAGCGGCTTGATTCTTCGGCTCTAAATACGATCACTTCTACATCTCGTTTCAACTGCTTAGGCATGAACTGAGACAGTGCATAAATACTTGATAAAACACCAACAACACCATCAAAATTACCACCTAATGGCACGGTGTCAATATGGGATCCGGTACCTACAGCGGGTAATTCTGGCGCAAATCCCGATAAACGAGCAAAAATATTGCCAGCCGAATCTTGCCGCACATTTAGTCCTAGGGACTGCATTTTGTCCATCAAATAACTATGTGCTTGTTCATCGGTATCAGAATAAGCCAGCCTTGTCGTCCCTTTTTCAGAAGGCGAAGTAGAAAAAGAAGCTAAATGACCAAATAATTCCCTTAATTCTTGAATTGATAGCTTTGTCATCCTAGCATCCTTTAAAAAGTCTTTATTTTTAGACATAAAAGCACGAAAATGTGATTTTGATACTGATAAATCGAAAATAACTATTTATTATACAATATTTGTATCATTTTTTAGACAAGAATGAAATACAATAAAGAAAACAATTGTAAAATTATGACTAAAAAAGTGAATTTTTGACATTAAACCGCTATGCCTACATTAGCGTTAAATTTTCTTTAGGAATCGATGATTATTCTAAGTTTTTAGGAAAAAGCAGAGATATGTTTAATAGAGCATCTATCTACTGACAATATTTTTAGCCCCTATCGAAATAGGGGCACGAGTAAAACAACAGCCTCTTTAGAATGATGCAGTCAGTGACGCGTAAAATGTACGGCCTGGAACAAAATAATTACTGCCTTTACTTGACATTCCACTTGCCTCAGACACAGGATCTCGGTCAAATAAATTATCGATTCCGACGTTAAATTTGAGATTTTTGGTGGCCCGGTACTGACCTGAAAGTTCAAACAAAGCATAACTATTACGGATTCTTGCGGTAGCTAAACTGCTGCGAGATGCTTCGTCTGCTTTACCGCCTAGACCTAACATTTTACCATAGAATTTACCTGCAAATGAGACATTGATATCTTCATTCACTTCCCAATCGAGTGACGAATAGCTAGTAAATTTAGGCGTTGTCACCAGCATCACACCTTTGTTATCTTCGGCTTTGATCATACGTGTGAAATTATTACGTAATTTAAGGCTGCGAAGAAGATAATGAACTGGTTGAGTGATAATTGGCACAGTTAAATTAGCTTCAACGCCTTGTGTTCTTGCTGTGTCAAGATTGACACGCTCTAACCAATAACGTCTTGACTTATCACCTTCAATATAACCAATCGGATTGGTTGCTAGCTTATCTTTGAATCGACTATCAAAAAATGTCGCGCCAACACTCCACCCTTTTTCATCATACTGTGCACCAATTTCCCAGTTTTTTGATTTTTCAGGTTTTAAATTACCATTACTGAATGTCGCGCAGCCTCCTGACACATAATCAGCATAGCCATTACATCCTGCACCTTTTGATGTTTCAATAAATCCAGGCGCTGTTTGTCTTAGCGACGGTGCTTTAAAGCCTTCAGAATAACCGCCTTTAATCGTTAATTCAGTCAATGGAGTATAAACCAAATACACCCTTGGGGTTGTTTGATTACCATAATCCGTGTCATCGAAACGTAATCCAACTGTCATGGTCAATGGTTCAAGCAGCTGTAGCTGGTCTTCCATAAAGATAGCACGACTTGTTGCATCATTTTTATGTGATGTCTTTGAGCTAGAGAAGGGATTAACTGGATTTTGGGAATTATTAATAGAACGCGAATTATTTAATTCTTCTTTTATAAATTGACCACCAACCGTTAAATCATGCGCAACCAATAAATCAAACGGCAGATTAATGCTGCCCTCAATGATTTTATCTTTGGCAGTAATATCTGAGAAACCAGCCACTTTATTGGTATATTCATTTTGGTAGGCTGACAATTTAACGTTACCAAAATCAAACAGCCCTTTATAATCGATAAATTGACTCTCTCTTTCTAATCTATCAACACCGCGTAAACCAATGGTATTACCGTCTTTATCCTCGCCTTTAATTCCTTTTTCTGTCCCTCGCGTCATTCCGGCACTGAGCTGATGATTGTCATTAATAGTCCAACCTAATTCACCACCAAAGTTTTGACGTTTCCGACCTTCGCGGCCACTTCCCCAACGTAAACTTGAGGTATCAGATTTATCGGCATCTTGTTTATTCCAAGATCCATTCAAACGGAGATTAAACCCATAGCCAAGTGGGCCGCCGATTGAACCGGTGTAGGTTGTGGTATCGCCTTGATCTGAATCATCGGGTTGCCTAGTTCCAACTGTTAACGACCCTTGCCATTTATCAACATTCTTTTTAGTGATGATATTAACAACGCCGCCCATCGCATCGGAACCATACAGTGAGGACATGGGACCACGAACAACTTCTATGCGCTCTATTGATTCTGTTGGGATCCAGTTTATATCATCGAAATAATTTTGCTGCGTTGATTTTGTTCCATTACTCGATCCTACTCTACGACCATCTACGAGCAAAAGTGTGTATTCAGCTGGCATACCACGTATTTGAATACCCGAACCAACATCAGTATTAATTGATTTAGAAACACCGGTTACTCTTTCTAAAACATCAGCTAAATCGGTTGATGCTTTACCCACATTTTTTTCAATGTCTTCAGCAGTTATTACAGAGATACTGGCTGGTGCATTTTTAACTGTTTGCTCAATTGCAGAGGCACTGACAACAATAGTATCTTGCTCATTTGCCAAAGCAGCGCCACTTGCCGATGCAAGTACGCCTAAAATAAATGTGTTTATAACCTTTTTTTTCATGGTGTTAGTTGCCTTAATGTAATATAAAAAAAGAACTTAGTGCGTAAGTCGTCAATACACTGCCTAAGTAGAAAAAATCAAATTGAATCGATAATGATATTGATAATCGTTATCATTTTCAATATTTTTTGTAAAATTTGTTTACACTTGATGATTATTTACACATTAATTGCTATTTATCAGCATCATTTTGATATAATTTTGGTTAGAATAGTTCATTATCTGTTTATCCTTAGTGAGGGATAATATGTCAGATAATTAATGACAACTCGTGTTTTACCTAATGCGTTAATGCTTTGTTAGATTCCCTAACCGTGGTTCGTAATCCATCCCACGTAAAAAAACTAGGTATATTACTATGTACAAAATTGCGAAAGAATTTCAGTTCGATGCATGCCACATGTTAGATGGGCATAATAAAAAATGTCATAATCTGCATGGTCATACTTACCGATTATTGGTCGAAATCCATGGTGAATTAATCAATCAGGGATCAAGTTCGTCGATGGTGATGGACTATGCCGATTTAAAAGCGGTGGTTAAGCAGCATATTGTTGATCCCCTCGATCATGCCTATCTTTATGACGAAAATAATCAAAATGAGTGTAAAATCGCGCAACTCCTTGAGCAGATGCAGCGCAAGGTTTTTGCATTTCCCTCAAGAACAACGGCTGAGGCGATGAGTCAATATATATTTGATTGCCTTGCTAACTATCTTCCTGTTTCAATGATAAAACTCTGGGAAACCCCGACTTCTTATTGTGAATATCATGGGAGTGAAAAAAATGACAGCAAGTCAGTTTCATGTCGTTGAGATATTCGAATCCTTACAAGGTGAAGGATACAATACTGGTATGCCTGCTGTGTTTGTTCGTTTTGCAGGATGCAATTTAAAGTGCACTTGGTGTGACACTGACTTTAATCATTACCAACGTTATTCCCTTGATCAATTGCTGGAAAAAATACAGCAGTATCAGGCAAATAACATTATCATAACCGGTGGTGAACCCACTTTGGTCAAACCATTACCCCAACTGCTTAGCCGATTAAAAGCAGCCGGGTATTACATTGCCATTGAAACAAATGGACTTAGACACGTTGATAAGCACGTTGATTATATTGCGATCAGCCCTAAATACGGCTATCAATCACGCTATCAGCAAATACGTCAAGCGACCGCGAATGAAGTGAGAATTGTGGTTGAGGATGCGCCAACATTTATTGATTTTTGTCTCTATATCGAACAAATGATTGATGCTAAACACTATTTCTTATCACCACAAGAACAACATGGACAATTTAATCTCTTAGAGACGATGAAAATCCTTGGCAAACTCAATCACCAACGACTGGAAAACAAATGGTTATTAAGTATTCAAACTCATAAATTAGCCGAAATTGAATAGTTATACGCATCCATTTTTGACTAATTCACGAGTGAAATGTGCTGATAGAATCAATAAAAAACCGCTTTATTGCGGCTTTTATTCAAACCAGATCATTGAGGCCATGCGGCCGGTTTTCTTTTCGCGGCGATAAGAATAGAATGATTCTTTTTCAGTATAGGTACAATAATCTCCACCAAATATTTGCGTAATCCCAGCAGCGGTTATGCGTTGTCGTGCAATTAGATAAAGATCAGCCAGATATTTGTGTTGCGCTGCATCAATCAGCGTAAATGCCTTGCTAGCATTCGCATCGTTTGCTTCAAATTGTTGTTTGACCTCGATACCGACTTCAAACTGATTAGCACTTATCGCAGGTCCCATCCACGCTAAAATATCAGAACGAGGACATGTAAACTTTTTAATAGTTTCTTCTAAAATCCCGTAGCAAAGCCCGCGCCAGCCTGCATGAGCTGCCGCAACCTCGTCACCAGTTCGCGAACAAAATAAAACGGGCATACAATCGGCAGTTAATACGACACTGACTTGCTGAGCTTGGCACGTGTAAGTCGCATCGGCTTCAATGATAGACTGATTATCAATAGTTGCTTGCGCTGGCAGTTGTCGCTGACTCGATGAGATATCCAGTGCAATAATGCTGTGCGTTTGATAAAGCCAGTAAGGCTCGCTCGGTACATGCAAAGAGTTAATCACCCTCCTTCGATTTTCGGCAACATGCTCTAGGCAATCGCCAGTTCGGCTTCCCATGTTTAAACGATCAAAAGGCGCTAAGCTTACCCCACCCTTACGAGTCGTTGTAAAAGCATGAACCCGGCTTGGTGCTGGCCAATTGGGATAAATAGGTTCAATCCGATGCATTGTTACCAATCCAGTTCATCTTTATGCTGCTCTGTATCATCTTGCAGAGCTCGAATCAGTTGCTGCATATCATCAGGAATGGACGCATGCCATTCCATTAATTCGCCGGTGACAGGATGAAAAAGCCGTAACATGGCAGCATGCAATGCTTGACGATCAAAATTTCGTAACGTATTCATAAAAGATTCCGATGCTCCTTTCGGCGGTCTTGGACGTCCTCCATACAGTGGATCACCGACTAAAGGATGGGCCTTGTAAGCCATGTGCACACGAATTTGATGGGTTCGTCCCGTTTCCAGACGTAAACGTAAGCGAGTATGAAGACGGTATTTTTCCAGCACGCGATAATGCGTCACCGCCGGTTTACCCGTTGGGAATACTGCCATATGGGTCCGTTTTGTTGGATGACGGGTAATAGGTTGATCAACTGTGCCACCTGCGGTAATAATCCCCATTGCGACGGCTTCATACTCGCGCGTGATTTCCCGCAGTTGTAACGATTCAACTAAATGGGTTTGAGCTGCTATCGTTTTTGCAACCACCATCAGTCCTGTCGTGTCCTTATCTAGGCGGTGAACTATACCCGCCCGAGGTACACGTGCAATATCTGGATAATGATAAAGTAGTGCATTTAGCAAGGTACCATTTGGATTCCCCGCCCCAGGATGAACAACTAAATCTCTGGGTTTATTGATCACTAAAATATCGTCATCTTCATAAACAATATTGAGTGGAATATTTTCTGTCTGATGATGCGTCTCTTCTTCTATTTCTGCATGAACGGAAATTATCTCGCCGCCAAGCACTTTTTCGCGAGGTTTAGTCACACACACATCATCAACAAGTACGTTGCCTTTTACGATCCAATCTTTGATTCTTGAACGGGAATAATCAGGAAAAAGTTCTGATAGTGCTTGGTCTAAACGCATGCCAAGCTGTGTTTCACCAATTTCAGTTGTTAATTTTAACTCTGCCATATGTAATTTATCTGTTTTAAGCTGTTATGTTTTGGAGTATTATATACTATTCATAGTGGTTAATGTTTATTTTATATTTTGGATTGAGAACTGAATGAAATTGCGTTTACATTCTTTATTAGCTATCGCCTTAAGTGGGATGCTGATCGGTTGTACTACAACAAAACCTGATGTTGATCATGTATCAGAAATTGACCTTCATACCAAAGCTCAGCAAGAACTTGAGAGTGGCAATATCAAATCCAGTATTAGCGTTTTAGAGGCTATGGATAAAAATTATCCTTTTGGTCCTTATTCGCAGCAAGTACAACTTGATTTAATTTATGCCTACTACAAATCAGGTGACTTACCACTTGCCATATCATCAATCGACCGTTTTTTAAAATTAAATCCGACGCATCCGAATATTGATTGGGTGATTTACATCCGCGGCCTAGCCAACATGGCGCAAGATGATAATTTAATTCAAGGTTGGTTCGATGTCGATCGTTCTGATCGTGATGCTGAATTTGCTAAAACTGCATTCAAAGATTTTACCTATTTAGTCTCTAGCTTTCCAAACAGCCCGTACAGTGCTGATGCGCAAAAACGGTTAGTATATTTAAAAAATCGAATCGCGCGTTATCAATTAAAAGTTGCGAAATACTATACTGAGCGTGGTGCATATGTTGCCGTTATCAATCGAGTTACTCAAATGATTGCAACGTTCCCCGATACAGATTCAACCAAGGAAGCACTACTTTTAATGCGTAATGCATACAATGAATTAGGCTTAACAGAAGAAACTCAAAAAGTGGATAAGCTGATTCAAGCTAATATAGAAAACATGCCGAAGGAAGAACAAAAAAGCTTCTTATC